>CAZCQL010000001.1:0-29873 GCA_964500835.1 uncultured Bacteroides sp.
AATCTCAGTCCACCATTTCCATGAGGTCACTGAAATACCGGTGCATTTCTTTCACATAGCTCCTAAATGCTTTCCTCCCCGATTCTGAGATTTCTATTCGCGAAAATCGGTGCTTTCGAAGATTCTATCTGCCGAGTCGGAAATAAATCCGTTGAACAGTTTTCCGTCGCTGCCCTCGTAGCGACGGGCAAATTCATAATAACAGGCAGGGATCACGAACTCCCCATCCTCGAAGGCCATGTGGATGCGATCGGCAAGGGTTGACGATTGCTCCAGAAGCTGCGCCGGGGACCCTTTAATCTCTCCTCCCGACCGATTTAAAGGAAAGCCATTGGATTTAAGAAATGCATTAACCTCCTCAATCCCCTGAAAATGTTCCAGGTAATTAATACTCACAGTAAAATGGTTGGCCCTGAAACCAAACACGTAAAGCCATCCGGCATATTCTGATTCTTCCCTAAGTTGGGAATATACCTTGTGGGTTTTGGATTTGAATATACTCCCTTTAAATATCAGATCGGAAGAACTCAACACCGATTCAGGAAGCTCATCCAGCTTTCTTTGTATCGTGCTGCGCAATCCTTCTGAGCAGTGATCAAGGAGTAACTCACTAATAAACACCCTGGGAAATTCGGGATATTCTGGCAATTCATAATGCCTGGCTCTTAATTTTTTGGTCCAAAAGGAATACTCTTGCATTGGTTTATAACCAGCATCTATAAAGGGGCGAGCAATCACATCAATGCCAACCCGCGGATCGTTAAACGTGCGCAAAGCCACATGATCGTTTATCACCCGCTCCCCCGATTTCTGGAAAAGATCATAAATATTGCCGGCACTTGGATTATCACATGAATACCGGATCCAAAGCTTTTCAAATATATCTGCTGCTCTCATAGTTTAGAAGGATTATCTACCTTATTAACCAGTTGTACCGAAAAGTGTTGAAAAATATGCTTTACAATATGGTATAATTATGGGAACCCTATCGTGGGTCAATGCATTTTTATTTACCTTTAATCTCTGTTACAGGTTTATTTCAAATTACTGATAATCAATGAATTTAATTGAAAAAATACGGAGTAAGGCCCGTTCGGATCTCCAACGAATTGTGCTGCCTGAAGGAGATGAGGAGAGAACAGTGATGGCAGCCGAAGCCATAATCAGGGAGGAACTGTGTCATCTAACCTTGATAGCCAACCCTTCAGAAGTTGGGAAAAAGGCACACCAATATGGGTTAAAGAACCTGGAGAAAGCTACCATTGTTAATCCGAAAGATCACCCTAAAATGCAGGAGTACACGGATTTACTTTATGATATCAGGAATTCAAAGGGAATGACCAGGGACGAGGCTAAAAGCCTTGTGAAGGATCCCCTCTATCTGGGGGCCCTGATGATAAAAGCCGGAGACGCAGACGGTGAGGTTGCAGGGGCCCGAAATGCAACAGGCGATGTGTTAAGACCGGCCTTTCAGATTGTAAAAACCCTGCCTGGTATTAGTATTGTGTCTGGTGCCTTTATTATGATCCTGCCTGACCATTCCTTTGGAGAAGATGGAGTTATTGTCTTTGCCGACGGAGCAGTACATCCCGATCCTGATGAAAAACAGCTGGCCGAGATAGCCCTAGCCACAGCCGGTACCGCCAGATCTATATTGGGTTTTGAGCCGCACATTGCCATGATCAGCTTCTCCACCAAAGGGAGTGCCACTCATCCAATGGTTGACAAGGTGGTTAATGCTACGAAACTTGCAAAAGAGATGGATCCAAGTCTTATTATTGACGGTGAGCTGCAGGCCGATACCGCACTGGTGGAAGCAATTGCCATCAGCAAGGCACCCGATAGCCCTATCCAGGGAAACGCCAATGTCTTGATCTTTCCTGATCTCAATGTGGGAAATGCGGCTTATAAACTGGTCCAGAGATTGGCAAAAGCAGAAGCCATAGGACCTGTTCTTCAGGGAATGGCGGCTCCCATCAATGACCTTTCAAGGGGGTGTTCTGTCAGTGATATTGTGAACCTTGTGGCGATTACAGCCAATCAGGCAGCCGGGCTAAAAAAGGGAGTGTAAAAGGGACAAGAGGAAAGTTTCTAATAGAGATTTAACAGACATTTATTTATGATAATATTAGTACTAAACTGCGGGAGTTCATCCATTAAATACCAGCTATTTGAAATGGGTGAAAATGCAGTTGTCAGTGCAAAGGGAATTGTGGAACGAATTGGTTTTACTGATGCCGTTATTTCCCACAAATCCACGGGCAAAGACAAGTATAAACACATCACTCCCATCATGGACCATACTACCGGGATCAACTTGATCATGGATGCACTGGTCCACCAGGAACATGGTGTGATAGAGAAAATTGAAGAGATTGTGGCGGTGGGTCACAGGGTGGTGCAGGGAGGAGAAAAATATGTGGAAAGTGTCCTTATTACCAAAGAAGTGATAAAGGATATTGAATCCTGTATTGACCTTGCCCCCCTTCATAATCCAGCCAATTTAAAAGGAATCATTTCAGTAGATACACTGCTTCCCGGAATTCCGCAGATAGCTGTGTTTGACACTTCATTTCACCAGAGCATGCCTCCCCATGCGTATATGTATGCCATTCCCCGTGAATACTATGAAAAATATGGGGTAAGAAAGTATGGATTCCATGGGACCAGCCATAAATATGTCTATAAAAAGGCCAGTGAAATCATGGGCAGGGATACCCGTGAAATGAAAGTAGTATCCTGTCACCTGGGAAACGGTGCATCAGTCACCGCAATTGAGCACGGAAGATCCATGGATACCTCCATGGGATTCACCCCGGTGGACGGATTAATCATGGGTACCCGAACAGGAGATATTGATCCCGGCGTTCTATTATACCTGGCTGATAAGGAGCATTTAAGCCTGAAAGGAATTAGTAATATGATCAATAAAAGAAGCGGGATGGTGGGGATCTCGGAAATCTCTTCCGATATGAGGGATTTGGAATTAGCTTATTATGAAGGGAACGAGCGTGCAAACCTGGCATTGACCATGTTTGCCTACAGGGTGAAGAAATTTATCGGTGCCTATGCTGCGATTATGAATGGGCTTGATTGTGTCATTTTTACCGGCGGGATTGGAGAAAACGATTTTAACATCCGACGGATGATCGCTCAAAACATGGAATACCTGGGCCTCGATTTCGACGAACCACAAAACCATGGAGTTAAGGGCGAAGATAAAATAATCTCCAAACCTGACTCAAAAGTTACCGCATTGGTAGTTAAAACCAACGAGGAGCTGGTCATAGCCACTGATACCTATAAAATACTCAAGAAGTGCTTTTAGCCAAGTATTTCATTTTCTTTGTAATGAACAAATACTGAATGGTATGCTAACCAAACTATCCCAGCTAAGGGACCAGATTGATAAAGATCATAAGCCGAAGAAGCTTGTACTGGCTGCCTCTGATGATACAGATTCTCTGAATGCAGTTGTTTTTGCCGCAGAGCAAAATATTATTCGGCTGGTACTGGTGGGTGACAGGGTGAGAACCATGCGCATGGCTAAAGGTCTCAAACTGGATATTACCCACTACGAGTTTATAGAGGCTAGAAGTCCTGTGGAAGCTGTTACTACCTCGGTAAAATTGGTGCATGACGGCAACGCTGATGTATTGATGAAGGGGAAAGTGGGAACGTCTGATATGCTCAAAGGGGTGTTGAATAAGGAGTACGGCTTGAGAACAGGCAAATTACTCTCCCATTTTGCATATTTTGAGGTAGAAGCCTATCATAAGCTTATTGCGGTTACAGATGTCGCCATGAACATTGCCCCTAATCTAACGGAAAAGATTGCCATCCTGAACAATTCCGTCAGAGTATTAAACAGCCTGGGAATTGAGAATCCCAAAGTAGCCGTGCTTGGAGCCATTGAAAAAGTGAACTCCGATATGCAAGCCACCCTGGATGCAGCATTGCTCTCAAAGATGAACCAGCGAGATCAGATTCTCAATTGCATAGTGGATGGACCACTTGCTTTTGACAATGCCGTATCCCTGGAAAGTGCCAATCACAAGGAGATCAAAAGCAATGTGGCAGGTGATACGGACCTATTATTGATGCCAGACATCGAGGTGGGGAATGTCCTCTATAAAAGCCTGGTTTTCTTTGCCCGTGCCAAGGTGGCCTCAATGATTGTTGGTGCTTCAGCTCCAATAGTTCTCACTTCAAGGTCTGATTCTGAGCAGGCAAAATTTGATTCAATACTTCTCGCGGCTGTCACGGCTGGTAATCCTAAATAAAGCCGAAAAACAAGCTAAAAAGCTGCTAAAAATGGACGCTACCTACATTCTTGCGATAAATCCGGGCTCGACATCCACAAAAATAGCCGTATTCCATCACAATAAATTTGTCTTCTTAAAAACAATTCGTCATGAAATTGATGAACTTCACTCATTTAATCAAACTGTTGATCAACTGGAATTCCGAATGAACCTGGTATTGGCAGAGGTAAAAGAAAACCATATTCCCTTTCACCAGATAGGAATGATCATTGCCCGGGGAGGATTGATTCATCCTATCGAATCCGGAGTATACGAAGTGAATGATGCCATGATCGCAGATCTGGAAAAAGGTTTGACGGGCGACCATGCCAGTAATCTTGGTGGATTAATTGCCCATAGGCTCCTCGCGCAGTTTCCTCAGGCAAAAGCCTATATCGCAGATCCCGTGGTAGTGGATGAACTTCAGGATGTGGCCCGCATCAGTGGACATCCTGCATTCCAGCGAATCTCCATTTTTCATGCGTTGAATCAGAAATCTACTGCCAGAACGTATGCCCACTCCCGAGGTATGGAATACAACGACCTGAATTTGATTATTGCTCACCTGGGCAGTGGCGTTTCCATTGGTGCCCACAAGAAAGGGCGGGTCATTGATGTGAATAACGGGCTGGACGGAGAAGGTCCCTTCGGACCTGAAAGGTCGGGAACCTTGCCTACGGGTGCCCTTGTAAGGTATTGTTTTAATGGCTCTGTTTCAGAAAGTGAAATCGAGAAAATGCTTGTCGGTCAGGGAGGGCTTTTTGCGTACATGGGAAATAATGATGCCCACCATTTGGAAAAATTAGCCAGAGAAGGAGATTCCAAAGCCAGGTTGATCCAGGATGCTATGGCATACCAGATTTGTAAAGACATAGGAGCCATGGCAGCGGTGCTGGGTGGTGAAGTCCATGCAATCATCATTACCGGGGGAATAGCACATAATCCGGACCTGACAAGTTATATCAAAGAGCATGTTGGATTTATTGCTCCGGTGTTTATCTATCCTGGAGAAGACGAAATGCGTGCACTGGCGTTAAATGGCTCTATGTTACTCAGTGGCAAGATCACTGCTCGCGAATATTCCCAGGAAAACCTGGTACGAGGATTGAACCTTGATGACCTAAATACCCTTGATCCTATCAGGGAGTAGCAAGCGAAACCGGTACAATTTTTCCATTGAAATATCTGACTCCCTCCAGGGTAAACCATTTTATATAATGGGCCATTTGAGTGGGATCCAGAGGTGCATTATAATCTGGAAATGCTTCTGCCAGCATCTCAGTCTGCACCGCCCCCAGGGCCAGTGCGTTCACTTTAATACTATCTTCTTTTAATTCCTCAGCAAGACACTCTGTAAGGGTACCCAAGGCTGCCTTTGAGGCACTGTAGTAAGCCAATCCGCTAAATTTACTGCTTCCCTGAAATCCTGCCATGCTGGTTACATTTACCACATGTTTAAGAATTGAGTCAGACATCCATGGAAGGCAAATTCTGATTAACTGGGCGGGGACAAAAAAATTCACATCAAACAAATTCCTGGCATCCGTTATCGGTACCTGATGGAAGGGTTTTCTAATAAGCTGTCCCGCATTGTTGACCAAGGCATCAATTCTACCGGTAAGTCCCTTTATCCTCGATACAAATTCGACCTCCAGATCCCCCAGGTCGGTCAGATCAAAAGGGATGCCATGGGCCAGAATATCACCTGCTTTGCGGTTGCAGGCAGCCACTACCTTCCCGAGTTCAGCTTGGTTCCTTGAGACTAAGAGCACGCGGTGACCCGATTCGGTAAAAGAGCGGGCCAATGCAGCTCCAATACCCCTGCTGGCACCGGTTAGTAATATCACCATAAGAGAAATTTTTAGAATATAAAAATATATGCTTTTGTCGTCAATCAGCTATATTTTTTGTATATAATTGCATGGTGAAGCTCCCCTACCGGAAAATAGCCAGAATCACACTTCTGATTATCTTGATTTTCACATGTTGGATTGAGATCAATTCTCAGAATTATGCACCGATCCGGGAACAGCCTGAAGCTCCCGACCGAAAAGGGAAATTATTCCTGGTGCCGGAAGTATGGCTCACCTTTGGAACACGAACCTACATCGAGGTTGCTCCCCTGGTCGGATACCATCTAAGCGACAGGTTCTCAGTGGGATTGGGGCCTCACTACATTTATCAATCACAAAAAGCAACCCCCTTCTACCCTGTATCCTTTCAAACCCACGTATATGGAGGGAAAAGTTTTGCCCGGTATGCTTTAATTACCCATGCCGAGTCGTTTCTGCCCATAAACCTTTTTAATGAACTATTCGCTCACCTGGAGTATGAAGTAATGAGTCTGGAAAAAGCTCATTACTATACCCCTGCCTACCCGGACGAAGGGCGATTCATTTATCAGGCATTCCTGATGGGAGGGGGAATTTCTCAGCGGGTGGGTATGTTCAATTCTATTTCATTTATGGTCCTGTGGAATATGAACGAATCTTCCCGATCGCCTTATACTAATCCCGTTTTTAGAATTGGATTTAATACCTATTTATGATGGAACACTTTTCATCCAATGGACTGGTTATCGCCGGTTCAATCATCGTGATCATCTCTTATCTCTTTAACCTGCTGGCAAAAAGTTACAGTATTCCCAGCGTTTTGCTTCTGATTCTCCTGGGTATAGCAATGCACGGAATAGTATCGACCACCGGCATGGTTTCTCCCGACCTCACCCCTATCCTTGAAGTCCTGGGTATTATTGGATTGATCATGATCGTTTTGGAAGCCTCATTGGATCTGGAATTAACCGGAGATAAGAGGAAACTTATCTCCAGAGCCTTTTTTACTGCCCTGGTAAACCTTGTATTCGCCGCCATACTTATCGCTGGGATTATTTCCATCTATATTGATGTGGACCTGACCACCGGACTGCTCTATGCTGTGCCACTTTCCATTATGAGTTCAGCCATTATCATTCCCAGCGTGGAGGCCATGGATAAGGAGAAGCGTGAATTTATGGTCTATGAAAGTACTTTTTCTGATATCCTGGGCATTATGCTATTTTATTTTCTTATAAGCAGCCTGGAGTCCGATAGCATAGGTCAAATGAGTCTCGCGGTATTGCTCAACCTGACGTTAACCGTGATCGTATCCCTGGCAGCCAGTTATTTCCTCATCTTTCTTTTTCAGAAGATCACAACCGAATTGAAACTCTTTTTACTGATCGCTGTCCTCATCCTGCTCTACTCTCTTAGCAAAATGCTTCACCTGTCTAGCCTTCTGATCATCCTTGTTTTCGGTATGATCCTTTCAAACCGACATATTTTCTTTCCCGGGAAATTACGCAGATTACTCAACGAAGGGCACATGAGGGTCATTTTTGAAAATTTTAAAATGATTACTCTGGAATCTTCCTTTATTGTTCGCACATTTTTCTTTGTGATTTTTGGTTTTACAATCCTGCTTACCAGCCTCTTGGATCTGAAAGTGTGGATGGTCAGCATCCTGATTCTGGGTATCCTCTATGGAATCAGATTCGCTTATTTCAAGTTTATTATCCGCAAAAATATCCTGCCGGAAGTATGGATGGCTCCCAGGGGCCTTATCACCATTCTTCTATTTTATTCTATCCCGGAAGACCTTGTAGTTGAAGAGTTTAACACAGGAATACTTCTGTTGGTCATCCTGGTATCCAGCATGGTGATGGCATTTGCATTGATACGGTACAGGCGAAAAGTAAAACCCGAATTGGAATTCCACACGGCTGAGATCACTTCAGAGCAGGTACCTCTCACCAACCCGGAGAACAAAGATTTGGCATAAGCCAGCAAACAATCCATTTAATTTCTTGTTAAATCTGGTAGTACGGCGCGCGCGCGCTTTAATTTGAGAGAAATAATTGCTTTATTTGCATCTTCAAAAACAGAAAACATGATCGAAGACAAAACTGATCACATGATTGCCGAGAAAACAGAAAACGTGATTGCTGAGCAGAGCGTCACTCTGGTTGCAGACAAAAATAACGTAGTTTCCATCATATATGAACTCCGCACAGGATCCAAAGACGGAGAGGTAGTTGAATCCCTGTCCAACGGGAATCCACTTACGTTTCTTTTTGGAACTGGGGGTTTACTTCCCAAATTTGAGGAGAATCTTAGCGGACTTGCTGAAGGGGATAGCTTTGAGTTCCAGCTGGGATCCGAAGATGCATATGGACCTGTGGTTGAGAATGCTATTGTTCATGTTCCCAAAACAGTTTTTGAGATCGATGGGAAAATCGATGAGTCTCTGATGCAGGTAGGAAAAACAGTACCAATGATGGACGCAGAAGGCCGGCGCTTAAATGGGAAGGTAATTACCATTGAAGGAGAAGCTGTTCAAATGGACTTTAACCATCCGATGGCAGGAAATGATTTGCATTTTAAAGGGGAGGTTACCGAAGTCCGGAAGGCTTCCGAGGAAGAACTATCTCATGGTCACATTCACGGGGCGAACAGCGGATGCGGATGCGGCAGTGGTGAGGGATCGTGCAATGAGAACGAAAGCAAGAGCTGCGGATGTGGCTGCTAGGTACTAGTATCCAGCTATAATTCAATATCGAACCGGTCAGCATCTTTCCAGACCGGGAACTTTCTTCTGAAATTTCGTAACATTTGGAGGTCAATGGTGACCGACTGAATACCAGGCTTGTCGCCCATTCGCTGAATCACTTTACCCACAGGATCAATAGCACAGGTCCCTCCCAAATGATTTACTCCCATTCCATCAATCCCGACCCGGTTAACTGCCAATGCGTACGCCTGATTCTCAATCGCACGTGCTCTGACTAATGTCTCCCACACAGGCTGCCTTGGAGCCGGCCAATTTGCCACGTAGTAGACCACATCGTAATCTCCCTGGTTTCTGCTAAAAACAGGAAATCTCAAATCATAGCAAATCTGAGGCAAAAACCGAAACTGCCCGAGAGTAAAGATCTCACGTGATATCCCAGCCTTGAAATTTTCATTCTCTTGTCCCATCCGAAAGAGGTGCCGCTTGTCATACTGACCTGAAATCCCCCCGGGAGAAATCCAGTACAATCGGTTATATATTTGATCATCGTCGCGGATAATCACACTTCCTGATACAGTGATCTTTTTCAGTTTTGCAATTTCCTTCATCCAACTTACCGCCCTGCCATTGACCGCTTCAGCATTGGCCTCCGATTGCATAGAGAATCCAGTGGAGAACGTTTCCGGAAAAAGCACCAAATCAGTACCTTCGGGCAGATCATATAGCATTTTATTCAGAAGATCAAGGTTGGCCCCGATATCTTCCCAAACCATATCCGGTTGTACCTGACATACCAAAATTTTCTCTTTCATTTCTTTGAAAATTTAGAAGGGTAAGAATTGCGTATAATAAAACTAAAACCCATTCATCAATTCTTTTATTCGATAATATTTCATTTACTTTATCCTAACGTAAAAGTACTGTGAAGTGTTCCTAATAACCCTATTTTAAAATAGAATTAACAATTATTGTTCATGGAATCTTATTATATCCTAATTGTTGGAGTCCTTTTCCTGCTTGCGATTTCTGACCTCATTGTAGGTGTTAGCAACGATGCGGTAAATTTTCTAAATTCTGCCATCGGTTCCAAGGCAGCCCCTTTTAAAATAATAATTGCCGTTGCTGCAGCCGGAGTCCTAATTGGAGCCGTATTTTCCAACGGGATGATGGAAGTCGCCCGAAAAGGGATATTCAATCCGGAGTTTTTTGCTTTCAAAGAAATCATGGTCATCTTTCTGGCTGTCATGTTAACGGATATCCTGTTGCTGGATTTTTTTAACACCATTGGCCTGCCCACCTCCACAACCGTCTCCATTGTTTTTGAGATTTTAGGATCCGCGGTAGCAGTTTCCATCTATAAAATAACCACCTCAGATACTCTGATCAGCCATGTGGGTACCTACATCAATATTGAAAGCTCCGTGATGATAATTGTCGGAATATTTCTTTCGGTGATCATTGCTTTTACGGTTGGGATGGTCGTTCAATGGGTGGTCCGGCTGGCATTTTCATTTAATATCGGGAAGACCTACCGCTACTGGACTGGTATTTGGGGAGGATTTGCCATCACAGCCATCCTCTATTTCCTGTTGATCAAAGGCGCTAAAGGATCTACGCTCATATCGGGAGAAATGTTGGCCTATATTAAAACCAATACCACACAGATACTTTTGATTAGTTTTGTCGGTTGGACCGCTTTGTTCCAGATTCTGGCTTCTTTTACGCATGTTAACATACTGAAAATTACGGTACTTGTTGGAACCTTTGCCCTTGCAATGGCTTTTGCCGGAAACGATTTGGTAAATTTTATTGGTGTACCCCTGGCGGGATTCGAATCATTCAAATCTTTTATGGCTGCAGGGGGATCCGAGCCTGGTGGGTTTCTCATGACCGCCTTAAGAGAACCGGTTATCACTCCCATCTATTTTCTCATAGCCGCAGGATTGATCATGGTTTTAACCCTCCGGTTCTCAAAGAAAGCAAAGTCTGTCACAGCAACGACCATTGATTTAAGCCGTCAGGGAGAAGGATCTGAACGATTTGCATCCTCTTCTCTGGCCAGATTCCTGGTGAGAAGATCCGTTGAACTGAGCAATGGTGTCGGTAAAATTGCTCCACCGGCAGTTACCAGGTTTGTGCATTCAAGATTTGATGCAGAGAGAAACGACGAGAAGGAGAAAAAGGTTTCTTTTGACCTTATACGCGCGTCTGTTAATCTTGTTGTAGCCAGCATCCTGATTGCAATAGGAACGTCTTTTAAGCTTCCATTATCCACCACCTATGTAACCTTTATGGTCGCTATGGGAACCTCACTGGCTGACGGGGCATGGGGTCGTGAGAGTGCAGTTTACCGAATTACAGGTGTATTGACTGTCATAGGAGGATGGTTCTTTACAGCATTCAGTGCCTTTTTAGCCTCATTTCTGATAGCGTCACTGATCTTTTTCGGAAAATTACCAGTCATACTGATTCTAATTGTGCTGGCCATCTTTATCCTAATTAGAACCCATGCCTTCCATAAAAAGAATGATGAAAAGATTAAAAGGCTTGATAATCAGATTATTACAGCGTCATATGAAGTTATAAAATCGTGTGACAATGAAGTAAAAAGTGCCATCCTGGAAGTGTCTAGAATATTCAATCTTACCTATACCAATTTATTCAAAGAAAAGCATAAGGAGCTGAAAAGTCTGAGGAAAGAATCGAAACATTTAGGCAAAGATATCAAACGGAAACAGGGAAACATCCCTGAAATGCTGAAAAAATTTGAGGAGAGAGAACTTGAAAGTGGTCATCACTATGTACAGGTGGTAGCCTATATGAAGGAAATGAGTAACTCATTATTGCACATAGTTCAACCGGCTTTTAATCACCTGGATAACAACCATGCTCTCGACAGGGATCAATTAGAGTCATTAAAAGATTTCAACGAGAAATCCAGTGAATTTTTCAATTTTGTAATCCACATACAAAAAGACAGGGAATTTGGCACAATGGAGGATCTGGTGCATCAACGCGATGATTTGATCACACTGGCTAATGAAATTATTAGAACAAGGATAAAGATCTTAAAAAAGACCCAAAAAGGAGTAAAGATAAGTGTCACTTTGCTGGAAATGCTGGCTGAATCCAAGAGCCTGTTTCTGAATGTGGTGAAGCTGGTGAAAGCTAACTCAACCTTGTGGGCGAGCGTTGATCAGGGTAAAAAGGATATTGACGATATTAGTTTGGATTGAGACTGCCGGTATGAGCTCAGGGCCTGTGTTCTTCCCGCATCAGATCAAAAACTGTCTTCACAGGAGAAAAGGTATCACCGGGAACTTCTACAAAAAGAGTAAGCCAGTGTGCCATGGAACCATTCCACAGCCCGGGTAGTTCGAGTGCCTTCAGGGATCTGCCTCCCTCCGACTTTCCGGATATAAATCCTGTATTGTTATCAACAAAATGGGTCAGATTAAATTTATTCCCTTTAAAGTCCCTTGTGCTGCATACAATATCCACTGGATTAAAATGAGTGGATTGTGAAACAAGCTTGACTTTTTCCGGATCATTCAAATCGATCTGCGAGGATTCCACAATCTGCAAAGTTATCTCACCCGATTCGGACCGCACATAAAAAGGACCTCCTCCTGGTTCTCCCTCATTTTTCACCATGCCACAGACCCTTATGGGCCGATCCATGGTCTTGAACAGCCACTTCTTCAAATCAGCCGAATCCCAACTTTTTAGCTGGTCCGGAATGGCTATCCCAATTCTTTCGTGAATAAATCCAACCATGCTGTCCAACCGGGTCTTACCGACCTTTTCTCCCGCATTTAATTGGTGCAGGTAGTAAAAGATCTTCGACCGCATTTCAAGGAGGACACCGCCCAGTACCTGTTTATATCCAACCCGTCTATCTTTACAACGTTCAGGAGCTATGTTATCAATGTTGCTTATAAAAAGAATATCGGAATCCAACCCGTCCAGGTTCTGAAGCAAAGCCCCGTGTCCTCCGGGTCTGAATAAAAGTGACCCATCCTCATTCCGAAATGGTTTGTTATGCAGATCCACTGCCAGCGTATCGGTTTTAGTTTTTTGAAATGAGAAAGAGAAATCAATATTCAATCCGGTTTCCTTCTCAATCTGAGGCGAAATTCTGGCTGCCTCGGTCTGAAATCCATCCAGGTGAACTGGTGAAACCGTCAGATGAATTCTGAGGATACCATCCCTGCTGCCGCAATATTGTGCGGCTTCCCGAACATGCTCTTCAAATGAGGATCTGCGGTCCGTGGTACTGTATTTATGAAACTTTAGCAAACCCTTTGGCTTGTTCCCATAATTGAGCCCTGCATCACCCAGGATCAACCTGAGTGTTTCTTCGGGCGAAGCCTCTTTTTGAAGCTTAAGGTCTTCATAAAACGGATATTCCTGGAGCTGATCAAAAAATCCCTTGATCTCATGATTCGATTCGGTCCAGGAATATTGTTCTGCATAGCTCTTTCCCTCAAGCCTTTCCAATGCATTATAGAGAGATTTAAACATGCGGGTTGCAGCTCCGGAAGCAGGTATAAACCGGGTAATGTGAAAGTCCGGGCCATTCTGCCTGAAAATTTCCCTGTAGTGTTTTTCATCTCCGTCTGTCAGACTTAAAATTCCACGCCCCGGAGTTGCAGGCAAAGAAATATCGGCTGGAGGAAAACCTGTTTTAAAGTATTTGATTTGACGGTTGATATCATCGATCCTGATGCCTTTTTTCTGGATTTGCAAAAGATCTTTTTGGTTGAACATTACGCGGGCTTTTCTCTATAACATCTGTAATTAACAAATGTTTACCGGGATCCCTGTGCATCTCTGCCTGCATGTAACGCAGAGATATTCAGTCCTACCATCTCCTCCCCTTTTGAACCGAACAGGGCAGCCACCGCCCCATTCAGGCTCTCTTGACTAAGAGATATGAATTTCGATGCAGCTCCCAGCATCACCATATTTGAAACTTTTTGGGAACCAAGTTTTTTTGCTATGTCAGATGCCTCAATTATCAGGCTGTTTTTTACTTTTTTTACCGCCTCCATCAGTTCCTTTTCGGCAGGATAGTCTTCCATGTTCTTAACTTTGCGGCTGCTGGTAATTACCCATCCCTCCTTCGACAGGAAAGGAAGATACCGTAAAGCTTCCATGGGTTCAACAGACAGGATTAGATCACATTTTCCTTCCTCGATAAGGTCCGATGCAATGGGTGAATCCGAAATCCTCACATGAGATTGAACGGCCCCACCCCGCTGACTCATGCCATGTACCTCTGCCTGTTTCAGGTAAAGACCCGATTCAACGGAAGCCACCCCGATGACAGCGGCAATGGAAAGAATGCCTTGTCCTCCAACTCCCGCAAGTAGAATATCCCTTTTCACATCTATTCCTTTTCTTCACTTATTTTCCTGTCAAATTTTCCGCGTACTTTTCTTGTCGGCTTGGTTTCGCCGGTGTGTGCTCTCCCCCTCCGCCTCGCAGTTTGAATACATTCCCTTTGAGCTATAATCACTGATACTCCCCCATAATTCATCTCCTCTGCAATCATTTTCCTGTTCCCCTCATGGTATTTACGCAGGGGATTCATAACCCTGATATGTGCTCTTTCGACTCCCAGCCCGGTACATATATCCTTCAGACGGCCGGTCGCATGGGATTTCTGTCCTCCAGTCATTCCTGTAGTAGAATTATCTGCTATAATCACTGTAACCGGTGTGTCTTCTACCACTGCGTCCAGAAGTCCCGTCATTCCAGAATGAGTAAAGGTGGAATCGCCGATAACTGCTACTGACGGCTGCAATCCGGCATCAGCAGCACCTTTTGCCATGGTTATCGAGGCCCCCATATCCACACATGAATTAATCGCATTATAGGGTGGAAGAGCCCCCAGGGTATAACAACCAATATCGGAAAAGACTTTGCCTGGGCCAAGCTTGCCAAGAGCTTCATTCAGTGCATTGTACATATCAATATGACCACATCCCTTGCAGAGCGCCGGAGGTCTGTTTCTCACCACGTCCGGTACATCCCTTAAAGTTTCCTTTGAGAATCCCAGGGCTATTTTCACAAGGGTGGGATTCAATTCCCCATCACGGGGCAAGGTACCGTCCAGTCTACCCCGTATAGTATAATCCGAAGGAAGAATGCCGGTCAGCGATTCCTCGAGCATTGGGGCTCCCTCTTCCAGTACAAGCACTTCCTGCACCTTGCAGATGAAGTCACTAAGCGTTTGAGGTGAAACGGGGTATTGAGTGATTTTGAGTACCGGGTGGTCCAAATGTGCTTCGCGGGCGACTTCCAGATAGTAATTATATGCCAGGCCGCAGGCAATCACTCCTTTGCTTAACTGCGCCCCTTGTTCCACGCGATTCCTGCCGGAATCCAACCCCTCGAGGATCAATTTATCCTGTGTAGACAACAGCGCTTTATATTTCTGCCTGGCCACGCTTGGCAGAAGTACAAACTGCGTTAAATCGGAAGGAAGCCTGAGAGCCTTCTCCGGCGTATTATCCCGCATTTCAACGTTAGACCTTGAATGGGCCAGACGGGTGGTAATTCTTAGCAACACGGGCAGCGCAAATTTCTCTGAAAGGATAAAACCATACCGGGCAAGGTTGTAGGCCTCCTGCTGGTCGGAAGGCTCCAATACCGGAATGAGGGCAAATTTTCCATAAAATCTCGAATCCTGTTCATTCTGAGAAGAGTGCATGGATGGATCATCGGCCACCACCACCACCATCCCACCGTTTACTCCCGTCATACCGGAATTAACCAGGGCATCAGCCGCTACATTGAGTCCGACATGCTTCATGCAAACCAATGCTCTTTTTCCGGCGTAGGACATGCCTAGTCCGGTCTCCAATGCAGTCTTCTCATTGGCCGACCAATTAGAGTGAACTCCTCTTTGCTTTGCAGTTTTAGAGCGCTGGATATATTCTGTAATCTCGGTTGATGGAGTGCCAGGATAGGCATAAACGCCCGAAATGCCCTCATCCAGGGCACCTTGTGCGATTGCTTCATTCCCCAGTAAAACAAGCTTTGCCATGAACTCTCAACTGTTGGTATAGCCTAAAATTATATAAAAATAACACGGGATTTTGCTATTTTATAACATGATCAGGATATAACCGTGATCACCACTCTTCTTGATCCGCCACGATCTCTGAATTCACAGAGATAGATCCCTTGCCAGGTTCCCAGATTCAACCTGCTGTTGGTAATGGGGATCGTGACCGAATTCCCGATAAGAGAAGCTTTCAGGTGAGCAGGCATATCATCAGCACCCTCAAAAACATGGGTATAGGCGGGGTGGTTTTCAGGGATTAATTGATTTATAAATGACTCGAAGTCATTTCGCACAGACAGATCAGCATTTTCATTCAGGGTAAGACCTGCTGAGGTATGCTGGATTAACAAATGCAATAGACCATTATTCGGCAACTCTCCGATTGCCTCCTCTACTTTTGGGGTGATCAGGTGAAATCCTCTCGGGACAGGGGACAGAGTGATCGTTTTCTGATTTACCATGGCGTTGATTTAGTGTTAATAATTCACAAATTTATACCAATATCGAGGGCATGGAGGCATTTGCCCCCATTTTTATCTATTTTTGGGGAATGAAATTAGGGAGGCTCAGGGATTGCTTGAAGATGGTATTGGGAATGGTGGTTCTCCTTATTTTTGTCATCGATCTGAATGGACAGCGGAAAAAGGACGGTGAGAAGGAACTTGTCCAGTTCTCGGGAATGGTAAGGGATCTTCAGCACAATCCTCTTCCCGAGGTCAACATTATCATCCTAAACGAAAGAAGGGGTACCACCTCCGATCGTCGTGGAATGTTCTCCTTTGTGGTGAGATCAAACGATACAATCTTATTCAGCCATATGGGACACAAGGGCACGATCCACGTGATCCCTGATTCAATTGGCGGACAGCAGTACCC
Source organism: uncultured Bacteroides sp. (assembly GCA_964500835.1). Lineage (GTDB taxonomy): Bacteria > Bacteroidota > Bacteroidia > Bacteroidales. The sequence goes on from CAZCQL010000001.1 coordinate 16,801, forward strand.
GGCAGATATATTCATGGTGAGTGATACTTTTCAACTGGCCGAGGTTCGTATCTATCCCTGGAAGACCTACCACGAATTTAAAGAGGCATTTCTGGCGCTTGAACTGCCAGACGATGATGAAAAAAGGGCTTACCACAACATAGCCCTGATTAAGACCCAGATAAAAATGAATGATTTCGGGCCCAGTCCGAACATCAATTTTAGAGAGGTCATGAAACAACAATACAATCAGTTATATACAGCAGGTCAAACTCCTTACTATACCATCTTCGATCCCATGCGGTGGGCAAAATTTTTCGAATCCATAAAGCATGGTGACTTCAAGAAAGAGGATGATTAATGTTCCTGCACAATTTTCCCACACATTCAATAGTTAGTACTATATTCAGGAAAATTCTCAATGTGAAAAAACTTCTCCTTCCTGCATTGCTTCTTTTAGTGACCACAGGTTGGGTCGTCGGACAGGAACATGGCCTGTTAAAAGGTAATCTGAGAGACAGTATTGGCAATCCCGTGGACCTGGCAAATATTGCATTATTGGGTACTCAGGAAGGGACCATGACCCATGCCGACGGTTCGTTTGAACTTGAAGTCCCTGCAGGAAAATCCTACACGGTGGTCATCTCGTGCGTTGGGTACAGAACTGTGCAGTTTGCTATTCGCTTGCAAGCGAATGAGGAGCAAGAACGTATTATTTCCCTTCAAAGGGATATCCGTTCGTTAAAGGAGGTTTCGGTGACCTCCCGGCAGGAAAGGGCAAGTACCTTCCACCGAATTGATGTGGAGGAACTTAATTACATGCCAACCACAACGGGTAAGGTGGAGGCAATTATTAAGTCCCAGGCCGGTGTAAGCTCCAACAATGAGCTAAGCTCGCAGTATTCGGTCAGAGGCGGTAACTTTGATGAGAACCTTGTGTATGTAAATGACATTGAGATCTACAGACCTTTTCTGGTAAGATCCGGACAGCAGGAAGGGTTAAGTTTCGTGAATTCAGACCTGGTATCGTCTGTGAAATTTTCAGCCGGAGGGTATGATGCACGGTATGGTGACAGGATGTCCTCTGCGCTGGATATCACATATAAAAAGCCGCGAAAATTTGCGGGATCTTCTTCACTAAGCCTTCTGGGGGCTTCAGCTCATTTGGAAGGTGTTTCCAAAACACAGCGATTTTCCTTTCTGGTTGGCTACCGTTATAAAACAACTTCCTACCTGCTGAATACCCTCGAGACCAGCGGAGATTATAAGCCCCAGTTTTCTGATCTTCAAACTTTGCTCACTTACCAGCTGTCAAGAAAACTGGAGATCTCCTTCCTGGGCAACTATTCTTCCAATAAGTACCAGTTTATCCCCAGGACACGAGACACCGAATTTGGTACAAAGGACCTTCCCCTCAACCTGAGAATTTACTATGAGGGCCAGGAAGTCGATCAATATGACACCAATATGGGGGCCCTGACACTCAATTACAGGCCGGTGAAAGGTCTATCGCTGAAATTTACAGCATCTGCTTTCAGGACTTCCGAACAGGAAACCTATGATATTCTTGGACAATACCTTATCAATGAATTAGATAACACGTTGGGATCGGATACCTATGGAGACAGTATTCTGAATGTGGGGATAGGGACCCTGCTATCTCATGCAAGAAATTACCTGGATGCCATGGTGGTCTCGGGCTCTCACCTGGGAAGTTACCAGACCCCCAATTACCGGCTTCAATGGGGGCTCTCCTACAAGTACCAGGATTTTTTTGACCGGATTAGCGAATGGGAATTGCTCGATTCTTCCGGCTATGTGCTTCCTTATGAGGGAGATGAACTGGTTCTGAGTGACTCAAAACAGACTGAAAATAGGATTGGCTATGACCAGATTAGTGGTTTCCTCCAAAATACCTGGGAAGTGAACGGTGCCGATGCAGACGTGTTTGTCACCACCGGTGTACGGGCAACAGTCTGGAATTTCAATAAGAGCACCATGCTTAGCCCGCGTGTCACCCTAAGCACTCAGCCTGCATGGGAGCGGGATGTCATGTTCCATGTTTCTGCCGGCTACTACTACCAGCCTCCTTTTTATAAAGAAATGAGATTTCCTGCTGGTACCATCAATGAGGAAATCATTCCCCAGCGTTCGATTCATTTTCTTGTGGGAGGAGACTATATTTTTTCCATATGGGAGAGGCCTTTTAAGTTTACAGGTGAGGCCTACTATAAATGGTTGAATAACCTGATCCCCTATAAAATTGAAAATGTGAGGCTTTCTTATGCCGGTGAAAACATCTCTCAGGGATTTGCACGGGGAGTCGATTTTAAATTGAATGGTGAGTTTGTGCACGGTGCCGAATCCTGGATGACTTTATCACTCTTGCAAACCAGGGAAGATGTGGAGGGGGATTTTGAGTACATATTTAACGGAAACAACTACATCAGAGTGCCCGCAGGTGAGTTTCCCAGGCCGACAGACCAGTTTTTAACTTTCGGACTTTATTTCCAGGACTACTTTCCCAATAATCCGGGGTACAAGGTTCACCTGAACGCCTTTTACGGCACAGGATTGCCCCTCAGTAGTCCAAACGAGGACCAGTACCACACAAAAATACGAATGAAGCCCTACAGACGGGTGGATATTGGTTTTTCCAAAGTGATTAAACGCGAAACCGACATACTGGGAGAAAAAAATCCTTTAAGGATCTTTGAGAGTATTTGGATCAGTGGAGAAATATTTAATCTACTGGGAATCAATAACGAAGCCTCTTATTTATGGATCAGGACCATCTCCGACCAGCGAGGAATTCCCGGGCAGTTTGGGGTGCCGAACTTTCTTACCGGGCGCAGATTTAATCTGAGAATCTCCCTCAGCTTCTAATTCCTGTTCCTCCGGTCACCAATCGCTATTAAATGTTCCATCGACCAGAAACTCAGGTAACTCTTTCCGGGTCCTTTCTCTATCTTCCCGTGCAGCAACACGAGCTGGAAGCTGAGAACGGTCACCCTTGTAGCCGATGGCCATCATGGCAGCCGGCTGATACCGGACGGGGATATGCAAAACCTCCTGGGCTCTCTCCATGTCGTAACCGGCCATTTGGTGGACCATCAAATCCATATGAGTAGCCTGAATCAGGAGGTTGCTTACTGCCAGCCCCGTTTCATAAAATGCCAGCCTGTTTGGACGGTCTTTATAGGTGGAGATTACCTGAGCCAGGCCTAACACCAACAATGGCGCTGTTTTAGCCCACACCTGGTTGCCTTCGTCTAATAAATCCAGAAACACTTCATAGTCTGGCGTTTCTTTTAGGGCATAAATGAATTTCCAGGGCTGGCCGTTGTTGCCAGAAGGAGCCCATTTAGCAGCTTCGAACAGGAGTTCAATATTACCGAACTCAATGGCCTCGGAGCTAAAGGCAACCGGGCTCCAGCGTCGGATAATTAATTCTTGAATCTGATTCACAATAGTTATTTTTTCGGGTGAATATTTCTTCAAATATAACCTTCATGCATGACATATGTTTTACTAACTTTAGCGCTTCATTATATTACTCACTTTAGAAAAGGTTATCGCTATGAACGAACAAGATTACATCCGGCGCGAAGACAAGTTTGGTGCACACAACTATCATCCATTACCAGTGGTCCTTGACCGCGGTGAAGGAGTATATGTCTGGGATGTGGATGGAAGGCGGTACTACGATTTCCTTTCGGCCTATTCTGCGGTGAATCAGGGCCATTGTCATCCTAAAATTGTGGCTGCACTGACTGAACAGTCCGGCAGGCTCGCACTCACCTCCAGGGCTTTCTATAACAGCATGTTGGGCGAATTCGAGGAGTACATAACCACCTATTTTGGGTACGATAAGGTGCTCCCTATGAATTCAGGGGCTGAAGGCGATGAAACTGCATTAAAACTGTGCCGCAAGTGGGCCTATGAAAAGAAGGGAATTCCTGAAAATGAAGCGAAGATTATCGTATGTGAGGGCAACTTTCATGGCCGGACCATTACCATCATCTCCATGTCTACCGACCCTGATTCTTATAAAGGATTTGGTCCTTATACCCCTGGCTTCGTTACCATTCCGTACAATGATACTGAAGCTCTGGCAAAGGAACTGGAAGATCCCAATGTGGCAGGATTCCTGGTGGAACCCATCCAGGGCGAAGCAGGAGTCTATGTGCCGGATAGTGGATATTTACGCGAGGCATACAAACTGTGTAAGCAGAAAAATGTATTGTTCATTGCCGATGAAGTTCAGACCGGATTGGCAAGGACCGGCCGGCTTTTGGCGTGTGACCACGAAGAGGTCCGTCCGGATATCCTGATTCTCGGGAAAGCGCTGTCGGGCGGTGTTTATCCTGTTTCGGCTGTGCTGGCGGATGATGAGATCATGCTTTGTATTCGGCCGGGTGAACACGGTTCGACGTATGGTGGAAATCCCGTGGCAGCGAAAGTTGCCATAGCGGCTCTGGAGGTAATCAAAGAGGAAAATCTGTCTGAGCGCGCCTCTGAGCTTGGTGAAAAGTTTCGTGCTGATTTAAGGAAGATAGAATCTCCAATGATCGAGCTTGTGCGCGGAAAAGGATTGCTTAATGCCATTGTTATCAAACCCACAGATGGAAAAACTGCCTGGGACGTTTGTATAGCCCTAAAAGAGAATGGTTTGCTGGCAAAACCTACCCACGACCATATTATCCGGTTTGCCCCTCCCCTTGTTATAACAGAGGATCAACTTAAAGAATGTGCAGAGATCATCAGCCACACGATTCACACTTTCAGTAAACCGGTAATGAGTCACTAAAAACAACTAAAACGGGGCTTTCCAGTCCCGTTTTTATTTCCAGTGTTCCCAGGTTACATGCAGCAGGCAGTGACTACCAAAACCGGTAACCGGCACTGACTACCAGAACCGGCAACTGGCACTAACTACCAGAACCGGCACGTGGCTCTTGCCTATCTTTTTACGTATTTGACAGTGGCAGATAGGTTCGGACCCTGGAGTTTAATCACATATACACCATCGTTCTGATCAGATATGTCAAGTGTCCTGAAGCCATTGGCGCCCGCATATCTTCTGGAAGCAACCAGGCGTCCATCTGTCCCAAATACACGTACCTCGTAATTACCCTGGGATGGTAATTCCATGAAAAATATCCCATTACCCGGGTTGGGAAACATCCTAAATTGAGTTCCTTCCTCCGGGGAAATCCCCACACCGGTCCAGGTATAGATTCCATCGGATCCCACGGTATAATCCAATCCGGATTTAATCTGGTTTCCAGTGATGTTGACCTCGTGAGTTTCGATCATTTCCAAGCCCGCTATATCAATCACTAATAAATAATCCCCATCCGGGATGTTTTCAAAGATGAAATTTCCAAAATCATCGGTTTCCACAAATGCAACTATTTCATCTTCGTTGGTTGATTTCTTCTGGGGGGGCCTTTTCTTTACCAGAATGGATGCTCTCTTCACAGGGATCGCCAACGTGCTTTTCAGTGCGCCACCATCCTCTTCGTAGTACACTGCACCAGACATGATACCGCTCCCATCCTCAGGTGTAAGAATTGCCACTTCAGAAACATTGATGTTAAGGAAATTAGCTTTTGTTGCCACGGAGAAATCATTGAATTGTGCCACACTCCAATCAATCATATTTCCCAAATACGTAGGGACCGCCATAGGATAGATCCCCTTGTCGGGCACTACCTGCAAGGTGTAATTTCCGGGATTAAGCCCTGTAAAAAGAAACCCCCCGGAATCGTCCAGCAGTACCGAATCAACCATGGGATAAGCACCTGATGGTGAAGACTTAAAGGCTTTAACATAGCCGGGATACACAGGATTTCCTAAAGGATCAGTTACTACCCCCCCGATTTCCGAATCCGCCACAAGTTCCACAAGCCAGCTTGTATATGGATAGTTTTCGAAAAGGGCACGTCCGCCAATGCTCAGATTAGCGGCCTGGGCAAGGTACATGGATGAGAATATTTGCCCATTTCTCAACACCTCCAGATCTACCCCGTTTAGCCAGTATCCGGCCACTTGCTGGATGGAAACACCATTCGTCCAGAGTGGTTTCCCATTGTAATCCAGGCCCACTATGAAAACCGGATACATTCCAAAAATGGAATCGGGTGTAAGGCCTTCAAAGCTCTGATTTTCGCTGCTGGCTCCCATTAATGATACGTTCCCGCCTCCATCTGCATCGAATCCCTGAAGATATACATAATCGGATGAAAGCCCATAGCCCCACAGCTCATCCCCATTGGCAAGATCAATGGCCGCAATAAAGGCTCCTGTGGAATATGGTTTTTCGAGCACCCTGCCGGCAATATTGAATGCATCGTTCTGAAACGATCCGCACATATACAGAATTTTATTGTTCCATTCTATGGCATCATAGAAAATCTCTTCAACGAATTCATCGCTCCGCACATCCTTGGACCCATGACTTTCCCCTGTTCCTTTTTTTCCTTCCTGTAAATTAACACCCATGTTTTGAAGAGACCGGACCCAACGGATGGTTCCATCCGGCCCTATCCTGAATACAAACTGGTTGGTAAACCCCGATCCATTTACGAAATTCACTTCTACACCACCCAATTGGAAATACCCGGTGGTAGTTGCACCAGCCATCACAAGATCTCCATTTTTCATGGGCAGTCCCTTAAAAATTTGAGTTGCATAGCCGTAACCATTCATCGATCCCTCCAGCACCCATACTTGATTTCCGGATCTGTCCAGTTTAACGGCAAATGTTCCAAAACCGTCGGCATGGGACATCAGCACTTTGCCTCCAAAAACAGGGCTGCTGTTTGCCTCGTAGCTACCAGTGATTACTACGTTTCCATCCTTATCGGGCGATACTTTCAGGTTATTATAGTAGCCATTGACCGAAACAGTGGTATCGAATCCTGCTGTATACACCCATTCCAGTTGAAGATCAGGGCTGTATTTTAATACATAAAGGTAATCGCGGGACCGAACTTCTCCTATTATTCCGTAGTTCATCACGTCCGTGGGTCCGTTACCGGTACCAAATATGTACATCGAGCCATCCCTTTTATCTCCTTTGGCCAGGGAATACATGGATTGGGAGGCACCCAGATTCCACACATTTGCTATTTTTTCAAACTTTCCAGTGGGATCATATTTAGCAATGAATTCCATGTTGAAAGCCCCGTTAAGGGTAAGCGGGGTTCCACTGGCATCTACATCATTGTTAGCACGCGCCATCATCGTCAACCCGCCATTTGACGATACTGCCTCACAAACAAAGCTGGATCCTCTGATATAGTTGGATCCTAACACGTTCCCATTCTTATCATATTTCAGGAAAAATAAATTGGCAAAATCATTGTATACCTGAGGCAATTTTGGATGAGTAACTGTTGAATAATTGGATCCGGAAATCCAGTAGAAACTTGCAGGGCCGGCTTCCACCAGATGCGGCGAAGTTGGGTTTCCCGATAATCCGATGAAATCGGTAGTCCCGGTCACCAGGCTTTGGCTTTGTCCGGCCGGAACTCCCATAATCATCAGTGCAATTGCGTACAATAAAATTCTTTTGATCATAGCAATAAAGTTAAATTAATTTCTTGAATGATACCGTATACCTATTACCAGGATATCGTCCACTTGTTCTTCCCCTCCCATCCAGGATTTCAGCTCAGCCTCCAGCTGCTCATGCTGTTTTTTAATCGGATCCGGGCTGATGCGCTGGAGAAAACGCTTAAAGGGCTTTGCCTTGTATTTTGATCCCTTTTCCCCACCAAACTGATCTGGAAATCCATCCGAAAACAAATAAATCATATCCTGGTCCTGGATGTCGATCTTGTGGTTGGTAAAGGGACCTTCTTCTCCCACATGCCTCCCAATAGGCATTTTATCTGCCTTATATTCAATAAGTTCACCGTTTCGAACAATAACCAAAGGATTGTATGCACCTGCATATTCCAACATTTTGAGCTGGCTGTCAATTACAATCAGGGACAGGTCCATGCCGTCTCTTCCCTGGCTGGCTTCCTCATGCTTATGAGACATAGAGCGGATAATATACATTCTTAACCGGTTCAGAATATCCGCAGCCTTCACGATTTCATCCTTGTTCACAATTTCATTTAAGAATGTCAGTCCCAGCAAACTCATAAAAGCCCCGGGTACGCCATGTCCGGTACAGTCGGCTGCACAGACAATGACCCGGTCGTTCTTTTCCTCCACCCAATAATAATCACCACTGACAATATCCCTTGGTTTAAGCAATATGAAATGTTCGGGCAAAGTACGCGTCAGTGTAAGCTTTCCCGGCAGCACTGCCTGCTGGATTCGTTTTGCGTATAAGATACTGTCGGTGATTTCCTTATTCTGAAAGGCAATGTGATCCCGTTGTTCCTCCACAAAGTATTTCTGCTCTGAAATTTCATCCCTTTGTGCCTCAATCTCAACCTTCTGGTCTTCGATCTCACGGGTTCGCTCTTTCACTTTTGTTTCGAGGATCTTCTTTTCCTTTATCAGCTGTTGTTCCCGGTATTTGATGGTTGCATAGATCAGGGAGAGGCCTGCCAACACCTCAAGCATGATAAACCATATAGTTTTCCAGAAGGGTGGTTTAATGATAAATGAAAAGCTTGCTTCTTCGGTTACGCCAATCCCATCCAGGTTGTAAGCTTTGACCCTGAAAACATATTGACCACTGGGGAGCCGTTTGTAAGTTACCGAGCGTTCTTTTCGTGGAACCGACCAATCATCTTCAAATCCTTCAAGGTAATAGCGGAAATAATTCTGGGATGGAATGGTGGTTTGAATGCCGGTAAAATTAAACGTCAATGAATATTTGCTGTACGGCAAGGCGGGCTCTCCGGGAAATCTTACCCCTGTTTCCTGCCTGTTATAGTCAAATTCATATTTTTTTCCATCCACAAGGGGTGCAAAAAGGATAAGATCCGGGGGTTTGGTATCCACAATATTGTACTTTGGATTGTAATGGACGATGCCAGCGACTGTCCCGATCCATAATTCTCCATGTTCCCCCCTGGATATAGCCCCTAAATTTGTTTCCAGAGCGTTAAACCCATCTTCCTCTCCGTAATAATCGATCTCTTCTGTTTCGGTATTTAGCACATTGATGCCGCGATCCGTTCCAATCCACAACGATTTGCTGTCTGCGAATTCAACAAATTGGGTTGAATTAGATATTAAGCCGGCCTCAGGGCCAAAGTTTATGACAAAGGTGGCATTATCCATCTCCAACTTTGATACTCCCCGGTTTGTGGCTATCCAGACATTTCCGTCAATATCAATGGTGAGATCCCTGCAATCGTCGGAAGCGAGCCCGTTTTCCATGGTTACACTGGCAGTATGCTGTCCGTTCAAATCGAAAATAGAGATTCCCCCCTTGGTCGCACAAAATACTCTTTCATTAAAAATTTTCAGATCATAGACAAATGGATTTATAAGCCCCTCATTTGCACCGAGCAGAGTTGTATTCCCATTCTGATACATATAAACTCCTGAATCTGTAGCGCACCAGAGCTTCTGGTCAGGAGCAATTATCAGGCTGTTAATCCTGCTGTTCTGCCAGTGTAATCCAATATCCACCGTTCTCAGAGTCCTTCCATTGAAGTAAAACAATTCTTTGTCAGTTCCGATGTAAATGTGCTTGTTTTGATCTTCCGCAAATGAAAGAGGCATTCTTTCGCCGGGAAAGCCAAATTGCTCATCAATGAGGTACATTTTCCCATTTTGATAATAGAGCAGATCCAATCCAAATGTACCCATCCAGATTCGGTTTTGAGAATCCCTGAATACCGAGACCACATAATTATCCGGAAGTCCATAGTCCAGGTCGTAGGCCTCAAAAAGGACCCTGCCATATTTTGAGACCCCTCCGACTGTGGCGAGCCAGATACTTCCAAAACTGTCCTCAAAAATATCCTCAACACCATCATCGACCAGGTTGTTCGAGATTGTTATATGTAGAAAATCTCCATCGTCAATTAACCAGAGTCCATTGTAAAATGTTTGAATCCAGATTCTGTGATTCCGGTCTTCGTACATGAATCGCGCAATAGGTTCGGAACTGTACCCACTCTTTACTGATTCAAATCTTCCATTCTCATACACATACAACCCATCTACATACGTGCCGCACCATATCTTCCCCGAATGATCTTCCATTAATGAGATGACCATTTCATCTTTTAGTCCGTCATCATATCCCAATCGAATCATAGAATCATCATCCTTGCGGACAAAAATCCCATTTTCCTGAGAGGCATACCAAATCTCCCCTGATGAAGTCTCTATGATGTCCTGAATCAATTCCTCTTTTAGGCTCTGTTCGTAGGTATCCGGACTTTGAAAGATTGTCAGACCCGGATTGGTAGCCACGTGCACACGCCCCTTGGAGTCAGGAAAAATGCCTAATTCAGAATCCGGGTATCCAATCAATGCATCTTCCATCGTGTAGGAATAAATGGTGTCTTCAAACAGAACAGATATGCCATATGCTGTGGTAATCCATATGTTTCCATTCGAATCTTCAATCATTCTGTCCACCCGTTTGTCAACCAACAAATGATTTAAAGGAAATGCGGATACCTGAACTCCATCATAGGATGCAATTCCACTTTCGGTGCCCATCCAGAGAACTCCGTTCCTGTCTATCAGAATACAATTTACAAAATCATCGGGCAGGCCGTTTGACGTATTAAAATATTCGAACTCATACCCGTCAAATCGTGCCGCACCTCCCTGGGTTGCAAACCATAAATATCCATCTAAGTCCTGTTCTATATCGTAAACTGTACTTTGGGGAAGGCCGTGCTGAATGGTATAATTTTGAAAAGGGATTTTCTGTGCATGTGAGAAGGTGCAGATGGTGAATACCAGTACGGGTGAAATGATATTTCTCACCAATGATTGAGCGAATCTTTTTCTATCTTGCATTGCGTGTGCTAAAACCTTCAATTTATGAAAAAAAAATTCTCTCTCCTTCTGTTGTTAACAATATTAACCTGTTGCACGAATCCTGGGGGCAGATCGTGGATCATTCCGGTAACAATTGATCCGTCCGACCTTTCATATACGCCATCGCATCTGGAAAGTTTTGAATTGAGGCGCAAGGGTGTGCTATCCAACCTGGAAGAGGGATACGTGCTTCTCAGATCTAGCGATCAGGAAAGTAGCAACCGAAATGAATTCAGGCCCAATTCCTATTTTTACTACCTGACAGGATGTGAGGTGCCCAATACCTATGCCCTGCTAAGCAACCGTGCTGCTTCAAATTTTATTCTATCCCTGCCACCCCATAGGATGAGATCTCTGATCTACCAAGGAGAAAACCTGCCGGAGGAAAAGGTAAATGAGCTTTTTCAACCCGACAGATTGGTGTCTTATTCAGAATTCAGGATATTACTGGACAGCATTATTCATGGAGGGGCTCCTATCTATCTGGACCGCAATGACCGCGCATTTTTATGTGATCTGAAGCGCAGGTCGGGAGAAGACGGAACTGCTGAGTTCAGGAGCGTGGCCATGCTCGTGGATGAATTGCGGGTACTCAAAGATCCTTTTGAAATTGAAAGGCTCCAAAAGGCATGCAATATCACTTCGCGCGCCCTAATAAATGTGATGAAAGAGTGTTCTGAAGGGAAGTATGAGTTTGAGATGGAATCAATTATCGAAGGAACATTTCTGCAATTTGGAGCCAGTATGCCAGGATTTCCTTCCATTGTTGGTTCTGGTCCAAACAGTACAATTCTCCATTATGAATCCAATACCCGCTTTATGAAAAATGGCGAGATTTTAGTCATGGATATTGGTGCAGAGTATGGACACTACACTGCCGACATAACCCGAACCATTCCTGTAAATGGCAGGTTCCGGGAAGAGCAACGCATCATCTATCAACTGGTATTGGACGCGCAGAAGGCAGCGATTAACTCTTTGAAACCCGGCTCCAGGATTGGCGACGGACATCAAGTTGCAAGGGATATGATTATTAGGGGATTGGCTGACCTGGGATTGATCACCGATACTACCTCCTCATGGCAATCGAAATTCTACATCGTTTATCCAATTTCCCATTACCTGGGATTGGATGTTCATGACGTGGGAGACTATGGGGGGTTCTTTGCCAACTTTCGCCAGGACACGCTTGGAGCGAACCAGGAAAGCAGGCTGCTGGAACCCGGAATGGTACTCACTATCGAACCTGGACTCTATTTCCGGGAGAAGGGACTTCAACAGTTATACGAATTGTTTAACCACGAAGCGGACAGTACGGAAATAACAACGTTTATAAACCAGGTTGCTCCGGTTTATGAGAAGTACATAAACCTCGGGGTGCGCATTGAGGACGATATCCTTATTACGAAAGATGGAAACATCAATCTGTCCAGATATGCACCAAAGGAGATTGAAGATATTGAACAACTTATGAGGTGACCTATTCCACCTTAATTCTCAATCACAATTTTTTCTATTTTATCGCCCTGACTGATTTTGTCGATTACTTCCAGTCCTTCGTACACTTTGCCAAAACAAGTGTGTTGACGGTCCAGGTGACTTGTGTGAGTGCGTGAATGGCAGATGAAAAACTGCGATCCTCCCGTATCCCTGCCGGCATGTGCCATGGACAAGACTCCGCGATCATGGTATTGGTTGTCTCCATTCAATTCACATTTGATGGTGTAGCCCGGGCCTCCCATTCCGGTTCCTTCGGGACATCCTCCCTGAATCACAAAGTCGGGAATCACACGGTGAAAGTTGAGGCCGTCATAATACCCCTCCTTGGAAAGCTTCACAAAATTCTCAACTGTTCCTGGTGCATCATCATCGAAAAATTCAACCTTCATCATTCCTTTGTTGGTATGTATTTCTCCTTTTGTCATATTCTTTTGGTTAAAAAATGAAGCCACGAATGTACAAAAATCTCGCGAATTTCACACCCGGTGACAGGCACCCTCACGCAGGCACCCTCACGCAGGCACCTCAGGCAGGCACCTCACGCAGGCACCTCAAGCAAGCACCGGACTTTACCTGTGTCTTTGCTGCAGTATTCCTGCCACATCGTCTATTCC
>CAZCQL010000001.1:29973-52256 GCA_964500835.1 uncultured Bacteroides sp.
GCACCGGACTTTACCTGTGTCTTTGCTGCAGTATTCCTGCCACATCGTCTATTCCGTAGCCCCTGGCCGAGAGCAAAACCATCAGGTGATAGACCAGGTCGGCTGCTTCATTCAGAAAAAGTTCGTCGTTGGCATCTTTAGCTTCAATTACCAGCTCTACTGCCTCCTCTCCAACCTTCTGAGCTATTTTGTTAATTCCTCCAGTAAACAAACTGGTGGTATATGATTTTTCCGGTAACTCCTCTTTTCTCCTGTGAATCAGATCCTGGAGCTGTTCCAGGAAGGATATTCCTCCATGATTCTCCTCTTCAAAACAGGTATCGCTACCCGTATGGCACACAGGTCCCTCCGGCCTGACCTTGATCAGCAATGTGTCGGTATCACAGTCCTCCAGAATACTTTTCACGTGAAGAAAATTTCCGCTCTCCTCGCCCTTTGTCCAGAGCCGATTCTTTGTGCGGCTGAAGAATGTGACTTTTCCTTCTTCTCTGGTTTTCTTTAATGCCTCCGGATTCATGAATCCCAGCATCAGAACTTTGTCGGTTTGGTTATCCTGGATAATGGCAGGAATGATCCCATGGAGTTTTTCAAAATTCATTTCATCTAACGATAATGTGGTTTTGCTTTAAATATTTTTTAAGTACAGGAATGGGAATTTCATTGTAGTGAAATATACTGGCAGCAAGAGCTGCATCGGCACAGCCCTGATCAAAAACTTCTAAAAAGTGCGCCTTCTCCCCTGCTCCGCCTGAAGCTATCACCGGAATCGACAATTCTTCCGAAAGTTGCTTTACGGCCTTGCATGCATAACCTTTTTTGGTACCATCGTGGTTCATCGAGGTAAACAGGATTTCACCCGCACCTCGTTCCTGGGCTTCCCGTGCCCAGCTGAATAGCTCTTTTTCGGTAGAGATCCGTCCTCCGTTCACAAAAACGGTCCATCGGCCATCCTTTAACTGCGCGTCGATGGCGACCACAACAAATTGATTGCCAAAACCTTTGGCAATTCGGTCTAGTAACCCCGGATCCCTTACTGCAGAAGAATTAATGGATACCTTGTCAGCACCAGCCGAAAGAAGCAGTTCAGCATCCTCTACCCGATCAATGCCTCCTCCCACTGTAAAGGGAATGTTCAGGTGTTCTGAGATACGTTTCACCAGATCAGCAAAGAGCTTCCTGCCTTCATGAGTCGCAGTGATATCCAAATAGACCAGTTCGTCAGCCCCATCAAGGGCGTATTGGGCTCCGAGCTCCACCGGGTCTCCCACATCGACTACATTTTCGAAATTGATCCCTTTCACAGTCTTTCCGTTTCTGATATCCAGACAGGGTATGATCCTTTTTGCCAGCATGGTCAACTGTTTTTTAAAATATACGATTCAAGGGTAGCCAGGTCGATCTTTTTCTCATAGATTGCTTTCCCAAGGATTACACCGTTGATCCCGGTTTCATCCAGTTGTTCTATGTCCTTCATCTCGCTGATCCCTCCACTTGCAATAAGGAACAGTGACTCTTGCTCCTGCTTAATCTTTTTATACATCCCAAGGGAAGGACCCTGAAGCATTCCGTCCTTATCAATATCGGTACAGATAGCCTTCACCAATCCATTGTGGTGGAAATCGCTAATAAATTCCAGAAGATCCAGTGAAGTATCTTCATGCCAACCAGATACAGCTATCTTGCCGTCATTGAAATCGGCTCCTAAAATAATTTTCTCAGGTCCATACCTGACTAACCAACTCATGAAGGTAGGCCTGTCCTTCACAGCAATGCTGCCACCGGTAACCATATGTGCCCCGGATTCAAATACAATCCGCACATCCTCATCGGTTCTCAATCCACCACCCGCATCGATCACCAGGCTTGTATTTGTGGCAATCTTTTCCAGTATCCGGTAGTTAATTACCTTTTCCTCCCGCGCACCATCAAGGTCAACAAGGTGAAGCCGGTTAATTCCATGAAATTCGAACTGCCGTGCCATTTCAAGTGGATCTCCATATTCCTTTTTACGCTGAAAATCGCCCTGAGTAAGCCTGACACACTTCCCTTCAATGATATCTATGGCAGGAATGATCTGAATCATAACTTAAGGAAATTAGAGAGTATTCTTTCTCCCGGATTGCCGCTCTTTTCAGGATGAAACTGGGTGGCAAAGAAATTTCCGTTCTCCAGGGAAGCACTGAAAGGAATCATATATTCAGCTTCTGCGGCTGTTGCACTGCACACAGGTACATAAAAGGAATGCACGAAATATACATACGCACCTGATAGCGTATCATCGAAAAGTTTCCCCCGCACCTTATTCAACTTATTCCATCCCATATGCGGTACATTGCGCTTGTCGGGGAACCGTCTGACAGGTTGATCGAATATTCCAATACATTCAGTGTCTCTCTCTTCCGACCAGCTGCACATGAGTTGCTGCCCGAGGCAGATGCCCAAAACAGGTTGCGATAACCCGGCAATTAGCCTATCCATTCCTCTTTCCTTCAGGTACTTCATGGTGGTAGACGCTTCACCGACACCCGGGAAAATAACTTTGTCAGCCGACACGATAGTATCCGGATCGTCGGTAATTTCAGCGGCCACATTCAGTCTTTGCAGGGCATGGTCCACCGACCTTATATTACCTGCATTGTATTTTATGATAGCTACTTTCATCAATCCACTCTATTAAAGTTTTCCTTTGGTGGTTGGCAGCCTGTTGTTTTCAGGATCCAGCATAACTGCCTTCCTGATGACCTTGGCAAAACCTTTGAAAACAGACTCAATTTTGTGATGTTCATTGGTTCCTGTGGCCTCGATAGCCAGGTTACATTTTGCCGCATCGGAGAAGCTCTTAAAGAAGTGGAAAAACATTTCCGTAGGTACATCCCCAATCTTTTCCCGCTTAAAATCAACGTTCCATTCAATCCAGGGCCTTCCTCCAAAATCGATGGCCACACTGGCCAAAGCATCATCCATGGGAAGAACAAATGCATACCTTTCAATCCCACGCTTGTTACCCAGGGCCAGCATCAAGGCTTCTCCCAGGGCAAGGGCGGTGTCCTCCATGGTATGATGTTCATCCACGTTCAGGTCACCTGTGGCCTTCACCTTCAGGTCAATTCCCCCATGACGGCCCAATTGATCCAGCATGTGGTCGAAAAATCCCAATCCGGTTGAAATCTCGGTCTTGCCTTCCCCATCCAGGGAAATCTCCACATCTATTTCGGTTTCCCCTGTTACCCGTTTTACACTGCTTCTGCGCTGGTCCGATCGCAAGAAGGAATAAATGGTATCCCAATCATTGCTGATAAGCACTGTTTGTGCAGACAGTCCTTCATGTGTAACGGCCTCCACCATGCCTGCTTCACCGAAAAGAATTCCCCTGGCTCCCAGGTTTTTAGCCAGTTCAATATCCGTGATCCTGTCCCCGATTACAAACGAGTTCTCAAGATCGAAATCATCCTGCATGTAAGTGGAAAGCATCCCGGTACGGGGTTTCCTCCCAGGTGATTGTGCTTCAGGAAGGGAAGGATCAATGTGGATGGCATCAAATTCCACACCCTCATTTTTAAAAGCAGTAATGAATTTGTCATGGGGCAGCTGAAATTTGGGTGCCGGGAATGAATCGGTCCCTAACCCGTCCTGATTTGAGACCACAACAAGCATATAGTCCGTAAAATGTTTAAGTTTGTAAAGATTTCGAAACACACCGGGGACAAACTCCAGCTTTTCCAGGCTATCAATCTGATAATCACCGGGTGGTTCCTTGATCAGGGTGCCGTCACGATCCAGAAATATGACTCTTTTTTTCATCTTTTATATGGTATCTTGTTGATCGTACTCCCTAAGTGCCTCACATAACTCCTGGTTCTCTTTTTTAGTTCCCACAGTGATCCGAAGGCATCCCTCGCAAAGAGGCACGTTGGATCGGTCCCGTACAATGATTCCCTTCTTCATCAGGAATTCATGAACCACAGATGGATTGTCCATTTTCACCAGAAGAAAGTTTGTCTCGGATGGAAATACCTCGCTCACGAATTCAAAAGAATTCAACTGAACTTTTAATTTCTCTCGTTCCTCAAGGATCTGATTCACCCAATATTCCTTTAAGCTATGGTCGCTTAGACTTCTTAAAGCTGAATCAAGGGTGAGTGTATTAATGTTGTACGGATATTTAATGTGGGACATGTACTCTATTAATTCTGAATGTGCAAAAACCATCCCAAGACGAATCCCTGCCAATCCCCAGGCTTTTGAAAGTGTTTGCAGAATGACCAGGTTATTTTTTTCAGGAACAAGGGACAGTAAACTTCCCCGGGAGCTGAAATCTATGTACGCTTCATCGACCACCACCATGCAACCCACTGCCTCCATGATATGGAGAATTGCTTTCCTCGAGAGTGAATTAGAGGTGGGATTATTGGGAGAACAGAGGAAGATTATCTTTGTGCGTTCATCTACGGCACCGATTACAGCATTTGGATCTAATTGAAAATCGGATCCCAGAAGGACGCTTTTATGCGCCACATTGTTGATTCCAGCACACACCTGGTACATGCCATAAGTGGGATCAAGGGTGATCACATTTTCCACACCAGGCTCGCATAATACCCTGAACAACAGGTCAATTCCCTCATCACTTCCGTTTCCCAAAAAGAGGTTCTCTGGTTGTTGATCTTTCATTTTTGCCAGGGCACGTTTTAATTCCAGCTGTCTGGGATCCGGATAGCGGTTAAGGGGATGGTTGTGCGGATTTTCATTGGCATCCAGAAACAGAGATGCAGACCCTGAATATTCATCTCTCGCAGATGAATATGGAATCAGATTAAGGATACTTGGCCTTATCATCTGTCTGATTTTAAACATTTTATCCATTACGTATGGATTTTAACCGGATGGCGACTGCATTCCTGTGGGCCTGAAGTTTTTCTGCCTCAGCCAGGGTCATAATTGAGTCACCAATGTTGTTCAAACCATATTCACTGATTTCCTGGAAGGTAATCTTTTTATAAAAACTATCCATGTTCACACCGCTATAGGCATGGGCCCAGCCATTTGTGGGCAAGGTATGATTCGTTCCGGATGCGTAATCACCTGCACTTTCCGGAGTATACTCACCCAGGAATACCGATCCTGCGTTGATCACCCGATCCGCTAAGTCTCTACAGTTCTCCGTGGCAAGAATCAAATGTTCAGGTGCATACATGTTGATCAGATCCATTACCTCCTTCTGATCCTTTAAAAGCACCATCTTGCTGTTGTTCAATGCCTCAGTCACTATATCCTTTCGAGGTAGTGAAGCTAATTGGGCTTTAATCTCAGCCTGGACCTGTCCAATTATGCCGCCAGAATCGGTCACAAGCAGTACCTGGCTGTCCGGTCCATGTTCTGCCTGTGACAGCAGGTCTGAAGCAATAAAGGCCGGATTTGAAGTCGTGTCGGCTACCACAGCCAGCTCTGAAGGACCCGCAGGAAGGTCTATGGCCACTTTTTCCCGGCTCACGATTTGTTTCGCCATAGTAACATATTTGTTTCCCGGTCCAAATATTTTATTTACAGCAGGTATACTTTCCGTACCAAATGCCATGGCAGCGATGGCCTGAACACCCCCCACACAAAATACTTTGGTAATGCTAAGCAATCCTGCGATATAGAGGATGGCATTATGGACCTTCCCCTCCTTGTCAGGTGGAGTACAAAGGATGACTTCCGAACAACCAGCGATATTTGCAGGGATACCCAACATCAACACCGTCGACAGCAGCGGGGCTGAACCACCGGGAATATAGAGACCTACTTTTTTGATGGGAACCGGTTTCTGCCAGCAGTGCACACCAGAGGTGGTAACAATTCTTTCTATGGGATAGATCTGCTTTTCGTGGAAGGTCTTAATATTCCGCTGCGCTATCTCAATTGCACGCTTCAGGTCATCACTCACCAATTTTTCAGCAGCGTGAATCTCTTCGGCATCTACTTCCAATGTATCCAGGTCAACAGCATCATATTTTAGGGTCAGTGCCTTTAATGCCTGATCTCCATTGCAGGACACATGATCGATTATTGCCTGGACCTTGTCTTCAAGAGCCCTGTAATCAAAAACAGGTCTTTGAAGTAATTTTTGCCAGTTCTCTTTTTCGGGATAACGAAGAATTTTCATTGGCTACCAGGGTTTAAATTATCATTTTTTCAATGGGTATCACCAGGATCCCCTGAGCTCCCAGCTCTTTCAACTGGTCGATTACAGACCAAAATGCCTTTTCACTAAGTACCGAATGGACAGAACTCCATCCCTCTTCGGCGAGGGGCATAACCGTGGGGCTTTTCATCCCAGGCAATATATCGATGATCTCCTTCAGGTGCTCATTGGGGGCATTTAGCAGGATGTATTTATTATTGGAAGCTGCAAGCACACTTCCTATTCTAAATAGCAAATCTGCCAGCAAGGTCTTTTCGGATTTTTTTAAGTTCTTGTTAGCGATGATAACAGCCTCCGAGTCCATAACCTTATCTACCTCCCTTAATCCATTACTTATCAGAGTACTGCCAGAGCTCACAATATCAAATATTGCATCTGCTACTCCAATGGATGGGGCAAGCTCAACTGAACCACTCAGCACATGCACATCTGCCCTGATCCCATGTTCCTCCAGGTATTTTTCCAATATGACAGGGTATGAAGTAGCAATTCGTTTTCCATTCAGGTCTGCCAGATCTTTATAAATTTCGGACTTTGGAATGGCGATTGAAAGTCTGCATTTCGAGTATCCAAGCCTGGTTACCAGGTCTACATTACACTCTTTTTCAGCATATTCGTTCTCCCCAACAATACCAATATGGGCCACTCCGTCTTCCACGTATTGCGGAATATCGTCATCTCTGAGATAAATTACCTCCAGAGGGAAAGATTGGGCTACAGACCTGAGCTTCCGGGATCCGTTATTAAGGGAGATTCCAGCCTCTTTCAACAGGTCAAGTGATTTTTCACTTAACCGCCCTGATTTCTGAATGGCTATTCTGAGTTTTTCCATAGGCATTTTTTTAAACGAAAAAAGGTCTGCAGTATCTGCAAACCTATCATCAATAATCTCGGGTTACACTTACCTGCACAGGGTCCTAGCCAGTCACATGGTGACGGGTTTCATGAACGCTATGCTGCCTGTAAATCCTCATTTTCTTAAAATGTTATGCAAAACTAAATAATAAATTTAAATACTACAATAGCCTGGGGGATTAATTTAAATATCCTTGAGTAGAATATTGGACGGGGACTCCCGGATGGAGTGCAGGATATGTTCATGTATCTTTGTGATTCTGTTCAGTTCTTCCGTTTCTGTCACGACCATGTGGTCGCCTCCTACTTTTTCCAGCTGATTATAAAGATACTCTACAGTAATTTTATTTATGTCAACCGAAGGTTGGTAAGACCGGTCTTTTTGGTTATCCGAAGCCAGCTCGGCCAGTATCCCGGCATCCACCAGTTCAAACACCAGTTCATTCACCAGCCTAATGGGAATACCAAGTTCATGGCTTAGTACTTCAGTATTCCAGGCATCGCCCCCCTCTTCGAAATTCTTGATCACGTGATATGCAATGAGCAGCGTAAGGATTCTCTTATTATTTTGGCTTAGTTTAAGCGCGTCCTCCTCAAATTCATAGTTCTCGATATTCTGGTAGGCAAAAGAAATTTCTGCCCCCATCAGTACAATCAGCCAGGTGATCTGTAACCACAGCATAAATAAAGGGATGGCAGCGATATAGCCGTATAGTGTTCTAAACCGGAAAACTCCAATTTGGAGGTCCTGGTAAAGCATCTGGAACAACAGGGCCACCGTACCTGCAAAAACTCCTGCCACCAGCGCGTATTTAAACTTTACCTTGGTATTGGGCATCACGATATATACAATAGTAAATAACAGCCACATGGAAACATAGGGGACCGATTTAAGTACAATGACTATGAGCGGTTTGAAAAGTTCGATATCCTGGGCTGTGGATTGTATTTTCAGCATCATGCTGCTGGAAACCCCAATTGCCAATGGGCTCAGGATCATGATAGCCAGGTAATCGGAGAACTTGCGCATGGGGCTTCTGGCTTTCCGTATTTGCCAGATGTCATTGAATGAAGCTTCAATATTGTTCAATACCTGAATAACAGACCAAAAGAGAATAATTCCACCTATTCCGGCCAGAATCCCTCCTTTTGTCTTAACCAACAGGCTGTCCACAGCTTCGTCCAACCATTTCAACATATCTTCCTGGCCCTGCATGTTGTTGTGTATCACTTCATGCAACCGGTCTTCGAATCCAAAATTACGGGCAATGGCGAAGGCAATGGCAAAGATGGGTACGATGGAAAGCATGGTAAAGTAGGTAAGGGCTGCTGCTCTTACTGAGCCCCTGTCTTCAAAAAACCCCTTGAAAGCAAGGAAATATATTCTTGCCTGCCTGATCAGGAATGTTCTGCGGCGGGACTTGGAAGTGAGATCGTGTGACCAGATTTCCTCTTGAAAGAAGGTCTTGAGTTTTTTTAGCATGCCTTGGGGATTAGCCAAACAAATATAATAAACTTGCACAAAGGTTTTGGGAAAAATTATCTTTGCATGATATTCTGCATGCTATGGCTACACCCAAAGAAGCTCTTCGAAAGTGGAAGGAATCCCGCTCAATCTGGCATAAGGTGCTGGACATTATTTTCTGGTTATTGCTAATCCTCCTGATTCTGCCAGCTCCCCGGAAGGTAATTGGGACCGCTGTAAACAGGATTGCTCTGCACCTGAAAAATCCCGGAATCTGGAGTGAGGAGAAGCAAGTGATGCTGCATGATCAGGATTATCAGTGGGTACTGGCAAATAGCCAGGGCACACCCTATTACATGAGCGATCTTCGGGGAACAGTTATTTTTTTAAATTTCTGGGCCACATGGTGCCCCCCGTGCATCGCTGAACTACCTGAAATTCAAAAGGCCTACGAAAAATACGGGGAAAAAGTGGCCTTTATACTGGTTGCTAATCAAGAACCTGAGGTAGTGGAAGCATTTATGGAAAAGCATGGATACGACATACCGGTTTTTTACCCGGGAACTCAGGTCCCGGCAGTATTTGAATCCCCATCAATCCCAACGACCTTTATTATTTCCCGTGATGGGAATATTGTAACCAGGAAGAAAGGTGCTTCGAACTGGGATTCAAGAGCTGCTTCTCATATCTTCAGTGAGTTGACTAAGTAGTCTTCCGGTAGTTAGCTACCGCCAGACTGAGTATAAGAACTGCATAGATGGACAGACTGTAGAATTCCCGACGGATATCCTGAAATTGAGATCCTTTTAGCAAAATCATTCGGATTACTTTCATAAAATAGGCCACCGGATTGGCCAGATTGATTTTCTGCGCCCAGTTGGGCATGCTGTCGGCCGGTGTAAATACACCACTCATCAGGATAAAGGAAAGCATAAAGAAAAAGGCCAGAAACATCAGCTGCTGCTGGGTATTGGAGATGGTCGAAAGAAAAAGTCCGATCCCTAGCACCGCCAGCAGGTAAATACAGGTGAACAGAAAGAGTAGTCCGATGCTTCCCACCATGGGCAGTTCGAATAGGAGCCGACCGATAAGCAGTCCGAATGCAAGCTCAAACAGGGCGATAATCATAAACGGAATCAGTTTAGCCATAATAAACTGGTACTTCCTGATGGGTGTTACATTGATCTGTTCGGTAGTCCCCATCTCCTTCTCCCGCACCAGGTTCAGAGCAGTCAGCAACATTCCGATCAGGGTCACAATGATCACCAGGATTCCCGAAAACATATAGATTTTAAAATCGAGCAGCGGATTGTACCAGTAGCTGGGAATAATTTCCAGTGAGGCCGGTTTGCCCGAACCCACCAATCCAAACCAGTCTGCACGCACCTGGCCATTAAAATCGGTGATAATCCGGGTACAATAAGCGTTAATCAGTCCAGCCTCCGTGGCATTAATGGCATTGACCACCAGTTGAAGGTCTGCCTTCTTTTCGCTATAGAGGCTCTTCTCAAAATTATGTGGCATATGGAGAATCACATCCACGTGGTCGCTGGTCAGTTCTCTTACTGCCTCCTGGTAATTGCTGGTAGCCATAGTGATCTCAAAAAAGGAGGAGCCTTCGAAGCGGGAGACCAGAAGACGGGATGCCTGTGAGTAATCCTGGTCCACCACCGCCATACTGATACCCTTCATCTCCAAACTGGCCGCATAGGTCAACAGGATCATCTGCACCACGGGAACCACAAAAATAATGGGAAGCATCAGCCTGTTGCGGAAGATCTGTTTGAACTCTTTAACCAGTAATGTAGCAAGTATCCTCATATCCTTTTCACTAATTCAGCCTGATTTTAAACCTCTTTACCGAAGCCAGGATAAAGAAGAGTGTCATCCCCAACAGAATCAGGGTCTCCTTCCAGATAAAGGCAAAGCCAGTCCCTTTCAGCATGATATTTTTAACAATTATAATAAACCACCGGGGCGGCATAATGGCAGAAAACCACTGCAATACTTTCGGCATATTTTCGATGGGAAATATGAAACCGGAAAGCAGAATGGTAGGCAGCATCAGTCCCAACATACTCATAAACATTGCCATCTGCTGAGTCTTGACACTAGTGGAGATCAATACTCCCAGGGAGAGGGCCAGTGTGATATAGAGCATGCACTCCACCATCAGCAACCAGAGGCTTCCCACTACCGGTACATTAAAGACAAGGAAGCCCAGAAGGACAATAGTCATGGCATTAACGAAGGACAACAACACATAGGGTGTCACTTTTCCAAGGATGATCTCCCTGGGCTTCAGTGGAGATGCAAGCAGAAGTTCCATGGTCCCGAACTCCTTCTCCCGGGTGATGGTCACCGAGGTCATTAGTGCCGATATAAGCATCAGGATCAATGCCATCAAGCCCGGTACAAACATATAGACCCCTTTCATCTCCTCATTATAGAACATCCTGGATTTCGTATTCACGGACCAGGGCATCAGAATGTCCTGGTTTATGGACTTAAAATAGCTAAATAAAACACCCTGCAGGTAGGTCACTGAAAGCTGCGCCGAGTTGGCATCCGAGGCATCGCTAATCAGATGAATAGACGCCCGGTTCTCCATCTGCATCTTTTTCTCAAAGTCCTCTTCAAAAACCACCACCACCTTGGCTCTGCCGCTGCGGAACAATTCACCGATTTCCTCCTCATAATCAATGTATCCGGCCGGCAAAAAGTACCCCGATGAAAATATCTTTTGGGTGGCCCTGATGGAAGCCTGGTCCATAGACCGGTCCCAAATCCCTACCTCCACATCCCGAATCTCAGTGGTCACCACAAATCCAAAGAGGATGATCATCACGATGGGTAGTCCGAAGAGGATCATCAGGGTTCGCGCATCCCGGAAGATATGCTGAAACTCCTTTTTCACAAATCCAAAAAACCGGTTCATGTTCGGGCCAGCTTAAGAAATACCTCATTCATATTTTCTGATTCATACCGTTGCTTTAGTGCAACGGGGGTATCCAGTGCATCAATCCGGCCATCCACCATGATAGATACGCGATCGCAATATTCTGCCTCATCCATGTAATGTGTCGTTACAAAAATGGTAATTCCCTCCTCCGTGGCCACATGGATCAACTCCCAGAACTGCCTCCTTGTAATGGGGTCCACCCCTCCGGTAGGTTCATCCAGGAAAACAACAGCAGGCTGGTGAAAAATAGCCACCGAAAATGCCAGTTTCTGCTTCCATCCCAGGGGAATCTTACCGATTAGCCTGTTCCGAATATGCGTAAGTCCCAATCGCTCAAGCAGATGCTCCTCCCGGGTGGCAATCTTCTTTCTGCCTAACCCGTAAATACCGGCATAGAGATGGATGTTCTCAGAGACCGTAAGATCCTCATAAAGAGAAAATTTCTGAGACATATAGCCAATCTTCTTCTTGATCCGCTCCCTTTCCCTGTAGACATCATGCCCTGCTACGCGTATCTCCCCGGAAGTGGGATAGGATAGTCCGCAAAGGATCCTGATGGCAGTGGTCTTGCCGGCCCCGTTGGCTCCCAGGAAACCAAAGATCTCTCCGCGCTCCACATGAAAGGTGAGGCGGTCGTTGGCCGTAAATGAGCCAAATTTCTTGACCATATCCCTTACCTCAATGATATGTTCCCGCTCGCCCATCAAATGGTCTCTCCATTCGTTTCCTGCTCACCGCTTTCCTGTTCTAACATTCCCATAAACCGGTCCTCGATTGAAGGATTTATGGAGCTCCACTCCAGTGATCCATCACCCCAGGTGTCGATGGTTGATTTAACAGCGGCAGCGTCCCCGACCGAATGCAGGGTTACATGCAGCCGATCTCCGAAGAGCCAGGCATGTTTGCACGACTCCATGGCCCGAATCTGCTCCAGGTATGCATATACTCCTTTATCACTTCTCAGCGAATAGAGTGCTGTTCCGTCACTCTCAGGAGGCTCCGACGGATCTGTGATCTCAAGTAAGCTCCCCTTCTGGATGAGGCCAACCCGATCACACAGCTCTGCCTCATCCATGTATGGTGTAGAGACAACGATGGTGATCCCCTCTTTTTGAATCTTTTTGAGCATATCCCAGAATTCTCTGCGACTTACTGCATCCACCCCGGTGGTGGGTTCGTCCAGGATCAGTATTTCAGGTCTGTGTATCAATGCACAGGATAGTGCCAGTTTTTGTTTCATTCCCCCGGAGAGCTTTCCAGCCAGTCTCTTCTTAAATGGTGCAATCTGCTCATACACTTCACGGATCAGATCGTAATTCTTTTCCACGGTGGTTCCGAATACCTTGGCATAGAAAGCCAGGTTCTCCTCCACTGAAAGGTCCATATAGAGCGAGAATCGACCTGGCATATAACCAATTATTTTCCTGACCTCGCGGTAATCTTTAACCACATCATGTCCATGCATCAGGCAACGTCCTGCATCAGGTACCAGAAGGGAGGCCATCACACGAAAGAGGGTCGATTTCCCTGCGCCGTCGGGACCTATTAAGCCAAACAGTTCTCCATTCTGTACTTCAAAGTCGACCTGATGCAGAGCCGGCACAGTATCAAATGAAAGATCGATTTGGTCTATGATCAGTGACATCCGTATAGTATTTCATTAAAAATTCACTTCACCGGGCATCCCGATCTTCAGACTGCCGTCGTTGGGGACAACTACCTTAATGGCATAGACCAGGTTAACGCGCTCCTGCCTGGTTTGAATAATCTTTGGAGTAAACTCAGCTCTCGGGGATACCCAGCTTACCACGCCACTTACTTCCCCCATTTCTCCAGCCTTATCGAAGTGCACCCTTACAGATCCGCCCACCTTCACCTCCGAAAGCTGCTCCCCCGATACATAAGCCCGGAGAATCAGTTCGTCCATATTAGCCATTTTGAACAGGGGTTGACCCGGTATGGCCATTTCGCCCTGCTCCTTGTATTTGTTTAGCAAAACGCCGTCGATGGGATTCCTGATCTCACTTTTCCAGATCAGATCTTCCACCTGTTGGATCTGTACATCCAGGGTATTTCTCTCGGAATAGACAGATGTTTTTTGCGATTCGGCTGCGGCAATCTGTGCCTCAAGGAAGGCAATCTGACCTTCGATATCATCTCTCTGTTTGGAGGTTGCGGCACCTCCTTCCACCAGGTTATCGATTCTCTCTTTCTCGCGTTCAAGATTTTTTAATTGCACCCGGCTGGCACGAACTTGTGCATCCAGGGTATTGATTTTGGATCTCAGGGTAGCTAATCCTGATTGAAGTTGCTTCTTCTTCAAATGTTGCTGTGTAGAGTCGATATGTACCGTTACATGACCTTTTTGTAGTGATTCACCTTCCAATGGCAGAAAGTTTAAAATCCTACCGGCGGCTTCGGCCGATACCAGGACATCAATTGCTTCAAAATTGCCATAGGCGTCTGCCTTATCTTCATTGTGGTTGCAGCCAAAAGTGGTAATCAATATAGCTCCAATGTAAAATTTTATATTTTTCATAATGATAGTTTTACATGTTCCCTTGAATGGTCAAATATGCAGCGATGGATTGCATTAGCAGAACCTGATGAGTGGCCAGGTTATTCCGTGCCAGGCTCTCCTTATTCAGTTCAGTAATATAATCTGTAGCCGTAATGGTACCATTTGCCAACTTTGTGGCAGCATTTTCAGAAATCTCCTTCTGGAGCATTACTACTTCTTCCTCAAGTTTCAGGGATTGCTTGTATTGGTCTATTTTTGCCTCCTCCAGGACCATAAGAGATCGGAGTTCTTTGTCAAACGATTTCCGCTGATTTTGCAGCATATGTTGTTGCTGTTGGATCACCTGGCGGTCTCTGCTGGTGCTGTTCCAGTCCCAAATATTCCACCGGAGTCCGGCCCCAATCCTGTAGTAGTAATCCCACTCACCGCTCAGCATATTATATCCCGGTTTCCCATATCCTGTTTGGCCATAGGCATACACCACGGGCATTCTTCTTTTTTCTATAAGTTTCTTGCCTGCCTCCATGGACATGTTTTTCAATTCAAACCACTGGTATTCGGGTCGTGATTCCCCCTCCTTCAGGGACAAATTCAACGAGGGTTTCTCTAAATGAACTCCCTCCTGGAAAGTGTTTCCGCATAATAGTGCCAAAGCTTCGATAAATGATCTCTTTCGGGTTTCTATTTCAACCAGGGACATTTTCACTCTTAGTATCTCCACATCCAATACCTTCAATTCGGTTTCCAGCAAAATTCCCTGCTCCATGGCTGACTCCATAACTTCAACCCTTTTTAGAAGGTTATCCATGTGAATATCAATATTTCGCCTGTTTTCCTGCAGAATAAGAATGGCAAAATAAAAATGATTAACTTTTGATTTTAATCCATAAAGGTCCACTTCCACTTGCTGAAGATTTGCAGCAGCCGTGGCCTGTTCCAGGTATTTTTTCTGCTTCGTGATCCCGCCATCATACAGTGTTTGCGAAATATCAACGTTAAGCCCATATTGATCGTGAGGGACCTCAGGAAATGCTACTGGGATAGAAGGGTCAGTGAGTGCCACCATGACCACATCCGACTGATAACTCAAGTTTCCGTTCAATTGAAGTGACGGATACCAATTGGTGGATGCATTATCCATCTTTAAATCACCAATCCGGCGAATAAATTCTTTGTCATTCAGCCGCGGAGCATTTTCAAATGCCAGTCGGTAACAATCGTTCAGTGTAAGGGTATCCTGTGTCCAGGTATTCACAAAAATGAATAGGAAAAGTGAAACCATTGCTACTTTCATGATATAGTGTTTTGAATCATAAATTTATCTACCAACGATGGAAGTAATTTTTTACGTTGATCCATTGCTTCGAGGTAAGCATCATTGTCACCGTTAAAGAGAATATCAGTAACCACCGGACGGGCCACAAATGGAAAGATGCAGAGGCTCATCAGATTTAATATTATCTGTCTGGGATCCGGTTGTGCAGTCGATGTGTTCACCTGTTCACTTTCCATCTTATGCACCGCATTGGCAGGATCGATTCCCATCTCCTTGATTATTTGGGGCATCCTTTCAGGATTGGAAGAGAGTTCCTGCAAAACGAAAATGGGTATCTGGGGATTTCCAAGCATGGCGTCTATTACTGTCTCGATCAATTGAGGAGCATATTCTTTAAATGGCTTGTTGGATTGTAGAATAGCAGCTATTACCGGTACGAAACTTTTCAACGCTTTTCTGAAAACAGCTTCAAATAACTGGTCCTTGCTCCTGAAATAGTAGTTCAGCAATGTTCTGTTAATCCCGGCATCATCTGCGATATCCTGCATGGCAGATCCGGCCTTACCCTTCTGATAGAAAAACTTTTCTGCCGACGCCAGGATCCTTTGTTCAGTTTTTGTGTTGAGTATTATTTTCTGGTTTGCCATATTAACGAATTCGTCTAACTATATAGTTTAACAATTTCGTAAAAATACCGATTTCCTTTATTCCTGTCAAGAGTTTTTAAAAAAAATTAATAATTGTATCTTGCGGCTCTTTTGGGCACAAACGAAATTAGAACGTATAAAACTGTATTACAATTACTTAACATGATGAGAGTTGCACTTGCGCTATTAGCTTCATTCATAATTATCTCCTGTCAGCCCCGCTTTGAAAAGGAAATTACCCCGGAAGAGATAGAAAATCATATTTCCTATCTCGCATCGGATGAGCTTGCCGGCAGGTATCCAGGCACACCTGAGGATAAACTGGTCACTGATTATATTTCTTCGGAATTAAACCACGCAGGATTGGGTATGTATGATAAAAGCGGGATTCAGTCCTTCGAAATCGTGACAGAGTTGGTGTCAGGTCCTGAAAACCATGTGAGCATTGGGGAAACTGAATTGGTGCCTGGCGCCGATTTTACGCCTTTTTCCTTCAGTGCATCCGGATCAGCAAGCGCTGAAGTCGTTTTTGCCGGGTTTGGATTTCAAGTGAATACAGAGGATATCCATTGGGATGATTACGCCGGACTGAAAATAGAAAACAAATGGGTGATCTTGCTACGGGGGGTTCCTGGAACCCAGGATGGTTCCTCCCCATTTGTAAATTTTAGTGAAGACCGGGGCAAGGCACTGAACGCAGCTGACAAGGGTGCCGCCGGAGTAATCCTTGTCTCAGGATCTTCATTTGATCAGAAAGATAACCTGGAGGACCTGAAAGGGAAGCAATTCCCCATATCCATCCCGGTGATACATATGAGCCGCTCTGGGGTGGATATGCTGCTCCGCAGGGCTGATGCGGATAGCCTTAATTGGTACGAATCACAACTCACTAAAACACAAAAACCAGCATCTTTCGAGACCCATTTGTTGCTTGATGGCAAGGTGGATCTCCAACCAAAAAAGATGAATACAGCCAATGTCATTGGAATATTGGAAGGGGCTGACCCTTCCTTGAAGTCACAATATTTGCTGATAGGAGCCCATCATGACCACCTTGGTATGGGTGGGGAGGGCTCCTCATCCCGGCGTCCCGATACCATCGCTGTGCATAATGGTGCAGATGACAATGCCTCAGGAGTTGCAGGTGTGTTGGAGATAGCTGAGCAGATGACGGCCAGATCACCCGCCCGAAGCATGATCTTTGCTACTTTTGGAGCTGAGGAGATGGGGCTGGTTGGATCCAGGTATTTTACTGAAAATCCACCCATAGACCTCTCGCTGGTGCAGGCAATGATAAATCTGGATATGATCGGCAGATTGAATGAAGAGCGGCAATTGCAAATTGGGGGTATGGGTACTTCGCCTGGTTTTGAAAGACTTTTGGATTCTTTGAACAGCTCCTTTGGATTTAAGCTGAAGTTTTCAAATGAGGGGTATGGTCCCTCGGATCATGCCTCTTTCTATGCAAATGATGTTCCTGTACTTTTCATATCAACAGGTGCGCACGCTGATTACCATACTCCTTCAGACCAGGTATCAAGAATCAATGTGGAAGGTACGAGGGATGTGTTGCTATTCGTGACCGATATCGCACAAGCGTTGGCAAATAAGAAGGAAAAGATTGCTTTTATTGAAGCAGGACCGAAAGTAAAAGGTTCTTCCCGGAGCCGGCGTGGAGGAATTACCCTGGGACTAATGCCCGATGTAACCTATGACGGAAACGACGGAATGCCCGTTATGTTTGTCACTGAAGGAAAGCCTGCTGCCATCGGAGGCATTCAGAAAGGCGATGTTATTCTGGCCATCGAAGGAAAAAGCGTGGGAAATGTATATGACTACATGAGCCGGCTCGATCAGCTAAAGGAGGGCATGTCAATTGTGGTGACGGTAAAGCGGGACGATGATTCAATCGAGTTAGTTGTACGTCTCTGATAAGACAAAAAATAGGAATAAACTTAAAATTAATAACTGATGAGCAAGAAAGTTGTATTTTGGATTTTAGCTGTGGTAATATCTTTAGGAATCATGGCATACCAAAGGATTACCGGGCCAACATATGAAAAGGTTTATAAGATTTCACACAATGGTGCTGACTATAAATTTGCGCTTCCCCGCTCTCATGGCGGAGAGACAGATTGTCTGGTGGAGTTGGAGTTACCCGAGCAATTCGAAGGTACTATTATATGGCGAATATTTCCCACTGACAATCCATGGCAGTCCCTTCAACTGGTTCGCACAGACGGAATCCTTGCAACCTCATTACCCCATCAACCTCCTGCCGGAAAGCTGGAATATCATCTGGAATTATTGGCAGATGGCCAAATCATCGAACTTGGTGATGATGAAAATGTAGTTGTCCGATTCAAGGCATCTGTCCCAGCCTGGGCCCTGATCCCCCATATATTAATGATGGTTCTGACAGTCATCTGGTCCACTGCAACTATCTTTTTTGCATTCGCCAATATGCCTGTTTACAAGAAATATGTGGGCATTACGATGATCTTCCTGTTCATTGGAGGGTTTATCCTGGGGCCCATTGTCCAAAAGTACTCATTCGGCCAGTTCTGGACCGGATGGCCCTTCGGTGAAGACCTTACGGATAACAAGGTTTTATTCGCCTTAATTGCATTTCTGGCTGCCTGGTTCCTGAGAAATAAATCATACGGCAGGTGGTTGGCCATTGGGGCTTCGCTGGTCATGCTGGCTGTATACCTGATCCCCCACAGCCTGAATGGTTCAGAATTAGATCCAAATACCGGCGAGGTCGTTACAGGAGGTATCCTGGTTCTGTTATATAAAACCAGGATCGAATAATGCAAAAATACCAGTGCACCGTATGTGGTTTCTTTTATGATCCGGAGGAAGGGGATCCGGACAGCGGTATTGCCCCTGGGACAGCATTTGAGGATATACCCGAAGATTGGTGCTGCCCGGTATGTGGAGTTTCAAAAGCCGATTTCGAACCTGTTCTATAACTTGTGAGGACTAACTGGCCCTTCCGGAATTTTTTCCAACAATGTGACAAGGAAGTTCCAGAATTTTTCAACCGTATCAATCCTGATCCGCTCTTCCGGTGTATGGGCGCCCTTGATTGTTGGGCCGAAAGATATCATATCCAAATCCGGGTATTTCTGAAGAAACAATCCGCATTCTAACCCGGCATGGATTGCCTTTACCCGGGGCGATTCCTTTAAGAGGCCTGCGTATACTCTTTCAGAGATTTTTAATATTTCTGAGGACATATTGGGTTGCCAACCCGGATAACCATCTGAGTGATGAACCTTGGCTCCCATAAGCTTGAACAGGGATGCCATCCGGTCGGCGATATCCTGTTTTGCCGACTCCACACTGCTGCGCTGACTTGTGATTATCTCAACTGTATCATCACCCACACTGTGGACAGATGCCAGGTTTGTGGAAGTTTCAACCAATCCTTTGATCTCCTGGCTCATGCTAACCACACCATGAGGGCAAATGTAGAGCGAATTGAAAAGCATTCTTTGCTGCTTTCTATTCATTCCATATTCCGGTAGTTCGGTAAACTCCAGTTCCATGTGAAAATCCGGTTCCACCCTTTCGAGTTCAGATTTTATAATGTGTACAAATGATCCGAAATATACCCGGATTAATTCCAAGCTTTTTGGCGGCAGTGTAAATACTGCCGAAGCCTCTCTGGGTATAGCATTTCTGGCTTTCCCCCCTTCCATGCATGACAACCTGATTTTAAATTGTTGGTCGGCATTCCACAAAAAACGGTTCAGTATCTTAATGGAATTCCCAAATCCTTTATGAATTTCATCGCCTGAATGCCCTCCTTGCAACCCACCAACCATGACCCGAAGAGCCATGTTGTTTCGCTTTACCCTTTTCTTCTTGTACCTGTATGTGGCTACTGTATCAATGCCACCGGCACAGCCAATGAAAATCTCTCCTTCATCTTCTGAGTCCAGATTTAATAACACTGTTCCCTGTAACAAGCCTGGTTGCAATCCTAAAGCACCTGTCATTCCGCTCTCTTCATCCACGGTAAAAAGGCATTCCAGAGGTCCGTGCTTGATTTCATCTGAAGCCAGGATGGCCTGCGAGGCTGCAACCCCAATGCTGTCATCTGCTCCGAGGGTAGTTCCTCTCGCCCTGACCCATCCATCCTCCACATAAGCTTGAATGGGATCCGTGTTAAAATTATGATCTGCCC
This sequence comes from uncultured Bacteroides sp., assembly GCA_964500835.1. Lineage (GTDB taxonomy): Bacteria > Bacteroidota > Bacteroidia > Bacteroidales. The sequence continues at coordinate 50,079 of CAZCQL010000001.1, forward strand.
CCGCATGCTTCTCTCCTACCATATCCACATGAGACTGAAGGATCACACCTTTTCTTGTCTCGAACCCTTCAGAAGCCGGCTTGGAAATCAGCAGGTTTCCTACCCTGTCCTTTTTATAAGACAGATGATGCTCCTTTGCAAATTTCTCCAGATATGCGATGATTTTCTCTTCCTTTTTGGAGACTCTTGGAATGGCAAGGATTTCATTAAAATAAGCCCATACCTCAAATGGCTGGAGCTCAGTTATCTTTTGCATTTATGGATTGAATTGTATGGCTTTATGTTATGCAATAGTTTTGCCTCAAATATGATAAATAACAATTCTTGAGACTAATTAAAACTCTACATTTAACAAATATAACAATTCTGAATCTGCACTCTTACCTGTTTATGAACATGCCGAAACGAACCGTTGTTGCGCTTCCCGGTGACGGGATTGGGAGGATTGTCCTTGAGGAGACTATCCGGGTCCTTGATGCAGCTGGACTGGAAGCCAGCTATGTGGAGGGTGATATTGGGTGGAAATATTGGATAAAGGAAGGAAATCCTCTGCCGGACCGTACCATAGCCCTGCTAGAGCAGCATAAAATAGGCCTTTTTGGGGCAATTACCAGCAAACCCAAGGATGCTGCCGATGCTGAACTGGATGATTCCCTTAAAGCAGAGGGACTCGTATACACAAGCCCGATCGTAGGATTGAGACAACATTTTAACCTGGATGTATGTATCAGGCCGTGCAGGACTTACAAAGGGAATCCACTCAACTTTATACGCCGGGGGCGGGATAACACGATTGAAGAACCGGAAATTAATGTGGCCATATTCAGGCAGAACACAGAAGGTCTGTATGGTGGTGTGGAGTGGACCAACCCGCCGGATATTGTATACCAGGGGTTGGCAACACATCCGAAATTCGGGCAAAACTTTGGAAATGTACCTGTCGAGGAACTTTCTGTTTCTGCCAGGATATTTACTATGAAAGCCACCTGGCGGATCCTGCATGCTGCCTTCGATCATGCGCGCAATTTCAACTACAATAGTGTGACAGTCTGCGAGAAACCTAATGTAATCAGAGAGACTTCGGGCATGATGTACAAAATGGCCCTGGAGATGCAAGCAGCTGATTTCCCTGAGATTGAATTATGGAATAACAACATTGATGCACAGATGATGTGGCTTACAAAAAATCCCGAAATCTACGGAGTAATTGTCGCCGGAAATATGTTTGGAGACATCGTTTCAGACGGATTTGCAGGATTGATCGGGGGATTGGGATTTGCATGCAGTGCAAACCTCGGTGAATCTGTCTCTGTTTTTGAACCTACCCACGGCTCGGCCCCGAAGTATGCCGATTACCCTGTAAGTATTGTAAATCCGATTGCCATGATAGAATCAGCGTGTATGATGCTTGATCATATAGAGGAGGATAAAATTGCCAGTCGCATTAGAAAGTCCATTGCACAGGTGATTCTTGACGGGGAAATCCGCACCTACGATATGTGGAAGCTGGCAGGCAAACCCGATGTATTGGAAAAAGGCGCAGCCTCCACCAGACAAATGACAGATGCAATTATTAAAAATCTTTAATCCTCTCCAATGAAAACTATAGATCCGGCGGTTCGGAAAATGTGGCCAGAAATTGAATGGATCCAGGAAGCGGATCTCCGGCTAAATACAGCAAAAGTATGGGAATCTGCTCTTGAAAAAAGTATGCTGACACCTGAAGACCTTGACCGAATACCCTTCACTTTGCTATGCGGCCCCGAATTAAAGGTGTCCTTTATGGACCACAAGCGAGCCGTGGTACATATAGCCCGGGAAAGCGGGAATAAAATCATCGAATTCTTTGGGAAGGAACTGCCTGTAAATATGGACGTGCTCATTTCGGGAGCGATTCTGGCCGATGTGGGGAAGCTTCTAGAGTACATTCTTGATGAGCAAGGGAATGCAATCCAGGGTACCTATGGGAAACTCCTTCGGCATCCTTTTTCTGGTGTCTCCCTTGCAGAAAACTTTGGTATTCCACCTGAAGTTTGTCACATCATTGCAGTACATGCGGGCGAAGGAGATATGAGTAAAAGAACCACAGAAGCAACTATCGTTCATCATGCCGATTTTATGACTTATCAATCGTTTAAGGCAAAGATGAGTAAATCTTAACCTGGAGGCAATGGGGCA
>CAZCQL010000001.1:52356-164411 GCA_964500835.1 uncultured Bacteroides sp.
TTATCAATCGTTTAAGGCAAAGATGAGTAAATCTTAACCTGGAGGCAATGGGGCATGAGGATGGAAAGTGATCCGGCTATTCCTCCCTGAAAATGGCAACTAAACGGTCTCCGGCAGAGTTACCATATGCACGAAACATACCCGATGTGTTCGTTACCATAGCAGCTTTTCCAAACTTGTCCAAACAAACGACTCCCCCTTCTCCGCCAGCCTCAACCAGCTTCTTTTCGACTACCAGTCTGGCAGCCGACTCCACATCCATGCCCCGGTACTCCATTAACGCAGAGATATCATGCGCCACTGCCAGGCGGATAAAGTATTCCCCCTGGCCGGTAGCTGAAACACCGCATGTCTGATTGTTGGCATAGGTCCCTGCTCCAATGACAGGAGAATCACCAATGCGTCCATGTTTCTTATTGGTTATCCCTCCTGTGGAGGTTCCGGCACACAAATTACCCTTTCGATCCAGGGCCACACAACCCACTGTTCCATGTGGTTCATTTTCACGGGATCGCTGCAATGATTCAAATCGTTTTTTCGTAAAGAAATATCCTGGTTCCACTATCTCAAGCCCCGCATCCCGGGCGAAAATTGAAGCCCCATCTCCGGCCAACATCACGTGTGGTGATTTTTCCATGACTGCCCTGGCAGCTGAAATCGGATTTTTTATATTGGTAACTCCCGCTACTGCACCTGCATTAAGCTCCTCTCCGGTCATAATTGAAGCATCCAGCTCATTCTTACCCTCGCTTGTAAAAACGGCTCCTTTACCCGCATTAAACAAAGTATCGTTCTCCATGCAACGAATTACAGTCTCCACCGCATCAATGCTTGCACCTCCTCCTTTCAGGACATCCAGACCGAGCTGAAGGGCACTGTCCAGGGAGTACTTATACATTTTCCGGAAGGTTACGGGGAAGGATTCAAAGTTCATTGAACCAGCTCCCCCATGAAGCACAAGCGCATAGTCATAGGCAATTCTTTCGTGATCAATGGTCCCTCTCTTTTCGACCCGGAAATCACATGCGATGCACATTATCAGCAGGGTTGAGAAGAGCGGAAACAGGGCCCGGGTATTCATTTCGAGGCAGGATTGGTTTTAAAAGCAACAATCCCGAAATTAAAAAAATTCCGGGATTGTACGAGCAATTGTACTATAGTTATTCAATATCTATGTTCCCATATTTGGTCAATAGCTTCACGGTAGATTTACTGCCGGAACCTACCGAGCCCCATACCTTCATGGAGTTCCCTTCTTTGGATTTGCTAAGTTTCCCATCAGAATTGATGTCGACTTTTCCATACTTGGCTTCACTTTCAATTTTGAAGGATGCACCCTCTTCCACATCTATATACACATTGCCGTAAGAGAGTGATGCATCGATGTCATCAAAACCTTTAGTAAGCTTTGTGATTTTAGCATTGGTGTATGCCGACTGCACATTGAGTGTTTTGTGTAACACACCAAATTTAATTCCTGAGTATTTTAATTCAGCCACAAAACTATCCACTTCATCTAAGAAATACTTGTCATAAGCACCTTCGGTAACGATTCCTCCGGCCTTCTCACCGGTAAGTTTGGAATATTTGCTATGCACAGACAGCATCTTAGAGGAATTGATTTCTGCGTCAGAGTAAGCCATTTCCATATCCATCCATCCGGCATCATCGATTGTCACATCGGAATAGGCCAATTTCAACCGGTTATAGGGCTTCTCATTTCCTCTTGAAAGTTTCCCAGCCTTTAAATTACTATATTTCAGGTCAAGCAAAACAAGACCAGCAATTTCCTGAATAAACAGATCTCCATAGGAGTTTTCCATTTCAAGGTTGACATAGGCTGGCGCTTTGACAGTAATATTAATTTCCGTTTTCACCTTCCGTGACCATCCGTTCTCCATTTCAGTCTTAAGCGAAATTATATTTCCTGATTTTCCCATATAAACATTGATCTTTTTCAATGCCTCATCAGCTTTACTTTTTGAGGAGGCTTCCACCAAAATCTCAGCAAATATCTCCACTTCACTCTTATCCCAGGTCAGGAGCTCAATATCAGAGTACCTGGTATCTGCCGATAATGTAACTCCTTTTGTCACATTGTATGTTTCGGAGTAATCCTTTTTCGCGTCCTGGGCGCATAAAGTATTGCTTAGTGCAATAAATAAAAGCGAGGACAGGAGCAAATTTCCCGATTTAAATACTTTCATTTTCATAATTTCCTGAGGTTTCTGATTTAATTTGATTCAGCTGTATAATTATTTGATCCATTATTTCAAGTTTGATCTGGTAATGCCGGATTAAAGCACTGATCACACGATCATCGTTCGGATGGGCAACCAAATCGGTTATCAATTGTTGATGGTATGCATCCAGGTCTTTAAGTTCATCCAAGAGGACCACCTTCTCTTCCGAACTATCGAAACTAAATTCCCTGATCTGGTCGTACTTGTCATTGGCCTGTGAAGTATAATATATTTCTGCTTCCATTACGGCCGCAGGAATTTCTTTTTGAGCCATTTTATCTCCGCTTTTATTCAGTGTAACTATGACCAGGCCCGAAGTGATGATTATGGCCAGGGAAGCTGCTATTTGCAAGGCATGCCTGAAGTTTATCTTACGTGCAGGTTGTCTTTCCATCTTTTGCCTGAAACGATTCTCATGCCCCTCACGCGGATGATCGGAATCAAACAGCAGCCGATGTTCTTTCATATATTCTTCAAGATCTTTCATGGTCCTCATTTGGCTCTTTTAATAGTTCAATCAATCTCTTCTTTGCCCTATGGTATTGAGTTCTGGATGTGGCATTGGATATGTTCAGGATTTTGGATACCTCTTCATGGTCATATCCTTCCAGCAGTATAAGAGAAAGAACGATCCTGTAACCCTCTGGAAGGGCAGAAATGGCGTCTTTAACTGCTTCAACCCGATAGGTCAATTCCATTTTATCAGGAAAGTCATCAGCTATTTCTTCCTGTTCTCCAACGTCATCCAGGGAAATTTGTTCTTTTTTGATCCTAAGGAAATCCAACGATTTGTTAATCACAATCCTCTTGAGCCAGGCCCCGAAACTAACTTCTCCCCTGTAGGTTTTCAATTTTGCAAATGCTTTCAAGAACGCCTCCTGCATAACATCCTCTGCGTCATCAGGATTCCTGACTATTCTCAGGGAGGTGTTGTACATGGCCAGATGATACAAACCGTACAACTCAAATAATGCCTTTTGATCTCCACGTTTACATTCCTCGATTAATTTTTGATGTCTTGGACTGTATTTTTCGGATCTGCCTTTATTTGCCACAATGACGAAAGATTAATTGGAATGTTGCACGTAAGATATAAAAAAGAGGTCGGTCATAAGCTCTATAATATTTGATAAATGACCCCGATTGGTGTAAATTGCTCCTCAATTCTAGTGGTAGAATGATAACGTGATGAAACCCAGATTTCTAAAGCGATCTTCGTATCAATCTGTAACGCTGAGCATCTTATTTCTCATCCTCCTCTCGTGCGAAAGACTGCCTAAACCTGATTTTAATTATTATCCAACGGATAATACCGAAGCAGGTGACACAATTTGGTTTTTTAACGAGTCGGCCAGAGCGCAATCGTATCAATGGGAATTCGGAGACAACGAAACATCAGATAAAGAAAACCCCGTCCATATTTATAAGGAGCCGGGCATTCGCGAAGTTAAACTAAATGCGTTCAATGAATCTGGAAAAAACTTCATCAGTCAGCCAATCACTATTTTTGAACCCACAATCCTGGGTTTTGAGGTGTATGATGATTCTGGCACCAGACCGCTTCCAAGCAGTTCCGTATGGGTATTTTATGCGAACGAGGAAAAGGATACTCTTGCAGAATCAGTTTTCTTCGGACTTACCGATGACAACGGATATGTCGAATTCAATAATGCAGAGCCAATAATCTACCACGTGGAGGTTATTAAGGTGGTGGATAAGGGTAAGTGGACCCAACATGGATCTACATCGGTATTGATGCAGCATAAAATAAACATCTTCACCATTGAATGTGAGTGGATGGAGGAGAATTAAATTCTTTTCCTGGTACTGGGCCCTTCTTCTGCTTTTAGGGAGTGGCCACTGACCTGACGGACCACATCCATGACCGTACCATCTACCCATTTAATTGCGGCTACCACCCTCTCCTCAAGCTCCGGAGGATCGGGGATTCCACATATCCTGTCGGCTTCGGATTTTAATTGTTCTATGGTTTTAATGGGTAGGTTGCTATTCTTAGAAAGCTTGATGAGATCGGTTCTTCGTGGATTTATGGCTATCCCACGTTCCGTGATAATGACATCAATCAACTCACCAGGTCCGCACAGGGTTGTAACACGCTCTTTTACCACAGGAAGTCTGTCCCTAAACAGAGGAATGGGTAGAATTACGGTCTTGGAGAAAAGACAATTCTGCCATCCTCCAATGCCATGTAACATATAACCATCGGAATGGGTGACCACATTGGCATTGAACTCAAGATCCACTTCTGTGGCACCAAGAATTACCACATCCACCATTCCGGCAATATTGCCTTTTCCATGATAGTTGTAGCTGGTGAACGGACTGGTCCGAAGGTGTCCGCTGTTCTCCCTCATGGATCGCACTCCCTCCTTGTCAAACGCCTGTCCATCAAGAATATAGTCTATAAGTCCTTCTTCCAGCATGGATACCAGGTAGGTATTGCTACCGCCTCGTGCGAACCTCGCACGAATGTTCCTCTCCCTTATTTTGGATTTAAAATATTCACCCACTGCCAGAGAGGTGCCACCTGCACCTGACTGGAAACTGAAACCATCCCTGATGATCCCGGTCACTTCACAGAACTTTGCAGTCATATTTGCCAGGAATAACCTGTCTGGCGATCTTGTCACCCGGGTGGTTCCCGAAACGATTTTATCCGGGTCTCCCAGCTTTGCTACCTGTACCACGTAATCCACATGGATTCCTTGTATCTGCCAGGGATAGCATGGGAATTCCACAGGATGATCAGTGACCACTATTACTTTTTCTGCATATTGAGAGTCGGCAAGGGCAAATCCGAGTGATCCGCATGCCGAATCACCTGATAATCCATTTGCATTTCCAAAAGGATCTGCAGCCGGGGCTCCGATTACCGCGATATCGATTTTTACTTCTCCATCCTGTACCGCCTGGTACCTTCCCCCATGAGAACGGAGTACACCGGTCCCTTTCATGCCTCCTTCAGACACAAATTTCCCAAGAGGCCCGTTCATGCTTCCCTCGATGCGTTCTATGGTTCCATCCTCAAGATACTTAATGAGGTATGCATGGCAGGGAAAAGAGGCTGATGGAAACCATCTCAATCCCCTGACACCCATTTCATGAGCAAGATCAAATACTTGATTAGCAAGGAAATCGCCATTCCGGAAATGGTGATGGGTTGAAATTGTCATCCCATCCTTCAGACCCGATCGCTCCAGGGCTTCAGACAAATTTGTTACCCGCTTGTCCCCGTTGGCAGGAAAATCGCTGCAACTGACAATGGGAGGCCCGTATTTTCGACCTACTGGTTTGAATTTTCCCACCCCCATGTATGGGACAACGGGTTCCCCGTTAATCTCGCTTACGATTTCCCTGTCCGCTGCATTGGTAATATTGGCCATATCTCTACAAATCAGATTGTTCCCTAACTCCAAAAAGGATTGCCAGGGATATTGTTTTCTGGGCTCTCCTGACCACCGGAGGATCAATCATCCTGGTTCCCAGGGAGATTACACCCAACCCTCTGGATTCAGCCTCTTTATACGCTTTAATTATTTTCTCAGCCCTGGCAATTTCGTCCTCATCAGGGCAATATCCTTTCTGGATCACTTGAACCTGCCCAGGGTGAATACAACCCATCCCTTCGAATCCTAAAGACTTAGACCGATGCACATCTTCTTTCAGTCCCTCCATATTGGCCACATCGGAATATACCGAATCGATGGGTTGAATCCCAGCTGCCTTACAGGCATTTACCAGCCTTGTTCTGGCATAAAGAGATTCATCCCCCCGGGTTGTGCGTCTTACCCCGAGATCGGCCGTATAATCCTCCAATCCGATGGCCATGCCTGCCACTCTGCCTGAAGATTGAGCAATCTGAAATGCATTCTCTATACCAAGACAGCTCTCAATAAGTGGCATAAAGAAGATTTCTCTATCCTGGTTATACCCCTTAAGAATAGATTTAGTACGCTCCTCAACCTGGGTAACCTGACTGGCATGTTCGCATTTGGGAATAAGAATAAGATTCACATAGTGAGGCACTATATCCTCAAGGTCAGCTAATCCGGCTGGAAGCTGATTAATTCTCACCATGCGCTCAGCTCCATAAAAATCGACTTGTCTCAATGCATTCCTCACCAGCAATCTGGCTTCACTTTTCTTTTGAGGCGCCACAGAATCCTCCAGATCGAGAATAATTCCATTGGGCCGATGAATACCGGCATTCAGCATCATGCCCGGATTGTTGCCGGGAAGGTAAAGCCTGGAGAACCTGATTCGGCCTTTCTTGCTTTTAGTCTGATTTTGAGGGATCAGGGGAGGTAACCAGGAACTGGAAGAGGGTATCAACTGTTTTACAGCTGCCTCAATACGCGCTCCAATTACAAAAGGCAGGGCTCCGGTATCTACAACCTGGAGAGAGGCATGAAGCACCCCGAGAGCTTCAAGTACATCTTTTACCTGTTGCCTGATCTGCCTCCCATACATAGACTCAACCTTGCTGTTCAGCTCAATTGAAATGCCCCCTTTTTTTTTGATTTTGAGAGTTATATAGCAATCGGACCGGATTCTCTCTCCTTTATTTCCGGCGGCAGCAATTTGATTCATACGCAGGTGAATTGGAACTTAAACAAAAGTAACTCCTCTTTCCCACCTTATTTCTGAAGGACCTATGTTACATAGCAATAATCGGAAAAAGGCTTGCCATCTTATTCCTTTCCACAAAATTCTGTCAAAACTCCAAAAGTAGATTTCGGATGCAAAAAACCGATTTGCAATCCCTCTGCTCCCTGCCTGGGGAATTTATCGATAAGCCTGATACCTTGATCAGAGGCATGTTTCAGAGACTGTGAGACATTATCTACGGCAAATGCTATATGGTGGATCCCTGGTCCTTTTTTTTCTAAAAATTTTCCAATAGCCCCCCCTTGATCGGTGCTCTCCAATAATTCAATTTTCGAATCACCCACTCTGAAGAATGCTGTCCTCACTTTCTGATCCGTCACCTCTTCAATAGCGTAACAATGTAAGCCGAGTACCTTCTCAAAATAATCAATAGACTCATCCAGGTTTGCTACGGCTATCCCAATGTGCTCAATGTGTGTAGGTTTCATTATAGTATTCTTGGATTTTGTGTCCTATAAACGGCCTTGATAAAAATGAATCAATCTTCCATGGCATCGTAGATTACCTGCTGAACAGCGGTCCTTACATTCATATCAATCAACTTGTTGTTGGCCTGGTTTGGATGGACCCGGTTTGAAAGAAATATATAGACCAAATCATAGGCAGGATCAACCCATACAAGATTTCCTGTGAAGCCCGAATGCCCATAACTAAGAGAAGAAGCACCTTCGCACGCTGGTCCTTCACCTTGCTCTTCCGTTACTGGTTTGTCGAAACCCAGTCCCCTCCGGTTATTTTCGTCGCAGTTATAGCACGAAGTATAAAGGGCCAGAGTCCCAGAATCAATGTACCTTCGCCCACCGTATTGGCCTCTGTTCAGGAACATCTGCATCATCTTTGCAAGGTCATTTGCACAGGAAAAAAGCCCTGCATTTCCTGAAATCCCTCCAAGCATGGCCGCACCCATATCATGGACATACCCCTGCAGTAATTGCCGTCGGTAAAAGAGATCGTTTTCAGTTGGAACGATCCTATCCCTTTTAAAACGGCTTAAGGGATTGTACCCCAGGGTTTGTGCTCCCAGCGGAGAATAGAAATTATGCCACACATAAGGATACAGCAACGTATCTGAGACTGCTTCAATGATCTGGTGAAACATATAAAATCCAAGACCACTGTAGCGATATTCTCTGGAAACCAGATCAGAATTGTAAATCCATTTGAATATGGAGTCTTTATAGTCTTTTCTTAAATAAAAATCATCAGCTACGTGGGTGGGAAAACCTGGTGAATATGTTTTCTCATACACACTGTCCACATACCTTACATTGCGGTTAGCATAAGCTCCATCACCAATTTGAAGTGGATAGGTTGCGGACCAGTTGCTGCTTATAAGACTCTGTGAGGTGTCGAGCGGTTCAAGTGTGTTATAATAAAACGGTATCCAGGCAATCATACCCGACTGATGCGTGAGCACATCACTGATCAAAAGATCTGCCTTGTTGCTGCTGTCAGGAATGGTAGAATACGCACCCAGCAGAGAATCTTCATGAAATTTTCCTAAATCACGAAGCCGCATAAGTGCAGCTGTAGTGGCGGCAATCTTGGTAATGGATGCCAGATCATATAAATCGGTGAGTTGTACGGGCCTCTTTTTCCGGTAAGTATGGTAACCATATGCTTTGTGCCAGACTACTTTCCCCCTTCGGGCCACAAGTAGCTGACATCCTGGAATGGCTTTCTTGAATATAGCCTCCTGGATGACACGCTCCATTTTTTTTAGGGTATCCATGTTGATGCCCACTTCCACTGGTGATGCATAGCCCAACCGGGTTGCCGGGCCAGTGGTAATACCTTCCCCGACCGAAACAAATCCTTCTATTGAAACCGGAAGAGCGCCTGAAAAAGCAATGCCTCCAAAGATGCCCTGGGCGGTCAGTGCCTGGTAAAGCGGGTCATCCTTGTACGACAGTATAATGGCATCCAGGTGATCAAGGTTGGTAAATCGGGTCAGTGCACCTGGATACCCTGCCACATTTAATATCAGATTTGAGGTAGTATCCAGCTGTTGAATAAATCGGACAGTACCATCGCTGATCCCATATCCTTTTGAAGCCCGGGAACTGGTGTTCACCACATTGATTACCAAAGTATTGTACTTCTTTAAGGTTGTTAGCAATTTTGCTCTGGCAGAACTATCTGCTTCGGCTGAAAGAAAATGGTGCGAACCTTCAAGGTAAAGGTCAGAGGTTTTTCGAAAATCCATGTTTCCCCGCTTGCCGATGGTGACAGTGGCTAATTTAATGGATGGCAGATCGGAGAGAGGAAGTATATTTTCCCTGTTCCTTACCAAAGTCAGTGACCTGCCTGCTAGCTCATTGATCAGACCTACATACTTTTGGTCATTTAATGCTTCCAGTAACGAATCTGTTCTAACCGGCCCTGCATGGTCTAACCCGACCCAGTGTTTGGCTTGAAGGATTTTACGACAGCTTTCATTGATCTCATCTTCAGCGATCTCTCCTTTACGAACAGCCCTTTTCACTGCAGCTATGGCCTTTCCAACATCGGAAGGCATTAATAAGATATCATTCCCGGCTTTCACTGCTTCCACTTCCCGTACACCAGGTTCAAAGAAATTACTCAAACCTTTCATATTAAGTGCATCGGTCATAATCAATCCTCTGAAATCCATTTGTTCCTTGAGGAGGCCTGTAATGGCGGGTTTGGAAAGAGTTGTCGCCCGGTTCTCCCTTTGATCAAGGCTCGGTACCCGGAGGTGAGCCACCATGATCCCGGTCAGCCCCCTCTGGATGGCCTTACGAAATGGGTAAAGTTCGATGGAATCGAGACGGTTCATCTCGTGTTGAATCACAGGGAGCGTTTGGTGTGAATCCGTATCTGTGTCGCCATGACCTGGAAAATGCTTTGCTGCGACAAGCAATCCATGATCTTGCATGCCTTTCATTAGGGCAATCACTTTGTTGGCCACATTCTCCCGTTCTTCGCCAAAGGACCGGGTTCCGATGACCGGATTCGAAGGATTGTTGTTGATATCCGCTACCGGTGCAAGGTTCATGTGGACACCCAGTCTCTTGAACTGATCAGCGATTTGATTACCCATTTTGTAAATCAGGCTGTTGTCTGTCACAGCGCCCAGAGTCATTGCAGGAGGATAGGTGATGGTCTGGTCCAGTCTCATCCCCAATCCGTTCTCCCCGTCAAGGGCAATTAACAGAGGTACTTCAGATGCCTCCTGAAACCGATTGGTAAGTCTGGCCTGTTTTCCGGGTTCGCCCTGGAAAAACAGGATTCCACCCACCTTATACCTGGATATCTGCCTGATGACGGAATTCTCATGCTCCAAACCTTGATTGGAGTATGCATAGATCATAATCATCTGAGCTATACGCTCTTCCAGGGAGAGGTTGCCCATTACTGAATCGACCCAACCGGAATCGACATTTAGAAAAAGGGGGTACTCGGGGAAAGCAGGTAATACCTCGGGATAATGGGCCAGTTTGCCTGCTTGGGAACCGCTAAATAATATAAATAATAAAGATAGAACAGTAATCTGCAGCAGGTTATTTCTCATCGCTCACGAAATGCTTTCGTCTGTGGGTGCGCAATTGATACAAAGTTATACGGAAGAGATGACCCGCAAAAACAAATTATCAACAGAAGTAAATGCGCTGACTGAGCTACAATCCTAATTTATTGGATATTGATTCGGGTAATGCTTCCTTGTGGATTGTCAATGAGATGGTCTTGGCTCTCATATATGCTTCCGAAACGTAGTGGTATCCTTTATAGATATGGTTACCAGTGCCCCACGAATTCTTCACAAGGTAGTACTTATTGCCAAGCTGATCTATGGCAGTACCTGTAATATGCATCAGGTGGTCGTCGGTGGTTTGATAATTGTCAAACATTTCCTGCCGAATTTCCTGGGTAATAAATTTCTCCTTTTTGGGAGCAGAGAAATCATAAAACAGCGCTTGTTGTTCCTGTTCAGAAAGCGTATCCCACCTGGCCCTTTCCAGTCCACTCAGGTCTTTTATTTCTGTGGAAGGCATTAATGCTATTCCCCTTTTCCAATCATAGCTTTTCTCCCCGACATCCGCATCCCAACATACCGTATACCCGTGCGTTAATGCACCATCGAGCACTGCCATCATGTCGTTCAATGGCACATTTAGTACTGAACCCCATATCCAGTTATCCGGGATCTCCAGAATGAATTTTTCATAGAATGGATGATGTGTGTAAGAGCCAATGGTCACATAATCATCGGGATTGAGTCCCAATCCATCTGCAAAAGATCTTGGGGTATAAGATTTCCCCTGGAACAGGAACTTATCCGGCACTTTTCCCAGATAAGCGTCAAGGATACCCTCAAATCCAATTTTCCAGACAGGTGACAGGGTTCGATTGCGGTTCGTTATTACCTGGTCAATATATCCCTTTAGAACTGCATCCATTTCGCCATGTACAGGCAATGAATCGCCTTGGGTTAAGCCCGTATAGATCTTATTTGGAACCATTCCATATTCCTTCCAGAGGTGCATCACATCCATGGTCAATCCTCCGCTCGAGAAGTTGATCTTCCCGTGCAACCGAACATATTTTTCAGCCTTAAGTTCATAGGCTTTTCGAACAAAGAACATTTCTGAAAGGTCAAATTCCCCTTTTCCTGTTCTTAACAATTCCGATTCGATGAAGCTGGCTGAGGCATAACTCCAACAAGTACCAGACCTGTGTTGATCCTTCACAGGTGTGGCCATGATACTTTCCTGAATAGTAAACTGATATCCCTGGGAGCTCTCCTCCCGATCCGTATTCTGTCCGAACAGACTACTCCCTGAGAGGACGATGCATGTGAATATCTGTAAAGCGATCCGAGATTGTCGTTGTTTCATTGAAGGAATTTTCTTAGAGTAAAGACCGAATATATAATTAAAGGAGCCTCAGATTGTAAAAGCTGTTTTAAAATATCTTTGGTTAGAGGGATACCCGGTTTAAAAACTCATGCACATGCTCGGCGTAGGTCCGTGATACAGGAATCCGGATCTCTTCAGTGAAATCCATGTAGATGTAAAGATTGGTGCTGATCAGCTTAACCAACTTAATATTTTCGAAATTAACCATATAGGATCTGTGGCAACGCTGAATCAGGGTTCCTTCCAGCTCTTTTTCCAGCCGTTTCATAGTGTTTCGGAGCATGATCTTTTTTATTTTGCCTTTTTCGATGGTTTGAACAGTCACATAGTTATCAGTAGATTCAATAAACAGGATGTCCCTTGAATTAATTGAGAAACGCAACTTTTCTGCTTCATCGCGGAAACTGATCATTTTTTTCTCCTTGAATTCCAGCGAAGTGTTTTCTATAAGGTTCTCCAATTTGGTTCGCTTATCCTTCAGGGAAAGCCACAGCCAGGATAATGAGTAGGGAATGGCAAGCACCAACAGCGTGATAAAAAGCAGACTTGTAAACCGCTCCACTAATTCTGCCCCCGATTTTAGCAAAATAATGTCGACCACAAGGTAAGCCGACGTAAGCAATACAATTTCCATAAGGTTCCAGAGCCCGAAAACCAGGTACGTGACCTTTATCCGTCTTGCCAGCAAGACAAAAATCAGTTTGCTCAGGACAATGACCAGCATACCCGAAAGAATAAATGCACTGGAGTAAAAAAAGAACTCAATCCTCCCTACCTCAAACCAAGAGGAAGCATTAAAGGGCGAATAGATATTAATGAATACCAGTGCAAAGATGGAGACAAACATCACCTGGGTAATCATGGTTGATTTATCTTTGAAATAATCAGGTATTTCTCCAAACAGTACTCTCATCATTCCGGGGTATTAGAAAGGATTTGAGTGATTTTAAGTTCAGTTCTCCTGTTTAAGGCTCTGCCCTCCGCTGTTGAATTCTCGCCCACAGGTACTGTGTCTCCGTATCCTGCAGGTTTCATCATCCCAATCCTGATCCCTTTGTCATACAGGAAATCCACCACAGCCTGTGCCCTCTCTTCGGATAACTTCTGATTATATTCTGAAGATCCGGTACTGTCGGTGTGACCGGCGATCTCCACCACAATGTTCGGATTCAATAGAAGAAAACCGTACAGCTTGTTTAGTTCAGCCTTCGAATCGGGCAACAATTGATGCGAATTGGTTTCAAAGAATATGTTGTTCAGAACCACGCTGTTTCCCACTTGTACCCTGTCGAGTGATATATCACGGCGCAACGGATCATGCCTTTTATGTAAACCGGAAAAGGTGAAATGATCGGAGTGGAAGAGGTAACCATCAGCAGATACATTCAGGGCATAATCCCGACCGGAAGGCAGCGAGATAAGGTAGTCGCCTTCCCCGGCCTTAGATTCAATCTCCATCACAGTTTCTTCGGTTTCGAGGTCAATGAGCTGTAAAACTGCTCGGAGACCCTTCATATTCCGGGAATCAAACACCCGCCCTTTCATATAGGATACCGGTGTGGGTCTGACCTCAGAGGGAAGTTCAAAAGTGTAGAGGTCAGTATCTGTTCCCGATAGACGATCTGATGCAAAGTAAGCCCTGTCACCCGCGGCATTCACCGATAAGCCAATCTCATCATTATAGGTATTTATGGGGTAGCCCAAATTCACTGGTTCGGACCATTTTAGGCCAAAATCCCGCCTCACCATGAAAAGGTCCCCCTGCCCCATACCAGGCCAACCCGTTGAAGAAAAATAGAGGCTTCGCTGATCGGGATGGATAAATGGAGATTGTTCCAGCCCTGGAGTATTTACCGAATCACCCAGATTAACCGGTTTGCTCCAGGTGTCGCCATTTTTTACAGATTTCCAGATATCAAAGGATCCCAATCCACCGGGCCGGTTGGAGGTAAAATAGAGACTGCGCCCATCCGCCGAAATGGTGGGGTGTTTTTCACTGTATCCGGAATTCACCGGGATCCCGATATTTCTGGGTAGTGTCCATTTTCCATTCTCCAGGGCAGATTGATAAATATCACACATTCCTAACCCATCAATTCGGTTACAAGCTGTAAAAAAGAGAGTTTTCCCATCAGCAGTCATGGAATGGGCTCCTTCATTATCAGGAGTATTCAATGGAGGGCCTGCATTTTTTCGAACCTCCCACCGGCTCCCATCCCGCAGTGAATAGTAGAAATCCTCCTGGAAGCCTTGGGACTGATCTCCTCCTGTTTGACCAACCGGCAACATCACTGTGAATATTAGCACTTGTTCATCTACCGAAAGCGAAGGCCAGTATTCACTGTACCCCGAGTTAACAGCTTCTCCAAGGTTCTCAGGTTGAAAGGGAACCGGGTGCTTGATCGCATCCATGGCAAAGTGGCAATTCTCTCTTAAAGCTACTCCCTGCTCCCGCATCTTTACTCTTTCCGGTGGAAATGCCAGAAACGTATCTATCAGCGC
This sequence comes from uncultured Bacteroides sp., assembly GCA_964500835.1. GTDB lineage: Bacteria > Bacteroidota > Bacteroidia > Bacteroidales. Next base: position 66,671 of record CAZCQL010000001.1, read on the forward strand.
CAGGGCCCTGGTGTAATCACCTTTCAATATGGTAAGTCCGGCCAGCAGCCGGTACCCATCCGGATTTCCGTCGGGATCGAGCTCAAGCGTTCTGGCAAAATATCCAATGGATTCATCAATGCGTCCCTGGTCAAAACAGATCTGGGCTATCATTTGATATGCCTCCACAAAGGTTTCGTCTGCTTTTAAGGCTTTCAAGAGCCGTTCCTCAGAGCAAACATTGTTAAAAGCCTGGTAACAGGCACGGGCCTCCTCAAATCTTTTAATAGCTTTTTTCGAGGTTGAACTGTAGTCCTGGGCTATGGAGGACCAGGAAACCAGTACAAGGATTATGAATAGCGAGCTATGTTTCATTCAAAAGGTCTTAAGGGATTCCCATGTATTTATGGGATTGCAGCGAGACCATCCATTGTGGATTTTCTTTTACAAATTCTATAATTAATGGAAGCACGATTTTTCTTTGACTCCATTCGGGTTGGAGAAATAGTTTACAGTTTTCCTGCACTTTCGAACTATTTTCTAAAGCCCAGCCGAGATCTTCTTTTGATTCGATTATTACTTTCAGTTCATCTGCGTGGTTAAAAATTTCTTGCTCCGGTGGTGCGTTTTTCTTTGGAGATAGACAAATCCAGTTCCATTTTCCACTTAACGGATACGTACCACTGGTTTCGAGATACGTCTCGATCCCCTTTTTTTTCAATAATTCTGTAAGGTAATCCATGTTCACCATCAGTGGTTCTCCACCCGTAACAACCACTGCGGCAGCAGGATAATTTATCGCATGCTCCAGGATTTGTTCTGCAGCAACCACCGGATGAAGATTTGGATTCCATGAGAATTTAGTATCGCACCAGCTACATCCCACGTCACATCCTCCGATCCTCACAAAATATGCAGCTTTCCCAGTGTGGTACCCTTCTCCCTGGATGGTATAAAACTCCTCCACTAAGGGCAGTTTCTTTCCGCCTTCAAATAAATTCTTCACCTCACCCATCTGGTTACAAACTACATCTAAATTACAAAGGTAATGAACTAACGATAAAGGAGCTATCTACCCAGCATAAACAAGGTTTTCGGATAAGGATTACTTCCTGATCCAAAGACGGGATATCAGGTAATAAAGAACCCTAAATAATATAACAATTCCATAAAATACCAGGGTGATAAGAATGACAACATGAATTTGTGTAAAAAGTTCTTTTCCGGGAGAATTATAGGTAAGAACGCCGATCACATTTAAGATGAATGCAGCCACAAAACATATCAGAAAAATAATAAGTTCGCGCTTTTTGGAGGTGGCGGTTAATGTAGTATCCTTAAACATAACATTTTATGATTTTACATGGCCAATCCTTCAGGCCAGTATTCTATTCTATGGTTCATCATCGCTTCATATCCCATTAACGTGGCAATACTTGCATGAAATCCTTGTTGAGTGAGCCACGGATCAATCCGATTGTTCCTCACATCGGAAATAAAGGATTCCATTTCGATCCCCGTGCCGTCAGTTTTTAACAATTTGTCGAGTAAATAAGTTCCTTTATCCTCTGAGGGATCTTCCGGTACCCAGCTGGCCCCACCAATAGGAATAGCATCAAAAATGTCATGCTCGATGTCATTGATTAATTGAATGATACCTGGAGCCGGTGCCGGTTGCTCACTAAATAAATAACCAGTCTCCATTTCAATGGTCCCTTTGGGTCCCATGGCCTGGATTTCCATTCCATATTTCTTATTGCTGATCATGGAGTCGTAAACCACATGACTTCCTGAAGGGTAGTGATACACGAGGTTCACATTGTCGAATACCTCCCTTCCGTCATTCCAGTAATTAATGCTCCCGGATCCCATCACGTAATCAGGGACATCCTTCAATACCCAGTTGGTAACCTGCAAGTGGTGACTGGCCAACTCAGTCATTAATCCACGGGAATATTCATGGTACATCCGCCAATTTATTTTTCTTTCCAGGTCGGGGGACGGCACTGGTCTGCGCCAATCATTATTTCTGTGCCAGTAAGCCCTAATCTGAGTCACATTGCCGATGGTACCGTCTTCAATCTCTTTGATAGCCTGAAGAATCCTGGCATTGAAAATCCGCTGATGCCCGATATAAAGAATCCGGTTGTTTCGTTGGCGCGCTAATACCATCTCATTGCAGTCCTCATAGGTTCGCGCCATGGCCTTTTCGCAAAAAACATGCAATCCCGCATCAAGTGAAGCCACGGTTATCTCTTTGTGTTTGTGCAAAGGGACGGCAATGACAACACAATCCAGGTCCTCTTTTTCAAGCATCCGCCTATAGTCTCGGTAACCCGTTGCGCCTCCCAATAAATTCCCTGCTCTCTCAAAATGAGGCTCATAATCATCACAGAAGCAAGAAATATCCAAGCCTGGTATTTCCATCAGGTAGGACAATAATAATGATCCCCGGGAACCTGGACCGATAAACCCAAGCTTTACCGGTTTTAAGGGTTCCTGTGCATTTAATTCCTTTAGCCAGGGCATCTGTGCTGTGAACATACCTGCAGCTGCCATCGCTGAAAAAGCTTTGATAAAATTTCTTCTGTCGGTTTCCATTTGTTAATTCAAAAATTTGTTTCACCCATCAGCCATTGAGCCTTCAAATCGGGATTGCTTTTCAGAATTTCTATGGAATGAACCTCTCCCGCGCAAAATAAGGCGGTTGAAAATACCTCTGCCTTAAGTGGATCAGCTGATTTTACGCTTACCAGTCCGTTACCTCTTTTCATTAATAATGTGAGAGGATTCACAATATGTCCCGAAGATGTGAACTTTTTTTGGTTATTCAAAGTATTTCCACTGGTTGATAGTGTTTCATCCTTCAGAGTGAATTCGACAGGTTCTGCTGATTCATGTACAGGAACACTTATTTTCCAGGCATCCCCAAAAGGATGCTTCCCTATACCACTCACAAGACTTTCCCCAAAACTGAGCAATGTACACTCAATCCTCCTGGATTTCAGAATCTGAAGTACTTTTTTCACAGCATACCCTTTCCCGAACCCACCCAAATCCACTTGTACACCCTTCTCTTTAAATCGAATTCCCTTATTATCTACCTCTATTTTATCCATCCCAATAATACGGGTAACTTCATCCGGGAGAGGAGAATCCTCGCCTCCTTTATTTTGATAATACGTAAATACCGGTCTCATTGTAATATCAAAATATCCCCCGGAATCTTCGTGATATTGCAGAATATCCTGAAAAATGGATAGTAATTCTGCATCAAGTTCGACCACCCCGGCATGGGCCGTTTTATTAATATGTGACACGGCTGAATCGTGTTGATAAATAGATAGCATGGCTTCTATCCTGACAAGTTCCATCATGATCTGCTTCACTATTTCATCACATTCCAAAGCGTCTATTCCTGGAAAAACCAGATCTAATCGAGTCCCCATGGAATGCATATGCCTGTGTGGTGTCTGCACAATTACGTTCTATTGATCACTCTTTTTTATAATTTTGGTAGAATTTAACCATCCTCCTATGCAAAAGATAAACGTTGCGCTTTGTTCCTATGGTATGTCGGGTGTTGTCTTTCATGGTCCGCTGCTCGAAGTGCATTCAGGATTTAAAATTAGCAAGATCCTTGAAAGAAACCGGAATGATTCTGCAGGAAAACATCCAGGAGCAGAGATTGTAAGGGATTTCAAGTCCATTTTGAATGATAAGGAGATTGAGCTGGTCATTGTAAACACCCCTGATCACCTTCATTTTGATATGGCAAGTAAGGTCATCGAAGCTGGAAAACACGCAGTAGTGGAAAAACCGTTTACTTTAAAATCAAAACAGGCAGACGAACTGATTCTTCTTGCGGAAAATAAAGGAGTAATCCTCACCGTATACCATAACAGGCGATGGGATGGGGCATTTCAAACTGTGCAGGAGATCATTGAAAATGGAAAGTTGGGACGCCTGGTTGATTTCGAATCCCACTTTGACCGCTACCGGAATTATATCAAGGATTCATGGAAGGATAATTCCAATGGAACCGGAACTCTTTATAACCTTGGTTCACACCTGATAGATCAGGCTTTACATCTATTTGGGATGCCTGACAGGCTGTTTTGCGACTGCCGGATGTTGCGCGAGGGAGCAAAGACCGATGACAGTTATGACTTGTTCTTACACTATCCGGATGTTAAATGCTTGATTCGCAGTAGTTACCTGGTAAGAGAAGCGGGTCCCCGGTTTATACTCCATGGGACCGATGGCAGTTATCTGAAGTGGGGGGATGATCCACAGGAGGAAGCACTGAAATCTGGCAGCACTCCCCTTTCGGAATCATGGGGAGAGGAACCGGAAAGTTCCTGGGGAACCATTAACTCCAACTTCAATGGCCACAGACTGGAAGGACCCTATCCGACGATTCCGGGCAATTATATGGCTTTCTATGACAACGTGTACGAGGCCATCCGTTATGAAGCGCCCCTTGCCGTCACTCCGCAGCAGGCAAGAAATGTGATCCGGATAATTGAAGCTGCCTATAAAAGCAGCCGTTTCGGGAAAGTAGTAACCTTGTCTTAAAGTCAACGTTACTCTCGCTCTGGGTACCCGGCATTCAGCTGATGGCTTATGGCTCACGGCCCATGGCACACAGCACAAAATTACGGATCCGGATGAATACCTGCCCTCTTTATGGTAAATACGTAGCCGTCTGTTTCATGCAATACCTCCAGCCCTGGATAACGCTCCAGGTACCTGTCAATTTTATCTACTCTGACCACAAAGTAAGCATCGCGGTCAAGTTCATTTTCCATTAGTTCTTCCACACTTCCTGTGGGGTCTCCTGGTTGCTTTTCATAGTAAAACAAATGGGCATAGCTTTTAAATCCTAATGTGGTAAGGTAGACATCCTGCCCCTTCAAGCCTTTGTAAAACTTAATAGCGGCTCTTTGCGAATATCCTTCAATGCGCCCGGTAAACGTATACAGGGAAGCTGTCACAAATAACAGGACCACAATATGTAAGATCAGCATTCCTCTGGCATTCCTTCGAAGGATCTGGATAGAAGCTATGATTACCCCCAGAAGCAAAAATGGCCCTATCAACCATTCGTATCCACTCCAGTGGACATCCCTTTGAAGTGCCGCATTTATGAAGGGATTCAGGAAGTTGAAGTTCTTGGTAAGCAACCATTCATGGTGATTGGCCAAAAGCGGGAAAGCCATGGCAAGCGCCGCATGAAAAAGAGCAATTACCAATAGAAGGATCACCTGCCATCCTCCTATTTCAATTTTTCTGTCAATCCATTTTTCCCATACCCAGGCCGCTAAGAAAGTCAGGGGGAAATAGGCCAGAGAACTGTAATGAATCAACTTTGTTTTGACTATTGAAAACAGGATAATCACCACCCAAAATAAGATATACATCCATTGCCTGTAAAGTCTTTGCAACTCCGTGCTTTCAGTCTTTTTTGTGAAACTTTTTAAGGCAATGACGGAGGCAGGGAATACCCCCAGAAGCAAAACCACAAGGTGATAGCCGAAAAACCCGTTGTGTACCGAACTCCCCGTTGAAAACAATCGGAATTGATAAGCAATAAAGTCCTTTACCAGATCTACGCTGCCATTCAAAATATGTATAAGAAACCAGCTTCCTCCAAAGAGAATAAATACGCAAATGAAAAGCCCCACATGAAGCAATTTGGTATTCAGCCTAAAATGGTTCAGCGAAAGAAATACAAGAAAACAAATCAGGAAAACCAGCATGGCAACGGGTCCTTTTGTCAACACTGCAAGTCCAAAAAAGGATCCTGACAACAGAATATTTAAAATCCTTGTGCTTAATCGATCCGGATCCATGTAGAAAATGAACCAGGTTATTCCTGAGAAAGTAAACAGATTAAACCATGGATCGATCATGCCAGATTTAAAAAAGAAAAATGGAAGAATGGCAGCGCCATAGGTCAATATCCACAAAAGGCCAAACCGATGTCCATACAGCCTTCTTCCCAGGAAATAGAACAATGCCAGTGAAGCGATTCCACAGATAATATTAGGGAATCTCGCTGCAAATTCATTGATGCCAAAGATTTTCATAGAAGCTGCCTGAAACCAGAAAAATAGAGGCGGCTTTTCAGGAAATGGCTTAAAATCGATCCGGACAGTCAGATAGTCCCCCGTAACCAGCATTTCTCTCGCAGACTCTGCATAATTCACCTCGTCACTTTCAAATAAATGCACAGACCCGAGGAAGGGTATCAGGAAAAGGATGGTGAATACAACTATTCCCAGGTATACCAATATAGTGTTTCTGTGAAGCCTTGTGGCGAATGTTCGCATGATGATTTAAAAGTACTAAAATTGGCTCATAGAAATCGGATCGGATATTATTTTCTACATTTGGTTATTCTCATTATTAAATGATATGAACACCGGCCTTTTGAATGATTCCTTCGGAATAGAAGGGGATCAGAACAGAATGTGCGAAGGGCTCAGTTCGAATTGGCCGCATAAGGACTTCGCAGTGGGAACCAGGATGACCGGTGCTGAAATTGGTGGTGGATCCAAGTAAAGGAATGTTTGGAAAATTGAAAGTAAAAGTAATCTATTTGCCGGAGATCTTTACGATCCGTTCCTTATAGGTCTGTTCTGCTTCCTTGATGACTAAAACGTAGGCTCCGTCTTCCAGTTGAGAAAGATCAATTTTCAAAGGATTCTCCACCAGGAAACTCTTTAAGACCTCCTGACCATTTATGCTGGTGATGGAAATCTCATCAATAAGGGATGTGTTTAGAAACTGGATAAATAGTTCATCCACTACAGGATTTGGCCCATAAGAGTATTTTCCGTTCGATGGAAGCTGCCGATTCACCGTAGACGTTTTTAAGAGCCAGTTATCCGGATCAAACAGCAAAGATTCGACCTGACCATCCACAAAAACGGTAAACTCTTCCACCGGTTCCTCCTGCATGAATCTGACCAGCTCTGCGGTTCCATCAGACAGCCTGACCTCTAAATCAAAAGGCGTCTGAAAAAATGGGGTTATCCTGGGAGAAGAGGTCGTTTGATCGCTGGTGATCGATAGTGAGTCCCCGACCTGGTACCATTGAATATTGAATCGTGGAAATCCCTCCCCGTAGTACCACTGGTCAAAGAAGCAGGAAAAATCCCTATCGCTCACAGTTTCCAGAACGTTTCTGAAATCCGCGGCAAGGGCAAGCCCGTTCCCAAACTGTTCCAGGTAGGTCCCAAGAATCCTGAAAAAGAGTTGGTCATCATCCAGCTGATACCTGATCATATGCAGCAGAATGGCGCCTTTTTTATATGTGAGGCCATAATTAAACAGTCTGTACACATCCTCGACCTTTTCTTCTGGAACATAAACCGACCCTCCGGATTCCCCAAGTGCAATGGACATGGCATTGATCATCCATGCATTGGCTGTATCCTGCCCCCTGATCACCTGACCAGCCACATACTCCATATAGGAAGCAAATCCCTCATTGATCCAAATGTCCTGCCAGTTGCCACATGTTACGTAGTCCCCGAACCATTGATGAGCAAGTTCATGAGCCACCAGGTAAAAACTGAAATCCTGGATAGTCGTCATGGTCTGATGTTCCATGCCACCTCCCATGGGAGCCATGGCATGTCCGTATTTTTCTTTCTTAAACGGATAATCAATAAGAAGATCTGAAAACAAAGTAATCAACGAACCGGTGGTCCTGATCTCATCTTCCCAGACACGAAAAACAGCATCACTGTCATAGATAAAATTTTGTACAAGGACTGAATCTCCACCCTCAGATAGTGCTGTGTTAAATGAGAAGTCACGGTAGTCAGCTACTGCAAAAGAGAGTAAATAGTAAGCAAGTGGATAACGCGTGTACCAGTGAAACGTATGGGTATTATTTTCGCCCATTTCAATATTCTCGAGCAATCCATTGGAAGCAGCCATCAAATGATCGGCACATGTCAGACGAATACATGCTGAATCGATTTTATCCTCCAGTACCTGCTTCACCGGTAACCAGTCTCTTGCATTATGGGGCTCCGAAAGGGTGTAGGTCACTTCGAACCCGGAATTGAAATCCTTTGAGGAGGTAACTCCGCTAAAAAAGCCGTTATCCTGCCCTGCATCTCCGTTGTATTCGATTGAAATAAAAAACCGTTCACCTTCGCTTCTGATTCTGTCCAACGGGATAAAAAGGGCATTTTCAGAATGTAGAAAATTGAACAGTTCCACATATCCCGTGGAGTCAGCATTCTCATATATACCAATCTTTGTAACTTCCAGAGAATCTTGCAGTTCGAGCACAAGGGTGTCCATCGATCTAACTGCTTCCAGAAGAACAGCTGCACTTCCGGAAATTATCGTGCTGGTATTTGAAACTGAAAGCCGGATGTCATAAAACTTCACATCATAATCTGATAACCATTTATCATTCAATTGGTTTTGATAATCGATGGTGGTAAGGTTATGCACCAGACATGCATGGGATCCCTGGCCTCCCGCCGGAATGATCCACATCATTAAAATTAAGTAAAGGAAAATTCTGCGCATGTTACTTACTGAACCTGTATAGTGTTTGTTCTGAAAACTCTTTTCCGGGGTATACCACAGTTGAAGGAAAAGAAGGTTTATTGGCACTGTCAGGAAAATATTGTGTTTCAAGACAGACAGCACTGTGCTTGTGATACCTCTTACCGCCTTTACCAACGATTCCAGTTATATAATTCGAAGTATATAACTGAATTCCCGGAAGGGTGGTAAAAACCTCCATGGTTCGACCCGAATCAGGATCATAAACCACTGCTGCCTTAGTAAGCTCTCGGGAGTTCATATCCAATACATAATTTATATCGAATCCGGGTTCAACCTCAGCAATCCTCTCCCCAATGGGCCGTGTAATCCTGAAATCGTACGGAGTTGAGTCCACCGTCAGTATCTTCCCGGTTGGAATGCTCTCCGCATCCAACTCGGTAACCTGGTCAGCATCAATGAGAAGTTCATGATCCAGGATGGTACCTTCACAATTGTTCAGGTTAAAATAGCTGTGATTTGTCAGATTCACATGGGTTGGTTTATCAGTTTTTGCCTTGCAATTAATGCGTAGCTCACAAAGATCATTGAGCGAATATTCCACTTCCACCGTAAGTGCCCCCGGATAGCCTTCTTCACCATCCTGGCTTTCATAATGCAGCTTCAGAGATACCTGGCCTGGAGAATTCTCAGGTTGAGCTGTCCAGAGTTGTTTATCAAATCCCCTCATTCCTCCATGAAGCTGGTTTTTACCTTCATTGGAAGTAAGGTGATACATTTTTCCTTCCAGTTCGAACCGTGAATTGCCGATTCGGTTACACACCCTTCCCACCATAGCCCCAAAATAAGGATGACTACCCAGGTACTCCTCGAGTCTATCGAATCCAAGCACCACATCGCCAATTTTATTGTATTTGTCCTGAACCCGGATGGAGGTAATAATTGCACCATAGGTAATCACCTCTACCTCCATTCCATGGTTGTTCCGCAGAAGGTATTTATAGACTTCTTTGCCATTCGGAATAGTGCCAAATAACTGCTTCTTTATTATCATTACATACTCTTTTAATGGAGAAATAAATATAGGAATTATTCCAGCAGGATATCCTATATTTACTATTTGACATTTTGCACTACTTATGAAACATACGTGGTTTATTACTCTCCTTCTCTTTTCCGGCTTAATTCATTTTTCAGCGATGAATGCCCAGCCAGTCAAAGATGGCACGGATAAGAGAAAAACAAATTCAGAACCCAGCCATTCGCAATTTATTCTGGAAGAGGAAAGAACGATGCCGATCACCCTGCTTCAGAACGAACTCAACAAATCCACCTACAGCCATTCTGTTCAATACGTGTCCCAATGGCAGGACAAAGAAGTGTTCATCCGCATTGATGAACTCGAAGTACCATATCAGTTTCTTATAAATAGTTTTGCATACGGGAATGGGATGGGAAATTTCGCTCCGGTGGAGTTTAATATTACTCCATTCCTGAATCATGATGCGAACCTGATCCAGTTGAAAGTCGATACTCCAGATGACAGTCAGGGTAATCGCTCTGAAACAGCTCTTGTGCTCATCAGGGAACCTGTGCTCGTTCGCGACATCCTTGTGACTACCTACCATCAAAATATATCCAACCAGACACTGGTGAGAGTACACCTGTTTGTCCAAAGCTTTCTGACAGAGAAGAACAAGGGGCGCACATTAACCATGACCATCCTGGATCCAAGGGGTGAAATCCTGGAATCCAGTAAGAAACTCATTGACTTTCCGCTTTCCTACAGGCAGGAGGTGGAATTTACCTTTGATCAACCTCTTGAGAATCCGTTTCTCTGGTCCATACATCATCCGGCACTCTATACCGCAAGAGTCAGTTTGGTAGATGAAGAACGAAATCTGGCGGAAAAGGTCTGGACTACTTTCGGTGTCAGAAATGCGCATGTGGAGGATTCTCTATTGATAATCAACCAGGATACACTTATTCCCAAGGTACTTGATTATGAATCACAAATTAAGCCTGTCGCGCAATCTGATAAAGAGCTATTGAACCTCCTTGAAATGCAGGGATTTAATGCGGTTAAAAGCCATCAGCCCATCCCCTCCAGATTGATGGAAATATTTGACAGACAAGGAATTGTTGTTTTTAAGAAGAAGGATGAATTGGATCCTTCCTTAGACCTGCGCGATGTGAATCGCCCATCGGTTGTCTGGATTGATAAATCCCTTCATTTCGATAAATAAGAGTCCCCCTGACCGATCTCTGAATGGATGACACATAAACACCTGAACGACTAAGTTCACTGTGTAGGTGGTCACCGAAAAACCTTAAAAAGAGTAGGTCCTTTAAAATTTATCAAATGAAAACAAAAATTAGATTAGGAAACAGTCCTTTATTGGGATTTGGGTTATGCGTTTTAATGGCTTTGGCAGCATGCCAGCAAGAGATGAATCCGGTAACAGAACAAATTATGGCAGATCAGCTTTTTTCTGATGCGGGCAGGATTCATAATGAAATGATCGCCTATTACTATACCAATCGGATGGGAGAGGTTGCCACTGAAGGGGGCAACCTGGATGAACTTTTAGAATTATCATGGAAATATCTTGATGAAAATGGGTATGATGCAAGGTATACAAATGAGACACGGTTGCTAATTGAAGAGAAGCTTTCAGCCTCAGAACTCAAAAGTGCAACCGGCAACCATTTTTCGATTGATACCGCATCCTTTATCACACAGTTGGCAACAACCGGGAGTTACAGCAAACAATTTCAGAAAGAGGTGAAAAAAATCCTTTCTCTTGCTCACCGCCAGGATGTGCGTGAGGTAGTTAAACAGTATGTGAATTCCACCTTTTCAGGGATAAAATTCCATAAAAAAGATGACACCAAAGGACAGCAACTATTTGTATCAATATTTAATGGCTCCTACGATTTCTGGGAAAATTATGAGGGATCTGATTTAAAAAGTGCTAATATGCGACAAAGTAGCTGGGTGATTATCAATGATGGAATTGGTGGGATACTGGGAAGTATATTCGGACCGGTTGGGTCAATTGTTACGGCTACTGCATTCTCGGTCGGGACCAACGAGGACATACACAGATAATTATATGGCAACACAAAAATCCATGAAAAGTATCACATTTCTACCGCTTTATCACTCAACTTTTAAATACCTGGGGCTCGGTATATGCCTCGTTGGTTTAGGCCTCATTTTTCTCGTGAATCCACATTATCAGCTGCTCTCCTACGCAGGTTTGATTATGATGGTATTCTCAAAAGAAAAAGTTGAGTCTGAACTCATCCGGTCTATCAGAGCCGAGGTATTTAAATCTGTCTTCGGTTTAACCATCTCGCTTGTCCTTGCATTGTACATAACAGAAGTACTTTCAAAAAGCTTCACTTTTCAAGTGACCCCATTTATCAGTATTGGCATGCCTCTTCTGCTCTACCTGTTGGTGTTCTATTTTACCCTGATCTTAAAGATCAACGTTGACAGCGGACAGGACTTTGCGACGAACTTCAAGAACCACAGACGTTTTTATGGGGTCTGGTTCCTTATCCTTATTGCCGTAACTGGTGTATTTATTGTTCGGCTTTTGGTTTTATAATCAAAGGAAGGTCGGTACCAGAGCATTGGACTAAGATTTGCCTTTTTTCAACAAAATTTGAATGGGTTTGTATAAATCATTCTAAAAATACATTATATTTAGAATTCGTTGTGCAACTCATTTGCACAGGTTCATGCTAAAACCAATTTACATGAAAAAAGTAACCGCATTTGCCCTGGTGGGTCTCCTTTCTTTACCTCTTGTGAAAGCACAGGAAAGTAGTTTTAACTTGAATGACATCGCAGTGAATTTTGGAATTGGACTTGGTTCAAGCTATGGATTCGGTCTGTACACCAGCACCAAAATACCACCCATATCCATCTCAATTGAAAAAGGGATTATGGATGAAGTGCTGGAAAAGGGAGTCATCGGTGTAGGTGCATATGCCGGATTTACATCTTATTCCTATCATTATGTATTCTCGACCTATGATTATGGATGGAACTATACCAATATAATTGTTGGCGTCCGGGGCAGTTTTCATTACCCGGTTCTGGATGATTTCGACACCTATGCGGGACTTCTACTGGGATATAACATACGACTGGCATCCTCATTTGGAACGGCAAGTACGGGTGGCCCTGATGGCGGTAGCATTGCATATTCCGGATTTGTGGGTGGTCGATATTACGTGTCCGATAAGTTCGCAATATTTGGTGAATTTGGATGGGGAATATCAATTTTGACTCTGGGGCTAGGGGTAAAACTCTAATTTTCCGGCATCCATTTTGTATCTCATCTGGATTATATTATATTTAACATGAACTAATCGAATAACGAACCTAAATCCTAGAAAGAAATGAGCAAGATCCTGATGAAAAGTACTTCGGTTTTGATGGCGTTGGTATTGTTGACAAGCCAGACACTAAGCCTATCTGCGAGACCCTCTAACATTCCATTACCTAGCCTGGATGAATCTGTATTGATGCTGGATGAGACAGCGTTAAATGAGGCCATGATGGAATTGAACGAATTGGATGAATTTCTTATCGACAATGCAGGTGTCACTTTCACGGACCTGGAATCTAGCGGGAGTGAGTTGATTGTAGGCGTTGAGAATTCAACAGCTCCGTTGGGCATGTCATCAGACAGTGAACCTCCTCTGGGTATCCCTTCCTTCCTCTGGGGATGCATCCTTGGATTAGTTGGAATTTTGCTTGTATATATTTTAACTGACGGCGATAAAGTCGAAACCAAGAAGGCCCTCTGGGGAATGCTGGTATGGGTTGGAGTAGTCATTATAGTTTATGGCGTAGCCTATTCCTCCATTGGTTGGTGGTACTAGCGAATTTCAGTCAACCATAAAAAAATGCCCTCGAATGAAATCGAGGGCATTTTTTGCTATAATTAAAGAGATGTCTAGCTAAATAATTGCGAATGAAGCTGATGTTAAGATCAACCTTGTTTTTTTGTCTCTGGCTAATGGGTTTTTCTCAGGTAGCATGCGGTCAAGAATACTACAGGATAAATGCCGGTTTTACCGTTAAGATTAAGAAGCACGATGGCACCATGAACCTGACAAAAGGGGCGGTCTATTATGATAAAAATATCAAAGAGCTCATTTACCGCGTCTCCTTTCCTCAACCAGAAGTGTGGGTAATTGCCGATACTTCTATATTCAAATACCGGCAAGATACCCTTTACGAGAGGATAACTATTCCGTCGGTCAATGAATTTACAGTTTTTCATTTAAGTCTGAATTCAGGGATGAGTGACTTTGGACTGACAAAATCGATGTTTAAAGTTTCCAAAGTTGAAAAGAAGAATGATCTTGTTCTATCTTATTGGAAAATACCGGATCAGATAGAAACTTCAATTGATCATGTAGTCGTTGCAAAAAAGGATAATCGGTTGGAGAGTGTGATTATGATGGGAGACGAATCCAAAATACTAAGCAGGCAATTTTACAGGGATTATCTGAAGATAGGGGCATTCGAATTTCCTCAGCAAATTGTGCAAATCGTACCCGATGATGACGGAAATCAGAATTACCAGGTCACCGAGTTTGATCACATCAAGGTGAATGACATGGAGCACGAGGATCTCTTCAGGCACCGGGGAAAAACTTCAAAATAAGAGTCGATGAAAAACCAGCACAAATACTTAGGGATACTTATTCTTGCGGTTTGTATGCAAACATTCTGTCTTGGCCAGAATTTCATAGACGATGATCTCACCAATTTGTTTGAACCTGCCAAACCCCTGAAGCAAGACTACACGGCACAGGTAAAAAATGCTGCCAATGATATTTCTACCATAGTTTCGGTTGCCTTTTTATTTTATAAATCATTTATTTCCTCTCAGGATAATCCCTCCTGTGTATTTACTCCTTCCTGCTCTGTGTATGCTATACAATCCATTCAAAAATCAGGATTCGTCGTTGGTTGGTTAAAAACATTCGATCGATTGTCACGCTGTCATGGATTGGTGGGCCATCATGACTATCCATTCGATACTGAGAAGAATCGTTACTATGATCCTGTTCAATAAGGGTTTCCCTATTGCAGGATTGCTATTCTGCCTGGCAACGTTTTCAGTTTTTGCACAACAGGATTTGCTGAACTATGAGAATTCCCTAAAGTTTGCCAGGTACCTCTCCAATACCCAACAGTTCACTTTTGCATCCGAAGAATATGAGAGGCTAAATTTTTTGTGGCCAAATGATACAACGATTGTTTTAGAACTGGTTAAAACATACCGGCTGAACCATAATTGTAATCAATTCCCCAATTCATATCAACTTATCAGTGCCAATAATCAGCTGTACAGCAATCCGGCTTATGCGGAAGAATTTTTAAAATTTTGTCTCACCTGCAAAATTGAACATCCTCAATTCTTCGAAATTTCATCAAACCAAAATCCAGAGGATCATGCATTTTATTCGTTGAGTTATTTCTGGGCCAATCAACAATACGATTCTGCATTTGCTTTTAATAGCCGGAATGCACAATTAATTGCAGGGAGAAACAAGCAACTTTATGATATAACCAGATCATTCGAACAGCAGAAATATAAAAAACCCATGGTCGCTTTGGCTATGTCGGCTGTATTCCCTGGCAGCGGCAAGGCATATTCGAAACGGTGGGGTGATGCAGCCATCTCCTTCCTGTTTGTCACATCCAGTGCCTGGGCATCCTACCGTGCCTTTAAACAAAAAGGAGTTAAAAGCTTCAATGGATGGATGTTTGGGGGAGTTGCATTTAGTTTCTACACCAGTGGCCTCTATGGTTCATTTAAATCTGCCAAGACCCATAACCAGAACCTCAGGATTCAATATCAAAACAATGCAGAAGGCACTATTTATAATTCTTTTTAGCCAGATCAGCTGCTTCTGCTTGTTTGCACAGGATATTCAGCAATTAAAAGAATATGCTGACCAACAATTTAACAAAGGAAACTATTCTATCGCTTTAAAGGAATACCAGCGCATTCTCCTTTTTGATGATGCACATCGGTACGATGGCATGTTTGCGAAGATCGCATCCCTTTACTATCGTACAGAAGATTATAACAACGCGGTAGTCTACTTTGATTTTGCACGGAAAGCAGTATCTCAGGATAGTCTTAAGTATGAATACGGGTTGAAGAAGATACTCTGTTATTATAAGCAGGATAATTTCTTACTTGGCCTGTCCGAGCTATATGACTTCCCGGATCAGCTCTCACCTTACTTTGAAAATAAAAAAAATCTCTACTTTGCCATATGCCATTTCGGACTGGGAGAACACGCTGAATCCCTGAATTACTTCGCCCAAATTGTAGATTCTACAGGTCTTGAACAGATTGATTCACTGGTTGTACTTCTCAATAAATATCAAAAGAAATACAATCCTGATAAATTAGAAATGATGAGTATTTTCCTTCCGGGATTAGGACAAACCTATGGAGGAGATATCGGATCCGGACTAAATTCCGTCCTGCTTCTTTCAGGTATTGCTGCCTATTCCTACCATACGATGGTAACTTACAGAATTCTGGATGGTATCCTGGTCCTAACTTCCTGGTTTTACAGATACTACACCGGAGGTCACAGGAAGGCTTATAAAATCGGAGACCAGAAAATCCTGGTACGGAGAAACTCCATCTACCGTCAGATCCTGACTGTAGTAGCGCAACATCCAAAGCGGTAATCCCCCCTGGTTAAAATTCAATTCTTTTTAGAAGTATCCGGGGACATATATGCTTAGTTCTTTAGTATACCCTGTCCTTCGATGTATGGTGCTCCATTCTCTCTTAGTGCCTTTTCAAGACTGGGCAATGTTTCTTGAGTAATTTCGACAAGTCTTGTTTTTATTGGATGAAGCTCCTGAATACCTAAATCCAGGCTCTGCTTGTGAAGATCCGTTGGCCCATATGTGGTAGATAAACCATAAGAAGCAACAGCCAATCTTGTACCTGGAGTAGCAACCTGCTTCTCCCGTATCTCCATTTTAGACTGGTTTCCTTTCAGTTGCCGGTTAAGCTCAAGCAGAGATGATTCCGCAGTGAGGATCTTCCCCAGCAATGCTGGACTCTCCTGGTTAATTTGATAATAAGCCTGTTTCATAGCCTTCACTTTCTTCATTGACTGACC
The DNA here is from genome assembly GCA_964500835.1 of uncultured Bacteroides sp. Taxonomy (GTDB): domain Bacteria; phylum Bacteroidota; class Bacteroidia; order Bacteroidales. The sequence continues at coordinate 83,378 of CAZCQL010000001.1, forward strand.
CAGCAAAGAAGTGACAGCATCCAGATCCCTAAGGAATGCATTGTATTCTTTTCCGAAGAGTGCCCTCTCTTCGGAAGAGGCTCCCTTTAAGGTACCCTGGTACAGTGGTTTGACTTCAAAGAATTGTTCTTTATCCAGTTGATGAACTTCCTTGCCCTTTGCGGATGAAACTGTTACTGAATATCTCCCCGGGGCCACAAGATAACCTGAAGTTGTGGTAATCTCACCGGAGCCCCCCAGGCCGATGGAACGGCCTGAAGCATATGTAAGATTCCAGCTCACCCTCTGAAATCCTTTTTTGGCAGGTGCGGTTACACGGTTAATCACATTCCCCTGATCATCTTTTACCATGAAAACTAAAAAGGGCTTTGCTTCATTCTTTTCCTGGTCAAGTGCCTCCCATCCCGGGAAAGGAATATCTGCCTGTTGCTTCTCAAGCACACTTTCTTTCTTTTTCCTTTCCTTTGTCTTTGTAAGGAAATTTTCCTTTAGGAAGAGCGTAAATATTGCCCCAAAGGGTGGGTTCGCAGCTACAAAATCAGAAGCGCCCTGCGAATCGACTGTGTTCTTCTGAATATAGAGCAACGCATCCTTCACCGGAAACAGTACAGCATCTTTTTCCATAAAATCATCTGTGATGTACCTGAGGGGTGAATAATCATCAAGAATAAAAAAGCTTCTTCCGAATGAAGCCCCAATAAGGTCGCTTTCACGGCGTTGTATGGTGATGTCCCGGAATGGAATGGTGGGTATGCCTCCGGTTAGTTCCATCCATTTTTGACCTCCATTCAATGTGAAATAGATCCCGAATTCTGTTGCCAGAAACAATAAGTCCTGTCTTTCATGGTCCTGAACAAGTCTCCACACCAGGGTGCGTTCCGGGAGATTCCCGGAAATGCTGGTCCAGCTCTTCCCCCGATCCAGGCTTTTTATCAGGTATGGATGAAAATCTCCATGTTTATGGTTATCGAGAGCCGCATAAACTGTACCGGCATCAAATAAATCTGCCCTGATATCATTCACAAATGCGGTACCGGGAATACCCATGATGGATTCAACTTCTATTTTCTTCCAGGTCTCGCCACTGTCGTTAGTAACCTGAATAATCCCATCATCGGTTCCTGCATAGACCAATCCTTCCTGCAAAGGAGATTCTGAAAGAGATGTAATCGTATTATAGGTTGACATGGCATATACATCCCAGGGATTATCCCAACTCTGAACCCTCCCCATGATGGGCAAGGCCATACGCTCCTGATTTTTTGTCAGGTCAGGTGATATAGCCTTCCAGCTATCGCCACGATTATCGGATCTCCAAACCCGGTAAGACCCTGTAAAAATACGGGCCGGATCATGGGGACTTACCAGAATAGGCGTATCCCAGTTAAATCTTTCGTGCGGCTCACCGAAACCTGACTGAGGTTGGATAAATACCTGCTCCCCGGTAGTCCGGTCAATGCGGTGCAACCCTCCCTGTTGGGACTCGGCATACACGATGGCCGGATTTCCCGGTTCAGTGGCTGTTTGGTGTCCATCTGATCCCAGAATTTTGAACCAGTCAGCATTTCTGATACCGTTTACATTATCGGTCCGTGAGGGGCCTCCGTGTGACCCATTGTCCTGGGTTCCGCCATAGATATAATAAAAAGGTTCACTGTCATCAACGGCCAGTTTGTAATACTGGGTGACAGGCAGGTTAGAGACAAATCGCCAGTTTCCGGCCATATCAAAACTTTCATAAATACCGCCATCGGTACCAACCAGCAGGTAACCATGGTCATCTTTCCGAAAGTTTATAGAATGACTGTCGGAGTGCTTTTGCTTTTCGTTCAGCCGGCGAAAGGTTTTCCCGTGATCATCTGAAACCTGAATGTAGACATCCATAAGGTAAAGGGTGCCCTCATGATGGGGCGAAGCATAAAGCTCCTGATAATAGTGAGGCCCGGTGGCTCCGGAAACCGTGCCGGACTGTTTCTTCCAGGATGTACCCCGATTTTCCGAGATAAATATTCCTCCGGTCCGCCTGTCAAGTTCGATGGCAGCATAGAGAACGTCCCTGTTAAACGGAGAGATCGCTAACCCAATCTTCCCAAGATTTGAGTTTGGTAAACCTGTGGTCAATTTCGTCCAATTCTCTCCGCCGTCTTTGCTTCGAAAAATGGCAGTGCCTGGCCCTCCACCCATATAGGCAGCAACTGTACGATGCCTTTGCCATGTGGCAGCATACATCCAATCAGGATCCACCGGATCGATGACCAGATCCGTCACCCCGGTCCATGGATTCCCGCCCAGCACTTTCTTCCAGTTTTCACCTCCGTCACCGGATTTGTAGAGTCCGCGTTCTCCTCCCTGACTCCAGAGGGGGCCCTGAGCTGCTACGTAGACGATATCCGAATTGTGGGGATGGACAATGATCTTTGATATGTGCTCCGATAAGGTCAGTCCCATATTCTTCCAACTCTTGCCGTCGTTGACACTTTTATAAATACCGTCGCCGAATCCCACGTGCCGTCCGCCCACATTTTCACCTGTTCCTACCCAGACGGTATGCGGATTGTTGGAATCAATGGTTACACAGCCGATGGAGTAAGACGTCAGCGTATCAAAAATGGGAATCCAAGTAACACCGCCATTATCAGTTTTCCAGACACCACCCGATCCAACGCCCACATACCAGGTGTTTTCATCATCCGGATGAATGGCAATATCCGCAATGCGGCCAGAGGTAAAAGCGGGACCTATGTTTCTGAATTCTAATCCACTGAACGTACTTTCAGATAAGCCATTGGTTGTCATCTGCGCGAACAGGCTGGTACTCAATCCAAGCAGGAAGATGGGCAGGTATTTCATATGATTCAGTTTAAAAATTAACAGAAAGATTGACTAAGATACAAAATCGACCTATTTTATATAATTTTGATGCGGATGCAATCCCATGCGACTTCTTTCATTGGAAAACATTAAGATGATCCAGGAACTTGTCATTGCCTGCTTACTAGGACTTATAGGAGGCGTAATCCCTGGTCCTGTCATCACCTCCGTTTTTACAGAAATCCTGCAATCGGGATTCCCCAGAAGTATGCGAATTATCCTTATTGCCCTGATATCGGAAACGATCGTCGCAATAGTAAGCCTGGTAATCCTGGATTCCCTGGATTTCAATGAAGCATTTTTCCGGGGTTTGTCTCTTGCAGGTGCAGTCATCCTTGCCTGGATCTCCGTCTCCCTTTGGAAGATAAGAAGCCTGGAAACCGGGGAAAAAGTTCATTTTACCATCTGGAAAATCGTCATCATGATTCTTTCAAATGGCATCTTATGGACCTACTGGATTACTATCTGTATCCCAAAAGCCATTCTGCTCAGCAATCAATTGACAATGGGAGCTTATGTTTTCATGGGCCTGGTGCAACTGGGCTGGCTCATTTCAACAATCGTGATGGCATTCCTGTTTTCAAGGTTCAGAACCATCCTCTCACAACCAAAAGTCATTCCATTCCTTTTTAAACTTTTTGCCGGGGCCTTTGCTTATTTTGCATTGGACATGATGTATAAAAGTATCCGGTTCTTCATTTCCTGAAGCTTAGTCAGGGTCCACCCATCCGGATTTATTTCCGGGGATACCAAATAAAAAGGATTTTCAGGATTTTTTGGTGCTGACTGGCTTTCATTTGCATGGGGCGTATGGTTGCTAAACAAGGGTTTTCTATTCCCACACAGGGTGGCAGAAAATTACTAATTTTAACTCAAATATGATAGACCCGAAAGAATTTAAAAACAGATCTGAGGAAATTATTCGCTGGATTGACCATTATTTAAATCATATGGCAACCCTCCCGGTTAAATCACAGGTCACTCCCGGTGCCATATACAAGAGAATCCCTGGCAAAGCCCCACAACACTCAGAAACACTGGATTCTATTATGAAAGACCTGAATGAAATAATCCTTCCCGGGGTCACACACTGGCAGCATCCGAATTTTCACGCCTATTTTCCTGCCAACAACTCCGTAGAGTCGATTTACGCCGAGTTTCTGACCTCTGCCATTGGAGCACAGTGCATGATATGGGACACCTCTCCAGCAGCTGCAGAGCTTGAACAACGCATGATGGAATGGCTCAAAGATGCCATGAACCTCCCGGCAGGGTTTGAAGGGGTCATACAGGACAGCGCATCCTCTGCCACTCTGGTGGCTCTTCTTACGGCCAGAGAGGTGAAAACAGGATTCAGGTCCAATGAGGAAGGTGTACCAAACAACCTGAGAGTCTATTGCACAAAAGAAACACACTCCTCCATTGAGAAAGCAGTAGGTGTAACCGGGATTGGGAAAAAGAACCTGATCAGGGTCGAGGTGAACGACCAGCTTCAAATGATCCCTTCCCGGCTGGAAGAAAATATAAGAGCTGATATACAAAACGGATACAAACCATGTGCTGTCGTTGGTACCGTTGGTACCACGGGTACCCTGGCGGTTGATCCGATTGATGAGCTGGGAACCATCTGTAAAAAGTATGGCTTGTGGTTTCATATTGATGCTGCGTATGCAGGGACTGCCCTGCTCTTACCAGAATATGAATGGATAGGTAAAGGCATCGGTAAGGCTGATAGTTTTGTATTTAATCCGCATAAATGGATGTTTACCAATTTCGATTGTTCCGCCTATTATGTAAAAGATACAAGTTTGCTTCTTCACACATTTGAAGTCCTGCCCGAATACCTTGTCACTAAAACGAGGGGCTTGGTGAATGACTACCGTGACTGGGGAGTACCAATGGGCAGGAGATTCAGGGCCCTAAAACTCTGGTTTGTCCTGAGAAGCTTCGGAATTACCGGTTTGCAGGAGAAGCTCAGATCTCACATCAGGCTAAATGAATTTTTTTCAAGGGAGATCGAAGAACTGCCTGGAATAGTACTGCCCCTGAACCCATTTCTTAATTTTACTTGTTTCAGATTAAATCCTGGCGGGGAAAATGATCCGGGATATTTGAACAGACTGAATGAATTGCTGCTCGAGACCATTAATGGTACTGGAAAACTGTTCCTTACGCATACGAAGATCGGAGATCTGTTTACCCTGAGAATGATCATAGGCCAGACATATGTGGAGAAGTCACATGTAGATTTAGCACTCGACGTGATACAAAGTGCAGCAAAAAAAGCAATAAAAAACTGTTAAAGTATGGCATACAACGAATACCTTGGCGAACGGATTCTTACCTCGTTAAGAAATCAGGGTGTACAATTTGTAGAAAAACGAATGATGGGTGGCCTGGCATTTATGGTGGATGATAAGATGTGTGTTGGCGTGATCAAGGAAAACCTGATGTGCAGGATTGATCCGGAAATTTACGAAAGTGTTTTAAAGAGGAAGGGTTGCAAACCCATGGACTTTACAGGAAAATCCATGAAGAAGAGGAGGTAGCTGAATATGAAAAGCAGGATCCAGCCCGGTATCCGGATTATTTCACCAACAATGATCCTAAACCAAGGAAAATAGCCAGCCAAACCAATCCCTTAATAAAAAAGAACAGGAATCCGATAATTCCAATGCGCTTAATCCAAAACTTCGCCTTGTTCATGATACCGTTATCAATAGTAACAAAGATCGGGGGATAGTGTTCCCGATATTTTTTATCTATTTTTATGAGGTGCCAGGGAAAAGGAAGATTAGCTTAATTTCGGATGCTTCTACATGAGTTCTCAAGATCAGACCGGACTGATAAAGTATCTTCCCGCTATACAAACAGAAACGAAAAAGATATAATGGCATGCAGATGATGCAAACGATCAGGCAATATGAGCAGGGGGGGGAACTGGTTGTCGAATCAGTACCTGTTCCTCAACCCGGACCAGGGGAAGTATTGATCAAGATGATCGCCTCCCCAATTAATCCATCAGACCTTGCTCTCTTGCACGGTGATTATTTAAAACGAAATTATCCTTTTACCCCAGGTCTCGAGGGCAGTGGCCTGGTCATCAAAGCCGGAGCAGGGCTGCTCCCACGGTTAAGGATTGGAAAACGTGTGGCCTGTTCTCCAAATCCTGAAAGCGACGGAACATGGGCGCAATATATGAAAACATCGGCGTTGCGATCCATTCCAGTTCCAAAGAAAATATCTTACGAACAGGGGGCAACAATGATAGTTAATCCTATGACAGCCATGGCGTTTCTTCATCTTGCCAAAGAGGGAAACCACCATTCCCTGGTAAACAATGCAGCGGCCAGTTCCCTTGGAAAAATGCTTCTCAGACTTACCATACATCATGGCATCCCTCTCATTAACATTGTCAGGAAAGAACAACACGTCGTTGAACTTAAAAAATTAGGAGCCGCACATGTACTAAACAGCAGTAGCACTTCCTTTGAATCTGAACTTCAAAAGCTTTCTCATGATTTAAAGGCAACCCTTTTCCTGGATGCTGTGACGGGAGAACAGTCTGGCATTCTTCTCAGAAATGCTCCCCCCGGAAGCAGGCTGGTCGTTTATGCCAGATTGTCCTCAGACCGCATGATACTGGATCCGGGATATCTGGTCAAAGAAGAGAAAGATATGAGCGGTTTTCAACTTAATAATTGGTTGAAATCCAAAAATACCCTTTTTAAACTAAGATTCGTTAACCAGGTTAAAAGGCACCTGTCGGGTTCACTTTCCACCCACGTTCAGCGGCGAATGCCCATGGAGGAAGTCGAACAGGCTGTTTTACTCTATAAAGAGAATATGTCCATGGGGAAAATTATCCTGAACATCGGGGAAAGTTAGAGGAACTAACCTCGCTGCTACTGAAGATAATAGAAAATGGGAAATAGCAGAAAGTGGGAAAGTTATTTTCTTGATCCATACAAATTGACAATGGATCGGTTTTATATGCTGACCTTGTCGAAAAAGATCATACCAGGCAGGGTGTCACTAAAAGATACTATAGGGGATCATTTTCGGACGCTTATGAATTCGGGGATTGCCAACCTGGGAGATTTGTTGAATAGCTTGAGCTCATCTGAAAAAATCAGGGCAGTAGCCGGAACAACCGGTATACCTCAAGAATATCTGATTCTGCTGCGAAGGGAAGCGGGAAGCTACCTGGTTCGGCCGATTTCACTTTCTGACTTTCCAGGAATTCCCTATGAATACATAGAGGTTCTCAAAACCAGTGCCATAAGGCATACCAGGGACTTTTTCGAACTGGTACAGACGAAAAGCCAGCGGCAAAGCGTAGCGGAAAGAACGGGTATCCCGGAAGCCAGACTTGATGAGATATTTGCGTTATGTAACCTTACCAGGATCAGTGGGATCGGGGGAATATTTGCCAGGATTTTCTATGATGCAGGAACCAGGTCGGTGGAGGACTTTGCATGTATCGAACCCCGGGTTCATCTTGAAAAATATAATGTCGCTATCCGAAAGTATAGAAATAGACCACGATCTCTCACGGAGGCGGATATGCGATTCTTCCTGGAATACGCAAAAGTGATTGCCGGATGAGAATAATAGATGCTCATATGCATGTGGGTTTAGCCGGATCTTCGCCTGAAGATATTATTCATTCAATGGACTTGAAAGGCATTGAGAAAAGCTGGTTGCTGACCTGGCAGGAAATTAAGCCACCCATCCCTGCTTTGCATATGGACCTGCCGCCAGAGCAAGTTCTGGAGGCATACAAAAAGTTTCCCGATCGATTCGTTCCTTTTTTTGCCCCTGATCCAAATTCCGCTAATATTGAGACGCTGTTTACACACTTTCTTGACCTGGGTGTGAAGGGATGTGCCGAGTTGAAAGTCTCTCTTAACTGGGATGATCCCCTCCTGGAGCCTTACTTAAAAATCGTAGAGCGGCATAGCCTTGCACTTATATTTCATATGGAAAATCCCAGATTGCACTATATGCAGGAAAAGGATGGATTATTCGAATGGATTCTGGAAAGATTACTGAACGATAAATTCAATGGTGTATCCCGGTATTACATTAGCAGATTTGCAAAAGCCACGGGGTTTCTTAAGAACAAAATAAGCAGAAATCAAATCCCGTTCCCGGGTATACTCTATGACTTTTTGGCACTTGAAGCCAGGGTCAGGCAGTTTCCTGGCATAAAATTTATAGGCCACGGCCCTGATTTCTGGAATAACATCAGTTGCAACCGGCATTCAAAATACATTCACCAAAAAGGGTCGATCAGCGAGTTTGGGATTATTGATCAATTTCTGGAAGAGCATGACAACTTCTTTTGTGATATTTCCGGGACCAGTGGATATAATGCCATGAGAAGGGACCCTCGGCAAGCAAAAATTTTTCTGCAGAAGCACGCCCAAAAAGTTCTTTACGGAACCGATAATACCAGATTCCCATTACTTGATCTTCTGTACTCCATGCACCTGGGCAAGGAAAAAATGGAAATGATCCTGTACAAAAATGCCCTGAAGGTTCTCGCATGACCGATTCTCGTGATCATTTTTCTTAGATTTGCTCTCTGAACTATTCACACAATTATTCATGAGAAAAAATCCGATAACGGTACTGTTGATTCTGATTTCAGTGACTGCTGTTGCTCAGAAGAAACAATACAGGTCCTTCAGAGAAGCATACTATGCAGGTATATTGCTTCGTGGAGATCCGGTACCCTCAGACATTCAGTGGTTTGAAAAGGGAGATCGCTATTCTTTTACGAAAATGGAAGGAAAGTATAAGCAGATATGGACTTACGGAATAAATAATCAAAAGGAAGAATTGGTCTTTAAAGCACATGATTTTACCTTTCCTGGAACCACAAATCCGTTTGTTTATAAGTCATTCCAGTGGACAAGGGATTACCAGTACCTGCTATTTCAATCAAATTTTGAGCCCATATGGAGGTATTCAGGAACCGCCGATTACTATTATTATTCTCTGAATGAAAAGATCATGAAGCCTATTGTAAAAGAAGCTTTTACAGCAGAGATTTCACCTGATGGCAAGAAGGTGGGCTATGGAAAAGATGGGAATTTATTCGTGTTTGACCTGGCCTCCGGTACCCATTCCCAGCTAACCTATGATGGAAATGATAAGTACTACAATGGCCGATTTGGATGGGCCAATGAGGAAGAGTTCGGATTAGTTCAGGCATGGAATTGGTCCTACGACAGCAAGTACATTGCCTTCTGGCAATCAGACGAGCGGGAGGTCCCAGTTTACAAACTAACCGATTTTTCCGGACTTCATCCCTCCTACACGGAGATTCCCTACCCGAAAGCGGGAGACACTCCACCTGTAGAGAGACTTGGAATTCTTAGCATTGAGAAAGGAACCAGGCAATGGCTCGACCTGGATATCGGAGGGGGATATATTCCAAGAATCTACTGGACTTCCCGCGAGAATACCCTGGCTGTAGTATGGATGAACAGGGCGCAAACTCATATGAAGCTTTACTTATTTGATGTGCTATCTGGTGAGAAAAGGATGATCCTTGAAGAACAGTCTGAAGCATGGATCGATATTTTCGATTTTTTTGCAGGAGAACCCGATCTTTTCTACTTTCCCGAGAAGATGAATTCTTTCTTCTGGATCTCCGATGTCAGTGGATATTCTCATATTTACCAATACGACTTTGAAGGAAATCTGATAAGTCAGCTTACAGAGGGTGAATACGATATTGTTGGAGTTGAGGCCATTGACCCGGAAAATAAGATTCTCTACTATCTATCCTGTGAGGTGTCCCCCCTGGAAAGAAATCTATTCAGTGTGAGGTTCAATGGGAAAGGCAAAAAGCAGATTACGGCCACCACCGGGAACCACAAGGTGAATATGGCACCCGGCGGACGATACTTCATCGATAGCTATTCGAATATATCCACTCCCCGTCAGGTTGACCTTAGGGACGGGAAGGGAAATCTTATAAAAACACTGGCCGGAAATGATGAAGCGCTGGCTCTTCTTGATGAATATGAATATGCTGGTAGAGAACTATTTAATTTTACTAGCTCCGATGGTCAAAAGATCGACGGTTATTTGATTAAACCCATGAGCTTTGATCCTGGAAAAACCTACCCATTACTGCTGGATGTATATGGTGGTCCGGGGTCACAAGGAGTATACAATACCTTCGAAACCAGCGGCTGGCACCAGTACCTTGCTCAACAAGGGTACGTTGTAGCAAATATCAACAATCGCGGGAATGGAGGATACGGAAAAGCTTTCGAGAAAATTGTGTATAAGAAATTGGGGAAATGGGAAACACACGACTTTGCCGAGGCAGCTCAATATCTATCCGAAAAGTTGTGGATTGACGGGAATCGAATTGGCATTATGGGTCACAGTTTTGGCGGATTCTCGGCAGGCATGTCCCTTCTCCTTCACCCCCGGGTTTTTAAGGCAGGCATCGTCACTGCTGCCATTTCCGACCATAAAAATTATGATTGCATCCTCACTGAACGATACATGGGCCTTCTGAGAGAAAATGCCGAAGGTTACCGCAATAGTTCCATGGTAACGCAGGCCGGTAGACTTGAAGGAAAAATGTTGCTGGTCCATTCATTGATGGACGACAACGTTCACCCTCAGAATACTTTTCAGGTGGTGAGAGCGATGATCGATAATGAGAAGAGCATCGACCTGAAGATCTATCCTCCGGGTAATCATCGAGTATCATACGATATGAAGAGCAGGTTATTTCTATACAGGGAATACCTCGATTGGCTTGAAAAGAATTTAAAATCAAAAGAATAGGTGGTTGCCTGTTGGAAATACTTCCCAATATGAGGATTCCTGTATTACCTGCTATTTTCCTCTATTTGTTTGTCTCGTGCACCAACAATAGTGTTTGCGACGAAGTCAATAGTTCGGAACTGGTGGCGCGTTTTAAGACCGTTGAATCCGGCATAAGTAATGATACTGTTATTTCAGGAGTTACCATGTATGGTATCAGGGATGGAAAACCTGACAGCCTGTTGATTGATTCTCTTACCCTGTCGAGGATTGTCCTGCCGCTGGATTCGCACCATAAGTTTTCACGTTTTGTTGTCAGCATAAATGAAAAGAGGGATACAGTGAAGATTGTCCATTCAACTGATTATGTGATGACAAGTTACGCATGCGGATTTGCCTCGGTATTTACAATTAACAGCTTGATCTTTTCAAAACGGATGATAGACACGATTGAAATTATTGACGCTATTGTGGACACTGAACCTGATCAGAATGAAGAGCATTTGTGGATATATTTTTAGTGGGATGATTATCCTGAGCCTCTGCCAGCCTCTGGCAGCCCAGGATACCCTGCGAACATACGGACCCAGGATCGGGATCGATCTGACCCGCTTTGCCTATTTATTCAGCCATCCGTCTCAAATTGGAACGGAGCTTTCTGTTGATGCGGAACTAGCCGACAATCTTTACCCGGTGATCGAGCTGGGCTACAACCAGATGACTGAAAACCGTGACCTCTTCGATTATTCCTCAAGAGGGACCTATGCAAGAGCAGGATTAGATTATGACTTTTCCCCGCCAAAAAACAGGTCAGAACACCACAGCATTACTGTGGGATTTCGATATGGAATTTCATTCTTTACTCAGAGTGCCCGGGATATACTCATTCCGGGAGATTATTGGGGAAATTATTTACTCCCATCCTATGAGAAAAGGCTGACTGGACACTGGGTGGAACTGGTTGGCGGAGTCAAAACAGAAATAGTTTCAAACTTCTTTCTTGGATGGTCTGTTCGCTATAAAATCCTTTTAAATCCGGATATGGATCCGTTGATGGCTCCGCAGCTGGTCCCTGGCTATGGAAACGCTTCGGAAGACCGCGGATTCGGATTTTCATACTCCATACTTTATAAAATTCCCCTTTTTAAAAGATAATTTAAAATCTAACTGATATGGCATATTTTGCATCGAAAGACCGTTACCTCGAAATGAAGTACAACAGGTGTGGAAAAAGCGGAATCCAGCTGCCTGCAGTATCCCTTGGCCTCTGGCATAATTTTGGAGGAACAGATGATTTTCAAAAAATGAAGGATATCCTGCTCAGAGCTTTCGACCTGGGGATCACGCACTTTGACCTTGCCAACAACTATGGACCTCCCCCGGGAAGCGCGGAATCCAATCTTAAACACATCCTGCAATCGGAACTGGGAGCACACAGGGACGAATTGATTATTTCTTCAAAAGCAGGTTACCTGATGTGGGATGGACCCTATGGTGAATGGGGTAGCCGAAAATATCTTCTTGCCAGCCTGGATCAGAGCCTGAAAAGAATGGGGCTTGATTATGTGGATATTTTCTATTCTCACAGACCGGATCCCGATACACCTCTTGATGAGACCATGGGAGCCCTCCACAGTGCAGTTTTACAAGGAAAGGCTTTGTATGCCGGAATCTCAAACTATAGTGCCAAGCAAACCGAACTGGCCATTGATATACTTGAGAAACTCGGAACTCCCTGTCTGATTCACCAACCAAGATATAATATGTTTGACCGCTGGGTCGAAGATGGTCTTCTTGAAGTCCTGGGTAACAGAGGAGTGGGGTGCATTACTTTCAGTCCCCTTGCTCAGGGCTTGCTCACCAACAGGTACCTGGATGGGATTCCAGCCGACTCCAGAATTGCCAGTGATAGTATTTCACTTTCAAAATCTCACCTGGATGCGGATACTCTAGTTAAAATAAAGGCACTGAACCAGCATGCCGAGCAGCGGGGGCAAACTTTGGCTCAGATGGCCCTGGCATGGATCCTAACCAGAAAACAGGTTACTTCGGTGCTGGTGGGGGCAAGCTCAATAAACCAACTGGAAGTAAATGTTGGGGCGCTCCATAACCTGAATTTTTCCCAGGATGAATTGGCTTACATAGATAACATCCTGATATCGTGATTGATTAATCGATTTCCAGGTCAAGGTCCGACAGCTTTTTAGAAATGAATGTAAGCTCTTCTTTGGAAAGTTCAATTTCCATCGCACCGGCATTCTGGCTGACCTGAATCTCATTCCTTGCCCCTACTAGTGCCACTGTAATTCCGCGCTGATGAAGAGTCCATCGAATAACAAGCTGTGAAAGGGTAGCCCCTTTGTCTTCGGCAAGCGGCCTGATTTCATCCAGAAACTGATTGGTCTTAATCAGGTTCTTTGCTTTAAAATGAGGCAATTCCGGCCTCGAATCACCGGGAGCAAAAGGATAATCCGGTGTAATTTTTCCAGTTAACAATCCTCTCTGTAAAGGACTGTAAGCCAGGATGCTGCAATCGCTCTTCAGGCACCAAGGCACTATTTCTGTCTCTATCTCCCGGCGAACCATGCTATAAGGTACCTGATTGGAACACAGCTCAAGCACACCGGTCGCTTCCTGCATCTGGTCAACAGAATAATTACATACACCGGCAGCCCGGATTTTACCCTGTTCAAGTAATACCCTAAAAGCTTCCATAGCCTCTTCAATGGGGGTTGTGAGATCAGGCCAATGTATCTGATAAAGATCTATATAATCGGTTCCCAGCCTCTTCAGGCTATCTTCACACTCTTTTATGAGGCTCTCCTTCCCTGAATATTTATACACATCCCTGGTATTCCCATCATTGTCCCTGGTGGTAAAATAATAATCCCCCATGCTCTTTTCCCAGCGCATTCCAGCTTTAGTAAGTATCTCATAGTTAGCGCGATTTCCTTTAATAGCCTCACCAAGAATGCTTTCCGAATGTCCGAACCCATAAATAGGTGCCGTATCGATGGATGTAATCCCATGATCCTGGCACGCATGAATGGCCCGGATGGAATCAGTATCATCTGAACCACCCCACATCCATCCACCTATTGCCCAGGCTCCAAATGTAACCGGTGATACCTCCACGTCAGAGTTTCCCAATTTTCTCTTATCCATTGCCTTTGTATTTCTCCTTTATTTGATTTGCATATTCCAGAGGCAGGTAGTTTTCATAACTTAGGCATACCTCCCTGGAAAAAGATATGGCTCCCTGAATTAACTCTTTCCATTGAGCTGCATGAAGGTTTCTTATCTGCTCCCGGGTGTATCCTTTTCGATACAATCCATACAGAAGGCCTGCATTAAAGGTATCCCCCGCTCCGATCGTACTGACAGGCATTATCCTCTGTACCTCCAAATGGATATCAAGCTGCTCTGTTTTCAGGTAAACACCGTCAGCATTCGCCGTATAAATCAAAATCTGGCAATGGGGCCGGACTCTCTCCCAAGCGTCTTCCGGATTATCCACATTAAAAATATTGATCAGGTCTTCATCCGATGCTCTTATTATGGTGGCATATCCCATGTTTTCAGTGATGACCGAAAGCAGGTCAGCGCGATTGGGTGCATGGGTGTTTCTGAAATTGGGATCATATACAATGGAAACCCCTGCATTTGTCGCTTTTTCGAGCAGGTCCTTTACCCTTGGACGAATCCCTGGATTAAGTGCATAGAATGAACCAAACAGAAGCAAGTCATCCGTACGGAACTCAGGAAATTCCATATCCAGGCGCTGGTGGGGATAGTCCTTATAGAACTGGTACTCCGCATCACTCCTATCATTTAGAAAAGCAAGCGCAATGGCTGATTGTCCATTCCTGTACCTGGACAAGTAATCTGCGTTGACCCCATTCTCTTTAATAAATGCGAGGATAAGATCACCTACTTTGTCATTGCCCATCTCACTAATCAGGGTAACAGGGGTTTCGAGCCGGCCCAGTGTAATGGAGGCATTAAAGGAGGAACCGCCTGGTTTTGCCGTCCTGGGTAGTTGCTCCTTAAAAATAATATCAAGAATTGTCTCACCTACAGCATAGATTTGCGTCATAGCTTTCAGATTTATTTTATTAACCGTGAGATGGCCCTAAATTCATCGGATCCCGCAACCCTGGTTAATTCGAGCAGGATCGATTCACTGGTGGATATGATGGCACCCTCTAATCGCATCCGTTCAATGGCCCATCGCATATCCATCGGATTACGGGATGAAATACAATCGGCCAGTACGACAGGATTGTAGCCCGATTCTACCAGGTCGATTACCGTTTGCAGCACACATACATGGGCTTCTATTCCGCATATTACTATCCACCGTCTTCCCAGTTTATCCAGGGAATCTGTGAAAGCCGGTTCCCCGCAACAGGAAAAAGAAATTTTCCCGATAGGGTTGAATGTCACCACCTTGCTTTTTACCTCATCGACCGTAGACCCCAATCCCTTGGGATACTGCTCCGTTACAAGTACAGGTACTCCAAGAAGCTGTAAACCTTGCATAAGCGTAAGGCATTTCCGAAGCATTTCATTCTTCTGATCCATGTGAGGGAATAGCTTTTCCTGGATATCAATTACCAGCCCCACACAATCCTCTCTATTGATTCTCATAACTGGATTTTCTTGACTTTTGCCCGAGGTATCCTCCATGGTGCCTCAGCGCATAGTCCTTTGCCGTAAACCCTGTTTTTTTCATCATTAAGACTACCAGTACATCACCAATTACCGCCATAGTGGTAGCTGAAGTGGTCGGCGTTAATCCCAACGGACAGACTTCTTTTGGATTGCCTGTAAAAAGGACCATGCTTGATTGGCGGGCCAGAGGTCCGTCGGGATTCCCAGTGATAATTACCACAGGTATTCCGGGGTAAAGTGAATGCGTCAGCTGGACCAGTTTCAGAATCTCGGTTGTTTTTCCTGAATTGGATAGTACGAGTAATATATCATTCTCCCGGATAACACCCAGATCACCATGTTGAGCCTCACTCGGATGGAGAAACAGAGCAGGAGTGCCTGTTGAACTGAATGTGGTAGCCATATGATTTGCCACATGACCTGCTTTTCCCATTCCACTGGCAATAATCTTTCCTCCCAGTCCATGAACTTTTTCTGCAATCAACTCTACTACTCTTTCATAGTTTTCATCCACAGGGATTGAGTTAAGGGCTTCAGCTTCAATGGCCAGAATCCTTTTAATATCTTCCACGATTCCAGGGTTCATCATTTCAGTTAATCACTTCAATCTTTTTCCAACAAATTCCTCAAGTTTTATTAAATCGGCAGTAAATTTTCTGATTCCTTCCGACAGTTTTTCTACTGCCATTGGATCCTCATTGTGCATCCATCGGAATCCTTTTTCATCCAAGGTTATCCTTGCAAGGTTCATCTGCCTTGACTCACTTGCATTGAGTTTCTTTTCGATGAAAGTCTCACTTTTCTCGAGCTCTTCCAGCAATCCAGGGGAAATAGTCAGCAAATCACATCCGGCAAGCTCGATAATTTCTTCCGTGTTCCTGAATGAAGCACCCATCACTTCGGTCTTATATTCAAATCTCTTGTAATAATTGTAAATGCTTTTTACTGAATGTACTCCCGGATCCTGGGGGCCAGGAATATGGTCCACTCCCCTGTCTTTCTTATGCCAATCAAAGATTCTTCCCACAAACGGGGAAATAAGCTGAACCTTTGCCTCGGCACATGCTATGGCCTGAGCCATGCTGAAAAGCAAGGTAAGGTTGCAATGTATCCCTTCTTTTTCCAATTCAGCGGCCGCCGCGATGCCCTCCCATGTGGCTGCTAATTTAATTAACACTTTTTCGCGTAAAATGCCATTTTGCTCGTACAAGGCTATGAGCTTCCTGGCCTTACGGATGCTTGCTTCGGTGTCAAAGGATAACCGCGCATCCACCTCCGTAGAAACCCTGCGTGGTACAATGTGAAGGATTTCAGTTCCGAATGCCACAGAAAGCATATCCATCGCCTCTTTCAGCTTTTGATCTGCTGATCTGCCATTCCGGCTCCCATAGTCAATGGCTTTATCCACCAAATGGGAATATTCCCTCTTTTGAGAAGCCGCATAAATTAAAGATGGATTGGTGGTAGCATCCACTGGCCTGTATTGCTTCATGCGCTCGAAATCACCTGTATCAGCTACAACTTCGGTAAATTGCTTCAATTGATCCAATAAATTCATAGGTATAAAATGATAAGAAACCAAAGTTAATATAAATGATGAAACCCGGTCTCTCTACCTCCCGGATAGATTAAAATCGTTAAGAAGCTCCTCGGTGGTTGTAATCCTGGCATAGGAACCCTCCAGGGTTTTAATGGTGGAATAATGGACATTCTTAGCAGGTATAATGTGTTCTTCATATTGAAGTGCGCGCGTGGCACAGGCATCAGACACCAACAGACACGAAAAACCATAATCGTGGGCTGCCCGGACTGCTGCTTCCACGCACATGTGTGTCTGCATTCCACAGACTACAAGTTGTTCAATGGAATCTGCCCTCATAATTTTAAGGAGATCGGTTTTGAGAAAAGCGTTCACCTGCTCTTTGGAAATGATGGGTTCACCGCCCACAGGTTTGACATAGGGGTGGATGTTCCCTCCAGGCTCAAAATTATGACGTACATGATACACAGGCAATTCACTTTTCCTGAATTGATCCAGAATAAGTCCTGCGTTCATACCAGCTGCCTCTGCATTTTCAAGTTGTAGCCTTCCCCCCGGAAAGTAGAAGTCCTGAATATCGATTAATAGCAGGGCAGTTTTTTGAGCATTTAGCATGTGTGTGGAAAACATGCATGCGATTAGCAGTAAAAAGCGAACAACCATTTTCATGTTCGGACCGGGGATTTGTGGGATAGATGATTCGCAATTTAAGAATTTGAGTCCAGCCGGACAAGGTCAGATCCTGATTACACCTTTAAAATTGTAAAAGGGGTAAATAATTAATAATAGGGGGTAATTATAGTAATACATATTTTTTTTGTGATTGTACCCCTATATTTTAGGGGGTATCTCAGCGAATTATTCATTTTTATTATATTTACCCCCAATTTTATGAGGGGTTATTAATATTTTCACTATTTTTGTTTCGATTTATAACAAGTTTAACCTTAATATTTACAATTATGAAATGGACGAATGTAGGTAAAGGCGCATCGGCGCTTATGATAGGTGGCTTTCTGGCCTTACCCATGAACCTGAAAGCACAGGAGGGGGAATCCTCTCCGTTTAGTGTTGGGGGTGATCTGGTAAGCAGTTATTTATGGCGCGGAACCAAATTTGGCACCGGACCGGCCATTCAACCGTATGTGGAACTTGCACTTGGTAATTTATCCATCGGAGGATGGGCATCTTATGCTTTTACCACCAATGAAGGGGCCGAAGCCGATCTGTACATTTCCTACGGAACTGACATTGGTCTCAGCGTTGGATTCACCGATTATTATTTTCCAGGTGAAGGAAGTAACTATTTTGATTTCGAATCAACCGATTCGACAGGGGCTCATGCATTTGAGATAAACCTGGGGTATGAGACCGGCGGACTTTCTATCGGTGCGAACTATTTTATAAACCAGGCAGGTGTTGCCGGAACTGCAGGAGGAGATATGTATTTCGAATTGGGGTACTCTTTCGACAATTTTGGACTGATACTTGGCGCAGGAAATGGCTGGCATACTGCAGAAGCTGATGTGGATGAGAGTGATTTTAACATCTGCAACATCGGAATTACTACTTCCAAAGAGATTAAGATTACCGAACACTTCTCGCTTCCCGTAAGCGGAGCATTGATTCTAAATCCCGATACAGAGCAATTTCATGTGGTTGTAAGCGTATCATTCTAAATGTAACATACAATGAAAAAAATTGAAGCGATTGTCCGTAAAACCAAGTTTGAAGAGGTGAAAGAAGCCCTTCATGAAAACGGTATTGAATTCTTCTCCTTCTGGGAAGCCCGTGGAGTGGGAATGGCCAGAGAAAGCAGGGTATACCGTGGTATTGCGTACGACACAGGCACCATTGAAAGATTGTACCTGCAAATTGTGGTACGCGATGTGAACCTTGATAAAACCATTGATGCCATTATAAAATCAGCCGCTACCGGTGAGGTGGGAGACGGAAAAATATTCGTCTCCACTCTTGATGAGAGTATCCGGATCCGGACTGGTGAAAAAGGGGACGAATCACTATATATCAAGGACTGACAACCTATTTATTAACGGATAAAAAAGATTTTATTATGGAAGAATTAGCAACAGCTGTATCTGAATTTACTGTTTCAATAGACACCATGTGGATCCTTGTTGCAGCCGTACTGGTGATGTTTATGCAACCTGGTTTTGCAATGGTGGAGGCAGGATTCACAAGATCCAAGAACACTGCAAATATACTTATGAAGAACCTGATGGATTTTTCCATTGGATCGATCATTTTCTGGGCACTCGGGTATACCCTGATGTATGGAGAAGATGTAGGAGGATTTGTAGGAAAAATCTCTCTCTTTTTTAGCAGCAACGATATTAACGGGGTACCTGATAAGGCTTCTCTGATGTTTCAAACGGTTTTTGCTGCCACTGCAGCTACCATTGTCTCTGGGGCAGTTGCCGAAAGAACAAAGTTTTCTGCTTATATATTTTTCAGTATTGCAATTACAGCCATAATTTATCCGATTTCAGGGCACTGGGTTTGGGGCGGTGGCTGGCTTTCAAGCTTGAGTACACCGTTCCATGATTTTGCCGGATCTACTGTGGTACATTCAGTAGGTGCATGGGTGGGACTGGCAGGAGCCGCTGTGATTGGTCCCCGGATCGGGAAATATACAAAGGAAGGAAAAGCAAGAGCTATTCCGGGTCAGAGCCTGGCACTGGGAGCTTTAGGGGTCTTTATCCTATGGTTTGGCTGGTTTGGTTTTAATCCCGGATCACAGCTTGCCGCTGCCGGAAGTGAGAATGCTTCAGCCATCTCCCACATATTTATTACTACGAATCTGGCGGCGGCATCAGGGGCAGTAACCGCCATGGTGATTACCTGGATAAAATACAAACGGCCTGGATTATCCATTACCCTGAACGGCACCCTGGCGGGCTTGGTTGCCATTACAGCAGGTTGTGATGTAGTGAGCCCTGGCGGAGCAGCGATCATCGGTCTTCTGGCTGGAACACTTCTTGTATTTGGTGTAGAGTTTATCGACAAAGTTATGAAGATAGACGATCCGGTGGGTGCCATATCCGTACACGGCTTAAACGGGGCACTTGGTACCATTCTGGTTGGATTTTTAGACACCTCAAATGGTCTGTTTTATGGAGGGGGAGCTGCCCAACTCGGATCTCAGGTAATTGGTGTACTGGCAGTTGCCGCATGGGCCATTGGACTTGGATTCGTTGTATTCCTCACACTGAAGTACACTATCGGAGTCAGGGTGTCCAAACGGGTTGAAGAAGAAGGACTGGATGTATATGAGCATGGAGAATCTGCATATAATTAATCATTGCCTACGGTACTCAACCAGAATTGAGTTTTCTAAACTAAGCATTGTGTAACCCAGTGCTTGAAAAAGTATTTGAAATACCGAAGTATAAAACCAGTAAACTAAAAGGGACCGTCTCACATGACTTATGGACGGTCCCTTTCAGTTTATAAGAAATCAACACGTTTCTCTTCTTAACGATCAGTCATCACTCCCCGATACGTTTTGATTCGTAATTTTATTACGTATATTTGCAAGCACATAAACTGAGATGAAATCGCACTCAAATACGGTAAAAAGGAATCTGACCAAATGGATAAGTGGGTCAGGGTGAGAATGGTATAAACTGACACTTAGGCAAGCCGTTCTCAGTACTACAAGAGGACGGTTTTTTTGTAAACAAGTCTTAATAAAGCAGCAGTTGCTATGAAAAACGAGAGACCCGTGCAGGCTGGGTTATACAGAAGCACTTTTGAGCATGATAACTGTGGGATTGGATTTGTCGCTCATTTGAAGGGCAAAAAATCTCATGACATTATCAAAAGGGGATTGGAAACTCTTGTAAACATGACCCACAGGGGTGCCGAAGGAGCAGATAGCAAAACCGGTGACGGGGCCGGTGTGATGATACAAATTCCACGGGACTTTTATTTAATACAGGGCTTCTCCATCCCACCTGAGGGACAATTTGGAACCGGACTTGTATTCCTTCCGCGAGATGCTGCCGAGGCAAAAAAGTGTGAAGAAATCCTGGTCCAAATTGTAAATGATGAGGGCGTTCAACTTATCGGATTCAGGGAAGTCCCGAGAGATAACAGTACCATTGGCGATATTGCCAGAGGCGCAGAACCAACCATTAAGCAAATCCTTTTGGGAGCTGATATTCAGCAAGATGAGCTCGAACGAAAGCTCTATATCATTCGAAAAAGAGCCGAGAAATATGTCTATTCCTCAAATTTGAAGCAGAAAAGCTTTTTTTACCTTCCAAGTCTCTCAACAAAGGTTTTAATCTACAAGGGAATGTTCACTTCCGAACAGTTAGGTGAATATTACCTTGATCTTCAAGACAAGCGGATACAGAGTGCCATTGCCCTGGTACATTCGAGGTTCAGCACCAATACGTTCCCCAGCTGGGATTTGGCTCAACCATTTCGCATGTTATCTCACAACGGAGAGATCAACACAGTCAAAGGCAACCGTTTTTGGATGCAGGCCCGCGAATCAATTCTGAAATCAGATGTACTTGGAGATCTCGAAAAGATCTATCCCGTAATTGAACCTGATAAAAGTGATTCGGCGTCACTCGACAACGCCCTTGAATTCCTTATCATGAGTGGGAAGTCCATTCCTTACGCCTTATCAATTTTGATACCGGAGTCATGGAACGAGAAAAATCCAATCTCCCCCGAATTAAAGGCATTCTACCAGTACCACTCTGCATTTATGGAACCATGGGATGGGCCGGCCTCACTGCTATTTAGTGACGGAAGGTATATCGGAGGTATGCTTGATAGAAATGGATTGCGTCCTTCCAGGTACGTTATTACTAAAGACGATTTGATGGTGATGGGGTCTGAAGTGGGCGTGCAGACATTTCCCCCTGAAGAAATCCGTGAAAAAGGAAGGCTCAAGCCTGGCAAAATTATATTGGTAGATGTGCAGGAAGGGAAATTATACAGGGATGAAGAGTTAAAAGCCCAGCTGGCAATCTCACATCCGTACCTGGAATGGATTGGGAAAAACATGGTCAACCTGGAACAGATTGAAACAGGTAATATTATTTCACCTGGACTGGGTGAGGATTACGACCTCTACCTAACTTCTTTTAATTATAGCAGGGAGGATGTGGATACGATTATTAAACCGATGGCAGAATCGGCAAAAGAGCCCATTGGTTCTATGGGGAATGATGTCCCACCAGCTGTTTTAAGTAAAAAACCTTACCGGCTTTTCGCTTACTTTAAGCAGTTATTTGCACAGGTAACCAATCCTGCCATTGATCCCATACGCGAAGAGATGGTAATGACCCTCACGGGGTACCTGGGTTCACTTCAAACCAATGTTCTCGATACTTCACCTGATCACGCAAAAATGGTCAAATTCACCAGTCCGGTGATAAACAATACCTATTTCCAGGTAGTGAAAAATCTCCGGTATAAAGGTTTCTCAAATAAGGTCATTCCCATGCATTTTGAGGCTAAGAAGGGGGCAAAGGGATTGAAAGATGCGGTGGCTGAGATCTGCCGTTTAGCCGAAGAAGCTGTGGATGATAATCACAATTATATCATATTGACGGATAGGGATATCACACGCGATAAAGCTCCCATCCCGTCACTTATGGCAGTTTCTGCCGTCCATCATCACCTGATCAATACCAGGAAACGAATGCAGATCGATCTTGTAGTTGAATCGGCCGAACCAAGGGAAGTGATGCATTTTGCCCTCTTGTTTGGATATGGTGCCAGCATTATCAATCCCTACATGAGCTTTGCAGTTATTGAACAACTTGTGAAGAAAAGGGTAATTCAGCAGGATTTTGACAAAGCCCAGGAAAATTATATGACTGCAATCAACAAAGGATTGTTGAAGATTCTGTCAAAAATGGGAATCAGTACCCTGCGAAGCTACCGGGCTGCTCAAATATTTGAAGCAATTGGTATCCACCCATCTGTGGTTGATACCTACTTCGAAGGTACGGTTTCACGAATTGGCGGAATTGGGCTCGAAGAAATTGCTGAAGAAGCCCTCATCCCCCATAGAAGAGCATATTCGGAAGATGTGCATGCACTGATGCTTACCGAGGGAGTCTACTCCTACAGGAAATACGGTGAGAAACATGCCTGGAATCCGGATACAATTGCACTCTTGCAATGGAGTACCCGGAACAATGATTACGCCAAATACAAGGAATATTCCACACTGGTAGATTGCGAGACTACCCGACCCGGGTTCCTCAGGGGGTTACTCACCTATAAAAGAAATCCGATTCCAATTGAAGAGGTTGAACCCATTGAAGGAATCATGAAACGTTTTGTAACAGGAGCCATGTCTTATGGTTCAATTAGCAAGGAGGCACACGAAACGCTTGCCATTGCCATGAACCGCATTGGAGGCAGGAGCAATACAGGTGAAGGAGGAGAGGATCCTGGGCGATTTATTCCTCTGGAGAACGGGGATTCAAAACGAAGTGCCATCAAGCAGGTTGCCAGTGGGCGATTTGGAGTAACCACCGAATACCTGGTGAATGCCGATGAACTTCAGATCAAAATTGCCCAGGGAGCAAAACCAGGTGAAGGGGGACAACTGCCCGGACACAAAGTGGACAAGATTATCGCCAAAACCCGTTACTCAATTCCCGGGATCACGCTGATCTCCCCTCCTCCTCACCACGACATCTATTCCATTGAGGATCTGGCTCAGTTGATTTTTGACTTGAAGAATGTAAATCCGGATGCGAAAATCTCGGTAAAGCTGGTTTCTGAAACCGGAGTTGGGACCATTGCAGCCGGTGTGGCAAAAGCATGTGCCGACCTTATAACCATTAGTGGAGCCGAAGGAGGAACAGGAGCAAGCCCCTCTTCTTCTATCAAGCATGCCGGATTACCCATTGAAATTGGATTGGCAGAAACTCAGCAAACCCTGGTAATGAATAACCTGCGGAAAAGGGTCGTTTTGCAGGCAGATGGGCAAATGAAAACCGGCCGTGACGTGATCATGGCTGCTCTCCTGGGCGCAGAAGAATTTGGATTTGCCACCGGAGCCTTGATCACAATGGGATGCGTGATGATGCGCAAATGCCATTTGAACACGTGTCCGGTAGGGGTTGCCACCCAGGATGTGGATTTAAGAAAGAGATTTCGTGGCAAGGCTGATTTTGTAGAAAATTTTTTCCGGTTTGTGGCTAAGGAAGTGAGGGAAAACCTGGCTGAATTGGGATTCAGATCCTTTGAGGAGGCCATCGGTAGATCTGACCTGCTATTAACGGATGAGGCTGTATCCCATTGGAAGACAAAAAACCTTGATTTGAGTGATCTAACGGCCTATTTACCGGCTGCACGAAATAATCCATTGCATAAGATGGAACCACAACATCATAAAATAGAGGGCGTGCTTGACCGAAACCTCATTGAACTGGCTACAGCGGCTATCACTGAGAAGGCACCTGTAACCATACATAAGACCATTCAAAATACAGACAGGACCACCGGAGCCATGTTGTCGGGTCAAATTGCCAAACTACACGGCAACGCAGGATTGCCTGAAGGCACGATCAACGTAAGGTTTGCCGGATCGGCCGGACAAAGTTTTGGTGCATTTTTGGTTCCGGGGGTGGAATTCTACCTGGAAGGAGATACCAATGATTACCTGGGCAAAGGGCTTGCTGGAGGTCGCATCATTGTCGTTCCCCCAAAAGGTTCCACCTTTGAATCGGACCAGAATATTATCATCGGCAACACGGTACTTTATGGAGCCACCGCAGGGGAAATATTCATTTCCGGTATCGCCGGTGAAAGATTCGCTGTGCGAAATAGCGGAGCCATCGCCGTTATTGAAGGTGTAGGTGACCATTGTTGTGAATACATGACGGGAGGACGCGTGGTAGTCCTTGGTAAAACAGGCCGAAACTTTGCCGCTGGCATGAGCGGAGGAATAGCCTATGTGCTTGATGAAGAGGCTAATTTCGATTATTTCTGCAACATGGGCATGGTAGAATTATCTTTGGTTGAAGACCTGAACGACCAGAAAGAACTTCGTGATCTCATTGCAAGACATTACGAATTAACTGGCAGCAAGGTTGCCGAAAAAATCCTGGCAGACCTGGATGCGTATATGGATCGGTTTATTAAGATCATTCCCTATGAATATAAGAAGGTGATTCAGGAACTGAAACTTGAGGAGATCAGGGAGAAACTGGCCGCTGTGGAGAAGGATGTGGAAATGATAGGCGATGTGTAAATTAGAGTATTATGGGTGATCCAAGAGGATTTATAAAAATAAAAAAGAAGCCGGCGGGGAACAGGCCGGTTCATGAACGCACTGGTGATTATAGTGAGGTTGAGCAGGTATTGAATTCCGAAGACCGTATGCTCCAGGCCTCACGTTGCATGGATTGCGGAATCCCATTTTGCCATTGGGGTTGTCCAGTTGATAATCTGATCCCTGAATGGAATGAACTTCTCTATCAGGGCGATTGGAAAGGAGCAAGTGACAGGTTGCAACACACCAATAACTTTCCTGAGTTTACCGGTAGGATCTGCCCTGCTCCCTGCGAACATTCATGTGTATTGAACATTGATGAAGAACCGGTTACTATTCGTGAAAATGAAGTTGCTATTGTGGAAAAAGCATTTTCTGAAGGGTATATTAAACCTGCTCCACCTGAAAGGAGAACCGGTAAGAAAATAGCTGTAATAGGCAGCGGGCCCTCTGGTATGGCAGCAGCCGATCAACTAAACAAAGCTGGTCATACGGTAACCCTGATCGAGAAAGATGAAAAAGTCGGAGGATTACTCAGATTTGGAATTCCCGATTTTAAACTGAACAAGAGGACCATTGACCGCAGGCTTAAGGTGATGATAGAAGAAGGTCTTGAGGTAAAGACAGGCATGGAAGTCGGGAAAAATATTTCCGCAAAAGAAATCATGGAAAAATACGATGCGGTCTGTCTGGCTATCGGGGCTATGCATCCCCGCGATCTTTCTATAGAAGGCCGGGAACTTGACGGGATCCATTTCGCCATGGATTACCTCACCCAACAAAACCGTGTCAACGATGGAGTTTATGTAGCTTATGACAACCGTATCACCGCCGAAGGACGCAAAGTATTGGTGATCGGTGGAGGCGATACAGGGTCCGATTGCGTTGGTACAGCCATTCGGCAAGGGGCAGATAGCGTCACGCAGATAGAAATTCTCCCTAAACCACCTGTCAACCGGTCAGATGATAATCCCTGGCCCTACTGGGGCAAGATATTGAAAACTTCAACTTCCCATGAAGAAGGATGTGAAAGGCGATGGAGCATGTCTACCGTTCGTTTTATTGGAATGCAACAGCGTGTAACCCATGCCGAAATAGAAGAGATCTCCTGGGAAAAAGAAAATGGACGATTTCAGATGAAACCAGTACCTGAGACCCGTACGAAAATGGAAGCAGATCTCATTTTGCTGGCTATGGGATTTGTCCACCCTGTTCATGAAGGTTTGCTTGCTGAATTGGATATTTCTCTGGATACCAGGAAAAATGTGGGAATAGACAACAGGATGTCCACCAACGTTGATAAGGTATTTGCCACGGGTGATGCTGTCAATGGAGCCACCCTTGTTGTGACGGCAATTGCCTCCGGGCGCAAGGCAGCAAAAAAAATCGACGAATACCTGCATTCAAGTACGCAATAATAAAAAATACGATTTTTTCGAGATTGACTCTCTTTTTTTGAGGTAACTATTGAATATATTACTTATTTATTCGATATACCTTGTATTTTTATGGGGTATAAATCATTATTGATATATTTGTATAAAACAAAATAATCCCTGATCTATGAAAAAACAATGGATGTTTGCACTGATGGCATTTGGGATAATTGCCCTGCTTGGAATCATTTTTCCTTTTAGCTTTAATACAGGAGATACATCAGGTATTGATCCAGGTGATACTGCATGGATGCTTGCCTCCACTGCGCTGGTTTTCATAATGACTCCGGGGCTTGGATTTTTCTATGGAGGGATGGTTAAGCCAAAGAATGTGATATCAACCATCCTGCAAAGCTTTATAGCCATGGGATTAATCAGTATTCTTTGGGTAGTGTTCGGATTCAGTCTTGCTTTTGGAGAGAGCATAGGCGGAGAAGGGTATGGTTTTTTCGGTAATCCCGCGACTTATTTCATGTTCAGAGGAGTCGGGGGAGCTCCCGATCCCAACTTTGCAGGCACCATACCTCTTGCCCTGTTCGCATTATTCCAATTGAAATTTGCCATCATTACACCTGCTCTTTTTACCGGTTCGTTTGCAGGAAGGGTGAGGTTTACCGCACTCATGATATTTATGGTGTTTTTCATGATCTTTATATACTGTCCCATTGCACACTGGACCTGGCATCCAAATGGATTTTTAAGAAACTGGGGGGTTCTCGATTTTGCAGGAGGGACCGTAGTGCATATGTCAGCAGGTATGGCAGCCCTTGCCGGGGCCTTCTTCTTCGGCCCAAGAAGGGATTATGCAAAACCATCCTATTCGGCAAATATACCTTTCGTTTTATTGGGAACCGGATTACTGTGGTTTGGATGGTTCGGCTTTAATGCCGGTTCTGCCCTTGGAGCTTCGGATGTGGCGGTTAAGGCATTACTGAATACCAATACGGCATCTGCCTCGGCACTACTGGTCTATGTCTTCTTTGACGGTGTTCGCGGACGAAAACCTTCGGCCATTGGTGCCTGTGTTGGCGCAGTAGTCGGACTGGTGGCCATTACTCCTGCCGCTGGATTTGTTACGGTAGGTGCGAGTATTTTTATTGGTGGATCTGCAGCTATTGCCAGTAACCTTATGATCTACTTCTTCTCCAGAAGAGGAGTGGATGATACACTTGATGTATTTCCCGCTCATGGACTTGGAGGAATGGTTGGAATGCTGATGACAGGGATTTTTGCCGAAGAAGTTGGATTGATCAATGGGGAGATCACCACATTCTTATTTCATCTTTTGGCGTTAGTGATCGTTTCTGCATTTGCATTCGGCGGGTCTCTCCTCTTGTTTTGGATAACCAACAAGATCGTTCCAATGAGGGTTCCCAGCTTGTACGAGGACGTTGGACTCGATATGAGTCAGCACGACGAATCTCTCTTTTATGAGAATGACGAAAAAGTGAAGGCCCGGCAAGAGAAATTAAAGAACTATTCTCCTGATTTTTATCCACGCAAACTCCGGAGATGAAATGCCGCCGTCGATGTGGAGCATGTTGTATTGCTCCATCTATCTCATCATATATTCCAGGGATGCCCCATGGCAAGCCTGCCGGAACAGCCTGCATCCATCTTGCCGATAATTCCACCTGTTTAATTTACGATAAACCCAACCGTCCCGGAGTCTGTGCCGCATTTAAAGCCGACCCCGAAGTTTGTGGAACCACCAGAAAAGAAGCTATGATGGTATTGGGAGATCTGGAGCGTGGAATTGCCCCATAAGGATTCGTCTGAGTTTTGATTTTACTTGCTTCATTTCCATTTCCTTCCCCAGTTCCTTTGACAGGGAAGTTACTCCCTTTGTATTTAATCCACAGGGATTAATATATGAGAAATAATCCAGATTGGTATTGACATTCAGCGCGAATCCATGCATGGTTACATACCTGCTGGACCTGACACCGATAGCACATATTTTCCTGGCCTTTACCGGGTGGTTTACATCTAACCAAACCCCGGTTGCACCATCCATCCGACTGGCAGTGAGCCCATAAGCACCTAATAAAGCAATAATAGAAGCCTCGAGTTTCGCTATGTATTGCTTTAGTCCTATTCCCAATAGTTCCAGGTCCAGGATAGGATATCCCACGATTTGCCCGGGACCGTGATAGGTAATATCCCCTCCCCTGTTGGTCTTAAAATAGGTGGCGTTTATCCTCTTGAGAAATTCTTGTCTGATTAATAAATTTGATTCATCCCCACTTTTTCCGAGGGTATACACATGCGGATGTTCACAGAACAGCAAGAAGCGTTTTGGTTGCTCCATTCCCTTCCGATTCCTTTTATACTCCACAAGCCGATTAAACCGGACCTCCTGGTAATCCCATGCCTCCTGGTATCCCATCATGCCCAGGTCAATAAATTCAATATGTTTATCCATTTGATCTATTCCCATTTTCCCTTTTCATCGCAGCATGATTTCCGGCGTGGTAGGAAGAACGTACCAGTGGTCCCGATTCCACCAGGGAAAATCCCCTGATAAATGCTTCATTCCTGAAGTACTCAAAAAAGTCAGGATGTATATATTCTTTTACAGGCATATGATCCAGCGTGGGCTGCAGGTACTGCCCGATGGTAAGTATCTCACAACCAATTTCCCGCAGATCATCCATGGTTTGTAATACCTCTCCTGTCTCTTCTCCTAATCCCAGCATTATCCCTGACTTGGAAGTTACCTCAGATCGAGAAATCATCCTGAGTACTTCCAAGCTTGTCCTGTACTTCGCGCGGCTCCTGATCTTAGGAGTCAGCCTTTCCACTGTTTCAAGGTTGTGAGAGATCACTTCTGGTGCTGCTTCAATAACCTGCTGAACCAGATGAGGGATGGCATCAAAGTCAGGTATTAAAGTTTCCATGGTTAAATCAGGTTCCCCTGCCTTGAGAATAGAGATGGTTTTGGACCAGATTTCAGCTCCTTTGTCTGGCAAATCATCCCGGTCCACTGAAGTGATCACAGCATGACTGATGCCCATGGTTCTGATGGAATCCAGTATCCTTAAGGGTTCACTAAAATCTACGGGAAGTGGGCGTCCGGTTTTCACAGCGCAAAATTTGCATGCACGGGTACAAACCTCCCCCAGAATCAAGAATGTAGCAGTTCCTGCACCCCAGCACTCCCCAATATTGGGGCAATTTCCACTGGAACAGATAGTATGCAGGTGGTGTTTGTTTACCTGCTCTTTTATTTGAATGTACTTGCCGCCGCCTGGCATTTGCATACGCATCCATGAAGGCAATTTTTGCCTTCCCGTTTTGCGGGTAACTTTCATTCCATTTTCCACGGTACGAAGATAACCAGAATTGTGTTATTTTTAAGTTCCTTTAAAACTTGGAGATATTCGATGAAAGAACAAAATGAGTTGCTGCTCCTGGCAAAACGTGTGCAGGCCATTGCAGAGAATGGACTTCATTATACAGAGAATGATTATGACAAAGACCGGTATAGTGATCTTGACGAGATTGCCACGCGCATGTTGTCAATGATCACAGACCAGCCAATCGAGACAATCCAGGTGACCACATCTGAGAGAGATGGCTACCGGACTCCCAAGACGGATGTTCGATGCGTTCTTTTTAATGATAAGGATGAAATCCTGATGGTGAAAGAGCGCGTAGATTCCTGCTGGTCTCTTCCGGGAGGATGGTGCGATGTAGGGTATACGCCCAGGGAAATTGCAGAAAAAGAGGCTTTGGAAGAAGCCGGTATCCATGTCAAGGCTGATCGCCTCCTGGCCATCTTTGATAAAAAATGCCACGATCATCCCGACGATCTCTTTTACACGTATAAGATCTTTATTGAATGCAATGCGCAGGATTATGCAATCTCCACTGGAATGGAAACTATCGACGTGGGATTCTTTAAAATGGATGAGTTGCCCGAACTCTCTTCTCCCCGAAATACGCACAATCAAATCAAGGTAATGTTCGATTTTCACTTCAACAAAATCTCCTGGCCCATCGTTGATTAACTCATTCGGTTTTTGTTGGATATAACCAGTTTCGTGTTTAACAACAGGGCCCACACCTATTGTCCTTCTACACGGAGGCTTTTTAATATTAATCAGGTATTTTTACACGATATAAGGAGATGATGCGTACTGAGAAAGATTTTATAGGGGAAATAACCCTTCCTTCAAAAGCCCTTTACGGTATCCATTCCGTCCGTGCACGGCACAATTTTCCATCCGATTCCCCTTTCTCCCTCGAATGGTACAAAGCCATCGGAACTGTAAAACTTGCCTGTTACGCCACAGTGATAAAGCTTGTTCAGGCCCTGAAGAGAGAACATCCGGACCTTATTCCTCGCCTGAACCTGCCGTCTGAGAAGAAGCTGGGCGCGTTAGAATCTGCCGCAGCGCAGGTAGCCACAGGATCTCATTTCGAGCACTTTATCGTATCTGGTGTCCAAGGTGGGGCAGGTACCAGTATTAATCTGAACATCAATGAGATTATATCAAATATTGCTCTAATGTCCCTGGGCAAGGCACCCGGGGACTATAAAATGATCGATCCGATAGAGACTGCCAATATATTCCAGTCCACAAACGATGTGATCCCTACCGCACTGACCCTGGCAGTCATGAAACTGTTAAATGAACTGGAGGAATCTATAAACCAAACCAGGCAGGCATTCGAACAGCTGGAGTCAATATACCGGAATTCACTCAGGATTGGATACACTCAATTACAGGAAGCAGTGCCTTCCACCTATGGCAGGCTTTTCAGCACTTACAGTGAAGCAATGTCGAGGGATTGGTGGCGGGTTTCCAAGGGACTTGAACGAATAAAAGTAGTGAATTTGGGTGGTGGGGCCATTGGCACGGGAATCTCCATTCCCAGGTTTTTTATTATGGAAGTGGTTCCCGAGCTGAAAAAGCTAACCTCTCTTCCCATCACACAGGGTGAGAATCTGGCCGATGCCACCAGCAACATGGATAAATGGGTAGAGGTGCATGCCATCTTAAAAGCCCATGCGGTGAACCTGGAAAAAATTACATCAGATCTAAGGCTGCTTGCCTCAGATCTGAGTGGATCACCGGAAATCGAACTCCCTGCCAAACAGGTTGGTAGCTCAATCATGCCGGGTAAAGTCAATCCCGTAATTGCAGAATATGTGATCTCCTCATCCCACAGGATCTATTCCAATGATCAGCTGATTTCATCATTGGCCGCCCAGGGATGCCTTGAATTGAATGCATACCTTCCGGAAATAGGCCGTGCCTTTCTGGAAAGCCTGGAATTGATGATAACCATGAACCGCTCGATTCATAGCCATATGTTGAAGGGACTTCAGGTTCGTGAAGAAAGGGCCAGAGAAAAGCTTTTCCATTGTCCGGCAATAACAACAGTGCTATCCCCACTTATTGGATATAACCGTGCAGCTATTCTTGCAAAGAGGATGAAAGAGACTGGTGAGGATATTTTCTATGTAAACAAGGAACTGAATGTCATTGAGCAAGATAAGCTTGACCACCTCATGGAAGCTGACAACCTGTTAAAGAAAGGATTTACCATGAGCGATATAAGAGAAATAGGATGAAAGGGAGGGATGCAAAACCACATATCGGGATTTTCGGAAGAAGGAACAATGGAAAATCATCACTGATCAATTGTCTGGCAGGTCAGGACGTGGCCATCGTCTCCGTCAAAGCAGGTACAACCACAGACCCTGTAAAGAAATCCATGGAGATTCCAGGGATTGGACCCGTGGTATTGGTCGATACAGCAGGAACAGATGATTCCGGGGAGTTGGGAATAAAAAGGGTGGCGAAAACACTTCAGGTGATACAAAAAATAGACCTTGGTATTGTGATGCTTGCTGAAAACCTGTTTGACCAAGAAGAGATCGCCCTGATAAGGCAACTGGATCGGTGGGATGTTCCCTACATCATTGTCCATAATAAATCTGATCTGGATCCTATGAATGACTTCCTCAAAAGAGATCTCTCGGGGAGATTTAACAGGCCAATTATTGAATTCTCGACACTGCATCCCGGAAATTTGGAAGAACTGATTGACCGTATAGGATCTTCCATCCCTGAAACGGCCTACATGTCAAAATCACTTGT
This sequence comes from uncultured Bacteroides sp., assembly GCA_964500835.1. GTDB lineage: Bacteria > Bacteroidota > Bacteroidia > Bacteroidales. The sequence goes on from CAZCQL010000001.1 coordinate 116,090, forward strand.
GGGAGATATTATTAGCCAGGGAGATCTGGTACTGCTAATAACACCCATTGACGATGAAGCTCCTGAAGGAAGGTTGATTCTGCCACAGGTTCAAGCAATCCGTGATATTCTGGATAATGATGCCATTGCCATCGTGGCCAAGGAAAGAGAGCTGGACAGCCTTTTAAAAAGGCTGCACCCAAGGCCAGCTCTGGCCATAACAGATAGCCAGGTTTTCAAAAAAGCAGATGCCTCCATCCCTGATGATATTCCGTTAACCAGCTTCAGCACCGTATTGGCCAGGTATAAAGGGGACTTTGAAAACTACCTGATAGGTACTCCCCAGCTTTCAAACCTGTCCAACGGTGATAAGATCCTGATCCTCGAATCGTGCACCCATCAGGTGTCGTGTGATGACATAGGAAGAATAAAAATTCCAAGATGGATATCTGATTTTTCTGGTAAAAATCTGGAATACGAAGTGGTCTCCGGCCTTAATTTTGTTCCGGGAGAGATAACAGATTACCGTATTGTTATCCAATGCGGGGGTTGTATGATTACGCGTAAACAATTGATTAATAGATTGAAACCAGCTGTCGAAGCAGGCGTTCCTGTAACCAATTACGGGATGGCCATCGCTTATATTCATGGAGTTTTTGAGCGCGCGGTAGCACCATTTGTAAAGATGAATATGGATTCGGTTTCATATTTATAGAATGACCATAAAAGAATGACCATAAAAGAAATACTTGAAAAGGATATTCTGAAGAGAAAAGAGATCATCATGCTTCTAAATTGCCAGGGTCATGAGAAGGAACTGCTCTTCAAAAAAGCAATCCAGACCAAGGTTCGTGAAATTGGGAAGAAAGTACATTTCAGGGGATTGGTAGAGTTCTCAAACATGTGTGGGAAGGATTGCTACTATTGCGGGATAAGGCATTCAAATAAGGCATTGCATCGGTATAACATAACGGATAATCAAATCCTCGATGCCGCCAGGTTTGCCTATGAGAATGGGTATGGCTCGTTTGTTATTCAGGCAGGCGAATTGGAGACACATTCATTTGCCAACCGAATCGAATCGGTCATAAAAGAGATCAAAATCCTGTCATCCGGTAATCTTGGCATCACATTGTCTCTGGGTGAACAGCACCCTGATGTCTATGAGCGATGGCTTCTGGCAGGTGCACATCGCTACCTGTTGAGGATTGAAACCTCACGCAAAGAATTATACGAGAGATATCATCCAAAGGATCGGCTTCACAAATACGATAGAAGACTGGCGTGTTTGAATGCATTAAAATCCCTGGGATACCAGACAGGTACGGGAGTAATGATCGGACTGCCGTTTCAGGATATTTCGCATCTCGCGGATGATCTCATGTTCATGAAAGAGTTTGATGTGGATATGGTGGGAATGGGCCCTTACATTGAACACAGGGAGACTCCCCTCTTCCAGTTTAGAGGCAATTTACTGCCCCTCAGCGAAAGGTTTGACCTTTCCCTGAAAATGATTGCAGTACTCAGAATTCTGATGAAGGATATAAACATAGCTGCAGCAACTGCCTTACAGGCAATTGATCCCCTTGGCAGAGAAAAAGCTATTAAAGTCGGGGCCAACATCATCATGCCAAATATTACCCCTGGCAAATTCAGGAATGACTATGCCTTATACGAGAATAAACCCTGTGTGGATGAGGAGCCTGAAGAGTGCAAAAACTGTCTTGATGTACGCATAAAACTGGCTGATGGGGAGATAGGTTATGGGGAATGGGGTGACTCAAAACATTTCAAAAAGCGGCTTGCGGAGGAAGGGAGGGCGGCGGTTCATTCGGTATAGGCGCAAGGTAAACTCCAATATTGGAAATTATTGGACTGGCTCTGGATTCAAGAATATTCAGGCGTAAGAGTTCTGTGGTGATGTTATCGAACCTCAGGATTCGTTTATATCCGATGGTGGTCTGCGCTTCTATTAACTCCCACGAGTCATTCCTCCAGGCTTCAAGAGAAAACTTCCGGACTCGCTGACCTAAGGGAATGTATTCCTGGATCATGAAACGGTTAAAGGTAGTAACCTTTCCGAAATCAAGAGTGATTGACGCACTTGTGGTCCCGTCATCCGTCGACCAATAAGTCTCCCCATTACCATCAATGGCATTTTTTGCACCATAATTCCTTGAATTACCCCTCACATTAGTTGCTTTAATGTGCGCACCTTTTGAAAGATCTGTCGACATGTCTCCACCGATTACCTTCACCATTTTCATGAGTTGCTCTTCATCCTTTTCATGGATAAGTCCCCGCCTGTCTACCGGGAAGTTCAACAGAAGTGAAGCGTTCCTGCCGATTGAATGATAATAGATATCCACAAGTTGCTTTACCGATTTCACCTTGTCATCTTCTGAAGGGTGGTAGTACCATCCGGGTCTGATGGAGACATCCACTTCGGCAGGCACCCAGTGGGTCCCATCTTCATGACCATTGGTGAGCTCTTTATAATTTGGAGATCCGGGATAGAATTCATCCCTCCTGAGCATGCTCCAGTTAGTTTCACCAGCCCACCCTGCCTCATTCCCAACCCATCGTACCCCGGGTCCCGCATCGCTGAACATCACGGCATTTGGCTGCAGATCTCTCACGATCTGACGAGTGGTTTCCCAGTCATAGTAGGTCTTTCTGTCAACCCTCCGTTCTTCATTGGCCCCTCCATAATAGCCGGTTCCGCCGTTGGCTCCATCAAACCAAACTTCAAAAATTTCTCCGTAATTGGTCATAAGCTCAGTAAGTTGGTTCCTGAAGTAAGTAATGTAGGCATTCGTTCCATAACCGGCATGATTCCTGTCCCAGGGAGAAAGGTAGAGTCCCAGCTTCAGGCCGAACTCTTTGCAGGCATCTGCCAGTTCCTGTACCACATCTCCCTTCCCGTCTTTCCATGGTGAATTTTTTACAGAATGCTCGGTGTATGCCGAGGGCCAAAGGCAAAAACCATCGTGGTGCTTTGCTGTTAGAATAATCCCTTTCATCCCTGCCTCTTTGCAAACCCGGGCCCACTGTCTGCAATCCAGTGAAGTGGGATTGAATAGTTCCGGCGATTCAGCCCCGGTTCCCCATTCCATATTGGTGAATGTATTCATGTTGAAATGCACAAAAGCATAAAATTCCATCTCATGCCATCGAATTTGACGTTCAGCGGGAAGCGGACCCAGCGAAGCAGGAGGAATCGTTTGCTTGCACGAAATCGCAAAGGCCAAAGGCACTAGAATGAGTGCACTGCATTTCATGACAGGTGGTTTCATTATAGGTAAATTCGTTACTATATTCCTCAAAGGTGGTAATTATCTGACTTCCAGGTAATCCTTGGTTGGAAGCGGGGGGAATGGATGGTGAGGTTCTGTTTGATACCAATAGGCCACTGAGGCAATGTCACTCTCCTGTTGCAGATACCTCCCTCCACTGCGCCATCCAAGATCCTGGATAGTAACGCTCATATCCTTTTCAAAACGAATTGGATCGGTAATATGCCAGCGATACAATCCAAACCTTGTGTTGGCCCTATAACTTCCATCGGGTCTGATGACCTGGTGCAAACCCGAATAAGGGGTGGAGAATTCCGCATATTGCCCTCCCACATCGAAATTATAAGATCCGCAGAAATAGTCTTCAGTCCCGGTTCCGCAGATGGTCGGAAAATCTTTGTCACCGTCCATAAAAAACTTGATTTCTCCTTCACCCCACCAGCCATTGTTATTTACCTGCCACGCCAAATAAGTCCCTATGTACTGACCTTTTCCTTTTATGTCATCCACAATAGTATAAGCCACTTTGTCCCGATCAGGCCGGGGACGTCTGAATTGAGCATGAAAATAGCCGGCATCTTCAGGAATTTGTGTGAGCGTATAATCTACCTGATAATACAACCGGGTTGGTTTGACATCAATGTTCTCCATGGTTATCTTACACTTTTTACGGAAGGGCATCTGCCAATAGCAATTAAATGCTCTCCCGGGATTCACACACACTGCCAATGAGTTCAGAGGGGCATATTCTCCCCAGCCCATTCCAAAGAAATCTCCCACCGGAACTTCCACGGATGGATTTTCCTCATCGTCCCAGTAGATCCGAAGTATGTAAAAACGCCAGGTTCCTGTGGGTGTCATCCAAATATGTTGGATACAACCGGAGCCATCAATTTCAGCCAGTGTGAAGGATTCGCCGGGAGCTATATTAATAAAGGGACTAACTTTCCATCCCCGGCCGAGTTCCCGGGCTTCATGAGATGCAGCTCCTTCGCCCAACTCTGCCATTCCACCTTTTCCTTTTTGGCCTGTAAAATTCTCCGGTGAAATGCTCCTTGATTTGGCATCGGACAATTTGTAGAGATTGGACAAATTAGTATCCATCCCGGTAAATGATTGAGCAAGTGCCCGGGGAATGAACAATGCACACATTAGAATCGAAACTGCAAGTATTTTTCTCATGAGTTTTATATTTTTTGAAAGTACCATGCGTCTTGGGAATTACAAACAAGATAATATATTCATTTTGAACCCGGTATATGTTTTGCTACTTTCGTGACCTGAAGAATTTATTACACGTGGTAATGGAGACCAATTTTTTGAGTAGTAAACTAAAGTCTTCGGTCTCTCTTCTCCTGCTCCTGTTTGCAGGGGCCATGATGAATGGCCAAAAAATTGTTGGATTTGCGCCCTACTACAGATCTTTTCCGGTTGTCTTTGATTTCTCAAAATACACCCACATTCATTTCTTTGCAATATGGCCAGATTCTACAGGGGATTTCATCTGGCCAGGTACACACGATTCCTTATCACTCTACCAGATATATTCCCAGGTCGAGGAAAAGGCGCATCGAGCTGAGAATAAGGTCCTGATTACTTTTGGCGGAACATCGGGCAACGGATCGAAGTACTTCCCTCAACTAGCATCCGATTCTGCAGCACGACTTCGGTTTTCAGAGAAAGCGATTGATCTTTGCAGAGCGTGGAATGCTGATGGGATTGATATTGATTGGGAGTGGAGCAGGAAGTTGAATGCCGGCGAAAATGACCTGTCAACCGGATATGAAGCCTTAATGAGCCAGCTTCATATCCTGACTAACCATGAAAGCCTTCTCCTCTCCACCAACGTCTCTGCATCCTCTTGGTTTGGTGACAACTATCCGGTGAATGGTGTCGACCAGGCCGATTACATCAATGTGATGTCCTATACCTATAACGGTGGATGGGCGTCCACTGCCAATCATCATTCTCCTCTTTCAAAAACAGTGAGTGTAGGATTCAGTTACTGGACCGGAAGGGGTATTCTACCTTCCAAGCTAAATATGGGCGTCCCCTTTTATGCTTTTGAATACTCAGGGGCAACAAAACCCGGAGATGTTTATTCTGGCATAAAAACACTCACGTATACCGGGACCACGGATCGGATAGCTTCAGGATTCACAGTGGTTGAGGATTTGGAAAACGGACCCTATTGCTTTTCCGATTCGAGCATTGTGTTCTATGATAGTCCAACCAGCCTTGCACATAAGGTTCAGCATGTAAAAGAAAGCGGGTATTCTGGATTGGTGATATGGGAACTGGGACAGGATGATCCATCCCAGACCTTATCAAAAGCCATTTTTGAAGGGATGAATGGAAGCACCGAAACGGCCCTATTGGAAAATTTACCAGTTAACACGTTTAATATCCGCTACTTGAAATATAACCAGATTGTAATTTCAAGCCAAACCGGAGTTGCTTTTGATGCCTGCCTCTATTCTCTCGAAGGAAGAAAACTTGTGGAATACCGGAACGGATATCAGAATCTTGTGATCCCTATCGGCGATCTTCCGGGAGGAGCTTACCTCCTGGTAATTCAGAACGGGATACTGGACTATAAAAAAATAATCATCAAGGGACTGTAGTCTGAGTATTTTTTAATCCATGCCTTCGATTGCCTGCAAATTAGTATGTGCTTAATTAATCTCTTTCTGACTGTGTGAATTGACAAAGAGAATGTTCCCCACTTCGTCGTAACCCTCAAAAAGTTTAGCTCCTTCATGCTTTAGAAGATCGGTGTGGAATCCTATAATGGTCAGGCCTGCATGCGAGGAGTTTTCACCTATCAGGCTTTTAGTTGGGCGATCGGTTTTCTCAGAAATAACTTGTATGTTTTTTGAAGTAATGGGCAATCGACCGGTTTGAACCAATTGCTCAAGGTTTTTGCGTGTCTCCTCCTCTCTCTCCTTTTTGCAGACATCAAAAATGGTAATCTCACTCTTTTTCCATGATGGGTGTCCCTGAATGATAAAGCTTAACAGAATCATCAGATGGGAGTTCTCGTAGTCATTGCTCCTGATCCATACATGAATTCCATTTTTATAGTTAATCGATCGGTCAGAACTACCAAAAATACATACGTCAAAGTTGCCGGCATTGACAAGGGAAAAATTGTCCACAATTTCTTTCAGATTTGTTGCCTCTGCCCGATCAAATTCGAAGATTACCATGTTATTTTCCATTCCCGAAATTCCCGGGAGCTGGACGGCTTGTGCTACTGCAGAGGTATAGGAAGGGGAAATCATAGTATCGACATATACGTGACTTCCTTTTCCTTTGAAATTCTTAATCAGTTTATCAAGTTCTTCTACCGATGTTTGACTGCTGGATTTGGAATAATAATCCTCTATCAGGTGGATGTAAGTCCCAAATCCATATTTATAGCTGATCCAGTTCAACAGCTGAAACGCTTTGTCACGACGAAAGGAATCCTTCGATATACAAATAACACTTGGCCTCCATTCTTTCGAACTGTATGACTTTCGGGTTTGTTGCAGATATACCTGGAGACTCCTGTTCAGCTGAAACAGGGCATTTGTAAAAATCGATACAAGCCCTTTTCTGTTTTTATGGTAATTGTTGACATAGAGGTAGAGTAACACCATTAAAATTACCGATGTAAATGCAAAAACCGTATCAATCTTGAACATAACCCATACAGAAGCCACAAATCCAACCAGAGAAATGTACCATCTGGATTTGAATGATGGACGGTAAGACGGCGAAGATCCAAAATGATGCAAAAAGGAGATCAGGCAGAGAGATCCATAGGTGACCATAAAAAACATACTGATGATACCCGCCACCTTGTTTACGTCCCCGATGACAATGAATACCATGGCGATAACCACGGTTACCAGTGTGGCATTATAGGGTTCATTGGTTTCTCCCCTTCCCTTAAAAAGAAACCTGTTCATGCGTTTGGAGGGAAATGAATCGTCCCCTGCAAGAGCCTGAAGGGTACGGGGGGCCACTATGATTGATCCGATGGCCGAAGAGAACGTAGAGGCAGCCAGCCCAATGGGTATGATAAATGCACCGGCAAGGGCAATATCTGCCATTACCAGCTGGTTGCCCGGATCTCTCAGGGTTGCAAGGTCGGCAGAAGCAGTCAATTTGTATACAATGAAAACATAGACAATCATTCCGGTGACAGTGGCCAGGATAGAGCCCAGAGGGATTGATTTACTGGGTTTTTTAAGATCACCAGATAATCCCACACCTGCAGTCATTCCGGTAAATGCCGGAAAAATGATGGCAAAGACCAGGAAAAACTGATTCATATCGCCTTTTTCAATAGTTGAAAGGGTAAAGGCATTCGCAGAACTGTATTCTGTACTGCCGAGGAAAAACAGCAGCAATGAAACCAGTAAGATAGCTACCACGATATAGAGTGTTTTCATCCCTACGGCGGCCCCTTTTTTCAGAATCAGCACTGAAAGCCCGATCATTGCAGGAATACTGATCAATTGCCTTGGTAATGTAATTTCAAACCGGGTGGATATCCATTTAAAAAGGAACTCAAAAGCCTCTGTAAAAGCAATGATATAAAACGCTACACTAATTGCCTGTGAAATGAACAATGCAAATCCAATGGTGGCTCCAATGTTCATTCCAAATGAGCGGGAGATGATGAAATATTCGCCTCCTCCTTCCACCCTTTTATTGGTAGCAAGTTCAGAGATAGCTAACGCCGTAGGGATGGTTACCAGGTGTCCCAGCAGAATAATTCCGATTACCCCCCAGAATCCCAGGGTGCCCACTGCAAAGCCAAAGCGCAGAAAGAGAATTGCACCAAGAATAGTAGCAATGGCCGTAAAATACACCGGAGCGGTTCCAAAGGACTTTTTTGAAGCAGTTGCCATATATCAAATCTCTGACAGTAAATATAAGACTTTAATGGCAACATTATTGAAGAAAGTTACAGGCAAAAAAGCCTAGAAATAAAAATCCCTTTCCCCGAGTTTCACTCGCTCGAGACGCTCTTCAATTTTGGACCTGTATGCATCATCGCCAAGCTCGTCCAGGCTCATTTTTATCAGGCTGTACCCCCTCTTTTTGGTCTCATGCCGGCCATAATCTTCCAGATACTCTGCCAGGGTAATGATGGCGTTGGGTGTGCAATAACGTTTAATAAATCCGGGGACTGAAAATTCCATGAAATGTTCACCCGTTCTACCGGAACGGTAACACGCGGTGCAAAAGGATGGCAAATACTCCTTTTCAATCAGGTCGTTTATCACCTCTCCCAGTGACCGGTTATCGTTGATTTCAAATTGCTCTGAATCCAGGTTTTGCTGTTTGTCCGGATCAGAGTATGCCTTTATCTCAATTTTGGATCCCCCGTCAATCTGAGATACTCCAAATCTTAAGATTTCATTCCTTATTTCAGCAGACTCCCGGGCAGTAAGTATTAATCCGGCATAAGGAACTGATAGCCGCAGGATAGCCACCATGCGGGTGAAATCCTCGTCACTCACTGCCCACTTTTGACCATAATGGGCATTCGATGCTTTTTTTAACCGGGGAAATGAGATGGTATGTGGACCTACCCCAAAAACAGTCTCCAAGTGGTTTGTATGACGAACTAAACCCAACACTTCAAACCTCCAGTCATGCAATCCAAACAAAACTCCGATTCCGACATCATCAATTCCGGCTTCCTGGGCCCTGTCAAGGGCAGTGATTCTCCAGTCGTAATCCCGCTTCATTCCGCTCGTATGGTAGTGAATATATGATCCCCTGTGGTATGTCTCCTGGAATACCTGGTAGGTTCCAATTCCGGCAGCTTTAACCTGCTTGAAACCTTCCACATCCAGGGGAGCAGCATTGATGTTTACCCTTCGGATTTCGCCGTTTCCTTTTTTCACCTGGTACACCGTTCTGACTGTATCGGCGATGAATTCAGGATTGTATTTTGGGTGCTCTCCATATACCAGGATGAGCCGCTTCTGCCCCATTTCTTCCAGCATCTCCACCTCCTTAACCAGATCCTGCCTGGACAGGGTTGTCCTGTTCTGATGCTCATTTGAAGCCCTGAATCCACAGTACTCACAGTTGTTGATGCATAAATTACCCACATAGAGTGGCGCAAACAGGACAATCCTTTTTCCATAAACCTGCTCCTTCAGCAAGCGGGCCCCTTCTTTGATTTCTTCCACCAGTTCTGGGTCGGCAGCATTTACCAACACAGCTGTATCCTGTAAGGTCAAACGCTTCTTATCAAGAGATTTGGAGATTATTTCACGGACACGTTCTCTGGTCGGGATTGCCTTTTCAAGGATATCCTCAATCTCTTTTTCTGAAATGAAAGGAACCATTGATTTGTCTTTAAGGCAATAGTCCTGTGGATCGTAAATCATAGTTTTTGTGATATAGAAGCCATCCAATATGAATTCTCAGACAAGGCAAAAGTATATATTGTTATTTGAATAACAAAATAGTTGTTATCATTATTTGCTACTTTTATTCCCTCCATGAGAAGAATGCATACATTGATGTTACTTGCCGTTTTCGGGCTGCTGATGCTGCCAACATCGGCACAGGAATCCAGGCTGTCCTATCATCTTAAGCCAGGGGAAAAATATGTGTTAGATATTGATATCCAGCAAAATACCCGATCAGATGCCATGAATAGTGCCGACATCAATCTTTCCAGCCGCGCAGAGATCGAATTTCAGGTAGATTCATTAGAAAAGCAGGGATTAATATATTTTACGGTGGGGTATAAAAAATTGCTGCTGTCCATGCTTGCTCCAGGCTTGAATATAGAATTAAACTCAGGCAACGGGAAAAACACGATGCTTTCGAATATGGTCGATTCTCTAACACATGGCACTTTTCACATAGTCATGGATGCGACGGGTGAATTAAGATCACTTGAAGGTCTTGACGCTCATTTCGAATCTCTGGCTTCCTATCAAACAATGGACACCATGGAGCACCAGGTTATTCTGAAAACCCTTGAAGAGGTGTATGGAACCAATTCATTTAAGAGCCAGATCAACCTATTTGTCACAGTCTATCCTGTCTTAGAATCAATGACCAACTGGACAAATGATATCATCTATTATTTCAATACGAAGCCTGTAAATATGGTGAACAGGTATACCCTTGCAAAAAGTACACCCGAAGAAATTACCATTCAGGGTATCGGTATGCTTAACGCCATAAAAGAGTTCCGGGAACAGACCAATATGGGAGAGGTTAGATCGGCAGTTTCGGGAAGCCAGACATACGATTTTCAAATGGAACTGGAAACCGGCTGGCTGAAACGGTGCGTATCCCGGCAGCGGGTGCTCATCGAAACCACCATTATTAAAAGTTCCTACCTGCCTTCAGGTCTGAAAATTCCCTCTTTTACCGAAACAGTTTTTGAAGTGAAAGGATCCAGGATAAAGCAATAAAAAACAGACCAATGAAGGTGATCCGAATAGCCATGTTCTTCTCTCTAATCACATTCAGCTTCAACGCTGTCGGACAGACCTATGACCACTCACTGGGAGTTAGGGCCGGTTATTCCAGCGGGATTACGTACAAAGGCTTTCTAAGGTACCGGATGACGGCAATTGAAGCAGATGTACTTTATAACAGGCACGGATTCAACCTAACCGGATTATATGAACATCACATAGAACCGGTAAACCACCAGCGATGGTTCATCTATATTGGGGGAGGAGTTTTCGGCGGCACTTGGGAAGGCAAACCCTCCGCAGGCATCACAGCAGTTGCCGGTATTGAATATACGGTGAGGGATATGCCCCTTAATTTTTGCATGGACTGGAAACCAATGATGAATGCATATCAACTATATGAGCTTGATCTTGTTGACTTTGGGGTATCCATTCGATACCGCTTTAGCTTATAGCCTTTACTTTTTGCCGAAAGAAGCTTATTTTTATAGGTGTTGCTCACAGTTCCCTTTAAAACCATTTGATATGATACCTACCTTGAAGGATGTTAGATCGACCGTCAAAAGGATCGAACCATATGTACATACTACCCCTGTACTTACTTCCTCCACCATTGACCAAATGATGAGCGCAACCGTCTATTTCAAATGTGAGAATTTTCAACGAATGGGGGCCTTTAAGATCCGGGGGGCGACCAATGCCATTCTTCAACTCACTGCAGAGGAAAGGATTCGGGGAGTTATCACCCATTCATCAGGCAACTTTGCAGCTGCCCTTGCCCTGGCCGCCAGGTTGCTGGACACACATGCCTATATCGTGATGCCATCCAATGCTCCGAAAGTGAAAAAGGAAGCCGTTGCCGGATACGGGGCCCAGATTATTGAGTGTTCTCCTACACTTAAGAGCAGGGAATCCACCACACTTATCCATCAGAAAAAGTCAGGAGCGACATTCATTCACCCATCCAACAATATCAATGTAATCTTAGGAAATTCAACTGCAGTGTGGGAATTGGCAACGGTAGTTAAGAACCTCGATGTGGTCATAGCACCGGTGGGAGGAGGTGGATTGATTGCTGGAACTGCACTGGCAACCAGCCATTTAAACTATTACATAGAAACCATCGGAGCAGAACCTTTCGGAGCTGATGATGCCTATTTATCATTAAAAACAGGAAAAATACAACCTTGCATTCATCCAAAAACCATTGCCGATGGATTGAAAACCCAGCTTGGAGATTTGAACTTTCCAATCATTCAAAAGTTAGTTAGCAAGATAATCCGCGTAGAAGAATCGGAAATAGTAGAAGCCATGAAGTTCATCTGGGAAAGGATGAAAATTATCATTGAACCTTCAAGTGCTGTGGCTGTTGCAGCAATGTTCAGGAACGGGTCTGAGTTTAAAAGAAGAAAGATTGGGATCATCTTATCGGGGGGGAATGTGGACCTCGCCAACTTACCGTTTTGAAATAGTTGCACCCTCTTCGCTGATATGTCAACCGATTATCACATTAACCTGTATGCATGTGATGAAAAAATAATTCTAAGCGGGTGTTGATGTGGAAGTCAGAAATATTTGTTAACATAGCAAGTGGAAAAGGGACTGTGCTTTTCTACTTTCTTACTAAAACTACTGCTATTCGGGTGGGTGATAAACAATCACCTGCCCTTTTTATTGAAGTGCCTAATGATGAAAGTCCCAACTGAGGAGGCGATAATTAATGGGATTAGGAATCATAATTCCTCTACCCTGGAACATGTGTATCATACTTATTTCCCGATCATTGAAGGATATGTGATTCACAATCATGGGAATCGTGATCAGGCAAAGGATGTGTTCCAGGATGCCATTTTGGTGGTTTATAACAGGATCCGATCGGGCAAGCTTATATTAACCTGTAAGTTTGGCACTTACCTGTACGCCATCTGTAAGAATATTTGGATGCAGGAGCAGAAAAAATACCTCCTTCATGCTGAGAAACTGAGGCAATACCCCATGGAGGTTAATGACCCGGGGCCGGCCGATGATCCGTTACTTCAGACCCATCTCACACAATTATTCAACAAACATTTTGATGAACTGAGTACCGATTGTCAGAAAATCCTCTCCATGTATTTCAACAACTTCACGGTTGATGATATCCGTTCTGCCATGAACTATAAAGATCTCCATCATGCAGCAGATAGAAAGTACAGGTGTAAAAAAAGCCTTATTAAAAGGATTGTGAATGACCCCCTTTTTAAACGCTTAAAAAATGAAGAACGTTGATCGAATAATAAAATACCTGTCCGGGGATATGAATTTGGAAGAAGCTGGATCTTTTGAAGAAGAGCTTGGATCCAATCCTGACCTGAAGGAAGAGTATGAACAAGTTTCTTTCGCCTTCCGGCTTATAAGAGACCAGCTCCGGAAAAGGGATGAAGACTCATTCAGGTCCAGACTTTTAGAAGTCATGGAACAATCCTCTTTACCGATTCAGCATAAATCTTCAAGGCATTTATCCAGCTGGTATTGGCTTCTGCCGCTGGCAGGATCGCTGGCCATCTTACTGGCAGTGTCTCAGATGGATCATAGGCCTGAAAGAATTATGGCGAAATTCTTTCATCCTGCAACGGATCCGGTAGTGCTCGCTTACAATCAGGAATCACGAGGCGATTCCATCTCGGGGATCAGTTACTATAAAAAGGGGCGTTATCTGGAGTCCATGGAAATGATGTCCCAACTTCTTGCACGGGATCCCGAAAATCAGGTCGCACAGTTGTTTTACCTGTTATCTTCCATGGAACTCGATCTTCAGGATGATGCCCTTGTAAAAGTATTGGCCCATCCGATTAATACGGAATTTAGCCTGGGACAATCGTTGACCTGGTACGCTACTCTTTCACTGATAAAATCTGGTCGGCTGGAGGAGGCAGCCACACAACTTCGGCCTCTTGCAGATCAACCCGGACCATACCATACCTATGCCAGCCGGTTGCAAAAAAGGTTTTTAAAATAATTCTTAATTTAGGGGGCATAAGCAACCAACTATGCCTTCTTTTCCATTTTACAAGCAACTTGATGCCATGGATTGCGGGCCCACCTGTTTACGAATGGTGGCGCGCTATTACGGAAAACACTTCTCACTCCAAACCCTTAGAGAGAAGTCCCATTTAAGTAGAGAGGGAGTCTCCATGCTAGGCATTGCAAAGGCTGCCGAGGCAATCGGGATGCAAACAATGGGAGTTTCACTTACATGGGAGAGGTTGCGTAGTGAAGCTCCATTTCCTGTGATCGTGCACTGGAAACAGAACCATTTCATTGTAGTCTACAAAATCAGGAGGGATAAGGTGTATGTGGCTGACCCTGGATTTGGGCATACGGTCTATTCCAAAGAAGAATTTCTCAAAGGGTGGTTCAGCACGCGCAAAGACGGAGAAGCCAAAGGTTCAGCACTACTGGTACAAGCTACTCCCGATTTTTTAAACCAGGAGGATGAGCCTGTTAAAAAAACGGGATTCACATACCTGATGCGGTACCTCTCACCTTACAAACGGTACGTTTATCACCTGCTTTTAGGAGTAATCCTGGGCAGCATTATACAATTCCTGCTTCCATTTCTCTTTCAGTCAATGGTCGATTTCGGGATCACGAACCAGGATTTGCCTTTTATCTATTTAATCCTCCTCTTTCAGTTTGTCCTCATCTTGTCCCAAATGGGCATAGATTTCATACGAAGATGGATATTGCTGCACTTAAGTACGAGGATCAACATCTCATTGATATCCGGTTTCCTTGTTAAACTGATGAAATTGCCTGTTGGCTTCTTCGACACCAAGCTTACGGGTGACATTTTACAAAGAATCGGAGATCACAGGCGAATTGAATCCTTTCTCACAACCTCCTCCCTTACCATCCTCTTTTCAATGGTGAACCTTGTGGTCTTTGCTGTCATACTGGCCATATACAGTAGTAAGATCTTGATTATCTTCCTTGCCGGGGCCCTGCTCTATTTCATCTGGATCTTTGTATTTATGAAACGCAGACGGACACTGGATCATAAATATTTTTCTAAAATGGCCGAAAACCAGAGTAAACTGATCCAGATTATTCATGGGATAAGAGAGATCAAACTGAATAATGCTGAACGCATTAACCAGTGGGAATGGAAAGATATTCAAGCTTCACTGTTCAGGGTCAACATGAAAAGTCTCTCACTAAACCAATATCAGGAAGCAGGTGGTATTTTCATTAACGAAACTAAAAATATTTTAATTAATGTGACAGCAGCCATCGCTGTCTTGAATGGGAATCTAACATTGGGAACTCTTCTGGCTATCAGCTATATTCTTGGCCAATTGAATGGTCCTATTGAACAGATGATATCTTTCTTTCACAGGGCACAGGACGCCAAAATTAGTCTGGAACGATTGGGGGAGATTCACGATTCGGAAGATGAATACCAACGTGACACCCACCTAACGGTCCTCCCTTCAATCGACCGTGTAAGTGTAAATAACCTGGATTTTAGCTACCCTGGAGCCATTGCCAGAAATGTGCTGGAACAGATCACGATGACCCTGAAAAAAGATTCTGTTACAGCCGTGGTAGGTGTGAGTGGCAGCGGGAAAACTACACTTATAAAGCTATTATTGGGATTTTATCCTCCTACAAAAGGTGAGATAAGGGTCGGTGATATGAACATCCAGATGATGTCGCCCGACCTCTGGAGAGGACAGTGCGGCGTGGTGATGCAGGATGGATTTATTTTTTCGGATACCATTGCCAAAAATGTAGCCATGGGCGAACAGGAGATTAATTCGGACCAACTGTTGTATGCGGCAAAAATGGCTTGCATCGATGACTTTATTAATCAACTACCACTGGGTTACAATACTGTGATTGGGAAGGAAGGATTGACACTCAGTGGTGGTGAAGAGCAACGGATCCTTATTGCCAGAGCCATTTATAAAAATCCCGGCTTCCTGTTCCTTGACGAAGGGACAAGTGCACTTGATGCCAATAATGAGCGGCGGATCATGGAAAACCTTCAACTGGTTTTTCAGGGTAAAACGGTGCTTATAGTTGCCCACCGTTTGAGTACCGTAAAGAACGCTGACCAGATCATTGTACTTGAGCGGGGCAGGATTGTCGAAGAAGGCAAACACAATGCATTAATTTCAAAAAAAGGACATTATTTCAATCTGGTAAGGAACCAGCTTGAACTGGGGAATTAGTGACTGGTATCAAGTGGATCCAATACCATTGCAAATCCTCCGTTCTGATCCCCAAGTCTTAAAATGATCCTGCCATCGGGGGATTCCGGGGCAGGAGAATCCACCATGCAACCGGTTGGAAAAATAATCTGCAGGATAACCGGAATAAGCAGGATAGATATCGTGAAGATGGTGGAAAGGTTTTAGGATTTGCTTACCAAAATAAGGAAATAAATTCAGATATTTAGGATCTTTAACTGATGGTCTGTCGCATGGAAAATGATTGGAAAAAAAGGTTGGGAATGGTTTACTCAACCAATCCTGAGTATCCATTTAATTCGGAACAGGAGGAGGCCATTGAGAGGTTGGCTCCTAATCAACAAACCCTCTATATCAGCCTTGACAGAAAAAACCGAAAAGGCAAGAGTGTCACACTGATAAATGGATATGTTGGAACCGGAGAAGAGTTGAAAGCCCTGGCAAGGGAGCTGAAGAGTAAATGTGGCGTAGGTGGATCCGCCAGGGAGGGAGAAATTCTGATCCAGGGTGATTTCAGGGACAGGATCGCGAGCTTGCTTAAAGAAAAAAGATTTCATGTAAAACACTCAGGTGGTTAATTCGTGCCTACATAGAAATATATTTAGGCTTTTAATCCTCCCGGTACTCCTCTCCATGTACGGAACTCTGGCGAATTGCCAGAAGGCAGACCTTCTTACCATCTCTGATACCTCCTATTTTAAGTCAGGTGATAATAATTGGAACCTGGTGGAATCTGTCATTAAAAGCAATCCTGCCAATGTGCTGTTTTTGCTCAAAAGAGGTGCAGATCCCAATGCTCAAGCCGATGGAGGAATTACCGCCTTGATGTTTGCAGCTGAAAAAGGGGATTTAACCATAATTAAACTTTTGGTCCTTAACGGGGCTGATCTGGAACTTTCACCAGTGGAGAACACCAGCCCTCTTATCGCCGCTGTCCTGAACCAACAGTTCGAAGCCAGCCGTTTCCTGCTCGAAAAAGGCGCCAATCCTGACCACCAGGATGAGTTCATGGGGGGTCCCCTCCTTTATGCGGCGGCGCAGAATAATTATCAAATTGCCGATTTGCTGTTATTCTATGGAGCATCCGATACACTAAGGGATAAAGATGGCAACGACGCTTTGATGACTGCCGTTTTTTTTGGTAGCCTGGAAACGGTTGATGTGCTTCTTCAAAATAATCTATCACCCGATGCACCAGATAAACAGAATAATACTCCGTTGATGGTGGCTGCACAACAGGGAAACCAGGAGATGATCTCCCTGTTATTGGAATATGGAGCCAATCTGGAAGCGGTGAATAATAACAACTACACACCCCTTGCCTTTTCAATCCGCTACATGCAGGATTCGACTGCTATGATGCTTGTGGATAGTGGAGCCAATATCCATCACCGCATAACCCCCAACCGGAACCTTTATGACCTGGCTGTCCAGCAAAATTCAAAGAGCACCCGGCTTTTATTAAAGGAGAAGGGGGCAAACCCGGTTCCAAGACCCGACTTTTCCGAAATTGATATCGGATGGGGCAATTCCTATAGGAACAATGAACATTTGATGCAAGTCAGGGTATCGTATGTGGATAGAAAATTCGGATTCTTTGCAGAAACGGGATCTGATTTCCGAATAGTCTACAGGAAAGTGCAGGTGGCCGGGAACAGTCCCCTTATTTACCAGTATAGGGAAAGCAGGTGGACATGGACCCACGGAGCAGGAAGATACTTCCAGCTTTTGACAGACGAATCAAACGTGGACTATGGGCTTTATGGTGCCCTTTACGGTATGCTTTCAATGCCTAAATACAGGGGAATAGAGGAAAATCCGCCGGTCCATTACAGCCTGGTACCTGCTGCCGGTGTGTATATGAGTGGCAAACGGGCAGGAATTAAGGCCGGCGTAGAAAGGTTCCAATTCGGGACTCTTCTCGAAAATCCCTGGAAAATGAATATTACCCTTTTTGTGAAGATCTCGAACCAGACAAGTGACCATGCGTACAAAGATATTACATATTAACTTCCGGAAGAAATGGGTCCCGGTCAGCCTGATGGCAGCTTTTCTTCTGTGGCTATCCGGCAATTTCATGGGTTGCGAACCGGAGGACTGGGTTTTTAGCATTGATTGCAACGATTGTTACAAGGTGGCCCCCGACAGTGCCAAATTGATCATCTACCTGACCATTAACGAAACGTATGATTCGGTCCCACTCACATTTTACAGAGGCCCTTATGAAAATGGGGAGATCGACTGGCAGGATACGGCAACTTCAGATGAATTTTTTCTCTATTCGGAAATGGACCGGGAATACACCGTAAAAGCCACTTACAGCTCTGGGAAGGATAGCATCATCGCGTTCGATGGTGATAAAATGTTTATTTACAGTGCTTCAGAGGAATGTGGCTCTCCTTGCTATATTGTGAAAGGGGGGATCTTCGATCTGAGGCTGATTAACTAAAGCTACTCTGCAATTACCACAGGGAGTGACAGGTTCAGATCTTCGCAATACAAAACGTAATTCCCGGGAACATATTGCGAAACGGGGATATACATTTCCTCCAGGCCCTTTTCAATGTAATATGAATCCTCCACCTTTCCGTCACTGGTCACAAGCTCAATTTTCATTTTCTTACCGGCTGGTTGACCCAGGTTCAAGTGAATGGCCTCTCTGGCCGGATTAGGGTAAAGCATTAATTTCATCACTGGATCTGGTTGGGTCCCGAGTGAATGCCAATAGAACGTTCCGGAAACCGCATCATTTGACATCAGGCTGTCTGAGGCGACTGACTTAACCAGATATGTATGGAAACCGGTTGTAAACAGATTGTCCACACTATCAACCAACCTGAATGTATCATGAACCATTTGTCCGGATTCAAGACCTAAATATCTACTCCCTGACCCCTTCAAAATTCCGTCCAGCCAAAGCTCAAATCGGAGCGAATCTATGGGTATATTCCCAGCATTCTCTATCGCAATGATGGCTTCAGATTTTATCCCATCCAGTTCCTTCAGTCGATCCAGAGACAAGGCCAGATCGGGAAATGAGGTTCGATCCAGATCTGATTCCAATTTATTGTTACCTAAATATTGATCGCCGGCCGAATGTACACTGGCTTGAAGATGGTGTTTTCCCAATGCGGAGAGATCGTGCGACACAGAAAGAGATATTTCCTCCAGGAATCCCGGATATATCGGAATCGAGATGCTCTCCTCCACCAATGGAAGTTCATCCACCCCAACTGAGATTGAGAACTCCTGAATGGTATCTGCACCCACATTTTTTAGCTGCAGTCTGACTTCCTCCCGGCTGGTGAGCCACGGACCAGAAACAGGTTGAATGATTTTCATAAGCGAAAGATCAGTTTTGCGGAAAGAAGAGATTGGAAAGACAATGTCATCGATCCATGCAGCGTCTTTTCCCCGACTTATGGATTGGTCTTTCTCATACGACCAGGTAACCACGTGATTTCCCTGTCCTATCGGATGAGTGTAATGGTTCCATCCCTCTTCTCCGGACCAGTTTTTAACCAGGCTGGAGTCTACAAAAAACTGCAGGTAATCATATCCCTGTTCTGATGACACCTTGTAAGAGAACGAAATGGTATCCGGTTCGCTGGTGGTCATTTCAATGGTGATCCCGCTGGATCCGAAATTGGGAACTGGTCCTGATCTGAGTGAATACATGGAAGAGGTGTAGGTTTCAGGGTCACTTATCCAGGGTGATGTTGCACTGTTTAAGAAAGGGTAGTTATCCAAACTGCCGCGGTTGAAATCCACGAAATGCCTTCCCGGATAAAGCAGAAAACTATCCACAATTGAGTAATACTGATCACCGGCGAAAAATGGTCCGGCCCGGTGCAATCCATTTGCAGGATCAGCAACCTGGGCCCTGAAACTGATGGTTGTGCTGCTTCCAGGTTCCAGACCGGGAAGTGAATCGAATTCAATTTGCTCAAATCCGGATATCCCGCCTTGTAACCCGCCGCCTCTCAAAGTTCTTGTCCTGTAATGGCCGGCATTTATTAAGATCCATTCACACTCCAGCCATTCCCCAGGGTTCACAATTCCATTCCCATTTCCGGAGGGCCTGTCATCCCAGGTGATTCCGCCAGATATAAGCACCGGAGAATTTATTTTTTCCTTCATGTAAATCTTGCGGTTTTCCTTATCACCTTTTCTGTACATTCCAAGCAATACCGGAGCCTGGTCCACTGCGCCTTGTCCCGATCTGATCCTGAAAACATCCTGAATTGCCAGGGTATCACCGGCACCCAGGTTTGCCAGTATCACCATCGAATCCAACAATGAAATATCCTTCTGGTCATTACACAGAATCAGCGTATCCTGGTATAACTCCACGCTGCCCCTGTTTATCCATTGCATTTTAAATGACAACTCCTCATCATCGCTAATTAGTCCATCATTCTCAACCGATTCATTGGAAAAACCATATTTCAACAGGTCAAGGTATGGATCGGCAGGAATTCCGATTTCCACTTTTCCGGAAAATGGGCGGTATAAATCACCGGTTGCTACCAGGTCGAGTGTTCCGCCAGTAAGAGTATCCGGGAAATAGAGGGTGGCAAACCCTTCCGCGGAAGCATGAAGCGCATCCAGGAGAACACCATTTTTAGACAGAGCAATGTAGTCGTACGGCGCACATGTGACATCCATTCGGTTTGAACCAACGGGAAGTACTCCTGGGTAAAGGACTTCTCTTTCCCCTGGTTGTGAAAACCAGGGAACTATGGAGGGATCACCTGCAAGTTGGTAAATCTCCCAGTAAAACTTTTTTCTTGAGCTGTTGCTTTGCTGAACGGACATATTCCCTCCAAAAATCATTTCACCCAATGAAGGGGTCCAAAGTTCCCTGGGTTCACCGTGTGAATGAAATACTTTATCATAATAGCCAACAGAGGTTTCCTCATACACCGGGTCGGCTACGATGGGGCCCAGTCCCACTGACCAGAAATAGTCCTCATCCCAATAAGAATCGTTGGTGCAGCCAATATAGGCCAATGCCCCTTTTTGTGGTGCACGAAGCAAAGCTTCAGCAAAACATTCCCCGAGATTATAAATGTTCGTTTCACATCCATTCCCGATCATTACGGGGTATTTCCCAAGGTTCTGCAGTTGAGGGATATCGTTCTGATGGAAGGTAGGATCCATCCACCGGTCATAGAGGCCGTGACCGGTATAATTGACAAATCCCACGCCACCTGAGATCAGATCAAGTATCAGACTGTCACTGGTACCCGATTCCGGATAAAGAAAGGTATGGTCATTGATGTTATGTAAGGGATTGAGATAATAGGCAGATGCATAATTGATCTGGCCATTTCCATGCCGCTTGGCAAAAGTCCCATCCACGCCTGCTATTAATACAGCTTCATCTAAAAAAGAAGGATCCGGAAACTGATACTGTTCATATTCCAGTATCTTGTCCAGTACCGCCTGGAGCTGTTCCTCAGTCGCTACAGAGATTCTGCCGTAGAACAGGTCGGGTATGTAATCGGCTTCGCCGTCAAAGGTAGTGTAATAAAGATCTGTGATCTGTCCGCTTGACTGCGACAATGGGATTTGCTCCACATCTCCAATGATAACTAAATAGGTAGGTGGAGCCACTCCCTGGGTTGGATGTGTATAAAGCTCTTGCAAGTAAGATTTTATAGATTCCCTTGTGCTGCCAACCTCGGGATCCTGTGTATATGCCTCTACGATATGGAAACCCTTGTGAGTCTTCCATGCTACAAATGGCTGAAGCTTTCTCCTGAAAATGGTGTCGGAAAGAATTACCATGGTCATGGGATCTTCCACCTGCATTGCCTTTTTTGTGAAGGATTTGCTCTGCCGGACCACCCGTTGAAAAATCCTTGCGAATGCTTCCGGGGAGGGAAGCTCTCTCTTTCCTGCCTCTCTGGTTTCGAGCGTACAGCCCACATTGTAATATACCTTGACCAGGTTACGCGCAGGGTTGTATTTAACAGGACTGAAATGGAGTGTGCTTATCTGTAATCCTCGCATCACGCCCTCATATTCCGTTGTAAATACCGGGCCGCCCAGCCAGGCATCCAGGTTATAACGTTGCAGATCCAATCGAAAAGGTTCCGGGGACGCTCCCTTTCTCACTGATGCTTTCACAGGGGAGATCTTTGAAGAAATACCCAGCTTGTTCAGATCGAAAATTACCGAATCCAAATGGTCTATTGAAATCCGGGTTACCTCTTCACTTCCTGCCTCGAAAAGCATAGATTTGGATGGAAGCGCCGGGTAACCTAATTCACCGGATGCAAAAAATCCTTCTATTTCAATGGAAATAAAATCACCCTCAGAGGATTCAGGGCTCAGGCCAAGATGATCGATCAGACCCTGAAAGACAAAGTGTTTTCCGGTATAAATCAGCGAATTAATATGTTCTTTCCCGCCTGTTGATAGCTTAACGGTTGGTTGCTTGGCACATGATTCCTCTACCCCGAATGCAAGGCAAAGTGAGATAAAACCTAAAGTAATCCGTTTCAGCATAGTTGCAATAAAACAAAATATCAGTTACCTAGTAAACCATCTAATCAATTTTAGGTTGCCTGGATGGTGGAAAAAAAGTTTTTTTTCATAGAGGCATAACCATATATTTTCGATATTTTAGGAAGCTAATTGCCATCATCTATGGGTTTTCAAAGGGGTTTTTTATCATTTTTACTATCCGCTCTGGCAGCCGTCACTCTGGTTGCCCAGCCCAATAAGTATGGTGTTCCCCTGATTACCAACTACCCTTTTAATATTACCGGCGGCAGCGAGCAGAACTGGTGTGCCACGCAGGATGCCAGGGGGGTCATGTACTTTGGAAACGTTGATAAAGGGGTGCTTGAATACGATGGAGTTGAGTGGCGGAACATACCGGTTTCCGATCCCTCCCCCATGATCCGGTCCCTGGTGGCGGGAGACAATGGGGTAGTCTATGTGGGGGCTGTGTCAGAATTTGGTTATCTGGCACCCGACAACCTGGGAGATATGCATTATGTATCCCTGTCAGACACTATCGATCAGGAAGAGATGCCTTTCTCAGAAGTGTGGAAAACATACTACCTGGACGGCAAGGTTTACTTCTGTACAGTAAAAACCATTTTCGTCTATGATACGGAGCTCGATAAAATATCCCACATTGAATTGACCCCATATGCTTTCAACTCCTACCTGATAGACAGCACCTTCTATATTTCTGATTTCGGGGAAGGATTAATGAAATACCAGGATAATAGCTTTGTGGCTGTCAATGGTGGTGATTATTTCAGGGAGAAGCTCATTATGGGGCTGGTGAAGTATGATGACTCCCGCCTGCTTGTTGGGACGGATCATTATGGTATATACCTTTTTGATATAGAGTCTGGTAGGGTGGATCCGTCATTTCTTGATCCGGGTCTTCAGGTGCATCTCCAGAGTGGATACATAACCAATGTCCAGCCACTCAATAACGATTTCATCATATCTAGCCTTTATACCGGCCTTGTTATACTGAGCAAGGATGGAAAGGCAAAAGAGATTATATCGGAGGCTGAAGGACTCTATGACAATAACATTGCCAATGTTTACTCCAATGCTCAAATGAAAGGATCCGGTCCCCTCTGGATCGCCAATTACATGGGTGTCAGTAAGCTGGAAACATATATTCCCTTCCGGCAGTTCACCGAAGCATCCGGATTTACTGGATTTATTACAGATATTACGGAATTCAATGGCAAGATATTTGTGTCAACATTCAGCGGAATCTACTACAAAAGTTCTACTTCCACCTCAACCCGTTTTATTCCGGTTCCGGAAATGCCACAGGAAAAGGTCACGGATCTTCAAACGTTTAAATCTTCTTCCAACGTAGAGCTGCTCATAGCTTCTGCTGAGAGTAATACCTTTATACTGGACAATAAATTAAATGTCTCTTCCATATCAGATCTTGTGATCAATCCGCACCCGGGACTACAGGAGCGAGAAGAGTATTGGGGTCGCAGCGTCATTCAAGATCCAAAAAAACGGGACGTTATTTACACAGGGAAAACTAAACTGGTCAAGCTGCAATATACCAGAGGCAAATGGAGGGAGGTAATGAGGGTGGTGGGCCTCACTGAAGACATACTGGAAAGATTGCAGATTGATAAATATGGTTACTTGTGGGCCAATACAGACAGGAACGTAATTCGCATCGATATCGCACTGACACAGGATGCAACTGTAGAATTCTTTGGAGTGGAAGATGGATTGCCAGCCCTTGAAAGGAATACGGTATTTCTGGATCCCGATTCTGAGGAAGTTTTGCTGGGAACTCTGGATGGCTTTTACCGGTTTAATTATTTCAACGATACCATGTACCGGGATACCATTCATAACAGCATTCTTCCATACGGTCAAAATGAGATCTGGGCTTTTACCAAAGATGATGATGGAGATTATTGGTATTCCTTCGAAAATGAATTCACAGGAAATGGAGAGCTCGTAGCCCGGAAAAACGATGGAAAGATGGAAGTGATCTGGGATAAGACATTTCAACGCTTGCCCAACGCATCTACGGATGTATTTTTTAGTGACCCGGACAAGGGCATGTGGTTCGGAAAATCAAATAAGCTATATCACTTTGATAAAACAATTTCCAGGAACGATTCGTTGCCCTTTCGGGTCCTCATTCGAAAGGTTACCATCAACTATGATTCCCTGTTATTTAACGGCACGAATTTCATTGAGGACGATCCGGGAATCTACCGGGTTCAGCTTGCCCAGGCAGAGGATACCCAGCCCCAGATCAAACACAAGTACAACAATATAGAGTTCAGTTGGGCTGCGCCATATTTTGAACAGGAGGAAGAATTAAGGTACAGTTATATGCTGGAAGGGTTCGAAGAGAAATGGTCGGAATGGGATGCCGTCGCATACAAAGATTTTACCAACCTTCAGTTCGGTGACTATACCATGCACGTTAAAGCACTGAATGTGTATGGAGCTGAAAGCATGCCTGCCTTTTACTCATTTACTATTCTCAGGCCCTGGTATGCTTCAATCATAGCAATCTTAATGTATATCCTGCTCTCAGGGCTATTGGTTTATATCATCATTAAACTGTACACCCGGAGGCTTATTCAGGAGAACCTCCGGCTTGAAGGCATTATTGAAGAACGAACAGCCGAGATCAGGAAGCAGAAAGAGGAACTCACAGACAGCATTGAATATGCCAGCAGGATACAGCGGGCATTGTTGCCACCCGACAGGCTAATAGAGGAGCATAGTTTTGAACATTTCATCCTCTTCCGGCCCAGGGATATTGTGAGTGGTGACTTTTACTGGATGGGGTTTAAAAATGGCAAATTGATCATTGTGGCCGCCGATTGTACCGGGCATGGAGTGCCAGGTGCATTTATGAGTATGCTGGGAATGACATTCCTGGATGAAATCGTGATTAAATCGGATATCACCTCCACAGATGAGATCCTTAAGCAGTTGCGGGAACATGTGATCACATCCCTCAGGCAATCGGGTAAAAGTATTGAAGAATCGACCAAGGACGGCATGGACCTTTCGATGGTCTCCATTGACATTGAAACGCACGAGTTCCAGTATTCAGGTGCTTACAATCCCCTCTACCTCGTCAGAAATCTAAAGAGGAGCGAAAAAGCTAAACTGAACAAAGGAGAAGAACTTGACCTGCCGCGGGGCTCCGTCCATGATGACAAGAACCTCTTGCTGCAAATACGGGCCGACCAAATGCCCATTGGTATCTCGGAGAAAACAATGCCATTTAATGCCACCACTTTTAAGGATGAGGGGTATAGCATCTACATGTTCTCAGATGGATTTCTGGATCAGTTTGGCGGTCCCCAGGGAAAGAAATTCATGTCTAAGAACTTCAAAAAACTTATCCTTGAATTACAGTCTGTCCCCGTGAATGAGCAGGGATCAGCACTGGAGAAAATACTTCTGGGTTGGATGGGTGAAATAAGCCAGATCGATGATATTCTTGTCATGGGTTTAAGAATGAGTGAAAATTGAAAGAATCAAATCTCTCCATGGAAACCTTGCTAATTCAACGCAGGGAACTGATGGCAAGCCTAAAATACGCAAGTTTTATCCAACGGGCAGTGCTACCAGACCTGAAGTATATGGAGAATATTCTGCGAGATTTCTTTGTCCTGCATAAGCCCAGGGATATTGTGAGTGGTGACTTTTATTATTGTTCAAGGAAAGAGGACTATATTGTGGCAGCTGCAGGGGATTGTACTGGTCACGGTGTACCCGGAGCCCTTATGAGTATTATGGGGGTCTCTTTTTTAAATGAGATTTTGAGTACAAGAGGTCCTGTTAAATCAAGCAGAATTCTGAACCTGTTGCGTGAACGGGTGATGAATGCACTGCATCAGCGCGGTCATGAACTGGAAAACAAAGATGCCATGGACATGGCATTATGCGTTTTTAATCCCAAAACCAGGGAATTGCAGTTCTCCGGGGCCAACAATCCATTATACCATATCCGTAAGCGGGTGCTTACCGAGATAAAAGCGGATAAAATGCCAGTGGGTATTAATGCCATAGAAGAGGAATCGTTTACCAACCACAGTTTGCAACTAAAATCCGGCGACATCGTATACATATTTTCTGATGGTTACGCAGATCAATTTGGCGGCCCTCATAACAAAAAATTTAAATATGGCCCTCTAAAAGAGTTGCTAATCAACCTGTCTGACCAGCCAATGGAAAAACAACGCGATAAACTTGAAAAGGTGATTACCACCTGGAAAGGGAACGAATACCAGGTGGATGATATATTGATTTTCGGTATTAAATTCGTTTAAACCAGTCAACATGCACTTAATTGCTTTCAGAATTCAGAATTTCAGGTCCGTCGTAGATACTGGGTGGCAACAATTAGCTCATGACAACATTACCAGCCTCATCGGGCAAAATGAATCGGGAAAAACAACCATTTTAGAGGGGCTCAAGACTTTCCACGACGGAAATCTTATTGAAGACATGCTTCGAAGTGATCTGTCCCTCCCCGAGGTCACCTGCCGTTTTACCTTTCAACACAATGAAATTGAAAACAGGCTCGAACAGAAACGGCTAAATCCAGAGATCCGTAAACTGATAGGTACCGTTGAGACCATCTCACTCACCAGGCATTGGGAAGACGACATGGATTCATTCATGGTCATGGGAGAAGAATTACAGGAATTCTTTAATGAAACCTATGACCAGATTAAAAAACGAGAACTAAAAGTACTTAAAAACCTGGAATCCCTTAAACTGGATATTGAAGCTGCATCGAAAGCACAGAACAAAGCCAGGGACGAAGTTGAATGGACGAAAGAAAAGGTTGAATCGGTCAAGCTTCGAATCAGTGAGTTAAAGCGGAAGATCAGAAGATTCACCAACCGGGATAAAAAAGAGGAATTAAAAAAGGAGCAGGAACAGGAAGAACAAATGCTAGCCCAACTCAAACAGACCCTGGAACAGAAAATTACCAAACAACAAGAAAAAAGTGACCTCCTGAATGTCCTGGATGAAAAACGGGAATCAAGTGATAAACTTGAAGAGATTAATCATCAGATAGATGAGATAAGAATAGATCTCACCCATGCACAGGAAAATCTCAAACAGATTCTCCAAATGACCGGGATGTATCCCACTGAGAAAGAACAAAGAGCAGCAGAGATCAAAGAAGAAATATACAGGACCGACATCGAGAGGTTAAAGGATGAACTAATCCTGCATCAGCAAGGCTACGATATACACCTTTTAGCACTTGAATTTGTATTTGACGGAATTAGTATTGACAGCGCTGTAAAAGCTGCAAAGAAGGAGATTGATTTTCGTAATAAGTTTTACAGTTCCAGGCAATTAGCTGAAGAACTTTTTAAGATCCTTCCTGATTTCGAGCTATTCGAAGATTTTAGTTCGCTCCTCCCCAACCGAATCGACCTGGAAGACATTATGCGGGCCAATAAGCGTGCTGAAGGATATAAGGCCGCAATTAATTTCCTGACTATCACAGGACTTGAGTACTCCTTTTTTCAACAGCCTTCCAGCCGGATCTTAAAACAAAAAATAGAAAATTTAAATGGTGAGCTCACCTTAAATTTTCAGGATTTCTGGAGGCAGAATGTGGGCAAAAAGCAGAAAATTAAGATCAATTTTGAGCTCTCTCATTATGATCATACCAATCCCGAGAAAAGTGGGAAGCCCTTCATCGAATTCTGGATCAAAGATGAACACGAGCGTCTTTATCCTAAACAACGCAGCCGTGGTGTCAGGTGGTTCCTCTCTTTTTTCCTTGAACTCAAGGCCACAGCAGTTGATAAAAGCAAGAGAAACAAAGTGTTGCTCATCGATGAACCGGGAGTTAGCCTGCATGCAAGAGCCCAGGAGGACGTGCTGAAGGTCTTTGACGACATTAAGGAAAATATTCAAATCATCTACACAACACATTCCCCGCACCTGATCGATGTGAACAAACTTTACAGGATCCTGGCAGTGCAGCGTGCTGTCGAAGACGATATGAAAAGTGAAACTCTGGTTTACAACGCGCGTTCTCTTAAGTCAGCCACTGCCGACACCCTATCCCCCATATACTCTACCATGGGTGCGCGGCTCAGTCAGCAGGAGATCATCAAATCGTTCAATAATGTCATAGTGAAGGATCTGGCAACCTATTATTTCCTGAAAGCTATTGTTGCACTTACCGAATTTGAAAAGGAGTGTTACTTCCTTCCGGCTTCCGGAGCAGAGAGTATCCCGATGATGGTCAATATACTGATTGGTTGGGGCCTGGAATATATCATACTCAATTTCGGAAATACCGAGGAAGATTCCGTACATGAATCACTCATGAAAGAGCTCTTCGACAACAAGATAGATCTGGCAAATCAACAGATGATATTTTTTGATGAATACCAGGATACGGAGGATCTCTTTTCTACCATTGATTTTAAGAAATTCGTTGTAAAGGTACGCGAAGGAATTACTGTGAGAAATTCTGATTATCTGAAAGACAATAACTATTCCAGGGCCATTCTGGCCTCCAATTTCCTTCAGGAAGTCAACGGCGGAAATGTAACCTTTAAGAACCTGGACGATGAGTCGCGCGACAACCTGAATCAGTTTATACAACGATTGACCCTCATGCTCAAATGATAAAATATAAGCTGTGTACGCTGTACATCCTCATTTTGTGTGGGTTGTGGTTACAGGTAACTGGTCAGGATACCCTTCTTTTGTTTCATCCGACTGCATATAATCTGGAGGTAATTCAAAAATTAAGCGATGAAGGTATGCTGGACCTGGATGGCTACCATTTGCTGGGTGTTTTCCACGAACAGGAGGCCTACGATTTTCAAGAAGCCAAAAATTACATTAAATCAACCCAGGCAAAGCATATAAGCATCCTGAGAATTAAGGGCTCACTTAATCCGGAGAATCTTTTCGTTCTGAATCCATGTTCGGGGCAATTCAAACACCTGTTTTCTATCTCCCGGGGGGCACTTTTTATGGGGGGAGATGATATTCCGCCAGCAGTTTACCACGAACAGGCCCATCTTCTCACCTCGGTTACAGATCCGTTCAGGCACTATTGCGAAGCTTCTTTTTTGTTTCATTTGCTTGGGGGATCACAGGATCTAAGCTGGGAACCTTACATGGAAAAGAATCCGAATTACATAATCAGTGGCATTTGCCTGGGAATGCAAACCCTTAATGTGGCTACTGGTGGTACTATGGTTCAGGATATTCCCACAGAAATATACGGGATATGGACTGCGGAAGATATTCTCTCCCTGCCTCCCGACCAAATGCACAGGAATTATTCGGATAAGCTCAGTACAGGTTGTGAGGAGCCTACCTCCTATCACTTTCACTCTATCAAACTGGATAAGAAATCCATTCTAGCAAAAGGCATCGGATTTAATAGCAAGATCCATCCGCTGGTACTGAGTTCGCACCACCAGGCTGTGGAAAATCTGGGCAAGGACCTTTTTGTTACCGCTACCTCAATGGATGGTAAAATCGTCGAAGCCATAGAGCATTCCAGATTCAACAATGTATTCGGTATTCAGTTTCACCCTGAGAAGCCCGGCCTGTTTGATCCTTCCATCGCACATCCCTCCAGTTGTAATAGCACGATTAATTTTCAGGAATCCATTAAAAATACTGAATCATATGCGTTTCATCTGGCCTATTGGAATTACCTGGGGGAGATTATACAAAAAAACAGGGGGAAAAGAGGAATTACCCGGAATAAGCTGACAGATCATTCGATTTCTATAAATTGAATACTCAGGTCCAAAATGGATGCGTAGTACTCTCCCCGTTCCAGGATATCGTCGTCGCCTTCCTCATATACCCAGTTAATATTCAGGTCGTAACCATCATTATCAACCTCCTTAAGTTTCTTAAGTAGCCTCAGCATATATTTGGAAGTTCCACTATTCAGATATTCCATTTCGATATCAACTTCCGTACTCCTTGGAGGCGAGGAGGCATAAGCGATAATCCAATCGAGTATATCCTCATAAAAGAGAGATACATCCTCAGGAATGGACCTTCCTTTGAATTTTATTTTTCCAGAAGGATCCAGCAATACGTATGGTGTTTTCTGAGTGGGTTGAAACTCTAGCTTATCCATCCCATTGCTTAAAATTCACTCCAATATAGTAATTTTTTGCGGCACAAACTTCGATTCCATGTTCATTTTATCACATATTTATCAGGTACAACATCAGAAATACATCCTGGCCAAAGGTGCTATGTCCTCAGATGCGAAATCCCTTTCCAGGTACTTATAATATCCGGTGATGGCAATCATTGCAGCGTTATCTGTGGAGTAACCAAAGGGTGGTATATATACCTCCCATCCATGCCTTGCAGATTCATCTATTAAAGCGGTACGCAATCCTGAATTGGCAGATACTCCCCCCGCCAGGGCGATCTGTCGAATTCCAGTTTCTTTCGCAGCATTTATTAAATTATTCATCAGAAGTTCAACAATAGTTCGCTGAAGGGAGGCCGCAAGATCTGCCCTGTTTTGCAAAACAAAATCAGGATTAATCTTCAGTCGGTCCCTTACATAGTATAGAAACGATGTCTTCAGTCCACTGAATGAGTAATCGAAACCATCCACCCTTGGTTTATTAAATACAAATGCGTCAGGATTTCCCTGTTTAGCCAGTCTGTCCACATGAGGTCCACCAGGATAGGGCAATCCGAGTAGCTTGCCACACTTATCAAAGGCTTCCCCGGCTGCATCATCAATGGTTTTACCAACAATCTGCATCCGGTGGTGATCCTTCACCACCACCAACTGTGTATGTCCACCTGATACGAGCAGGCAGAGAAAAGGAAAAGGAGGAGAACCTTCTTTTAAGGGATCTGTCTGAATAAAGTGAACCAGAATATGGGCTGACAGATGGTTTACCTCGATCATGGGAATACCAAGAGCAGCCGTAAAACCCTTCGCAAACGATGTCCCAACAAGCAGAGATCCAAGCAATCCGGGTCCCCTGGTAAAGGCAACGGCATGTATCTCAGATTTGGAAATCCCAGACGCTTTAAGAGCTCTGTCCACGACTGGAATAATATTTTGCTGATGAGCCCTGGAGGCCAATTCTGGAACTACTCCACCATACTTTTGATGTACCTCCTGATTCGCAACCACATTGGACAACAGCACCCGGTCGCGCATTATAGCAGCCGATGTATCATCGCAGGAAGATTCAATTCCCAATATTACTGTGCTCATAACAACTTTTACTATTTTTGTTGCGTTCAGGTAATTAGAAAGGACAAAAGTATTAAAAAGATAGCGAAAGTTGGACTGATCCTGGTATTGGTACTTATTGCCATTCCGGCATTGTCATTATTATTTCTTCAGAACAGGCAAGTCCAAACCATGGTAAGTAAATATGTTGCCGAACGGTTGTCCGAAGAACTTCATGCGTCCATTACACTTTCATCGGTGAATTACTCTTTCTTTAAACGAATCCAGGTGAGGGATCTGTATGTGGAAGACCTGAATGGAGACACCTTGCTTTTTTCAGAACTCACTAAACTCAGAATAAAACAAATAGGTTCCGAACGAAGAGGCATTGAAATAAAGAAATTAACGCTGGAGAATGCGTATGTAAACTTTGTTATTGACAGCAGCAATGTGGTCAATCTTTCGTTTATCACAGACAGGTTAAAAAAACCGCACGTACCTCCCGAGAATAAGTCAAGACTGCACATTGCATCGATTGAACTGGTCGACAGCAGATTTTCACTCTCGCGTATGGAAAAAATAGAATCGAAATCGAAAGTTAATTATACTGATCTTGAAATAAATGGATTGCAACTCACCGTCGAAGACCTTATCAGTTCTTTGGATACAGTTCAGATGCAAATTACCTCACTTACCGGCATTGAAAAATCCGGTTTTGATATCGGGCGGTTAACCAGTCACCTTTCAGTCGGTAAAACTCATATGCTGTTCCGTGATCTTGAAATCGATACGGAGAACTCTGATTTGCATATCCCGCTCCTTGGATTTACATTTGACAACTTCAAAAAATTCAAACACTTCGCCCGCGAAGTGGGTCTTGCATTTAGCTCTGACCAATCTCTTCTTAAAATGACGGATCTTGCTTATTTTGTTCCCGGTACCGGCGCAATTATCGATCATTTTACTATTGATGGCAGTATCCATGGCATGCTTAATGATATGAAAGGTGAAGATCTCTTTTTAACTTTTAATCAGAATAGCACACTGGCTTTTGATTTTACCATGATCGGTTTGCCAGAATTTAACAATACATTTCTCGATTTTCATTTTAGGGAATTTAAAACTTCAGTCAGCTCTCTTCATGAGCTTTTTGGCCAGGTAAATGAAACCTCTCTAATCAGCCTCTATCCCTTAAATAACCTGGGGAATCTTGATTTTAATGGTCAGTTCACAGGGTATCCTGACCATTTTGTGGCTGCAGGACTGCTCCGGACCGATCTGGGCAGAATGGTGATGGATCTTTCTTTCAAACCCGACACCCTTCTGGGGGTTGATTTCTACGGCCGTCTGAGGACAAGTAATTTCAAATTGGGTGATTTTCTGGATGGAAGAGAAATTCTCGGTCAGCTCGATATGGATGTAATTGCCGATGGCAACCTGTACAAAGGTCGAATTCAGGCCGATTTGAAAGGGACCTTAGATACCCTTGATTTTTACAAGTATGCATACAGCAATATCAGCCTGGACGGTGCTTTTACAAATAATACGTTTGACGGGGGTGTGAGTGTCCAGGACCCCAACATAAAGATGGAATTCCTTGGGAAAATGGATTTCACGGAGGAGGTACCTGTGTACAATTTTACTGCGGATGTGGCCCGAGCCCGGCCTTATTACCTGAATCTGGTAAATCAAGACCCTAATTCGTTCGCATCTTTTCTCATTGAAACAAACCTCTCCGGCAGGAACCTGGACGAGATGAACGGGGAGGTAAGACTGGTGAACAGCTTGTTCGAAAGGAAGGGGGAGCAGTTGCAGCTCTATGACATGAGCATTTCAACTCGAAACACCCCAGATAGCTCCCATAGTAAAATCAGGTCAGAAATGATCGATGCGAACATTGAAGGCAGGTATAAACTCACCAGGCTGCCACAATCGTTTAAGAACCTGGCCGATAAATACCTGGATGTGATCCCACATCATGATCCGCCCTCCGATACGATCAATCAATTTACTTACCAGATTGATTTTAAACGAATAAATCCGTTTCTGGACTTTTTTTTCCCTGCTGTTCAGATAGGTGATGATAGTCACATTCGCGGTCAATACAATCCATCCATTGAGATGTGCACCTCAACCGGATTTTTCCCTGACCTCCGGCTTGGGCCAAACAACTGGAGCAATGTGGATCTCTATTCGGAGATCCGGGATAATGAATTTCGAGTGCACTTTCAATCCGACAGCATGACCTATGGCAAAGGATATTCACTGGTGGAGCAGAAGTTTACTTTGCGCGCAGCAAACGATACAGCACGATTGGAGATGGCATGGAATAATCGAATTGATCCAAGGTACAGCGGCAATATCACGTTACAAGGATCTTTTCTGTCCGACTCATCACTGGACAGAGCTTATGCAATTGATGTTCAACCCGGCACCCTCATCATTAAAAATGACCCCTGGAATATCACTCACTCTACCATTCTTCTTAAGCACCGGTACATCAACTTTGATAGCCTTGCCATCTGGAACAATGAGAAATACCTTGTGGCAGATGGAACCATCTCAGCCAAAGAGGATCAGGATTTTCACCTTGAACTCAAAAACCTTAATCTGGCAGGAGCTTCAAATTTTTCGGGATTAGATATGGACCTCCATGGAAATATCACAGGGAGCATCAATTACCAACAGTTGGACGGAAATCCTTACGTCTTCTCTGATCTGCGGGTGGACACGCTCTATTTCAATGAGCAACTATTGGGCCCGACAACACTTAACGCTGACTGGAACGATACCCGCAAGATCATCAGCATGAAGCTTCTTTCTGAGACAGGTGGCACCCGTATTCTAGAGGTTGATGGCGCCTTCACGCCAGGCTCCAACTTGCTCGATTTTGATATTCATCTGAATGATTTTGAGTTGAAATCCCTTAACCGGTATACGGGGAACCTGGTAAGTGAATTGGGTGGATCAGGATTTGTGGACCTTACACTGGACGGAACACTCACGGAACCAGAATTAAACGGGTCGGTTGAATTTGAAGAAGGGGCAGCTACTTTTTCATTAATGAACACAAGATATTCGTTTAATGACCGAATCCGAATTTACAACAACAACATCTACCTTGAAGATTTCGCCTTATCTGATAAATTGGGGAATGTGGCGCACATCAACGGGACTATCTCCAACTCCTATTTGAAGGATTTTTATACGAACATCAGTATAAACGCGAACAACTTGTTGAGCATGGATACAAGGGCAAAGGATAATGAGATATTTTACGGAACCATCTATGCCACAGGTTATGTAAGTATCATCGGTCGTCCAAACGCCATGAAAATAAACATTGATGCCAGTACTGATCGCAATACGGCCATATTTCTTCCCCTTTACAATGCCAGTGAAGTGCAATCCAGTGACTTTATCACCTTCATTCAGGAAACAGGTAAGATCGAGGAACAGGTTACTGAACAATTCAGAACCCTTGGCGGTCTTGAAATGGAACTTAACGTGGATATCACCCCTGATGCAGTGGTCCAATTGATATTTGACCCAAAGGTGGGTGACATTATAGAAACAAGCGGACGCGGCGATCTGCGGATCATGGTTGATCAGAATAACGGCTTCAGGATGTTCGGCGATGTGGAATTAATGAGGGGAGAGTACCTGTTTACACTGCAAAATGTGATCAACAAGCGTTTTCAGATTGAGCCAGGGGGCAAGATTAATTTTAATGGCTCGCCTACCAACGCAACCGTCGATTTGAATGCGATATATACCACCAGGGCGGCCCCTTTCAATTTATATCCGGGCAGTAGCAGCGATGCTCCGGAAGAACTTAAAAAGAGAATACCCATTGATTGCCATCTGTTCTTGCAGGGAGAACTTCAGACTCCCACGATTTCGACCGGCATAGAAATGCCCACAGCCGATCCCAAAACCAGGGACTTGCTTGAAAACAGTACAAGTACCGAAGAAGAACTGATGAAACAGTTCTTATCGCTGCTGGTAATAAATAACTTTTATAGTAATTCAGGACTTGGTGCCCAGAACATTGGAACCATGAACAGCTCTTTCGCCGGTGTTACTGCGAGTGAGCTGCTTTCCAACCAGCTTAGCAATTGGCTGTCGCAGATCAGTGATGATTTTGATATCGGGATCAATTATCGTCCGGGAGACCAGATCAACAGAGATGAAGTGGAAGTAGCGCTCTCTACGCAGTTGCTGAACGACAGGATCATTATCACCGGCAACCTTGACGTGGGAGGGAATGAAACAAATCCACCCATTGAGGCATCCAATAATCCATATATTATGGGTGACTTCGATGTTGAATTTAAGGTGACCGACAATGTAAGTGTCACGGCCTTTAACCGGGCCAGGGATGAATTACTGTTCAAAACGGCCCCATACAAACAGGGAGTAGGAGTTTCTTACCGTGAGGAGTTTGATGACTTCCATCAGTTACTGATGCGATACAAAGAAGGCCTTTCCAACAGAAAAAAGAAGAAGAAAAAGTCAGAGGAGGCCGAACTGGAAAAGTAAACTTTTCTATCTTAGCGAATCACAAATTACAAAACTAAAATCTAGGATATGTTTATAATAATGGTAATCGTGTTCGTTTTGGGATATCTGGCTATAGCACTTGAACATCCGCTGCATATCGATAAAGCCATACCGGCACTGGCAATTGGTACGCTGCTGTGGGTTCTCTACATATTTGGAGCCTATGATATTTTCACAGCCGGACTGAGTGATTCGTGGAATGAATATATTCACAATAGTCCGGGGGATCATGCCGAACACGGAATTGAAGCCATGCGGCACTTTATCGTGGATAGAGAGATTATCCACCACCTGGGGGAAATTTCAGAAATTCTCTTTTTCCTGCTCGGTGCCATGACTATTGTGGAGGTCATTGATAAGCATGACGGTTTTAAAATCATCACCGACCGCATAAAGACAACAAAAAAAACAAAGCTGTTATGGATCCTCAGCTTCCTTACTTTTTTTATGTCCGCAGCCCTGGATAATCTGACAACCACCATTGTGATGGTTGCATTGCTCAGAAAACTGATTTCTGAGAAAGAAACCCGCTGGTTTTTTGCTTCGATGGTAGTCCTTGCGGCAAATGCCGGAGGTGCCTGGTCCCCCATCGGAGATGTCACTACCATCATGCTCTGGATTGGCGGGCAAGTCACCACAGCGACCATTATGGCCCGGGTTATCATTCCAAGTCTTGTTACCATGGTCGTTCCGCTGGCGGTTCTCAGTCTGATTTTGAAGGGGGAGGTTCACCGTCCCACAATTGACAGGAATGAAAAAATTTACACCACCCCATTCGAACGCAAGCTCTTGTTGATCATGGGAGTCTCCGGACTTCTGTTTGTCCCGGTTTTCAAAACTGTTACCCACCTCCCACCTTACATGGGCATGCTTCTTTCACTGGCTGTCATCTGGATAACATCAGAGCTTCTTCACAAGAACAAACCAGACGAGTATAAGAAACGACTTAAGGTTATCTATATCCTGGAGCATGTAGATACACCCACCATCTTCTTTTTCCTTGGAATTCTTTCTGCAGTTGCAGCCCTTCAGAGTGCCGGCCAGTTAACTGTGCTCGCAGGTTGGCTTGACGAAAAACTTGGAAACATTTTTCTTATCGATCTTGCCATCGGAGTTCTTTCGTCTGTGGTAGATAACGTTCCATTGGTGGCTGGAGCCATGGGTATGTACCCCATCGAAAATCCGGCTACTATTGCTGCTATGACTGATCCGGTTGCCATAGAATATGCACATAACTTTATCCAGGACGGATTGTTCTGGGAATTCCTGGCTTATTGTGCCGGTACCGGTGGCAGTATCCTGATTATAGGTTCAGCTGCCGGTGTGGCTGCCATGGGCATGGAAAAGATTGATTTCATCTGGTATTTGAAACGAATTTCACTCCTCGCCCTGCTTGGATATGTGGCAGGTGCAGGAGTCTATTACCTGCAATCTCTCATCTTGCACCCCTGATCGGGCCGGTAAGAGCTGTTAATAAAAGGATTGAATCTTTAATAACGGGGTATACTACATCAAGCAATATCCCGTTATTTCTTATATATTTGACGCAAACTACCGAAACATGAAAAACTTGATTATTCTTCAGGTTACCAATCTGGATACGAGTAACATACAGGGAACATCCACCGAGTCCTTTATTGACATTGCTATCAAGGGCGGTTGGGTGATGGTGCCCATTGTATTGCTTAGCCTGATCGCAGTATACATCTTTTTCGAGAGATGGTTTGCTATTAAAAAGGCTGCCAAGGTAGACCAGAATTTTATGAATCGGATCAAAGATTACATCATGGATGGGAAAGTTGACTCGGCTCAGGCCCTTTGTCAGTCTACCGAAAATCCGATAGCCCGGATGATCGAAAAAGGAGTTAGCCGGATCGGGCGGCCGCTCAATGACGTGAATGCGGCCATCGAAAATGTGGGACGACTTGAAGTATATAAACTTGAAAAGGGACTTCCTACTCTTGCCACAGTTGCAGGAGGAGCCCCAATGATAGGTTTCCTGGGAACAGTAATCGGAATGGTTCAGGCATTTCATGAAATGTCTACCGCCGGGAATAATATAAACGTAGGGCAGCTCTCCGGGGGGATCTATACAGCACTTATCACCACAGTAGCAGGTTTAATTGTTGGAATTATTGCCTTTTTTGCTTACAATTCCCTGGTTGCCCGTGTGGATAAAGTGATCAATAACATGGAAGCCGGTTCTTCCGAATTTATTGATCTGCTTAACGAACCTGCCAAATAGGAACCATGGCTCTAAAACCCAGAAACAGGGTGCTTGATAATTTTGCCATGTCGGGAATGAGCGACATTGTATTCCTGTTACTGATCTTTTTCATGCTCACCTCTACCCTGATTGCACCCAATGCATTAAAAATGCTTTTACCCAGCCGCGGTCAGGTTACCATACAATCAGAATCTCAAATACCGACGGTAACCATACACAGTGGGAGCCGCATTACAGTGGATGGAAGAACAGTCAGCCTAAATGAACTTGGCATGGTACTTGAGGCCAGGTTACAGGGCATAGCAGAGCCAACCATCAAAGTGGTTACTTCACCGGCCGTCTCGGTAGGCGATGCAGTTAAAATAATGAATGTGGCAGCAGAGAGAGATTATACAGTTGTCTTAAAACAGTTATAATGGCCATCGAGTCGAGAAATAAGACAAATAAGAATTTTTCCATGTCAGGAATGAGCGATATCGTATTCCTTCTGCTCATCTTCTTTATGATCACCTCTACGCTGATAGTCCCGGCCGCACAGAATGTAGAATTGCCGGAAAGCAACAATCAAACCCAGGCCAATCCGGTATTGGTTGTCTCAATAGATATTAATAAAACCATTTATGTGGACGATCAGGAGTATGGGCTCGGTGAATTGGAAGGAGTCCTGAGGAAGAAACTCGAAAGTTATGGAGAAGCTCCCACTATCAGGTTAAACGCCGACAGGGACCTGAACATGGATGAAGTATTTGCCTTCCTTGATATTGCAAGACGTAATCGGTACAAAGTGATACTTGGTACAAAACCCTCCTAAATCAGCAAGCATCATGAAGCTCAGCAGAAGAGGTCTCATAGCGACTATTATATACCATGCATTGCTTGTCTTGCTGCTGGTATTCGCAGGGCTTACCTTTCCCGATCCACCTCCGGAGGAGGAAGGAATCCTGGTCAATTTTGGGACTGCCGAAACAGGATTTGGTGATTTTGAGCCCAGGGGAGATGACCAGAATGCAGGGGATCCTGAATTACCCATCGTGGAAGAATCCCGGGAGGTGATCGAAGAAGTTGAGCCTCCCCAAGAGGAAGTGCAGGCATATTCGCCACCCGATCCAGCTCCGGCAGATCATACTCAGGACATCGAGGAAACACCTGTTAAGGAAGATCCAAAACCGACGGCCGAGGAGCTGGAACGCGAAAGGCAAAGGGAATTAGACCGCCAGCTCAAGGCAGAGCTGGAAAAGCAGCGTCTGGAACAGGAGCGAATTGAGAGAGAGAGACGAAAGGAGGAGGAGCGCATTGAGAGAGAACGCCAGGCACAGGCGGAAAGGCTCAACAACATGGGCAAAAATGCTTTTGGACGTCAGGGAGTTGGTGAAACGGAAGGATCCGAAGGCATAAACGAAGGGTCCGGAAACCAGGGAGTAGTTAACGGGAGTCCGGATGCAGACCGGTATGACACAGGGGGAGGTCTTGGTGACGGAATATCCTTCGGAGGTCTGGGATCACGAAGTGGTCATCTGCCAAAACCAAATATGTCTGGGTGTGATATTACACAAAAAATTGAAGTGCGTGTGGAGATCCAGGTCGACAAAGACGGGAAAGTGAGAGCTGCCATGGTTACCAATGCTACGTATCAGAATAAATGCATCTGGGATATGGTGGTTGAAGCAGCAAAGAAAAGCCGGTTCTCGGCGGATCAGAATGCCAACATTCGCCAAACCGGTTGGATAAAGTACATCATAGAACCTTAATTGCATCCACGATCAACTTGGTAGCTGCTATCAATATTGCCAAAAGGACAAAATACCTGATAAACACAGCTCCCCATTTCACAGCTATTTTAGTACCAATCCAGGCGCCCGTCATGTTTCCGGCTGCAAGAACTAATCCTATCCATAGGTTTACATCTTTATGCAGAAAGAAGACAAACAGTGCTAACGGAGTGTAAAGAAGGATCACAAATAACTTTAAGGCATTGGCCTTGACCAGCTCCAAGCCGCTGCCTAGCACCAGACTGGTTAAAAGAAAGAATCCAACCCCGGCCTGGATAAATCCGCCATAAATACCCACCATGAAAAACACAATCACCTGAACCCAGTAAGGAATAGGGGGATGATCCTCATGACTGTTTATCCACCTGTTGGGTTTAAGCAATATGAGAATGAAAACCAGGATCATGACCCCGGCTATGGCCAGTTTCATGACTTCATCATTTAAATTGACTGCAATGAAAGCTCCTCCGAAGGCACCAAAAACAGCAGGTATCCCTACTCTGAAACCCGATGGAAAGTCCATGACTTTTTCCCTGCGAAATGCGCTAACACCCACAATGTTTTGGAGAAATATGGCAATTCGGTTGGTTCCATTGGCTACGTTGGGCGGCAATCCCAGGGCCATCAAAAACGGAAGGACCAGTAAGGATCCGCCAGCTGCCAGGGTATTAATAATCCCTGCCACTAATCCGACGGCAACTATAAGGATATAGGAATACCACTCCATGGAGATACCTAAGAAAACATGGGGAAATCAGCCATCATTTCATTTACCTGGTGGCGAACCTTTTCAATAAGTGGTTTATCATCAATGTTTACAATCACACGGTCGATCAGCTCAACAATGGTGGGGATGAGATCGTCCCTCACCCCTCTGGTTGTAACCGCGGGTGTGCCTACCCTTATCCCACTTGTTTGAAAGGGTGAGCGGGAATCGAACGGAACCATGTTTTTGTTAACGGTTATATCCGCTTCCACAAGTACATTTTCCACCTGTTTTCCCGTAATATCTTCGATTTTGGTGCGGAGATCGATGAGCATGGAATGGTTATCAGTACCATCAGAAACTACCTTGTAGCCCTGCTTCATAAATTCTTCGGCCATCTTTTTGGCATTCTTCATTACCTGCTTCTGGTAGGATTTGAATTCATCGGTCAGGGCCTCTCCAAATGAGACCGCTTTGGCAGCAATGATATGTTCGAGTGGTCCACCCTGAATACCAGGGAATACAGCCGAATTTAAAAGGGACGACATCTTCCGGACCACACCCTTTTTTGTTTTCCGGCCCCACGGATTATCCACGTCCTTTCCAATCAGGATAATCCCTCCTCTTGGTCCGCGTAAAGTCTTATGCGTGGTGGAAGTAACGACATGCGCATGTTTCAAAGGATTATCAAGCAATCCGGCTGCAATAAGCCCTGCAGGATGGGCCATATCCACCATGAGGATAGCTCCGATCTTATCAGCAATCTCCCTCATCCGCTTGTAATCCCATTCCCTGGAATAGGCTGATGCACCTCCGATAATCATCCTGGGCTTTTCTTTGAGCGCCACCCTTTCCATAGCATCATAGTCAACACGGCCTGTTTTTTCATCCAATCCGTAAGTGACAGCTCTGTAGAGGATGCCTGAGCTATTCACCGGTGAACCATGGGACAGGTGCCCGCCATGAGACAGATCGAGACCCAGAAAGGTATCACCTGGTTCCATCACTGTGAGAAATACAGCCATATTGGCCTGAGCACCGGAATGCGGCTGAACATTTGCATATTCAGCTCCATAAAGCTGACACAGCCTGTCTATGGCCAGTTGCTCTACTTCGTCAATAACCTCGCAACCTCCATAATACCTGTGGCCTGGGTAACCCTCGGCATATTTGTTGGTCAGGCACGATCCCATTGCCTCCATCACCTGGTTGCTTACAAAATTTTCAGATGCAATTAGCTCAATACCTCTTTTTTGTCGGTTGTGCTCGTGATCTATGAACGAAAAAATATCAATATCCCTCTTCATTGTTGCTGGTTTTTAAAACATCCACAAATTTAATATTTTGAATCTGTAATATGGGGAAAGATCATTCGTCTTTTATAAAATATTATCCCCGCATGGCGCTCCACCATTTTAAGCAGGTTTTCGTCTGCGTTCAACGAGAAATGAATCACCCGCATAATCATTGTCGGGCTCTCAATCAACCGGGAGATCTATGAATAGCAGGACAGAAGTTTAACCCACTATAATCCCCTGAAGAAGAAATAAGAGTGCCGCTGCGAGGGCACCGGCGAACGGCCCAAGTATCGGGATCCATGCGTAATTCCAGTCGCTGCTCCCCTTATGTTCCATGGGTAATAACGAATGCATGATCCTGGGGCCCAGGTCCCTGGCCGGATTGATGGCATACCCGGTAGTTCCTCCGAGGGAGAGTCCGATTGCTGTCACAAGTAGTGCCACTGGCAGGGCTCCCAGAGTTCCCAATCCGATCATAGCATCCGAATCTCCAGCCAAAGTTATGGAGGGTTCAGCGATATAGAGAATAACAAAAATCAGAACAAATGTTCCGATCAATTCGCTGATAAAATTATTGGTGGTTTTTCGGATAGCTGGTGACGTGGAAAAACAGCTCAGCTGGGCTCCAGGATCCTCAGTCCTGTTAAAATGATGGTGGTAGAAGAGCCAGACTGTAAATGCTCCGGTGGCAGCCCCTGCGAGCTGGGCAGCAATAAATGGCAGAACCTGGCTCCATGAGAATAAACCTGATATTGCAAGTCCGAGGGTTACAGCCGGATTAATATGTGCCCCGGAAACTGGCCCTGCCACCGCTACACCCACAAAGACTCCCAATCCCCATCCCAAAGAAATTACAATCCAGCCACCATCGTGACCTTTGGTATCTTTCAACACTACATTGGCTACCACACCATTTCCCAACAGGATCAGGAGGAAGGTCCCGATAAACTCTGCAATAATCTCATTCATAGTTGAAAGTGTTAAAATGTTTGAATGCTGGAAAACTGGAAAGATAACAAATTTAGTGTTCCCAGTTCTTTGCCCGTGAGATGGCCCTGTGCCAGTTATCTTTCAATTCTGTTTGGTTCTCTTCAGAAATATTATTGGTAAAGACCCGGTTAACAGCCCATTGACTGCTGATTTCCTCAACGTTTGACCAGAATCTGACTGCCAATCCGGCCAGGTATGCGGCACCCAAGGCGGTTGTTTCAATAGTTTCCGGCCGGATGACAGGTATTCCCAACAGA
Source organism: uncultured Bacteroides sp. (assembly GCA_964500835.1). Lineage (GTDB taxonomy): Bacteria > Bacteroidota > Bacteroidia > Bacteroidales. The sequence continues at coordinate 159,575 of CAZCQL010000001.1, forward strand.
TCTGCCTGAAATTGCATAAGCAGGTTATTCACCACTGCTCCCCCATCCACTTTTAGTTCCTGGACGGTTATTCCCGCATCATCCTCCATGGCTTGCATTACATCGTTTACCTGGAAAGCGATACTCTCGAGAGCTGCCCGTGCAATATGCCCCCTTGTCACTCCCCGTGTAAGTCCGGCAATCATTCCCCGGGCATAAGGGTCCCAGTGGGGTGCCCCCAACCCTGTAAAGGCTGGGACAAAATAAACACCACCGTTATCTTCCACCGATTCAGCCAATGGTTCGACATCCGATGATTGTTGGATCAATCCCAGTCCATCCCTCAACCACTGAACTACTGCCCCACCAATGAAAATACTACCCTCCAGGGCATAGGTGGTTTTGCCGTTCACCTGCCACGCTACAGTGGTGAGCAGGTTATTATCAGATTTCACAGGATTATCCCCGGTATTGCAAAGGATAAAACATCCTGTCCCATAGGTACATTTCACCGATCCGGGAGTGGTACACATCTGCCCAAATGTGGCTGCTTGCTGGTCTCCTGCAATTCCTGCAATGGGAACAGGCACCTCAAGAATTCCACCCGACGTTTCGCCATACACTTCTGATGAAGACCTCACATCCGGGAGTGAATTTTCAGGGATGCCAAACATCCTGAGCAATTCGGGATCCCAGCTCATTGTATTAATATTGAACAACATAGTCCGGCTGGCATTGCTCACATCTGTTACATGTAACTTCCCTTCTGTCAGGTTCCAGAGCAACCATGCATCGATGGTCCCAAAGGCAAGGTCCCCTGATTCGGCCAATTGCCTGACACGTGGTATATTCTCTAGCATCCATTTCCATTTGGTGGCCGAAAAATAAGCGTCTATCACAAGGCCTGTCTTTTCACGAATTACTTCCTCGTGCCCTCTGGCTTTCATTTCATCGCAGATACCCGCAGTTCTGCGATCCTGCCATACGATAGCATTGGTCAAAGGCTCACCTGTACGTTTGTCCCATGCCACCGCTGTTTCACGCTGATTGGTAATTCCGATTGCAGCCAGGTTCTCTGCCTCTATCTTTGCATTTTTTAAGGCTTTACGCATGACCGCTAGTTGTGATGCCCAAATTTCCTTTGGATCATGTTCCACCCAACCTTGCTTTGCAAAGATTTGTGCGAATTCCTCCTGGGCTACACCGGCAATGGTCCCGGAGTGAGAAAATACAATGGCTCTGGAACTGGTAGTCCCCTGATCGAGTGCAAGAATGTATTGCTTAGTCATGAATACGTAGTTAGAAGTTAGTGGGTTAGTGGTTTAGGAAGGTAGTTTTTGGCAAGGGCTGTGTAGGCCCGGACTTGCTTAGTTTCCCAATTCTGGTTGTAACCCATTTCACGGGCCATAATTTCAGCCACACGGGGAGCGATTCGCAGACTTTCCTTCACATCAAGCTGCAAAGTCCTGGTTCGACGAGATAGACAGTCATCAAGGGTACGCGCCATTTCCTCCCTCACTGCCCAAATTACCTGGGCTTTCAGTATATGTAATTTCTCGCTGATAACTTCTCCCATTCCAGGGTCCTTTTCTATTAAACGATTGATCTGTTTTAAATCAGCTCCGTACCAGAAGTGAGGTGCCTTCATGTCCATGCGTGTATGGTGACCATGAATTTTCAGGCTTCGTGTGACCGATTTGGTCTTTTTAAGGTTTGCGTGTTTTATAGCCCGTTTAATTACATCCCCTCCCATCTTGCGATAGGTAGTCCATTTACCTCCTGTAAGGGTGATTAATCCTGCCTCTGTGATCATTATCTTATGCCCTCTGGATATCTCTTTTGTTTTTTTCCCTTCACGGGTTGGAGCTGCCAAAGGACGCAAGCCTGTGAATATACTAAGGATATCCTCCCTCTCAGGTGGTTCCTTCATGAATCTTCTTGCTGTCTGGAGTATAAACTCAACTTCGGTCTCCTCCGCCTGAGGTTCCAGTTCAACCCTTTGTTTCGGGACATCTGTTGTCCCTGCGATTACATGGTTATGCCATGGTACCATAAACAGTACCCTCCCGTCGGAGGTCTTTGGAATCATTAAAGCTTCTTCACCTTGAAAGAAATGCCGGTCCAGCACAAGGTGGATGCCCTGACTTGGCTTTATGATATCCCTGGCATCCGGATTTTCCATTTTCAGGATATGGTCCACAAAAACCCCTGTCGCATTGATCACCACTTTTGATCGCAAATTGTAGGCAAGGCCACTCTCCATATCTTCGGCCTTTACACCGGTCACTTTTCCTTCTTCCATAATCAGATCCACTACTTTCATGTAATTCAGGCCAAGGCCTCCATGTTCGAAAAGTGTCTGGCACAGATTTACAGCTAGCCTCGCATCATCGAATTGGCAATCATAATATCTTACCCCACCTCTTAAATTCTTTGTATTAATGGCTGGCAAGGATCGAATGGTCTGTTTTAAGGAGAGGGGGATGGACCGTCCGATTCTCATTTTTCCGGCCAATAAATCATATAAGGTTAATCCAATGGTATAAAAGGGTATACACCACCATGTATAGCATGGTATAACAAACGACTGGTCTGTGACAAGGTGGGGTGCATTTCGCTTCAACCGTCCCCTTTCCCGCAATGCCTGCATCACCAGCGATACATTTCCCTGTGCCAGGTACCTCACACCCCCATGTACAAGCTTAGTGCTTCTGCTCGAGGTTGCCCTGGCAAAATCATCCTGTTCCAGGAGAAGTGTCGAATAGCCCCGTGTGGTTGCTTCCAAGGCAGCACCCAGCCCGGATGCCCCCCCTCCGATGACAATAACATCCCAGGGATCAGTCTTCTCTTCCAGTCTCTGGATGGCACCTGGTCGTTCCATATAATGGTTATTGAGGGATTTGAAAATTGGTCATCGGAACCAGCTTAAATTTATACACATAAAATTTTTCTTTTAACCTGTACTCGGGATGGGTTTGGGCTACCCATCTCACATCCTCCATATTTCCGTTCTCCTGAGGCCTGATATAGTTGGTATAGATGGGATAATCGTAGCCCTGCATTTCCCAGTTGGAAGGGACAGGGATCAAATACCAATCTCTTAAATTAAAATCATCCTTAAAGAAATCCACGGGACGTTCGCCCGGATTTTGTGACAGGTAAAATTTCCAGGAGCCTTTCAACGATTTGATGAGACTGGATTCCCAGAGTGTAGATTCCCGAATTTTATCCGGCTTTTCGAATGGTACGTACCAGGCACGGGGAGCCTCCCGGTCAACTTCAAAAATTCCCTGGTTTTCCCATTCCGGAAGATCACCTTTTTTGAAATCATTTCCTCTGTATTTGCTTTGGGCATATCCTGAAATACAAATAGTTAATGCAAGGATAATTCCCGAGAGAGACTGAAAATATTTTTTCATAATAAAATTGGGGGTCAGCATGCCAAAGGTACGCAATGATAATCAAATAAAACACTAGTGTCAGCAAGACTGATTGTGTAGATAGACCGGTTAGCTTCATTGGATCCTACATCACTTTTTTTACTAGTTTTATACCCTCAATCCACCACTCAATTCTAAATTTGCACGGATGAAAGTAACTCTTCGATCTAAATCCTATTTGGCTCTTCATATTCTATCGGTTGCATTACTGATAAAACCTGGGCTTGGGATGGGCCAGGATAATAACAGGGCTATTGAATTTCCTGATATTCCTGGGTACTTTACCCTGATTTGTGACCTTCATATGCATACCGTATTATCAGATGGGGCTGTCTGGCCTGACATCCGGATCCAGGAAGCCATTCGGGACGGATTGGATGCCATTGCCATTACCGATCACCTGGAATACCAGCCCAAGGCAAATGATATACCTCATCCCGATCGCAACAGAAGTTATCAGTTGGCTAAAGTAGCTGCAAAAAATCAGGATCTGATTGTAATTAACGGAGCGGAGATCACCAGGAAAATGCCTCCTGGTCACGCCAATGCAATTTTCCTGCAAGACGCCAATAAACTAAATCAGGATGATGTCATCGAGGTATTCAAAGAAGCTCAACGGCAAGGGGCATTCGTATTCTGGAACCATCCTCACTGGACATCTCAGCAACAAAACGGGGTGGCAACTCTAACTGAAATGCACCTGGAACTCCTCGCAGAAGGACTAATAAACGGGGTTGAGGTCTTTAATGAAAGCACCTACTCCGATGAAGCCCTGGAAATCGCTCATGCGTATAATCTCACCATTCTTGGCAATTCAGACATACACGGATTAATAGACTGGCAGTTTGAAGTTCCGGAAGGTGGCCACAGACCGGTTACCCTTGTATTCGCTGAGGAGAAAAGCGAAAGCTCTCTTAAAAAGGCACTCGAAATGCATAAATCTGCAGTCTGGTTTGATAACACGCTGGTGGGCGATGCAGAATTCCTTATTCCACTGGTAGAAAGCTCCCTGAAGGTTTCCCGCCAGGGAATATCGAAGGTACAGACCCTATGGATCGAAAACAGCTCAGATGCTGATTATATTCTTGAAAATCTTTCCGGGTTCACCTTACATAATCAGGCTTCCGTATTCACTGTCAATACCCATGAATCAACAAAAATAGAGGTGAAAACACTTGAGAATTTACCCGCCTTTAGCCTTCGATTCAGGGTATTGAATGCAATCACATCACCGGGTGTCCATCCTGAAATCTCCATTTTTGTAGAATAGCAGATGAGCGAATTCTTACATGAGGATAAGGCAATCCATATTCTTTGTGGAAGGAGTTCATGGACTCCCTGATAACCATGACATAATCATTGATTGATGTTCGGAAAAGAGATTTATTGAGCCCTATTTCGATTGTCTTCAATAAGTT
>CAZCQL010000001.1:164511-169502 GCA_964500835.1 uncultured Bacteroides sp.
TTGATGTTCGGAAAAGAGATTTATTGAGCCCTATTTCGATTGTCTTCAATAAGTTCCTATCTTGAGGTTGTCAATACTAACCTCCAAAAGAAACCACGATGGAAAACGTTAAAAAATCAGTTCTTTTCAATGCCAGCTGTACTGCATTAGTGGTTACAGCACTCACATTTGCCACCAGGGCAGGAATGATCGACCCCTGGCGAGCTGAATTCAGCCTGACCGCTCAGCAGGTTGGATGGATTGTTGGAACGGCCTTCTGGGGATTCACCCTGGCAATGGTACTTATTGGGCCTCTGGTGGATATAATCGGAATGAAACGAATTATCTACGTCGCCTTCACGTGTCACATTGCAGGAATTCTCCTTACGATATTTGCAGGTGGATTCTGGAGCCTCTTTTTCTCAACGCTGCTGATCGGGGTAGCTAATGGTAGTGTCGAAGCATCGACAAATCCACTGATTACGGCCATGTATCCGGATGACAAAACAAAAAAACTAAATCAATTCCACGTATGGTTTCCAGGAGGAATTGTCATCGGAGGGTTGCTGGTTTTCGCCCTGAAGGAACTTGGTTACGGGTGGCGCATTCAAATGGCTGCTATGCTTATTCCAACCCTGCTTTATGGGCTCTTTTTCCTCCGTGCAAAATTTCCACAGACAGAAAGGGTTAGTGCGGGTTTCTCATACAGAGACATGCTTAAAGCATGCATATCTCCCCTCTTCCTATTCATGGCCGCCTGCATGCTGTTTACTGCAGCCACTGAGCTCGGATCTAACCAATGGATGACAGCTCTGCTTGAAAATGTTATGGAGGCTGAAGGGATAAATTCGATCCTGCTGTTGGTTTGGATATCAGGTATTATGGCTTTTGGTCGATCTGTGGCAGGCCCGATTGTACATAAACTTTCACCCGGCGGGGTATTGCTTGGATCTGCCATCTTTTCCGGTTTAGGGTTGTTTCTGTTAAGCATTTCCAACGGGTATTGGAGTTTTGGCGCTGCCGCTGTATTTGCTGTTGGTATCACTTATTTCTGGCCTACCATGCTGGGATTCGTAAATGAGAATATCCCCAGAAGTGGAGCATTGGGTCTCGCCATCATGGGTGGGATCGGATTCTTTGGAGGAGGAATTGCACAACCCCTTCTGGGCAGGATTTACGATTTAAAGTTTGATGCTCTTGGAGACAGTCTTGCAGCGGGATCAGCTACATTAAGAACTGTTATACTCCTGACCGCTGTCCTGACAGTCGCCTTCACCTTCCTCTATCTGAGGCAGCGGAGCCAAAACCATTAAAGGAATTAACAAAAAGACTTGGCTAAAGCAGACTGGCAGTTTGAAGAATTAATGCATAGGTATTGTCAATAAGGTCAAGTTAGGCTAACAGGAAGCTTTACATAGAATGTGGAACCCTTATTCAATTCACTTTCTACCCATATTTCTCCATGATTCATTTCCACAAAATCCTTGCATATTAAAATGCCCAGCCCAGTACCAGTTTCATTTTTAGTCCCTCTTGTCGTGAAGTGAATATCGGACCTGAATAGTTTTTTTACATTGTCTTTGCTAATGCCGACTCCGGTATCACTCACAGCTATAATCAAATAGTTTTTCTCAATTTTACAATTCACAAGGATCTTACCACCCGGTTGCGTGAATTTAAGTGCATTTGTGAGAAGGTTTTGCATGACCACATTGATTAAATCTGGATCAACATCCAGGATTATCTCATCAGATTCACTTGTATACCCGAGTAGGATACTTTTGCTCACCGCCTGGTAGTTCATCAGATCAATCTTATCAATAATCAATGATATCATATTGGTCGGTCGGGGATTAAACTTCAATTTTCCCCTTTGAGACCTGGACCAGTTTAGCAGGTTGTCAAGCAGGGTATAGAGGCTTTCAGCTGATTCATGGATCATGCCTATCATCTCAATTTTCTTCTCTTCCGAATATTGCGCATAGTTTAGGCTGATCAATTCAATAAAACCTTTCATCGTATTGAACGGACTCCTGAGATCATGCGATATGATCGAAAAGAGTTTGTCCTTCACGGAATTGGTTGCATTCAGTTGATCCCTTTGGGTAGTTAGCTCCTCCGTCTGATCCAGGAGCAAGGTGTTCTTTTCGATGACCTCTTTCGTTCGCTCCTCAACCTGTTCCTGCAACATCAGATTCCTGTGCAACACCTGCCTAACCCTCATATAGTAAATGAAAAATGTGGCCGAAGCCAGAAATAATATGGCAACAATTCTGAACCCCCAGGTTTGCCAAAAGGGGGGCGTGACCTTGATCTTTACGGAAGTTCCCTCCTCGTTCCATACTCCGTTGTTGTTGGAAGCTTTCACTCTAAACGTATATTTGCCGGGATCAATATTGGTATAGGATGCAGTATGTTTGGTGCCTGCGAAATTCCACTCTTCATCGAATCCATCCAGAATATAGGCGTATTGATTCTGTTCGCTCGAGATATAGTTCAGTGCGCTGAATTGAAAGGAAAAAACTGTTTGCCGATGTGATAGTGTGATTGTCTTCGCTGTATTAATGTGAGTTCTCAGGGGAGAATGATCCCCAATTTCTACAGGTTTATTGAATAATTGGAAATCCGTAATGACCACAGGGGGAACAAAAGGATTGGTTTTCATCTCCCCCGGATGAAATACATTGAATCCATTTATTCCACCAAAATACAACTCTCCTTTACTTGATTTGAATGAACTGCACTGGTAAAATTCATTGCCCTGCAACCCGTCTGAGATATCATAATTCACAATTACTCCCGTTTCAGGGTCTAGCCGGGACAATCCCTTGTTTGTACTCAGCCAAAGATGCCCCTGGTCATCCTCTTCAATGGCCTTAACGGCATTACTGCGTAATCCTTCTTTTACATAATAGTGTGTAAAAAGTTTCTTCTGCATATCAAATCTGTTCAATCCACTGGTGGTCCCAATCCAAAGAGTTGAATCGGTTGCCTCCAGGATAGACACGACATATCCCTTGCTCAGGCTATTGGGGTCGGTTGGGTCATAAGAATATAATGTAAAAGTTTCGGTTTCCGGATCAAACGAATTCAGCCCTGTTGCCCCACAAGCCCAAATAACTCCATTTGAATCTTCAAGTATCATCCTGATCAGGTTATCGCTCAAGGAACTGTTTTGGGGTGTATAATTAATGAAATTATTGTTGCTCTCGTCATAGTAGCTGAGTCCTCCAAAAAATGAACCAATCCAGATAATGCCCCTCCTGTCTTCAAGAATGGAAAAGCTGGTGTTGCTGCAGAGGTTACTGTTTCCGGTGGTAAAATGGATGAACCTTCTAATGTCCTTGTCAAATAAATTCAGTCCGCCTTCCCATGTCCCGACCCATAATCGTCCCCTGCTGTCAACTAGAGTTGACATAACTGCATCACTGCTCAAACCGCTGTTTTCAGCATTGTAATGTATGCTTGTCTCTAGCACCCGGTCAAATAAATTGATACCTCCCCCGTCTGTTCCAATCCAGATGTTTCCCTGCATATCCTCACTAAAAGTGGTTACCGAATTGTGACTCAGGCTGTTATCTCTACCTGGGATGTGCTTGAAATGACTAAATAAGTTGCCATATCTGGTATGCAGGTTAATACCTCCAACATGTGTCCCAATCCAAAGATTGCCCGTTTTGTCTTCTAAAATGGACCATATCGAATTGTTATTAAGGCTTTTTTCATCAAAGGGATCAGATCTGTAATGAGTAAATACTTCACTTTTCCTGTCGAACAGATTCAATCCTCCATTTTCAGTGCCTACCCAGAGATGCCCTTCACGATCCTCATAAGCCGTAAATATGAAATCGCTGCTGATGGAACTAGCATCATTTCTATCATGCTTGTAATGGACTATCTCGGGCTCTTCGTTTCCTGAAATCCTCACCACATAGAGGCCGTTCCGATAGGTGCAGATCCACACATTGCCTTTGCTGTCACCGGTGATGTTCCAAATTTCCTTGTTGCTTAGTTTTTCATTCCTGTAATAGACAGGTGAAAAGTCCCCGGTTTTCCTGTTGAAAAGGCTCACATCTCCATTCATGGACCCAATCCACAAACGATTCCGGGAATCTTCGTATATTGAATATATATTTTGACTAACCCTTCCTGATTCCACAGACCCATCCCGGTAATGAATAAATTCTCCATTTTCACTATCCAAACGGTCCAGGTCTCCTCCAACGGTACCAACCCATAGATTTCCCTGGCTGTCCTCCAACAGGGCACGGACTTCGTTCCCGCCAAGGCTGGATGGATTTTTTACATCGTGTTGATAACGAATAAAACTGTTTTTGGAACGGTTAAACATGTTTAGACCGCTCTCGGTACCAACCCACAAATTCCCATTGGAATCCTCAACCACCCTGTAGATAAAATTACCCGTCAAACTGGTTGAATCATTTGGAATGTGATGATAAATGGCGAAGGAATACCCATCATACCTGTTTAATCCATCCTGGGTGCCGAACCACATAAAGCCATCACTATCCTGTAACGAACATGTAATTGTCGATTGGGAAAGCCCGTCGCGGGTGGTTATGTGTTCAAATGTTAGTTTCTTTGTCTGGGCTTCAAGACCAAAGGGATGAGTCAAAAAAATAACCAGCAGTGCTCTAATATAGATCGCTGATTTGTTTTTCATGATCTGCACATAAATCAGTTTGAGTAATGTCAAACAAGGTACAACTCTTTTTAATAGACAGAAACTTATGGATTACAAAATGAGTCATTCGATAATGTCCAGAAATTTTCTAAAATAGGTTCTGGCCGGAAGGCTTTATTGAGGTGCTAACCGAACCAAAAAGCCACTAACCTAAATTTCGTCAGATCTAAGTGAATGGCTTAATAGTTTGTAATGGCGGTTGTTCCGCATGGTGCCCAGGACAAGAATCGAACTTGCACGACCAAAATCGGTCACTAGGCCCTCAACCTAGCGCGTCTACCAGTTCCGCCACCTGGGCGTAATAATT
>CAZCQL010000002.1:0-12374 GCA_964500835.1 uncultured Bacteroides sp.
GAGCTCCGTTATTTGTATTAATTCTATGTTCACGAATTAGAGGCAGGAATTTCAACGGATCAGGCTTTAAGGGTCTAATTATCTATATCTTTGCATGTCTAATTTCCAAATTAATAACAGTGCTTATACAACCATTAGGGTTGATATAGGTGACTATAAAGGTAGTATTTGCAATTGGGCGGTCTGATCGCCAACAGGTTGTTTAAAAAAATTTAAAGATTGTCACAGGGGAATAAATCCTGGTTTGTAAAATACCTAACTTTGATCTAAATTTCTTAACACCACAAACCACTACCCTAATAACTAATTGATAATAACCAATAACCAATAACCAATAACCAATAACCAATAACCAATAACCAATAACCAATAAAACCCATGGAAAAGAATCACAGGGTAATTGAACTTGAAGAGGTTGTAGTAAAATTTGCAGGGGACTCGGGCGACGGAATGCAGTTAACCGGCACCCAGTTTTCCGATACTTCAGCTTTTATTGGGAATGACTTATCCACCTTCCCTGATTTTCCGGCAGAAATCCGGGCTCCCCAGGGAACTGTGGCGGGAGTGTCTGGTTTTCAGGTGCATATAGGGCATAAGGAGGTTTCTACACCGGGTGATCAGGCAGATGTCCTGGTGGCGATGAATCCCGCCGCATTAAAAGCCAATATGAAATGGGTCAAAGACGGGGCAACAATCATCATTGATATCGATAATTTCGATAACAAACATTACAAGAAGGCCGGGTATGAGGAAGATCCGCTTCACGATGGCTCGCTGGAAGGGTATAACGTGGTGCAGGCACCCATTTCAATGCTTTCACGCAACGTGGCCACGATGAACGGACTGGATAATAAAACCGCTGACAAGACCAAGAACCAATTTGTTGCCGGGTTGCTTTACTGGTTGTTTAACAGGGATCTTAAAATAGGAGAGGATTTCCTGAAAGAAAAATTTAAGTCCAAACCCGACCTGGTGAAAGCCAACATCGCAGTACTGCAGGAGGGGTACAATTACGCGGAAACCATCGAAGCCCTTTCTACCACCTTCCATGTGGATCCAATGAAGGGAAAAAAAGGGCTGTTCCGGAATATTGCAGGGAACCAGGCTACTGCATGGGGGTTGCTGGCTGCTGCCGAGAAAGCCGGAATGGAGGTTTTCCTCGGATCTTATCCCATTACCCCGGCCACCGAAATCCTGCAGGAAATCGCCAAACGGAAGCACCTGGGGGCGATCACATTTCAGGCTGAAGATGAAATCGCCGGGATATGTTCAGCCATCGGAGCTTCATTTGCCGGAAAGCTGGCAGTTACAAGTACTTCGGGACCCGGGCTTTCTCTTAAGGGGGAGGCCATCGGACTGGCTGTAATTACAGAACTGCCCATTGTTATTGTGAATGTGCAACGGGGAGGTCCCTCCACAGGACTTCCTACTAAAACTGAACAATCCGATCTGATGCAAGCCTTGTATGGAAGGAACGGGGAATCCCCTGTGATCGTGCTTGCCGCATCCACACCGGCCAACTGTTTCAATTTTGCCTTTGAAGCTGCTAAGCTTGCACTCGAACACATGACGCCGGTTATCCTGCTGACCGATTCCTATCTGGCCAACGGAACTGAGTTATGGAAGATTCCAGAGATGAAAAGCCTGCCTGAAATAAGGCCGCCCAGGGTGAAGGACAACGCAGAAAATTTCTACCCCTATTTCCGGGATAACGAGCGGCTCAACCGGTATTGGGCCATTCCGGGTCAGCCCGGACTCAGGCACAGGGTAGGGGGATTGGAAAAAGAGAATATATCCGGAGAGGTATCCCACGACCCGATGAACCACCAGATAATGACCGGTCTTCGTGAACAAAAGGTGCAACGGGTGGCGGAATATATTCCCCTTCTCAAGGTAGAAGGTCCTGAGAAAGCGGACTTGCTTGTGGTTGGATGGGGTGGATCCTACGGGGCATTAATCAGTGCAGTGACCGACCTGGAGAAAGAGGGAAAGAGTGTCGCACTGGCCCAGTTCAATTACATCAATCCGCTGCCAAAAAATACAGAGGAAGTTTTCTCTCGGTACACAAAGATTCTGGTATGTGAGTTGAACATGGGACAATTTGTGAATTACCTGCGTTCAAAAGTTCCCGGCCATACCTATTTGCAATACAATAAGATACAGGGATTGCCGCTTTTTATCTCGGAAGTAAAGATGAAAGTAAACGAAGTTTTGAAATCAATAGACTAGAAATCATGGCGAACAATTTCGAACCGGTTGGAATAGCAACAAAAGAGGATTTTAAACTTGGAGCGCCGGTAAAATGGTGTGCAGGTTGTGGAGGACACTCGGTGCTTTCCACCATTATGAACGTATTGCCCGAAACAGGAGTGGCAAAGGAAAATGTGGTATTCGTTTCGGGAATCGGCTGTTCTTCCCGGTTCCCTTATTACATTAATACCTACGGGTTTCATAGCATACACGGAAGGGCCAATGCCATAGCTTCAGGTATCAAAGCGGCCAACCCGAACCTGAGTGTGTGGATCGTGACAGGTGACGGAGATTCGATGGCCATCGGGGGAAATCACTTCATTCACATCATGCGCCGGAACATTAATGTGAATATTCTCCTGTTCAACAATAAGATATACGGTCTTACGAAGGGCCAGTACTCTCCCACCACACCCAAGGGAAGTGTCACTAAAACTTCCCCGGAAGGAACCATCGAAAATGCATTTAAGCCTGGCGAACTGGCCATGGGAGCCCAGGGAACATTCTTTGCAAGGACGGTCGATTCGGATCCCAAAATGATGCGTGAAGTATTCAAAGCTGCAGCCGAGCATAAGGGGACCAGCGTGGTGGAAATCCTGCTCAACTGCGTCATCTTTGCCAATAAGGTCCATAAGGACATTACCGGCAGGGATGTGCGGGCCGACAACCAGATTTACCTGGAGCATGGGAAGCCCATGATCTTTGGAAAAGAGCGCAACAGGGGCATCATGAAGCGTATCGATAAAATGGAGACGGTGACCATAGGTGAAAATGGAATTACAGAGAAGGACCTGCTTGTGCATAATTCCCACGATATCGATGAAACGAATCACTACCGGTTAGTAAGGATGGGTCTGCCCGAATTTCCTGTGGCCATGGGTGTGATTCGTGCCATCGAATCTACTGTCTTCGAATCGGAGTTGTTTGACCAGGTGCAGCAGGCAAAAAGGGAGACAAAGGTCAGAAACATGGATGATTTACTACACAGCGGAAACGTATTCGAGAATAAAGGGTAGGGAGTTAGCTCCGTGAATTATGTGAGCGACATATGAGCATTGTTCCCCGGTCCGAAGAAGAAATTCAAAGGCTGATCGCCGAGAGGAAAGAGCGGTTAAAGGAACTTACATGCATCAATGAAACCACGCAGATCATCAAGGAGAACCGCTCCGTTGATGAAACACTTATCCAGATAGCAGAAATACTGCCCCGGGCCTGGCAGTACCCCGAGATGGCTGTGGCCAGAATCTGGCTTGATGGCAAGGAACACACCAGCAAGGGATTCCGGGAGGGTGACTGGAAACAATCACAGAAGTTTGTGACCATCGATAACCGGAAGGGGGAGATTGAAGTGTTCTACCTTCAGGAATTCAAGGAGATGGACGAGGGACCCTTCCTGAGAGAGGAGCGTCAGCTGATAGACAACCTGGCCGGCATCATCTCCAACTACCTGAATAGCCAGGGGGCCCGCAAGATCCTGCACAAGTCGATGGAGGAGGATACCGTTCGGGAGGAGATCAACCAGTTTCAGCATCCACGGGAGATTAACTCCAGGATGCTCCTGCAGAAATTCCTTAGTAAGCAGAACGCCAACAGGGATATTTTTCACGATCTGATGCGCTATAAGGTGAAGGAGATCCTCCTGGTGGCCACTCTCTATGACGCCTTCAGCATTGAAAAAGAGGGTCGTTTTTCGGAACATATCCTTGGGGAATACGCACAGTTAAACCTGACCTCCATGCCACGGGTGACGGGCGTATCCAATTACGATGAGGCCATCGAGCAGCTCAATGCACGGCATTTTGACATGGTGATACTGATGATCGGAACCGACAAGGTAGCTCCCATGCAGGTGTCGGCCCGGGTGAAGCGCGATTTTCCATACATCCCCATCTATGTGCTGTTGAACAACGACCGGGAGGTTTCTTCTTTCAAAGAGACCAATCCTGAACTGAGCCACATCGACCGCCTCTTTGTGTGGAACGGTGATTCGAGCATATTTTTTGCCATGGTGAAGCACCTGGAAGACAAGGTGAACGTGGAAAATGATACCCGGATGGGCCTTGTGAAGGTGATCCTGCTGGTGGAAGATTCGGAGATCTATTATTCAAGGTATCTGCCGTTGCTGTACAACAATGTGCTGGAGCAGACCAGGCGGATCATCGATGATGTGAGCACCGATGATCTGTTCAAGGTATTGCGGCTCAGGGCACGGCCAAAGATCCTGCTTGCCACCACGTACGAGGAAGCCGTTGAAATAGTGAAGAAGTACCAGGAGTCGTTGCTCTGTTTGATTACCGATGTAAAGTTTACCAAGGAGAACGAGATGGATGATGATGCCGGGTTTAGCCTGGCCGTGCATGCAAGGGAAATGATCAAGGGCCTTCCCACGGTTATCCAGTCGTCCGACATAAGGAACTCCCGGCGTGCCCTTGAATTAAAATCCACCTTTATCAATAAAAACAGCGAAACGCTGCTGCAGGATATTCGTGATTTTATCATGCACCACCTGGGCTTTGGTAATTTTGAGTACCGCGATTCGGGAGGGAGGAAGATTGCCGAGGCAAAATCGCTAAAGGAGTTCGAAAAGCTTATCAATTCCATACCCAGCGAATCGATTGTCTATCATGGAAAACGCAATCATTTTTCGCTGTGGCTCATGGCACGGGGTGAGATTAAGATAGCCAAGATGATCCACCCGCTGAAAGTGACTGATTTTAAGAATCCGGGTGAATTCAGGAATTACCTTCAGTATGTGATCAAGAAGTACAGGAACGAGTCCAATACGGGGAAGATTGTCAATTTTGAAGAGACAGCTGTGCTGGACGAATCCAATATTGTGAGAATGGGCAAGGGGGCCCTGGGGGGGAAAGGCAGAGGCTGTGCCTTCATTAATACCCTCATCTATAATTTGAATTTCCCGGAGATCATGCCGGAGATGAATATCCGTACCCCCCGAACTGCCATTATCGGTACCGATGAATTTGACGTTTTTATGCTCCGGAATAACCTGCTTAAGAAGATACAGCGAAAGACCGATTATGAAAAAATACGGATCCTCTTTCTGGAGGCTGAACTTTCCCTCCCCCTTGAGAAGAGATTGAAAGAGCTGTTAAAACTTGTGAACCGTCCACTGGCGGTTCGCTCATCAAGCCTCCTGGAAGATTCCACTATGCAACCATTTTCCGGGATCTTTGAGACCTACCTGATCCCCAACAACCATCCCGATTTTAAGGTGCGGTTCAAGCAGCTGAGGGATGTCGTCAAGCTGGTATACTCCTCCATTTTTTCGCCCCAGTCAAGGAGCTATTTTGAGGCCATTAATTTCAAACTGGAGGATGAAAAGATGGCCATTGTGATCCAGGATGTGGTGGGCACCTATCACCAGGACCATTTCTATCCGCATATCAGCGGAACTGCCCAGTCGCACAATTTCTACCCGGTGGCACACATGGAGCCGGAAGATGGTTTTGCCTTAGCCGGACTGGGCCTGGGCCACTACGTAGTGAACGGGGAGAGGGCATACCGTTTCTCACCCAAATATCCTGCCCTGGAGATGAGCTCACTTCAGAGCCAGGTACGGGACTCCCAGGTGGAGTTCCTGGCGCTGGATATGATCAATTCGGAGGTGGATTTTTGCAAAGACGGATCGGAAGCCAACCTGCACCGGTTGGCCATGACGGATGCTGAATCCCATCATGTGCTGAAACACCTGGCATCCGTCTATGATAAGGACAATGAGCGGATCGAACCCGGATTATCAACGGCCGGCCCGCGAATCCTCAATTTTGCCAATATTCTGAAATATGAGTATGTGCCCATGGCAAAGGCCCTGAATTTGATTCTGGATGTGGGGAAGGAGGCACTGGGATCCCCTATTGAACTGGAGTATGCAGTGGACCTTGACAAAACAGAAAACGGAAAACCCTCCTTCTATATATTGCAGATCAAGCCTATGTTGGGTACGGGAGGCGAATTTACGTTTGATACGGATCAGATTAAAAAGGAGGATATGATCATCTTTGCTGAAAAGAGCATGGGCAACGGCAAAGTGGATGACATCACCGACCTGGTGTATGTAAATCCCTCTTCCTTCGATAAGTTAAAGACCAGGGAGATAGCTGAGCAGATAGAGCATCTTAATAAGAAGCTGGTCAAAGAGAACCGGAATTACATTCTGATCGGCCCGGGCCGGTGGGGCACCCGCGATCCATTTATCGGGATCCCCGTCAGATGGTCACAGATTTCCAACGCAAGGGTGATCGTGGAGACCAGCCTTGCTGACTTTCCGCTTGATGCATCCCTGGGCTCCCACTTTTTCCATAACGTGACCTCCATGAATGTGGGTTATTTCAGCATTCCACACGATTCCCATGCCTCCTTTATCCAGTGGGATATGCTGGAGAATCAGAAATTGATCGAGGAAACCGGGTATGTGAAACATATCCGGTTCAAAGAAACTGTATGCATCATGATGGATGGTAAGAAAAGAATTTCTATTATCTTAAACCATGCCTGTTTACCCCACGATTGATTTTATTAATTGTTAATAGTATCCTGATATCCAGATAGATAAACATCTAAAGTGCTCTCATCAGGGAATGGTGTATTCCTCTATTTTTATTATCTTTAACTAGTGCTGAAAAAACAGGAAAAATTATTCTTCACGCTGTAATTGTGAGTTTTGAGCACGAAATAAGAACGATCAAATATTCGGGAGTGCAATACTTAACCTTTTGAAATATTATCATACAATGACAATGATACCACAACGTTTGCTTGGTGAGGCCCTTCTAATTTCTGCTGAAAAAGATCCTTCAAAAACCGCCATTATTGTAAAATCAACTGAATATTCTTATTTAAATCTTAGGGAGAGTTCAGAAAAGATTGCAAGTCATTTGGTTCTTGCCGGAATCAAAAAGGGGGATCGTGTGGCTATATACATGAGTAACTCATGGGAATGCATTGTTTCAATTTATGGGATAACCCTCGCCGGCGCAGTTTTTTTAGTAATTAATCCCCAGACAAAAGCCGATAAACTGCAATACATTCTTGATGATAGCGAAGCTAAGATATTGATTTCTGAAAGCATTCTTGGAGCTGAATTATCTAAAGTACTAAGCAGGTCAGAATACCTTCAGGAGGCAATAATATTTAAAGAAAACGGCCAGTTGACAAAGATGACTGACATAAAAATAGTGAGCCTTGAAGAGATAATTACTGCCCAAAAACTTCTAATTGCCTTTCCACACATTATCCCAAATGATTTAGCTGCTTTAATCTATACATCGGGTAGTACAGGTTTCCCAAAAGGTGTCATGATGTCGCATCAATCAATGGTGTTTACTTCCTGGAGCCTTATTGAATATCTCAGATTATCTGAAGAGGATCGGATATTATTGCTCTTACCCCTGGCATTTGATTATGGTTTATACCAGCTGCTGATGGCAATCACCGTGGGAGGTTCTTTGATGGTCGAAAAATCATTTACTTTCCAGGCAACTATTTACAAACAAATAGAGAAGTATAAGCCTACAGTTTTCCCGGGTGTGCCTACGATTTATGCAATGATGATTGCCACCAGTAAAAAATCAGGACTTTCTCTCGAAAGTATTAAAACAGTGACGAATACTGCCGCGGCATTGCCTGCAGATGTCATTCCTGATCTTCAAAAGATATTTCCAAATGCATTAATTTTTAAAATGTATGGGTTAACCGAATGTAAAAGGGTATGTTATCTGGAACCTGAATTAATCGAAACAAAACCCTCCTCAGTAGGGAAAGCTATCCCTGGGACGGAAGTTTATTTATTGTCTTTGGATGGGGAACCTGTACCTCAGGGAGAACGAGGTATTTTACACATCCGTGGTCCACATGTGATGCTGGGGTATTGGCATAAAGAAGACCTTAGCAAGGAGATGCTGAGGCAGGGAGATTTGCCCTGGGAGAGAAATTTATGTTCAAACGATTGGTTTAAAATGGATGAAGAGGGATTTTTATATTTTCTTGGTAGATCCGATGACATTATTAAAACAAGAGGAGAAAAAGTAAGTCCGATTGAAGTTGAAAATGTGATTTATAATATATCTGGTATTAAAGAAGTGGCTGTTCTTGGGTTCCCTGATGAAATCCTGGGAGAGGCTATAATTGCATTTATTACTACCCACGGCAAAATAGAGCAAGATGCGAAAGGAGTTCAAAAAGAGTGCATGTCAAAGTTGGAACTCTTTATGGTCCCTCAGAAAATAGTTTTTTTAGATGAAATGCCTAAAAGTACCAATGGGAAAATTGATAAGAAAGAACTTAAGAAAATAGATTTGGATAATGTATAATGAAGAGCTTTTTAACAGAATCAGGTTTGAGCTGGAAAAGAAACTCAATTTTTTGGTTGATAAGCCGGAAGAGAATCTTATTTCTACAATAAAAGCATTATGGTTTAAGGCTGCAGGAAAACCTTTATCTGCTGAAGGGGCTCAAGATTTGTCCCTGCCAGAACTTGATGAAGAACAGGTAAAACACCTGAATCAGCTTATTGAATTAAGAATTGAAAATATACCGCTGTCTTATATCACCGGCCGGCAGAATTTCATGGGAATTGAATTTCATTCCGATAAAAGGGCTTTGATACCAAGGAAAGAGACCGAAATATTAGGAAATAAAGCACTGGAACTTGTCAATAAGATCAGTAATTCTAATAAAGAAATTTTTGTAATGGATGTGTGTTGTGGAGCCGGAAATTTAGGTCTGGCGCTGGCTCACTACAATCCGGATTGTACCGTTTTTGCTTCGGATATATCTCATGAGGCCATTGAGCTTACCCGGGAGAATATGACCATGTTGAATTTAAATCAGCGTGTTCATGCAGAACAGGGGGATATGATGTCAGCTTTCGAAAAGGATGAATATTTTGAAAAATTTGATCTTATCATTTGTAATCCTCCGTATATTTTTAGTTCGAGCGTGCCAAAAATGGATTTGGAAATTTCATTAAACGAGCCAAGTGCTGCCTTTGATGGTGGCATGCTGGGCATTAGTATAATTCGGGCCCTTATTCGTGAAGCACCAAGATACCTGAAAAAATCGGCCAGTGTTGTATTTGAAGTAGGTGTTGGTCAGGGGAATATGATAACTCAACTATGCGAAAAATCTCTAACCTATAGTCAAATTGAAACAGTGTTGGACGATGCCGGGAATATCAGAGTCATATCTGCGAAAAAATAGTAACTCAGGAATTGTACCTCGAAATATTTGTAGCAATATATTGATATAGACATCTTCATTGAACAGCAGAGTTGACCTGACTAAAGAGAATTTCTATTATCTTAAAGCATGCCTGTTTTCCCCACGATTGATTTTAGTCACACTGCGTTCAACCTGCTGATGCAGAAGCGCATCCGGACAGTATTGATCATCAGTAGCAATTATGACTTTTTCATGCTTGAGGAAGATGGCCGCATTGATGAGCAGATTTTCAATGAATATGTCTCCCTGAACCTTCGCTATCCCCCCATATTTGTCAAGGCCAGCAGTACGAAAGAGGCTTTCAGCATCATGGAAGAGGGGGAGATCGATCTGGTGATTGAGATGCTGAACCTGGGGGACGAGAATGCTTTTTCACTGGCCAGGCGTATCAGGAAGAAGCATCAGGAAGTTCCTATTGTGGTGCTCACTCATTTTAACCGGGAGGTGAGTTTCCGGTTGCAGAACGAAGATCTGTCGGCCATCGACTATATATTCTGCTGGTTGGGCAATGCAAACCTTTTATTGGCGATTATTAAGTTGATTGAAGATAAGATGAATGCGCCCCATGATGTAGAAGAAATAGGGGTTCAATGCATGATCCTTGTGGAGGATTCCATCCGTTATACCTCCACTTACCTGCCCGAGCTTTATAAAATTGTCATGCAACAGTCACGGGTCTTTGTGAAAGAAGCCCTCAATGAGCATCAGAAGATGCTGCGCATGCGGGGCAGACCAAAAATCTTGCTGGCCAAAACTTACGATGAGGCCATGGGATTATACGAAAAGTTCAAAGATAACCTGCTGGGGGTCATTTCTGATGTGAGTTTTAAAAAGGGGCAAGCGAGGGACAAGGAACAGAAGTTGGGGATCAGGCTCATTGAACAGATGCGGAAAGACGATCCCCAGCTGCCCGCGTTGATGCAGTCATCGGACCTGTCAAATTCCAAGCTGGCTGCCGGACTTGGTGTGGGGTTTATGCACAAATATTCAACCTCTCTGTCACAGGAGCTTCGGAACTTTATCATCCGGAACTTTGCTTTTGGTGATTTTATTTTCAGAGATCCTGGTACGCTTAAGGAGGTGAACCGGGCCAAAGATTTACAGGCCCTTCAAAAGAAGATACAGGAGGTATCGGACGAGGTGCTATTTTATCATGCCGGCAGGAATGACTTCTCCAAGTGGCTGAATGCCAGGGCAATATTTCCTGTAGCACAGCTTTTCAAGTACCTTAATACGGAGGATTTTCCCAATCCGGACGACATCCGGAGCTACATCCATAAAGCTATTTCAAGTTACAGGATCAGCAAAAGCAGGGGGATCATTGCCCAGTTTGACAGGAAAAGCCACGATTCGTATAAAATCTTCTCCAGGATCGGCGAGGAATCCGTCGGGGGGAAGGCCCGGGGATTGGCATTCATCAACTCGCTCATTGCCAGGTACGACCTGTTCAATAAGTATCCCAATGTAGTGATGACGGTACCCAGGACAGTGGTGTTGAGTACTGATGTATTTGATGAGTTTATGGAAATGAACGGGCTCCACAGGATTGGTTTATCTGATTTGCCGGATGAGGAGATCCTGTCACACTTTGTGGCTGCCAAACTTCCCTCCTGGTTGCACCAGGACCTTTATACGGTGATTTCTGTAAGTGGGGCACCCATTGCAATACGCTCATCAAGCAAGTTGGAAGACTCACATTACCAACCCTTTGCGGGGATCTATTCGACTTACATGATCCCTGTCAATAAGGAGGATCCGGCCCAATCCATGGTCCTGCTCACCAGCTCTATAAAATCGGTTTATGCGTCGGTCTACTTCAGGGAGAGCAAGGCATACATTGAGGCTACCTCCAATGTGATTGATGAGGAAAAGATGGGGATCGTGATCCAGGAAGTTTGCGGAACGCGGCATGGAGATCTCTATTATCCTACCATTTCAGGGGTGGCACGTTCCGTCAATTTTTACCCGTTTGCTCCGGAGAAGTCCGAAGATGGTATAGCCAGGGTGGCATACGGTTTAGGAAAATACATCGTTGACGGGGGCGTCAGCCTGCACTTTTCACCTGCCTTTCCCAAAAAAATCATGCAACTCTCCTCCAGCAAGACGATGCTGCGTGATACCCAGAAACAGTTTTATGCCCTGAACCTGAAGGAAGAGAGTTACCGGGTTTCCACAGATGACGCTGTGAACCTGGTGCGCCTGAAGACCGGTGAAGCATTTGCCGATCCGGCCTTTCGCCATGTGGCATCGGTTTACGACTACGAATCGGATGTGGTACGCGACAGCCTGAATTACGACGGCAAGAGGATCATCACATTTGCGGGGATCCTGCAGCACGATACGTTTCCGCTTGCAACCATTATCGGGGATCTGCTGAAGATCGGACAGCAGGAGATGAATCTGCCCATTGAGATCGAATTTGCAGTGAACATGGATGTGCAGAAAGGCTCTCCTTATGTCTTCAATTTTCTGCAGATAAGGCCTATTGTGGAGACCGACCAGCGCTCGGACATTGATATGAAAGATGTCAGGGAGGAGGATACCATTCTTTATTCCGTTTCGGCGCTTGGGAACGGCGAGTTTGCCGGGATCAGGGATGTCATCTATGTGAGACCGGAAAATTTCAGTGCGGCTCACAGCCATGAGATTGCCGGGAGCGTGGAGGCGCTGAATGCGGCATTTAAAGAGAAGGCCGCCACGGAAAAGGCCACTGCTGGCGAGGGCGCTTCGACCGCGAGCGTTACCAGGGAGCCGGCCGGTTTGGGAAACGGATACGTACTGGTAGGACCCGGGCGGTGGGGTTCTTCTGATCCCTGGCTTGGAATCCCGGTGAAGTGGTCACAGATCTCGCAAGCCAGGATTATAGTGGAATCGGGATTGGAAAA
>CAZCQL010000002.1:12474-65949 GCA_964500835.1 uncultured Bacteroides sp.
TGAAGTGGTCACAGATCTCGCAAGCCAGGATTATAGTGGAATCGGGATTGGAAAAGTATCGGATCGATCCTTCCCAGGGAACACATTTCTTTCAGAACCTGACTTCTTTCGGGGTGGGCTACATGACCATCAATCCTTTTATTAATGATGGATTTTACGATCCGGGTTACCTGAACGGATTGCCCGCACTCTATGAAGATGAGTACATCCGGCATGTGCAATTCAACGAAGAACTGGTGATTCGCATCGACGGGAAGACCCACAAAGGTGCGGTAATGAAGCCCTGACAATTGTCATTAAACAAAATGCGGTTCAGTGTGTTAAGTATGGTAAATATCTACTTTAAGATAAGCCCAAATAAAAACAAAACTCCATGAACAAACGTGAATTTTTAAAAACATCCTCCATCCTTAGCGCCGGAACCCTGCTGGCTCCGTCTATTGCATCATCCTGCATGAATTCATCAGGTGCAAATGGTGCTACTGCCTCGCTGGTTTCCGCAACTGAGGATGGCAAATTTATCCAACCCGAACTGGGATATGCTTTTTCGGCCCTTGAACCCCATATTGATGCGATGACCATGGAATTGCATTATGGAAAACACCACGCCGGCTACACTAAAAAGTTTAACGCGGCCCTGGAGCATGAGGATTTTCACTCCACGGATATCTATAAACTATTTGCTTCCATGTCGAATTATGGAGCCGGTTCCGGAATCAGAAACAACGGGGGTGGATATTTCAACCACAACCTCTATTGGAAGTTCATGTCGCCGGAGGGTGGCGGAGAAGCCACCGGCAAGCTGGCCGGCGCCATCAACGAATCATTTGGATCTTTTGGTCAGTTTAAGGAATTGTTTTCCACTACAGCTGCCAGCCAGTTCGGCTCGGGCTGGGGCTGGTTGATTCTCAACGGAGATGGAGAACTCCAGGTAACCTCCACACCCAACCAGGACAATCCGCTGATGGATATAGCTGCCGTTCGGGGTACACCACTTCTCAATGTGGATGTATGGGAGCATGCGTACTACCTCCACTACCAGAACATGCGGAAGAGTTACCTGGAAGCATACTGGAACGTGGTAGACTGGAATTTTGTGGGTGCACTGTACGAAGAGGCTGTAGGTTAAGTTCCAAACACGAATTTTAGACTTTTCGTTTTCTCCTCTTAAAGATCTTTCACTGCCAGGATTGCGTCCCTTTCCGATAATTCAGGAGGGGGATTTTGTTTCCTGCTGTCTATCATACTTTCCGGGGTTGTAAAATCTCCATAGAAACTCCAATTTTACGAAAAACACGCTATGAATGTCGAAACCATTATGAATAATCTGGCGAAACGGCATCCGGGTGAGGTAGAATACCACCAGGCTGTTCGCGAGGTCCTTGAGTCTATTGAGGAAGTGTACAATGATAACCCTCATTTCAGATCTGCCAATATCGTGGAACGCATGATTGAACCTGACAGGGTTCTGGTTTTCAAGGTGCCCTGGGCCGACGATCAGGGAATGGTTCACGTGAACCTCGGTTACAGGATACAGTTTAACAATGCCATTGGACCCTATAAAGGGGGGTTGCGTTTTCACCCCAGTGTAAACCTGAGTATTCTGAAGTTCCTGGGATTTGAACAGGTATTTAAGAATAGCCTTACATCCCTGCCCATGGGGGGAGCCAAGGGAGGCTCGGATTTTGATCCAAAGGGAAAGTCCAATGCTGAGATCATGCGATTCTGCCAGGCGTTTATGCTGGAATTATGGAAAAATATCGGTCCCGACACGGATGTTCCTGCCGGCGATATCGGGGTGGGTGGCCGTGAAATTGGATACCTGTACGGGATGTACAGAAAATTAGCCCGTGAAAATACGGGTGTATTAACCGGCAAAGGCCTCAATTGGGGCGGATCGCTGGTAAGGCCCGAAGCTACCGGCTTTGGCTGTGTCTATTTCGCCAAGGAGATGCTATCCACAATTGGCGAAACCTTTAAAGGCAAGCGGGTAGCAGTGTCCGGATTTGGCAACGTGGCATGGGGAGCAGTCCGCAAAGTGACTGAGCTGGGGGGTAAGGTAGTCACACTTTCTGGTCCGGATGGATATATCTACGATGCGGAAGGCGTATCGGGAGAAAAAATTGATTACATGCTGGAACTAAGGGCTTCAAACGAGGATATTGTAGCGCCCTATGAAATTGAATTTGAAAGCGCCGAATTTGTCCGGGGGAAAAGACCATGGGAGGTGGAAGCGGATATCGCACTACCTTGTGCCACACAAAATGAATTGGATAAGTCAGATGCGGCTCAACTAATCGACCATGGTTGTATTTGTATATGCGAGGGTGCCAACATGCCGTGTACTCCCGAAGCCATTGAGAAATTCCAGGAAAAGCAGATCCTTTACGCTCCGGGCAAGGCTGCCAATGCAGGCGGTGTGGCCACCTCCGGTCTTGAAATGGCCCAGAACTCCATGAAGATCAACTGGAGCAGGGCGGAAGTGGATGACCGGTTGCACCACATCATGACCAACATCCATGTGAACTGTGTGCAGCATGGAACCACTCCCGGTGGATATGTGGATTATGTGAAAGGGGCCAACATCGCAGGCTTTCTGAAAGTAGCCGATTCGATGGTGGACCAGGGATTGCTTTAGGGAGCACCTTTACATAGTATTTAACAGTTCATGTTTCGGTGATTTGGTAATGGCGATTCTGGTGTTCAACCACATTATTGGCCTTTCATCCCATTGATCCATCGTTGGAAGTCAGCCTCTTCTATTTTTGTGTAGTGCACCTCTCCTCTTCTCACAACTATTCTGCTTTTAATCAAATAATCTATTTGAACCCTCAGAAATTCTTACCTTGATGTATCATAGAACGCATCGAGATAAATATATAAGACACTTATTATCAGGAGTTTAAAAAATTTTGTTTTACTACGTAAGCGAGAATTAACCAAAAATAAATAACTGTGGAGAATATGGAAAGTGTGAAAAGTGAGCTATTTGAATATGTAAAAGACAATACCTTCAAAGAAACTGAGACACTGGATGCAGACACCAAATTGTTTGTAGAAGGTATCTTCGATTCGATGGGGTTTGCCTTGCTTATTGATTTTTTAGAGGATAAATTTAACATTGTTGCAAATGACGATGATCTGGTCGAAAAGAACTTCGAAACGATTAATGCCATCGCCCAATTCATTCAAACGAAAAAATCTGCTATTATTCAATAACCTGTTGATGTGCGGTATTTCTGGAATATATAGCAAAAGCAATCAACCAGTTCAGCCCGGCCAGGTGAGGAAAATGCTTGCCCAGATCCAATACAGGGGGCCTGATGAAGCCGGCGTCTATATAGGTAATGGAGTAGGGCTGGGGAGTGTCAGATTAAGCATTATCGACCTGCTTCAGGGGCAGCAGCCCATTTCAGATAAGGAGCAGAATTTCTGGATCGTATTTAATGGAGAAATCTTCAATTACATTGAACTCAGGGACGAACTAATTGAACTGGGGTATCGTTTCAGGACCGAAAGCGATACAGAAGTATTGCTGATCCTGTACAAGCATTTCAGGGAGAAATGCCTGGAAAAGTTAAACGGTCAATTTGCATTTGCCATCTGGGATGTACTTAAAAAGGAGCTGTTTATTGCACGCGACAGGGTTGGAATACGGCCAATGTTTTATTATCAGGATGAGAAGGCCTTCGTATTTGCCTCTGAAATTAAATGCATACTGGAATCCGAAGTGGTGAGCCCCGAGATAGATCCCGGCTCGTTGAATCAGGTATTCACTTTCTGGACCATTCCTTCTCCCGGGACTATATTTAAAGGTATTTATGAACTGCCTCCCGGCCATTTCATGACCATACGCAATGGCCGGGTCGATATCCGGAAGTACTGGGAACTCAGGTTCAGCCCCGAAGAAACTCCCTGGTCGGACAGGCGATTAAAGAATTCTTTGGAGGAGTTTGACTATCTGATAACGGATGCGGTCAGGCTCAGACTTCGGTCGGACGTACAGGTGGCGGCCTATTTGAGCGGAGGAATAGATTCAAGTGCAACAACGTACTTTATTAAAAAGATAGATCCGGGAGTGCTTAACACATTTTCAATCGGATTTGAACAAAGTGAGTACGACGAATCTTCTTATCAACAGCTTGTATCCGGGATGCTTGATACTACCCATAGCTCAGTTATTTGCCATACAAAGGACATCGCCACTCATTTTTCCCGCGTACTTTGGCATACCGAGGTACCTATTTTGAGGACGGGCGCAGTTCCCATGTTCCTTTTGTCAAAACTTGTGCAGGAGAATGAAATCAAGGTGGTAATCACCGGAGAAGGTGCCGATGAATTCCTGGGAGGGTATAATATATTTAAAGAAGCCCTGATCAGAGAGTTCTGGTCGAGGCAACCAGATTCAAAGATCCGGCCGCTCCTTTTGCAGAAACTTTATCCGTATCTGTCACAATTCAAAGGAAGGGGCGGCAGCATGAGGAATGCTTTCTTCGGTTACCGTCTTCAGGATACGGATTCTCCTGTATACTCACATCTTATAAGGTGGAACAATTCGAAGCACATTAAAGCGCATTTTGCAAACGGATTCCTGAATTCTCATGACCCCGATCCAGTGGAAACTTTTGTCAGCTCCCTGCCATCCGGGTTTCAGGATCTGGATATATTAAGCAGGGCGCAGTGGCTGGAATCAAAGCTGTTTCTTTCAGGCTATTTGTTGTCATCACAAGGAGACAGGATGTCCATGGCACACTCTGTGGAAGGGAGGTACCCCTTTCTGGATCATCGGGTAATCGAGTTTTGCACCCGGTTGTCATCCTCTTCTAAACTGCGTGGTTTGAATGAGAAATATTTGCTCAAGGCATTGATGAAGGATCACCTTCCCCGCCAGGTGATTGATCGACCCAAGCAAGCATATCGTGCACCTGTTGCCACCAGTCTAATCTCAGATTCTGCGCCCGGGTATCTTCGAGAGGCTCTGTCAGGTCAACAGCTAAAGAAACACGGCATATTTCGGGAAAATTCCGTTGAAAAGCTTCTGAAGAGGATGGGCGACAGCAGACCGGTCACAGAAAACGAAAACATGGCTGTTGCCGGGATATTATCCACCCAGTTATTGTCAGATATGTTTGTAACGGGGAACAATCCATACAGGGAAACTGTTATGAGAGTTGATTGCCCGGTGCAGTTTGATAAATCCTTAAATAGCATAGAATGAGTAAAATCGAATTTCATAAGGATATCCTTGTTATAAATGATTTGGAAGATCTGGTGAAAAAGATTACCGGTAAAATCCGGGAGGATATTGCAACCCGGCTAAACAGATTTGGGGGGGTGGTCGGACTTAGTGGAGGAATTGATTCTTCGGTAACCATGGCGCTGACCGCCAGCGCTATTGGTGCTGAGAAGGTGTTGGGAGTGATGATGCCTGAAAAGGATTCCAGTCCCGACAGCGAGGAACTGGCCACAAAGCTGGCAGAGAAGTTCGGGGTGCCTACCATCACCGAGGTAATTACCGGTGCGCTGGACGGATACCAGTGTTACCATAGGAGAGACCAGGCTGTCAAAGAACTCGTACCTGAATATGATCCTTCGGTGGATAAAATGAAAATAGGGATAAAGCATCAGGGCATTGGGTCCAAATTGCCACCTGTTTTTCACTTGACCGTGGTGAATTCGGATGGAACCGAAATAGTTAAGAGGCTGAGATCTGGCCAGATGCGTGTTATTATTGCAGCTTCCAACTTTAAACAGAGGGCCCGGATGTCTTTGCTCTACTACCATGCCGAACGATTGCATTATGCGGTGGTTGGAACGCCCAACAAGCATGAAGTTGACCAGGGATTTTTCGTGAAATACGGAGACGGCGGTAGCGATCTTTTTCCCATTGGCCGGCTGTATAAAACCCAGGTATATCAACTGGCGGAATATCTCGGAATACCGAATGAGATCAGGGAACGTACACCTACCACAGATACATACAGCGCGGAGCAAACCCAGGAGGAATTTTTCTATGAGTTCCCCTTTAAGGAGCTTGATCTCCTGTGGTTTGCCTACGAAAACGGGTATGATCCGGAGCAGGTAGGATCCGTCATGGGCAGGAGCGCATCAGATATTTCACTGATTTATGAGAATTTCAAGCGCAGAAACGAAACTACATCCTATTTGAGGATGAAAGCGATAAATGATTATTCATTTTTCTGATTCAATCACACCGGTTTATGAATGTGTACGATTATCTGTTTGACGAATCCGGGTTTCTTTATAAGAATTTCCTCCTGGGAAATAAGGAGGAACTTTCTTATACGGCACTGCAGGCCGAAGCACTGGGCCTGGCCAGGTATTTGAGAGAGATGTACGGACAGAATAATAAGATTCTTTTAGTCAGCCCTAATTCATCATTTTTTCTTATTGCGTACCTGGGCATTATTAAATCGGGTAATGTCTGTGTTCCCCTAAATCCATCCATTGAGAAGCAGAATGTATCATATATCAAGGAGGTTTGTCAGTCAGAAATAGTTTTTGTGGCAGAATCGCTGAAAGATGAGAGATGGGAAGGCTTTAAAAATGTATGCGATCATATTCCAAAAGTGAATGGTGGACTAAATGGATTTTCCCAGGATATATTTACCAATGATTCTTTCGATGAAAACAGCCTGGCTGAGATTATTTTCACTTCAGGATCGATGGGAAAACCCAAAGGTGTGATGATTTCGCATAAGAATATTATCGCAAATACGGACTCCTTTATTGATTACCTTCAACTTACCCCGGATGATACCATCGAGATCGTACTGCCGTTTTATTATTGCTACGGGCTTTCATTGCTCCATTCCCACCTGAAAGTAGGGGGGAGTGTGGTTTTTAATAATAATTTTATGTTCCCGGGCCAGGTACTCAATGATCTGAAGAAGTATGAATGTACAGGATTTGCAGGAGTACCAAGCCACTTCCAAATCTTACTTAGAAAATCAACATCTTTCAAGACAGAGTCCTTTCCCCGGTTAAGGTATGTCACTCAGGCAGGCGGAAAGCTGCATAAGGTTTTTATCAGGGAGTTTATGGATAGTCACCCCGAAATCGATTTCTGCGTCATGTATGGTCAGACCGAGGCAACTGCCCTGTTGTCTTACCTCCCTCCCGACATGCTGGAAAAAAAACTGGGCTCGATGGGCAGGCCGATACCTGGTGTGTCCCTGGAACTTGTGGATGACTCAGGAAATTTTATTACTGATCCGGATGTGGTTGGAGAACTGGTTGCACGAGGCAATAATATTATGCTGGGTTACCTGGGTGATGAACAAGGAACATCCGAGATCCTGAAAAACGGGTGGCTCCATACCGGAGACCTGGCTTACAAAGACCAGGATGGATATTTTTTTCATACCTCAAGAAGGAAGGAGATAATTAAAGTCGGAGGGAGGCGAATAAGTCCAAAGGAGATTGAGGAGGTGATTGTCACCATCCCTGGAGTTGTGGATTGCTCTGTATCAGGGGTATACGATGATCTCCTTGGAGAGGCATTGAAGGCGGTGATTGTGCTTTCAAACAGCAAGGACAACGAACCGGATGAAGCTTCCATCAAGCAGATTTGCGCAGATAAGCTTGCCCCCGAAAAAGTACCTAAGCTAATCCATTTTAGCACCAAACTTGCCGTTGCACCCACGGGTAAAAAATAAAGGCAACGGATCAATTGTAAGGAATTATCGAAATTCCTGACTTAAAATTGCAGGTAGAATGCGCGTTATGATTAAATTTAATAAGAGTATAACAGGACATAATAAGACATAAAAAACAGGATGAAGCCCATTGCATTTCTAAATAGAATAAACAGGATTATCGTTAGCAAGTCCAATTCTGAACGCAGAATTAAATATTTAAGGAAGCAGGGTGTGAAAATAGGTAAAAGATGTCTCGTAGATACCCTTGATTTTTCAACGGAGCCCTATCTGGTCGAGCTGGGAGATTATGTAAGAGTAGCGCGTGGAACATTTTTTCTTACGCATGATGCGGGTGTTAGATGCTTTTTGGAAGAGTTTCCGGAGGATGATATATTCGGTCAGATCAAAATTGGAAATAATGTGTTTATCGGAGGAAATTCGACCATCCTGCCCAATACGGTCATAGGTGATAATTCCATAGTTGGTGCCGGAAGCGTTGTCAGGGGTGAATTCCCGGAGAATTCAGTTATTGTTGGCAATCCTGCAAAAGTGATTATGCCAATGAAGATCCTAAAATCCCTCTATAAGCAGAATCCGGGCCGGATGAGTACTTCAAAAATGACCAATGAGGAAAAAAAGCCTCATATTTTAAAACATTTTAACTTGATGGAAGAAAACGAAAATGAACTTTCGTAATTAAAAATTTCACACAGATGAAAACGGTCACGTTATTTTTGCTCGCCTTTATGATATTAAGTTGTAAATCAGCGCATAAGGACATGGAAAAAATTATATTTCTTCATCACAGTACCGGACAGGCGATCTGGAAAGGTAAAACCAACCGGTATATATATAAAATTACCAAAAAGGGAGATGTGGATCTCTACTTAAAGAAATACAACAAGAAAAACAAGACTTCGTATGTCATCGAAGATCGCATATTTCCTTCGAAAGAACCCTACGGTTGGAATAATTACCCTTACGATTATTATAATATCTGGGTTAAAAATGCCGGCAAGGAGCCTTTTATGAATGAACCTACCTTAGAAATTTTAACCAAAGAGTACCACACAATCATCTTCAAGCATTGTTACCATGTAAGCGAGATCCTTGAAGACACAGGCAGTCCAAACATTGATTCGGACGAGAAAAAGCTTGAGAATTACAAATTGCAGTATGAGGCCTTAAAAAACAAAATGCAGGAATTTCCTGATAATAAATTTATTGTATGGTCACCTGCGGTGCATGTAAAAAATCGAATTACATCTGATGAAGCGCAACGAACCACAGAATTTTACAAATGGCTTACAGAAGATTGGGACGAAGAGGGAGACAATATCTATCTTTGGGATTTTTACAAATATGAAACTGCCGGAGCAATCTACCTGCAGGAAAAATATGCCTCCGGTCCGGATAATTCTCATCCAAATACGGAATTGAGTGGACAACTCG
The DNA here is from genome assembly GCA_964500835.1 of uncultured Bacteroides sp. Classification (GTDB taxonomy): domain Bacteria; phylum Bacteroidota; class Bacteroidia; order Bacteroidales. Next base: position 21,588 of record CAZCQL010000002.1, read on the forward strand.
CTCCTTTATTCAGCCAATTTGTGATTGATGTGGTGGATGGAAAGGTCGAATAGGCGTTCTCCGAACCCTGTCTGTTTTTAAAGTTGAGAAATCAGGTAGTTCTTAAACTCTTTATAATCACCCTTTAGGACAGTTGATTGCTTCTTCAGACTGGCAAATGCAGCTAAACGTTCGGGTATCTCAAGAGGCGATCCTATAACTTCTTCCACTGTTTCTTTAAACTTGGCCGGGTGGGCTGTTTCCAGGAATATTCCTTTGTAGCCGGGGTGGTCTTTTAGATAGGTGCTTGCAGCCTGGTACCCGGTGGCACCATGCGGGTCACACAGGTACCCTGTTTTTTTATACACCCTGGCGATGATCTGCCTGATCTCATGGTCGGAGTAACTGTATCCGTGCATGTGGGAGGTGATCCACTCATGGTTGTGGTCGAACAGGTCCAGGATCCTGGCGAAATTGCTTGGATCCCCCACGTCCATGGCATTGGCAATGGTGGGGGTGGAAGGCCTTGGTTTGAATTTTCCTGTTAGCAGGTAAGAGGGTACCACATCATTCAGGTTATTGGCTGAAAGGAAGGTATGAACGGGCAGTCCCATCTCTCTTGCCATAAGCCCGGCGGTCATGTTCCCGTAATTTCCGCTTGGGACTGAGAAAAGCAATTCAGTTTCCTGCGGAATCTGTGCCCATGCCCTGAAGTAGTAAAAGGTTTGAGGAAGAAACCGTGCCAGATTGATGGAATTCGCCGAGGTGAGGGTTATCTGACCCCCAAGGTCCAGGTCCATAAAGGCTTCTTTCACGAGGCTCTGGCACTCATCGAAGGTCCCCTGCACCTCCACTGCCGAGATATTTTCTCCAAGGGTGGTAAATTGTTTCTCCTGAAGCGGACTTACCAATCCTGAGGGATAAAGGACATGAACCTTGATTCCGGGTACCCCGAGAAATCCATTGGCTACCGCACTCCCTGTGTCACCCGACGTAGCTACCAGCACGTGGATCTCTTTGTCCAGATTGCGGGTATAATATCCGAGCATCCTGGCCAGGAATCGTGCTCCCACATCCTTAAATGCCAGGGTTGGGCCATGGAACAGTTCCAGCGCATAGATGTTTTCCTCAACCCGGACCACCGGGGTGTCAAAATTGACAGCACTTTCGGCGATCTGTGCCAGTTCATCGGCCGGAATATCGTCCCCGAAGAGCAGTTCCGATAATTTCAAAGCAATCTGGGTAAGGGTTAGCTCCCGCAATTTATCCAGTTCGTCCCTGGTGAGAATGGGAACAGGTGATGGCATAAAAAGGCCCTTTTCAGGAGCCAATCCTTTTAAGAGGGCTTCTTTCAGCCCAAACCGGAGTTCTTTATTATTGGTACTGTAATAATACATTCAAATAATTTTGCAACCGGCCTCGCTTATTTTTGAAACATAGATTTCAGCGTCAATTCCCCTTTGGGTAAAATGATGTCTCATGACCTTTCCGACACTGCCGGCCATATCTTCCCCCCTGCACAGACTGAATACCGAAGGACCGGATCCGGAAAGCCCGGTGCCCAACGATCCTGAATCCAGGGCTGACTTCCTGAGTACGTCAAAATCCGGAAGTTGCTGTGTGCGGTAGGGCTCGGCAAATACGTCGGTAATGGACCGGCTAATAAGTGGATAATCGGCCGTGGCTAAACCGGCAACCAATCCGGCCAGGTTACCGCATTGTTGCAGCGCTGTTTTCAGAGGCACCTCCCGGGGGATCAGTTTTCTGCTCTCTAGTGTTTTAATCTCCAGTTGGGGATGAATCACCGTGCACCACAGGTCGGAAGGGTACGGTATATGTTTGATATCCAACGGATCATAACTCCTGATCAATGTAATCCCCCCAAGGAGAGCCGGGGCAATGTTATCGGCATGGGTAGCGCCGCTTGCAATTTTTTCGCCCTCCATGGCATAGGGAATCAGGGCGGCTGTTTCGAATGGATTTCCAAGCAGCTCGTTAATCCCCATGACAGCCGCCACACAACTTGCCGCGCTGGAGCCAACTCCGCTTCCGGGATTGATCTTTTTGGTGAACACGAGGTCAAATCCATCCCTGACCTTTAGCTCATCCAGCAGCGAAGAAGCGGCGACAGCCGCTACATTTTTCGCTGGATCCAGGGGAAGGTTGCATCCCGATTCATCCACCAGTACCAGCTCTCCTGTTCCGTTTGTTCGTATGAGCATCTCATCGCCCGGGGCCTCCAGTGCAAATCCCATCAGGTCAAATCCAGGCCCTACATTGGAGACCGTAGCCGGACCGAATATTTTTACTTCCGTTTTTTTCATTGTAGTTCCTGTAGCTTCTTGAAAAATCCGTCATTAATTTCAAGCAGTGATTTGATCTTCAAATCAGCGGCACCAAACCTTGCCTGCTCAAATTCACTCTTGTCAGGCATGGCAACTACTTTCATCCGGGCCGCTTTTGCTGCAACCACTCCAAAAAAGGAGTCTTCAAAAGCTAGGCAGAATGTAGGATCAATCCCAAGAAGTTCTGCGGTCTTCATGTATACTTCTGGATGAGGTTTTCCCTGCATTTTCAATGCTGCGGATACTTCCACATCAAAATATTTCCTCAGGTCATGTTTTTCCAGGGCTGCATTGATGTGGATTAAGGTTGAACAGGTTGCCAGGGCCACCGGGAGCTTCTTATCCTTGAAAAACCGAATGGCCTCTTCGGCACCCTTCATCAGGGGGACTTCGCTCCTCATGGTATGTACCATTCTATCGTCGTATTTCCTCATCAGATCTTCAGGAGTAACCGAATCCAGGTCAAACCGGCTGTTCCAGTGGGCAACCATCTCCGCGGTCCTGAGTCCCCTGGTCTCCACAAGCAGTTCGTCGGTTAACTCGATGCCCAGCTCTCCGAACAATTCCCTCTCGGCTATCTGCCAGTGCCGCTCCGAATTGATCAGTACCCCGTCCATATCGAATATGACTGCCTTAATCATACACTTGCTTTGATCGATTTCAACTTTTTCATACATTTGCGACTCTGATAACATCTGCAAAAACACCAGCTGCCGTTACTTCTGCTCCGGCCCCGTAACCCTTCACAATCAGAGGCAATTCCCGGTAGCGGTCGGTGGTGATCATGATGATGTTGTTGCTGGCTTCCAATGGATAGGTGGGATGGGACGAATCCACCTCCACCAGTCCCATTTTTCCTTTACCGTCTTCCAGGACAGCCAGATACCTCCACCTCAATCCCTTGTCAGCCATTTGTTGCCGCTTTTTTTCAAACCCTTTATCAAGCTTTTCCACCGCTTTCCAGAATTGGTCCTCAGACCCTTCAAAAAGCTCTTCAGGCAGGAAAGGTGTCATTTCGATATCCTTCTCCTCCAGCTCATACCCCGATTCCCTGGCAAGGATCAGCAACTTTCGCTTTACATCGGTGCCACTCAGATCGAGCCTGGGATCGGGTTCGGAATACCCTTCCTCCTTGGCCATCCGGATGGCTTTGCTCATGGGTATCTCCCTGCTCATGGTGTTGAAAATATAATTTAGTGTTCCCGAAACGACGGCCTCCAGTTTCAGAATTCTGTCCCCGCTTTTTATAAGGTCGTTTATGGTACCGATTACCGGAAGCCCTGCGGCCACATTGGTTTCGAAATTGAATTTCACTCCCTTCTGAATGGCCTTCTTTTTAAGAGTCCGGTAGAGATCATAGGAGGAGCTACACGCAATTTTATTGGCAGTAACCACGGAAACATAGGAGTCGAATAGCTTCGCGTACAGGTGAGAGACGGATTCACTGGCCGTGCAATCGATGAACACAGAATTACGGAGATTGGCGTTCTTAATTTCCTCAATTAATTTATCAAGATTTGCCGGTTCCCCCTGTTTCAGGCGCTCCTGATAGGTAATGGGCTCGATTCCGTCGGGATCTGTCACCATTTTCCGGCTATTGGTAAGGCCCACCAGATTGACTTTCAGTTTTAAACTTTGAATCAGTTTTTCCTGTTGTTTTTGCAGTTGGAGCATCAGCTTCTTTCCCACGTTCCCAATCCCTGCAACGTAAAGGTGCAGCTCGCGGTAATCGGAGAGGAAGAATCCTTCGTGGATCACATTCAGGGCCTTCTTTAAACTGTTGTGTTCAATAACTACCGAAATGTTAAGTTCACTGGAGCCCTGTGCGGTGGCAATCACGCTGATTCCATTCCGGCCGAGGGAACGGAAAAGAATGGCAGAAATCCCTGGCGTGTGCCGCATCCCTTCACCCACGATGGCAATAATGGAAAGGTCGTTGATTACTTCGATCTCCATCTCCCTGCGGTGTTCCACTTCTATTTCAAATTCTTCCCGCAATGCGCCCACTGCAGCATCCATGTCAACAGGTGAGACCGCAAATGAGATGGTCATCTCGGAAGAGGCCTGGGTTATCAGGATCACGTTAATATCATGTGTTGCCAGGCAGCTGAAGACCCTGGATGAGGTCCCGGTTTTCCCAACCATTCCTACTCCCCTGACGGTAACCAGCGATATGTGATCGATGGATGAGATCCCCTTAATCATCTCACTTTGTTTACACACGACTTCCCTGGCAATGAGCGTTCCGGGTTCCTCCGGATTAAATGTGTTCTTTACGCGGATGGGTACATTCTCTTTATAGGCGGGGGTAAGGGTGGGGGTGTAGATGACTTTTGCACCGAAGTGCGACAACTCCATGGCTTCCTCATAACTCATACAAGCAACCGGGTAGGCCTTGGGTACATTTTTTGGATCGGCCGTCATAAAACCGTCGACATCTGTCCAGATCTCCAATACATCGGCATGCAACGCGGATGCAAGTATGGCCGCCGTATAATCAGAACCGCCTCGTCCCAATGTGGTCGTTCGTCCGTGTTCATCGGTGGCAATAAATCCCGGGATGAGCACCACATCCCGGGTATTTTCTAACTGGCTCCGGATTTGTGAATTGGTGGTATCAAACTGTACCATGGCATTCCCGAAATTGCTGTCAGTCTGAATCAATTTACGTGAATCCATGTACACGCCTCCATCAACAAACCTGGCAATGATGGTGGCCGAGAGACGTTCTCCGAAACTAAGCAGGAAATCAAGGGTTTTATCACTCAGGTCCTGCAACTGATATATTCCCAGAAGGACATCCTGAAATTCATGAAGAAGGGAGTCGACCTCGGTGAGTGTAAATTCACGCTGTTCCCCTTCGAGCAATTCGTTGACTGCGGCAACATGCCTTTCCTGAATAAGAGTTAAATCATCCCTGTAGGCCTGGTTGTGCTCACCTGCCAGGGTAGCAGTACGTATGATCTGATCGGTGATGCCTCCGAAAGCACTGACCACTGCGGCACATGCCTGATCCTGTCCTTCAAGTATCTTTTTGACAATTCTGATATTCTCTGTACTCCCTACAGAAGTTCCGCCGAATTTTAAGACTTTCATATGTATTCTGTTGTCCTATAAAAAAAGGGGCATTCAGAACCCCTTCACCTATTCAATGCAGGGCAAGAGTCACACACTTTGTGTCACCATGGTCCTGTCTACTTTCTTGATTAATCCTTGCAATACTCTTCCCGGACCAACCTCTGTAAAGGATGAAGCTCCGTCGGCAATCATTCTCTGTATGGTCTGGGTCCATCTTACAGGAGCTGTAAGCTGAGCTACCAGGTTTTTTTTGATTACCTCCGGCTCATCCGAGGGAGCTGCGTTCACATTCTGATAAACCGGGCAAACAGGATGTGAAAATGGTGCGGCCTCTATGGCCTCTTCCATTTCAGCCCGGGCCGGCTCCATAAGCGGAGAATGGAACGCACCGCCCACCGGCAGTTTCAGCGCACGTTTTGCTCCAAGTGCCGTAAGTTTATCCACGGCAGCCTCTATCCCGGCGTACGTACCGGAGATGACTATCTGGCCCGGACTGTTGTAGTTGGCAGCCACCACAATTTCGTCAATTTCCCGGCATGCCTGTTCCACCTGAGAATCTTCCAGGCCAAGGATCGCTGCCATGGTGGAAGGTACCGCTTCGCATGCTTTCTGCATGGCCAATGCGCGCTTAAAAACCAGCTTCAGTCCGTCTTCAAAAGAAAGGGTGCCATTTGCAACCAGGGATGAAAACTCACCCAGTGAATGCCCAGCCACCATATCCGGTTGAAATCCTTCCAGGGTGCTGGCTAGGATGACAGAATGCAGAAAAATGGCTGGTTGTGTCACCCGGGTCTGCTTCAGGTCCTCGTCCTGCCCTTCAAACATGAGGTTTGTGATCCTGAATCCCAATATCTCATTTGCCTGTTCAAACAATTCTTTTGCCTGTCCATTCCTGTCATACAGGTCCTTGCCCATCCCCACATACTGTGCTCCCTGTCCGGGAAATACAAATGCTTGCATGTCTTGTAATTATAGAATCACAAAAGTAATGAAAGTTACCGGAGATTGGCACCAATCAAATGAATAAACTCCTCCCTGGTTTTGTCCGATTGCATAAATCCCCCGGTAAAAGCAGAAGTGGTGGTAACCGAATGTTGTTTTTGGACTCCGCGCATGACCATGCACAGGTGCAATGCCTCGATAACCACTGCCACACCCAACGGTTTCAGGGTGTCCTGGATGCAGTCCCTGATCTGTACGGTGAGCCTCTCCTGGACCTGCAACCGGCGTGCAAATCCTTCCACTACCCGGGCAATTTTACTCAGGCCGGTTATTCGACCGTCAGGAATATAGGCCACGTGAGCTTTGCCGATAAAGGGCAGCATGTGATGCTCACACATGGAAAAGAGCTCTATATCCTTCACAATGACCATCTCACTGTAATCCTCATGAAATATCGCTGATTTTAAGATGTCGGAAGGATCGGTTCCATATCCCTGGGTGAGGAATTGCATGGCTTTTGCCACACGCCTGGGGGTATCTTTTAAACCCTCTCTCTGCCCGTTCTCTCCCAGAAGGCCCAGTATCTCTTCATATTTGGTGGTTAGTTTAGAAGTGGTCTTATCGTCGAAGCGGTCGATTCGGGAATACCCTCCATTTTTGTTCGCTCCTAACCCATTGTTTACTATTTCCATAATTATTTAGTTTCCAAAGTATTCAACTGCATTGTTTTCTGTCTCCTCAAGCTTTACGGAGAACAGTTCCACACCCAATTCCTGCACATGGTTTTTCAGTTCGTTCCAGATCCCCATTGCAAGGTTTTCGGTTGAAATGTATTGACCCTTCATGAAATCTACTTCTGTATTGATGTTCTTATGGTCCAGTTTTCCGATCACCTTGTCGCGGATTATCTTACTTAGCTGCTTCAGGTCCACCACATACCCGGTCTCCGGATTTACCTCTCCCAGAATGGTTACCCAGAGGACGTAGTTATGACCATGCCAGTTGGGATTGGAGCAGGGGCCATAAATCCGTTCATTTTCTTCATCAGAAAGAGCCGGATTGAACAATCTGTGGGCAGCGCTGAATCGTTCTCTTCGCGTGAGGTGTACCATAATAAATAAAACAAAGAAACGAAATATATGAAAAGTATGCTCATTCATCCGGTAAATTACACAAGGCAGTAAAAATTCCGGCTAAAGTCAGCCAATTCTGGTATCTTCAGGCTAAAATAACTAAATTGACGGTTATGATTGTAGTCACTGGAGCAGCAGGTTTTATTGGAAGTAATCTGGTTCAGGGACTGAACAACAGGGGATACAGGGACATCGTACTGGTGGATGATTTTAGCCGGCCGGAACGGGAACGAAATTATGCTGAAAAAATATTCCGCACCATGGTGGATCGAAGAGAATTTCCACAATGGATGCGCAGGAACCACAGGTTTATTCAGATCATAGTGCATGTGGGGGCACGGACTGATACAGCTGAATTATCGTGGAATATATTTCAGGAACTAAACCTGGATTATTCCAAAGAAGTGTTCAGACAATGTGTTGCCTTTGGTATGCCATTGATTTATGCCAGTTCTGCTGCAACTTATGGCCTGGGAGAACATGGGTTTGATGATTCTCACGAGGTGGTCTCCAGACTGGAACCGTTAAATCCCTATGGCCGGAGCAAGAATGAATTTGACCGCTGGGTCCTCTCCCGGGATCGAAAACCATTTTTCTGGGCAGGCCTGAAATTCTTCAATGTGTACGGTCCCAATGAATACCACAAAGGCCGAATGGCATCGGTAGTGTTTCACACATTCAATCAGATTCATGAGACAGGTGAAATGAAGTTGTTCCGGTCCCATCATCCCGATTTCAGCGATGGCGAACAGGCCCGTGATTTCATTTATGTGAAGGATGTGGTGGATGTGATCATCTATATGATGGAAAAGAGGCCGGCCAGCGGCCTCTATAACCTGGGTACGGGAAAAGCATGTACATTTCTGGACCTTGCCACTTCTACTTTTGCTGCCATGGGGAAAGAACCGGCCATTTCATTTATTGACACTCCGGCAGATATTCGGGACACCTACCAGTATTTTACAGAGGCCCGGGTGGAAAAGCTAAGAGGCGCCGGGTATGTGAAGGATTTTACCTGCCTTAAAAACGGTATAAACGAGTATGTGAGCAACTATTTGACCACCGGTTCGGTTAACTAAAGTTACAGACAAGGTCCATTGTCAAATACCTGCCGGGCATGGATTCTTTAATAGCTGAATATGGGCCGGAAGGCACTAAAATAGGGAAGGGCAGCGGACAAAGGGAGAATCCGGTTTTTTTTATTTTTATGACTGGCCATGCAAATGCAAATGCGAATACCGGAGCCTTAAACCCCAAGGAACAGGCTGCCTTAATTAATAACTATTGTACTGCAAACGGCCAGTACTGTATTGATTATTATAGCATCGATACCCATGATATGGATGGGAACTATTGGGAAGATGCGGGAGATAATGGCAATTCTGATGCCACGAACAAAGCTGTTCTATGGAGTGTGGAAAACGGCACGGGTTTGGCTACTATAACAAATAATGGTATGCTTACCGCAATAACCAGCGGAAGCGTCACTGTCGAAGCTTCTGCCATGGACGGATCTGGCGTTAGTTGTACTTGCCCGGTAACAATTAAAGAAAATAGTACAGGTATGAAGAAAGAGAATTTCGAAAGACTCTCAGTGTATCCTAATCCGGGGTTAGTCATCAATGAAATAGATTTGTCAGAAGAACCGGCGGGTCTTTATTTAATAAGAGCCTGGGCGGAGGGATCCTGCGCCCTGAAACAAATGATAATTCAGAAATAACCAGTAGCGATTGAGATTATTGTCTCCCCGAATTTCTCCAATTTCTCAAGGTATTTGACGAACAAAGATATTTCCGTAACGGTTATATTTTATGATCCTTATTTCTTTGCAGCTAAATGAATACAAGTGATCCATTGATAAAAATAATTTTTGTATGCGTGCTGGGCATCTGTTGCCCGGATCAGTACGGACAAGATATTGTGATCAATGAGGTCATGTCCGACAATGACTTTACCATAAAAGACGGATTAACCAATTATAGTGATTGGATTGAACTATATAACCGGGGGTCATCTTTGGTCAACCTGAAGAATTATTACTTGTCAGATGATCTTGCTAATCTGAAGAAATGGAAGATGCCCGATTATTCATTGGGTCCCGGTGAATTTCAACTTATTTTTGCATCGGATAAAGACACAGCTGTATCCCTGGGTTATTGGAATTCAGTGATTAGCCGGGGTGATGAATGGAAGTACCTTGTTGGGCTTTTGGAACCACCGGCAGGGTGGAAAGAGATTGGTTTCCCGGATTCTTCATGGGAGAGGGGCCCGACCGGAATTGGGTATGGCGATAACGACGATGCCACGGTCATTGATTCGGTGATCACAGTTTATTTCAGAAAGAGCTTTGTGTTAGGCGATGTGCAATCCGTCATCAGGGCAATATTGGATATAGATTTTGATGATGGTTTTGTGGCTTATCTGAATGGAGTTGAGTTTGCCAGAGAAAATATTTCGGGCTATCCGCCTACCTTTGAACAAGAAGCTGAACTAAGGAGTGAACCCCGGATCCACTATGGTGAAAAACCGGCTCGCTATGAACTTTCGGAGCAATTGCTGGGATTGTTGCAGACGGGAGAAAATGTGCTCTCGGTCCAGGTACATAATAAGTCCATAGAATCTTCTGACTTTACCTTTATTCCTTTTTTCACTATTGGCTATTCTGAGGAGTCATTCACGGGCCCGGTAGACCCGCTGCTGGATATTCAGTCTCATGGGAATCTGTTTCATGCCAATTTTAAGATCTCCTCAGGTGGAGAGCTCTTGCTTCTTTCGGATTCAGTTGGAAACCTAACCCATGCATTCTTTTCCATCAAACTGCAGGGGGATCAGTCTTACGGTCGCAGGACAGATGGTTCTGAAGAATTGATGATATTTGATTTTCCTTCTCCCGGCAAATCAAATATTCACAGCAATTCACTTACCTTTTCACATGACAGGGGATTTTACCGGGATCCTTTTTATTTAAAGATAACCTCCGACCGGAACACGCCGGTATATTACACACTCGATGGAAGCATGCCGACAGATTCCTCTTTTCTTTATCAAGATTCACTTTATATCGGGTATTTGTATGAGAAACCCAATGGAATCAGTTTAATGCAAACCACACAGTCATTGGACCCGTCGGCCTTTACCTATTACGGGCCTCCCGATGAAGGTATTGCGAAAGCAACCGTCCTAAAATCCAGGAGTATTCTGGAGGGAGTTCCAACCAGTCCGGTATATACCTCCACTTTTTTTATTGATTCATTGGGGACGGACCATTATTCATTGCCGGTCTTTTCATTAGTTCTGGATTCATTTGATCTTTTCGATTACAACACGGGCATTTACGTCCCAGGATTATATTCTGATAGTACAAATAGCAGAAGCGGGAATTTTTATGAAACCGGGATGGAATGGGAAAAAAAAGCGCACATCGAATATTTTGATACCGTTGGAAATGTGGCTTTCTCCCAATACGGAGGAATCCGGATTCATGGTGGAATTTCAAGGAAAAAAGCCCAGAAATCATTGCGCCTTTATTCGCGCAACAAGTATGGGAATAAGTACTTTGAGTACCCTCTCTTTGCATCCAGAAATACCGGCAGGTACAAGCGTGTTATTTTGCGATCAAGCATGTCAACCTGGGGAAGCAAGTTTGGTGATGGCTATGTTGCCACTGTATGCCGGGACCTGGACTTCGAACTGCAGGAGACCCAACCTGTAATTGTATTCATAAATGGTGAATATTGGGGCCTTCATAACATGAGGGATTATATCGATGAGTATTATCTGAAGTCGTTGTCCCCTGAAATTGATAAGGATAGCGTTAATCTTTTAGAGAAAAATGAAAAAGTCAAAATAGGATTCAGGGAGGAATATACCGAACTCATGAATTTTATTAAACTAAATGATCTGGCCAAACAGGAAAATTATACCTACGTGTCGAGCCGGATTGATGTTCCCAATTACATTGATTATAACATAGCGGAGCTATTCCTTGCCAACGCCGACTGGCCGGGAAATAATTCGATGTACTGGAAATCGCAGGCTTCGGGGACAAAATGGCGCTGGATCCTTCACGATATGGATGGGGCATTTTTCGATGCGGAAACAGACATGTTCAAACTTGCAACCGATTCAACTCAAACTGCATGGCCTAATCCCTCGTGGTCCACATTCCTATTGCGCAATATGTTTTTAAACTATCATTTTAGACGACAATTTATGTGCAGGGCCATTGAATTGTTTGAATCTGATTTTCATCCGGACACGATGATCCGAAAGGCAATTGAATTTAATGAACTATTCCTTCCCGAAATTGAAGAGCACATGGCCAGATGGCACTACCCGGGAAGCCGAGGAGGATGGGATTACTATTATAATGAGCTGGTATATGATTTTGCTGTGAACCGGCCTGCGATTTTTATGGAACACATGATGGATTATTTTGGGTTGACTTACGAAGAGATTCTGGCTTCATGTGAAAGCTTCTACTCGGGTTCTGAGCCCCCCGAACAGGTACCGACGGATCTCAAAGTTTATCCCAATCCCAACCAGGGATCATTTATTGTTGATCTGCCGCGCACAGAATCGGATGGAGGTGAACTAAGCGTATTCAATCTTATGGGACAGATCGTATATATTCATCAGATCCGGCCTTCAGAGCTGAGCCACGCCGTTAAATTGAATTCTCCGGCTCCTGCCATCTATATTGTGCGTTATGTTTCGGGCAGCAAGTCCTGCAACAGAAGGATGGTAGTCCATTAGATTGGGTGATAAACCAGCTTCCCTGTGTGATCCACGTGGCACCAGCCTCCCGGCGCCAGCCCACGGCAGTCGCCATTGGGTGCTAGTTCCCCTGATTGCTGTGTATTACCTGGTGCCCCAGTAGCCGGTCATACCGTGTTCCGGGAGGACGATGATAAAACAGGATGAGGTATTCGTTTTCGGTTTCAAAGTGGTTCCCCTCGATTTCGGCCATATCAAACTGTTCGGAGAAGGCCGGGAGAAAGAGGTACCTGTAGTTGTACACTCCCTGTTTAAGAAGTACTGTTTTCCGGTAGGCCCCTTCTGCGGCTACATATTCCATCCGGTTCAGGTCATTGAATTGCCAGTTGGTGAGTGCACCGGTGATGAAGATGGATCCCTCCAGCGGAAGGGGCATTTTCAGACTAAAGTGGACAAATACGTAATCGGCATCGAGGGCCGGATCATGGCTGTTTTCCGACTCGATGGCATACCGCCCGTTGATATCCTCCCTGGAGAAGTAGTTGTGGGAAGGATTGGGTTTGTCGGGTTTTAATTCAAAATGGAAATAGGGATCCACATAATCGATGCGCTGTACGTAATAGGTGGGGATCCGGGTATTCTTGGTGTCAAAAAACCGGAATTCGTTTCCTCCCGGGAAGATATTCTCTTCCTGGTAGTCATACACAAGTTCACCGGAGTTGACCATGTAGGGATGTAATCCTTCAAGCCCCAGGTCCCAGAGCCCGTTTTGAAAGATAACCACGCTGGTTTCGCTGAACGGATCATCAATCCTTACTCCGGCATGGTGCACGGTAAAGTTCACTTCCTGGCAGCACCCTTTGTACCTATTCAGCACCGGTATGGATGCCCTGGCTTCAATATTGACCTTTCCCTCGGTGACCATGAACCGCTTGGCAAAAACGACTTTATCCGGATCCCAATCGCGGTAGACCACCAGAAGATAGTTCCCGGAAATTAAAAGCCTGGTGTTTTCGTTTGGGATGCTCAGCATATAATGCTGATAGGAATAGGAGGTGTTAAATGAAGGGGTCCCGCCCTCTATTTCGTTTTCAGAATAGCCCTCCAGGAATTCCTGTTCCGGGAGGTCGGAAAGGGTCCAGTCGGCACTGCAATGGTGTACCTTATATATATAGGAGGGCTGGTCCCTCGAAAGGTCATCAAATTCGAGAACCAGCGGGACATCCCCGCTGAACTTTATCACGGGGTAGCTGAGGGGCCACCCTTGCCTGTAAAGCCGGACAGTTTTTACGTTTGGATCAAGCACCATTTCACGAAGCCTTCCGTCGGTGTCAGCATACGCAGACTGACCCCGAACAGGAGGTTCCAAAACCTGGATCAGCAGAAGACACGTCAGGAAAAAAAGGGTCATTCTCATCTTACTATATCACGTAAAAAATCTCTAACTATTGTGCTTACAAAGCATTATATCTGCCTTCCCAAAAATTCCGGTATATAATCCGGAGACATTGTTTGAGGCTTCACAAAAATAGCTATTTTTACAGTTTATTTTACTGTTACAAAGTTCACAATGACTGACGTAATAAAGATCAAGAAAGGCCTGGACATCAAAATGAATGGTCAGGCCGAAAAAATCTATGTTAAGGCTCCGAGAGCCAAAACTTTTGCGGTAAAACCAGTTGATTTTCATGGCCTTACCCCCAAAATTATCCCTAAGCTTTGCGACCCGGTAAAGATCGGGACCCCCATTTTTTATGACAAATACAATCCCTTGGTTAAGTTCACTTCTCCGGTAAGCGGGATTTTGCTTTCCATCAACCGGGGAGAGAGAAGGCGGATTATCGAAGTGGTGGTCGAGGACGACGGGAAGGATACCCATGAGACATTTCTCCAGGGAAATCCAGCGGACCTCACACGGGATCAAATCGTTGAAAATTTGCTAAATAGTGGGCTTTGGCCTGCAATCCGCCAGCGGCCCTACACGGTGATCGCCAGACCCAATACACAACCTAAATCGATCTTTATTTCCGCATTCGACACCTCACCCCTTGCACCGGAATATGATTTTCTGTTGAAAGATATGGAGGAGGAATTTCAGTGGGGTGTGAACGTTCTGGGCAAATTGACCGAAGGCAAGGTCCATTTAAACCTCGATGGAAGGTATCCTTCGATAAGGACACTGGCTTCCATAAAAGGGGTTGAGATCAACCGGTTCAAAGGGCCTCATCCAGCCGGCAATGTGGGTGTTCAAATCCATAATCTGGATCCCATCAACAAGGGGGATATCGTATGGGTTGTACAGCCTCAGGACGTGGTGGCCATTGGAAGACTATTTAAAACCGGGATGTACGATCCCTCCGTGGTGGTAGCATTAACCGGTTCCAGAGTCAAGGATCCGGTTTATTTCAAGACCATCCGGGGAGCGGAGGTCGCACCGATGCTTGAAAATAAATTAATGGAAGGGGAGAACAGGGTCATCAGCGGCAATGTGCTGAATGGGCGCCAGATCGATCCGGAAAAAGGACATGTAGGGTTTTCAGACTCACAGATTACAGTTATTCCGGAGGGTAATTATTATGAAATGTTCGGATGGATGCTTCCCGGTTTAAAGAAGTTTTCCAATGCCCGTTCGTTTGCTTCCAGGTGGCTGGCCCCTCACAAACATTTTGATTTGGATACCAACATTCACGGTGGAGAAAGGGCATTTGTAATGACCGGCGAATATGAGAAGGTAGTGCCCATGGATATATACCCGGTGCAGTTACTGAAGGCTATCCTTGTAAATGACATCGATAAGATGGAACAGCTGGGCATTTACGAGGTGGATGAAGAGGACCTTGCCCTTTGCGAGGTGATCTGTACCTCAAAAATTGCAGTCACTAAGATCCTCCGGGATGGATTGAGGACCCTGCGAAAAGAAATGGAAGAATAACACATATACCAATCAATTCACATGAGTGCTTTAAGAAGATTTGTTGATAAGATCAAACCTCCCTTTGAGAAAGGAGGGAAGCTTCACATGTTCCTGTCAGCATTTGAAGCTGTGGAAACCTTTCTCTTTGTACCCGACAAGGTCACCACCGGGCGCGTTCATATCAGGGATGCAAATGATATGAAGCGATCCTTAATAATTGTGGTTATTGCGATGGTCCCGACGCTTCTGTTCGGGATCTGGAATGCCGGGTTTCAACATTTTCAGGCACTGGGCATCGAGGCCGCGTTCTGGCAGATGGTCTGGTATGGATTTTTAAAGATACTGCCCATGATTGTGGTTTCCTACGCGGTGGGTCTTGGAATTGAGATTGCATTTGCACAGGGCAGGGGCCATGAAGTGAACGAAGGATACTTCGTGACAGGGATGCTCATTCCCCTTGTCATGCCTGTGGATGTACCCCTCTGGATGGTGGCAGTGGCTACCGTGTTTGCAGTCGTTATCGGAAAAGAAGTATTCGGGGGATCGGGGATGAATATTCTTAATCCCGCACTGACAGCCAGGGCATTCCTCTTTTTTGCCTATCCAAGCCAGATGTCGGGTGACAAAGTCTGGATAGCCGGGATGACCGACGGGACAGGTGTAATTGATGGCTTTTCGGGCTCCACCATCCTTGGTCAGGCTGCCGGAAATACCACAAATTTTGTGAATGGCCTGGGAGAGACCTTTTCGTCGTGGGACATGTTTCTGGGGACCATACCCGGTTCCTTTGGGGAAACTTCCACCCTTGCCATCCTCATTGGCGCTGCCATCCTGATCCTCACAGGGGTGGGAAGCTGGAAGATCATTCTTTCGGTTCTTGCCGGAGGCGCCGCCATGGGGCTCATCCTGAACGCATTTGCAGTGAATGAATTCATGGGACTTCCATTCTGGCAACATCTGATGCTCGGCGGATTTGCCTTCGGAGCTGTATACATGGCCACTGACCCGGTTTCTGCTGCGCAGACAGAGAAGGGCAAATGGATCTATGGATTTCTAATCGGGTTCCTGGCCATTCTTATCAGGGTGCTTAACCCGGCTTACCCGGAGGGTGTGATGATGGCCATCCTTCTGATGAATGTATTTGCGCCGCTCATAGACCATTATGTGGTGGAGAGCAACATTCGAAAGAGGTTGAAAAGAGCAAAAGTTAGTGCAAATTAAAACCATAGGGACAAAATGAGAAGTTTCAGCAATACATACATATTTGTCTTTTCACTGATTATGGTGACTGTCGTAGCCGTCCTGCTTTCGTTCGTCTCTATGCAGTTGAAACCTATCCAGCAGATGAATCTGGAAATTGAAAAAAAACAGGATGTGCTCCGTTCCGTAGGGAAAGCGGGGATGGTGGATGAGACAGAGGATAAGAACAGGTACATTGAGGAGGAGTTTGCCAGGTATATAACTGATTCCTATGTAGTTGATTTCGACGGGAACAGAGTGGAGACCGACGCTTTCGAGGTAATGCTTACCCTGAATGCCGAGATCAGGAAGCCCCGGGAAGAAAGGAATTATCCGCTATTTGTATACCTGAATGGTGAAGGGGAAAAGAAATACGTGGTACCGGTGAGGGGCAAGGGGCTCTGGGGACCTATCTGGGGATACCTTGCCCTTGACGATGATCTGAATACCATCTACGGGGCGGTATTTGATCACGACAAAGAGACACCGGGTCTGGGTGCTGAGATCAGTACGGAGTGGTTCCAGAAACCCTTTGCCGGGAAAACTCTTTTTGATGAGAATGGGGAATTTGTATCCATTCAGGTAGTCAAAGGAGGCGCAGACCCAACTAATCCGCATGGAGTGGATGCCATCTCCGGCGGAACAATCACTTCCAAGGCACTTGAAGCTATGGTAAAAGATTGCCTCACCGGATACATTACACACTTCAAACAACTAACGCAATGAGCAGCGAAAAGGAACCTTTGTTTTCCGCAAAAAACCTGAAGCTATTGAGCGAACCAATGGGGAGAAGCAATCCCATTACAGTTCAGGTTCTGGGGATTTGTTCGGCACTGGCAGTAACCGTAAAACTGAAACCTTCCATCGTCATGGCACTTTCTGTGATGGTGGTCCTTGCCGTCTCCAATGTGGTCATCTCCCTGATACGAAAGATGGTGCCACCCCGGATCAGGATCATTGTACAACTGGTGGTCATTGCCACCATGGTGATCCTCGTAGACGAGGTATTAAAGGCGTATGCCTATGAGGTGAGTAAACAGCTCTCCGTATTCGTCGGACTGATTATCACTAACTGCATTATCATGGGCCGCCTGGAGGCTTTTGCACTCGGAAACAAACCATGGCCCTCTTTCCTCGATGGACTTGGGAACGCGGCCGGTTATGGTGCCATCCTGATTATTGTGGCTTTTTTCAGGGAACTTTTCGGATCAGGGACACTCCTGGGGTACCATGTAATCCCGCAAGCATTCTACGATGCCGGATACAAGAACAATGGCATGATGATCCTGCCTCCGATGGCGCTGGTTGTAGTGGGAATCATAATCTGGATACAGCGGGGACGAAGAAAAGACCTCATCGAAAACTAGCTATTCAACACCTAGAAATAAACTCATTCCATGGAAAACCTGGTTAACATATTTGTCAAGTCCATCTTTATCGATAACATGATCTTTGCCTATTTCCTGGGCATGTGTTCCTATCTGGCGGTCTCCAAAACCGTAAAGACCTCCACCGGACTTGGTATCGCAGTAATCTTCGTACTTGGTTTTACGGTTCCCGTCGATTACCTCCTTGAGAAATTCGTCCTTAAAGCAGGGGCGCTTTCATGGCTCAGCCCTGGTCTTGCCGATGTGGATCTGAGCTTTTTGAGTTTCATCATGTTCATTGCCGTAATTGCATCGATGGTGCAATTAGTAGAGATGGTCATTGAAAAGTTTGCACCCTCACTCTATACTTCTCTTGGTATTTTCCTCCCTCTGATAGCCGTGAACTGTGCCATCCTGGGAGGTTCACTGTTTATGCAGGAACGGGAATATGCCAATATTGCAGAAGCAACCTCTTTCGGACTGGGTTCGGGTGTGGGGTGGTTCCTTGCCATAGTCGGTATCGCCGCCATTCGCGAAAAGATCAGGTACTCCAATGTGCCGGCCCCGTTGCGCGGATTGGGAATCACATTTATCATTACGGGTTTGATGGGTATTGCGTTTATGAGTTTCATGGGTATCAAATTGTAATTAAACAAGAAAAATGATCTTTCTCACATCCACAGCCTCAGTCATTCTGATCAGCATAGCGGTCTTTTTATTTGTGATCCTGCTTCTGGTGGTCATGTTGCTTTATGCAAGGTATAAGCTGACACCCCAGGGGGACGTCCAGCTGAAAGTAAATACGAAAGAATTCACGGTTTCACCCGGATCTACCGTGTTGAACACGCTGTCGGGCCACGAGATTTATCTTCCCTCAGCCTGCGGAGGCGGCGGGACCTGTGGCATGTGTAAGTGCCAGGTGACAGAAGGAGGGGGATCGATCCTTCCCACGGAAACCGGTTTTTTTACCCGGAAGGAACAGCAGCAGCAATGGAGGCTGGGCTGCCAGGTGAAGATCCGTGAAGACATGGCCATTCATATCCCTGAAGCAATCATGGGGATCAAAAAGTGGGAGTGTGAGGTGGTCTCCAACAATGGTGTGGCCACGTTCATAAAAGAGTTTGTGGTAAGGCTTCCCGAAGGAGAAAATCTCAATTTTAAGTCAGGCGGATACATCCAGATCGATGTGCCAAAACTGGATGTGGATTTCTCCAGGGATGTGGAGGTAGAGGATGAGTACCGCGATGAGTGGGATAAGTTCCAGATGTGGGATCTCCATATGAAGAATACCGAAGAAACTTTCAGGGCCTATTCGATGGCCAATCACCCTGCCGAAGGCAATATTGTGATGTTGAACATCCGCATCGCTACGCCGCCCTGGGATGTAAGCCACGGTCGTTTTAAGAGCGTGAACCCGGGTATTTGTTCATCATATATCTTCTCCCGAAAGCCCGGGGATAAGGTAACCATCTCCGGTCCCTATGGCGAATTCTTCATTAAAGACTCAAAAAAAGAGATGATTTACGTAGGAGGCGGGGCAGGAATGGCTCCCATGCGTTCCCATATTTTTCATCTGTTCCATACCCTGAAAACTAACCGGAAAGTAACTTACTGGTATGGAGCCCGCTCCAAGAGGGAGGTTTTCTATGAGGATCACTTCCGCGATATCGAAGCAAAATTCCCCAACTTCACCTTTAATATTGCCCTGTCGGAACCCAGGGAAGAGGACAACTGGGATGGGTACACGGGATTTATTCACCAGGTTCTTTACGATAATTACCTGAGGTACCACGAGGAGCCGGAGGAGATTGAATACTATATGTGTGGGCCGCCTATGATGAACGATGCGGTGACCCACCTGCTGTATGATCTTGGAGTACCGGATGAAATGGTCGATTTTGACGATTTTGGATAAAAAATTCCTCAGGAAATTTTGAAATAATCCGATTGGCTTCCAAACCACTCCAAGAATTTAGAATTTTGTCAGCATCAATAAAGTATATACCTATACTGGTTCTGGTTATTCTGGTTTCATCATGTAAACCAGATGGGGGCGAATACTATTCCATTCAGGGATTTACGCAGGGCACGACCTACCGGATCACCTACCAGCATCCCACGGAGAATGATCTTCAATCCAGGGTCGACTCGTTGCTTAAAGCATTTGACAGCTCTCTTTCTACCTACGACTCGACCAGCATCATAAGCTCCATCAATCGAAACAGGGACCATGTGAAGACCGATACGTTGTTCCGAACTGTTTTCAGAGAATCGGGACGGGTGTACCAACTTACCGGAGGAACCTTTGATATAACCCTTGGGCCCGTCATAGATGCATGGGGGTTCGGGCCCGGGGAAAAGTTAGAGGTGGACAGCGCCATGGTGGACAGCCTGCTTCAATATGTGGGGATGGATAAGGTGGCTCTGACGGGAGACTCGGTCTACAAGAGCCATCCGGCAGTGAAGTTGAATGTCAATGCCATCGCCCAGGGATTTTCTGTGGATGTGGTGGCACTCTACCTGGAGGAGCTGGGTTGCAAAAACTACATGGTGGAGATCGGGGGTGAAATAAGAACTCTGGGGGTCAATCAGAGGGGTGAATTCTGGCGGATCGGCGTGGACAGGCCGGAATTTGGAAATATGGTACCCGGACAACAACTGCAGGTGATCCTCAGCCTGCATAACCGCTCACTGGCCACCTCGGGAAATTATCGAAAATTTTACGAAAAAGACGGAAAACGGATCACCCACTCCATCGATCCCGCAACCGGCTATCCAAAGGAAACCAATCTGCTGAGTGTCAGCGTACTCTCAGATAAGTGCATGACGGCAGATGCCTATGCCACAGCCTGTATGGTATTGGGACTCGAGAAGGCAAAGGCATTTATTGAGGCGCTTAAAAAGACGGATGCCTATTTTATTTTCGGAGATGACCAGGGTACATACCAGGTCTGGTATACCGAAGGATTAAGGAAATATATAGAGATGCCCTGAAATCCTAAATACCCGGACAGATTCAGATACCCGGGATATATATCGAACCTTTTCTTTCTATACGGCGTATACATACTGTTTATCCGGAAAGAAAAAATGCCTAAATCCCTCACTTTTGCAGGACTCCTGTGGGTGTGTTGTGCTGTCCCTGCGCAAGAGATTCTCTATACGATCAGTGGAAATTTTGAAAGGGAAAATCTGGCGCTTGACTCTATTTTATTTGAAAACCTGTCAAATAAATCCAGAATCCTGTTTGACGACCTCCCGGCTCAGGAATATTATTTTGTACACCTTGCAAATCAAGAGAGCATTCAACTTGAGGAATTCGCTAAGCCAGAAATTACCTCTGGATTTGTCTTACATGGGCGTTCACCGGGTCTTCTGGGTATCGAAAGTACAATGAGCTATGAAGAAGACGTCCGTTTCTACATAAGTGATATCAAAGGCCGTATCCTTTACGCATCCAGTGTTGAAGGGCTGACGGCTGGCAGTCTTATTCATGTTGATATTCCAAACGAAGGGATATATGTGGTAAAAATTATTACCGTAAACGGATCGACCGGTTTCAGGGCAATTGGGTCTGCAAGATCCGGCCCGTATGACATTATCGTGGAGGAGAGAGGGGTGGTCGCTCAAAGGATCGCAAAAAAAAGCGTTGCTTCCGGGAACAATCAGGAGTTGACCTATCTGAAAGGAGATACCATCAGGGCCTCTGTCTATCGAGACGGTTATTATGCGCGACCATTGACTTTTACTATTTCAAATTCGATGCCATTGGAATTCGTATTCTTATCCGGTATGGCTGACAATTTTGGGGTCAGTGATGCTTTTATCACTTTGGATTCCGCCGCAGTGGTTTCTATGATATATAATGCTTCCAACGGGCAGATTACATTGGATTCCGGCCTCTATTCCGGGGGCCTGCATGCCGGGGATATTCTAGCCGTAGATTCGGATACCACCGGATCTTTACGAAAAGTAACCGGTATTAGCTATCGGAGCGATACCGTTATTATCGAAACGGAGCAAGCATACCTCAATGATGTATTTGTTGATATGGCGCTTAAGCTGAGTACACGAATTATGGAACCCGATGATACCCTTGATCTCACGAGCTCACCACCTGAGGTCTATGATGCACTTATCGATAATGAGGGATATCTCCATCCCGTGGAGGTTGTTTTTTTTAATAAAGAGGGTGTCACATTCAGGCAAAACGTTTTAGCAGAAAACGGATTTGAAACAGCGTCGGGAAGCACCCTGAAAATAAATAGTGATCTATCAAATACAAAGATGGTTGGACCACAGGAGTACGGCATTCACTGTACGATCGATGAGGGATATGCCTCGTTTTCTTCGGATGCAATTTTAGAATTTCAATTTATCTATGCGGGTGAACTGGTGAAGGATACAAAAATAAAAAAAGGGCGATTACAATCCTTCAATTATTATCTTGCAGGTACAGCAAATATTAATTCAAAGAATTCAATGTCGTCACTCGATCCCATTAAGAATCTGAGAACCAAAAAACGTATAAACCAGGTAAAGGCAACCGCCAAATACATCCTAAGATCAGGGATTCCAATTTGGATCACATTGGCAACAAGTCTTTATGGTGACCTGTTATTAGCAGCCGATTCACCAGTGAATGCAGATTGGGGATACAACTGCAATCACTCCATCGGATTGGGAGCAGGATATAATCATTCGACAGGTAAGTATACGCCTTATTATGAGTATACTCCAGGCAATTCTGTGTATCCTTTGAGTACTACTGGCGAATTAAATGCCACCTCTCGATTCTCAATTTGCCCACAAGTAGCTATGCAGGTGTATGATCACACCGGACCGTTTGCAATGATTGACCCGTTTGTAACCACTCAATACACGGGTTCACTGCAAGCTCAGTTAATGGATTCGGATATGGAAGATTTTCTTGCCTGGAACAGCCAGATGAACTTAGGTTTGAATCTGACCGTTGGAATGGATCTCTCCTTCGCAGGATTACAGATCGATGAGTATTCACCGGTTCCATATAACTGTTTTGATACACTGGCCTGGGAGTCCCCGAAGGCCATAGAACCGCTGGCTGCAGTGCCTGAAGATGTACCCTCAAATAGTACTCAAACCATGAGCTTTAAAGTGATCGATTTATCAGGTAATCCAGTTCAATTTTGCACTTTGTTTATTTCAGGAGGCGGACATTTTAACAGGAATCTTTTGACCACTAATTCACTTGGAGAAGTCGAGGTTGAATGGACATTGCCTGATTCAGCAGGATCCTGCTCATATGTAGCGCAACTGTTCGACTCAAACAATGAGGAAATATTTTCAATTACCGGATCAACAAATGTGGTTGAGAATCTTCCGGAAGTATCTACCTTGGGTTTAGTTTCAAAAACCGACGTCTCGGCTCTGGTAAACTCGTCAGTGCCTGATGATGGGGGTTCCCCTGTCAGTGAAAAAGGTATTTGTTGCGGTACATTGAATAATCCAACCATCCATAATTTTCATACCAGTGACGGAGGTGGGGTAGGAACATTTACCAGCCAAATAGGTTCACTGGCTCCAAATACCACCTATTATTGCCGGGCCTATGCGACAAACGGCAATGGCACAGCATACGGAAATCAGATTAGTTTTACTACAGACCCGACATGGAAAGTGCCTGATGTACAAACCAATGTGGCAACATTTATCAATGATGTTTCAGCCGGCATAGGAGGGAATGTGATTCACAGCAACGGTCCGGCGGTGACTGAAACGGGAATATATTGGGGCACAACCCCCCATCCTGAGGTATCGGGAGAAAAATTTCAAATTAGCAACGGAGTGGGTGAATTTTCCTCGACGTTATCAGGCCTCTCACCTGATTCTGTATACTTTATCGTGGCTTATGCAATAAATAGTATTGGGGAAGCACAGGGTACCGAAAAGGTTTTCAAGATTCTGGAAGAAAGGGGAAATTATACCCTCATTGATATTGAAATGGCCGATTATTTTGTGGCACCCTGGGGTGATGATGGAGATAACGGTTCGTATACTAACCCGTGGGCCACATGGAAGAGAGCGTGGACAACGATCATGGCAGGGGACAAGGTGTATGTGCGCGGAGGAGTGTATGAGTTACCATTTAATACGGGTTTAGGATTGTATAGAGACAGAGGGATTGGGACAAAAGAGAAACCCATAGAAATTTTTAATTTTCCCGGAGAACATCCTGTACTCGATTGTTCGACGGGAGACAGTACCACTCTCCGATACATCCTCTATTTAAATAATTCGGAGTACTGGCATATTAAAGGGCTTGAAGTACGAAATGCCGACAGGCAGGGGATGAGTAACGTAGCTTTCACCATCATGAGATGCGATCAAATAATCCTGGAAAATTGTGTTGCCGCCAACATTTCTGGCACAGGTATTATTGTGACAGGTGAGCCTACCGGGCATGTGATCGTTAAAAACTGCGATTCCAGCGGAAACTATGATGAAAACCTGTTTGGTCAGAATGCAGATGGTTTCAGGGCTGGCTCGAAATCAAGAAACTCCCTGGTTGAATTTATCGGATGCCGGTCCTGGAATAATTCAGACGACGGCTATGATTTATATTACAACGAAGGCACAGTAATTTTTGACTCATGCTGGGCATTTTCTAATGGATACGCCCAGGGTGACGGGAGTGGTTTTAAACTGGGCGGAACGTTTGAAGTCCCGCTTAGTACGTATCAAAGAGTCCTCACGAACTGTGTTACATATAATAACCGGCATGTGGGCTTCGATCAGAATGCCGGACTGACAAAGATGTTATTGTATAACAACATCTCTTATAATGATGCCTATAGAGGATTTGCCTTTAACTCGGGTTCAGGTGAGGTTATTATCCGGAATAATATTTCTTATA
Source organism: uncultured Bacteroides sp. (assembly GCA_964500835.1). Classification (GTDB taxonomy): domain Bacteria; phylum Bacteroidota; class Bacteroidia; order Bacteroidales. The sequence goes on from CAZCQL010000002.1 coordinate 46,196, forward strand.
AGCATACCGTGCCTGACGCGTTTGGGTACTATGTGGTGTCTGACCACAATGATTGGGACCTGGGGATTACAGTGTCGGATACCGACTTCCTGAGTCTCGATCCAACGGATATCATGTGGCCAAGAGACTATCGCGGAAGATTGAAGAATCTGGATTTTCTTCAGCTTGCTCCCGGCAGTGATTTGATTAATGCAGGTACCGATGTGGGAATCCCATTCCGGGGTGCTGGTCCTGATTTAGGGCCGTATGAGGCAGAATAATGTGTGCCGGATTTTCTGAACAGAATCCTGGATGTAGCCGCTCCCATCAACCTTCCCTCCGCAAGACACCTATTCTCCTAAAACCAATCCCCGGGAGAAATTGCATCACAATTTTCCTTACATTCGGAGGTACATTATACAGATTTTTTGTGAAGAATTTATCGATAGTACAATGCGTGATCATTTGCGGGTTACTTCAGCTCATGGCAGTTTCGTGCCGGGCCCAGACTGCCGGGTGTACCGATCCACTGGCAAATAATTATGATCCGGCCGCTACCTCCAATGATGGAAGTTGCACCTACAATTCGATTTCCATAGCTCCCAAACTGACATTTCCGTTGAGTGATTCCGTTCATGAGACTTCAGGATTAATGATATGGGATAATCTGGCCTGGACCTCGAATGACCATTTAGATACCAAATTGTATGGGCTCAATTATACTACCGGGGGAATTGACAGAGTCATTGAACTGACTGGCGTGGAAAATGGAGATTGGGAATCAATTTCGCAGGATGAACTCTTTATCTATGTGGGTGATTTTGGCAATAACAGTACGGGGAACAGGACCGATCTTCACCTGCTGCGCATCGGAAAAGGTTTGCTCGAAAATGGAAATCCACAGATAGATACCATCTGGTTTTCATACAGCGATCAGGTGAGCATGGAGCCGGTGGCAAATGATTCAACGGATTTTGATTGTGAGGCATTTGTTGTCACAGAGGATAGCATTTATCTGTTTACCAAGCAATGGGTAAGCGGGGGAACCAGTCTGTATGTCTTACCAAAGGAACCGGGAACCTATGAGGCCCGGTTAGTAGAAACATTTAATATTCAGGGACTTGTTACTGGTGCGGCTTATCTGGCTTCGAAAAATATGCTGGTGCTTTGCGGATATACAACACTGTTGAGTCCCTTCTTCTATGCATTTTATGATTTTAATGGCACTGACTTCTTCTCCGGGAACAAGCGGAGGATCAATGTATCACTTCCCTTTCATCAGATAGAAGCCATCGCATCAATAAATGGGATTGAATACTACGTCACCAATGAGTCGTTTACATATCTATCGGTGATTAATACACCCCAAATGCTCCACGTGTTTAATTTGGAAGAACTGCTGGGCCCCTATGTGAATCATTTAGGGAAGGTGGAGAAGGATGCTGAAGAGGAGGTACATGCGTATCCGAATCCGGCCAAAAACAGAATAACCATAGAATCATCGGGGGCTCTTCTGCCTTTGACCTACAGGATTGTGGATATGGCCGGGAACGAAATGATATCAGGATTATTGAAGACCCAAAATGTGGCGCTGGATATTTCAAATTTACCTTTGGGAGTATATCTTTTAGGCTCAGTATCAGTATCAGGAATTAAAAACAACCTCAAATTAGTCAAGATCGAGTGACCTGAAGGTTTCCTATTGATCAAATAACCTTTTTGTTGATTTAACGACCGTTTCCACTAGATTAATGGATCATCCCCCCTATTTTTTAATGACATGACGGTCTGGTGATTTGGACTTGGGAGAATCCTGTTTCAGGCCGGCTAATTCGGGATTTATCAAATTCGGTTTTTGCTTGCCACCATTCGTGCAGATATTTCATAGTTTAGATGTAAATTCGATTTTAGGTTCCCTTCATATTCTCAAAATGAGATTGAGAGCTGGATGGAGATTTTCCTTAGGCACATTTATGTGACTGAGGGAGCGGAGCTTTATTTTACCGACGCTATTAATGTAGGAATTCGTATCTTCAAATAATAATATCCTCCACATGGAAAAATTACCTGTTATTATGATTAATGTGAGGTTACCTGCACAATTAATAGGAACCTTTTTACTGATTCTTGTAAGTTCATGCGTAACCACCAGGAAAACTACCTACCTGCAGGAGAATGAAATGGGGAGTAGTGATTCTTTGACTCGCCCGGATTCCATGGAGCTGGTGTACAAGTTGCAGCCGGGTGATAATCTTTTTATAAGGGTGGTAACTCCTGATCCCAGGTGGGCCGAAATGTTTAATACCCTGCCTGTTACAGCAGGATCTGTGGCAGCCGGACCAGAATCCGTTCATCTTCTTTCATATGGCATCCAACCCGATGGAAGCATCCATGTTCCATTTCTTGGGGCTGTGCAGGTTGCCGGGTTTACGGTACCTGAAGTAAGGTCTATTTTAGAAGATTTGCTGGCAGAATATGTTTCTGAACCTGCCATTGCTGTAAAACTGGTAAACAATTACGTCAGCGTCCTTGGAGATGTCAACCGTCCCGGGTATTATCCTATTTATAAGGAACAAATGAATGTTTTTCAGGCACTTGCCCTGGCGGGCGATATCAGCGATTATGGGAACAGGTTTGAGGTACAGATCATTCGGCAGAAGCCTGATGGGACCATTGTGGAAAGCATGGATCTGACCAATAAGAATATCATAGATTCAGAATTTTTTTACGTATTCCCAAACGATGTGATCTATGCCAGGCCAATGAAAGGGAAGTTCTTCTCGATGGGCTCTTTCCCCTATGCACTCATCTTTTCTACTATCTCGTCCACCATATTAATTTATTCAGTTATTACCCGTTAAATCACTCTGATGTATCAAGATTCTATAGAAACCGGAACCTCCGCTTATACCGGGCAAACAGATAAAAAAGATCTTGTTGATTTCAGCAGGGTCTTTCGTTTAATCAGAAACAATTGGTATTATCTTCTTGCTTCCATTGTCCTTGCAGGCACAGCTGCATTCTTCATTAATGAATACACTATCCCGGTTTATCAGATGACCTCTTCCATCATGGTACTGGAAGATGACAATATGGGTGTAGGTGATGCAGACCGGATGTTGCAGGGGATCGGATTAAGCTCAGCAGCTCAGAACCTTTATAACCAGATGTATGTATTGTCATCCTGGAACTTAATTGATAATACGCTCAGTGAGCTTCCATTTGACGTCGAAGTTTACCGCAAGGGATTATTCAGAAAAGTATCTTTTTATCCTGATGACCCCATAGTCATAATTACAGATAATAAGGAAAAATTCCCATCGGATATTGATTTTATAATTACCCGGAGTGAAGATGACCAAATTCGTGTGAGTACCACAAGGCAAGACGATTTTGAGCTTGACACAGTGGTGGGCTTTGGACAAAAAATACCCTTGGAAGGTGGGTCCTTTGCTATCCTAAAGAGTGATACATGGGAAGCTCATAAGGATCTAAAGAGAATTTATTTCAGGTTCAGAAAACGGGAGACCATCATCCGGGAATACCAGGATCGGATGAATATTGGCCTTACTAACAGGGAAGGGACAATTATTCGAATTAGCCTGGAGGGTACAAAAAGAGTAAAGGAAATAGATTTCTTAAATCAGCTTACATCCGTATTTCATTCAATGAATCTGGATAAGAAGAACCGTGAAGCCCTTCGGATCATTAATTTTATTGATGAACAACTTGTGGATGTGGAAGATTCGTTAATGATTGCGGAGAACCGCCTGCAGAATTTTCGTTCCCGGAATAGAATCATGGATATTTCAGCCCAGGGCCAGCAAATCATAGAACAGGGCGTTACACTGGAAGATGCAAAAGCCAGGTTAAAACTGGAGACGAATTATTACGAGTATTTAAATAAGTACTTATCGAACGACACCGTCCAGGAGGCGCCTGTTGCACCGGCCCGAATGGGCATCGATGATCCATTGCTTACGACACTGATTCAGCAACTGGTTGAACTGCAATCAGAATATTTTATTAGTGGTGTTGGAGATAAGAATCCCCTCCAGAGTCAGCAGATCATGCGAATTGAAAATACCAAACAGAGCATAAAGGAAACATTGAACGGACTGATTATGGCGAATCAAATGGCCCAATCAGAAAATCTGGATCAGATCCGGACCCTGAATTCGAAGGCTTCCAGTTTGCCGGTCACCGAGCGTAAATTACTGGGGATAGAGAGGAAGTTTGAATTAAGCAATGTGACATACACCTATTTGCTTCAACAGAGAGCCGAAGCTCAAATACGAAAAGCATCGAATTCTCCTGATACGGAGATAGTTGATTATGCAAGATCAAGCAGGAATCCGGTCTCCCCAAGAGTATTAATCATCTATGCTTTATTTGGCCTTTTTGGGTTCACCATTCCATTAGTAACGCTTCTTATTGTAGATTCAAGTAATGTGAGGATTAATTCTGTGGATGATTTAAGGCAGATTACAAATTTGCCCATGATCGGTCAGATTCCACTGGGTCGATTAAAATATCAGACCATTGTTTTGAATGAACCACAGTCTAATATCGCAGAGGCATTCAGAAGTTTACGAGCCAGAATGCAGTTTTTCATACGGGAGAACCAGAATTGTATCGTTCTGGTGTCCTCATCGATGCCCAGCGAAGGAAAATCATTTACTGCACTGAACCTTGCTTCGGTATACAGCCTTGCGGGAAATAAGACAGTGCTGGTTGGATGTGATTTGCGCAGACCGGTATTGGCATTGGACTTCGGATTGGATAATTCAAAGGGGATTTCCACATACCTGATAGGAAGGGAAAGTGTGAACGCTATTACATTTTCAACTACTTATGCTAACCTGGATGTCATTCCATCGGGACCTGTTCCTCCAAACCCCGCGGAGTTGATAGCTTCCGAAAAGATGAAGAAACTCTTTGACGCCTTAAGAAAGAAATATGAGATAATAGTTGTTGACAGCGCTCCGATAGGAGTTGTGTCCGATACTCTTTCTCTTACACATCTTGCAGATACAACAATTATGGTTGTCCGGCAGGAACAAACCTCGAAAAATGCCCTGGTAGATTCTTTATCTGAGTTGAAGATAGCTGGTATACATGATATAAGCCTGCTTCACAATGGGGTGAGCTCAAGAAACAGCCGATATGGCAAGGGCTATAGAAATTACTACAAAGCCGGGTACGGAGCGGCAAAGAGCAAATAGGCTGAATGATTTCCATTATTTACAAACTGCTTCGGTTACTCAGAATCCCCGCCCGGCTGGCAAAAGGCTCTGCGTTGAATCTCATCGCCGTACTTTTCAGTCAGGGGAGTACCCTGATGATAAATATTATTGTTGCCAGGCTGTTGATGAAAGAAGCCTTTGGCGAATATGCCATGATTCTAACCACATTGCTGACTTTCGCAGCTTTTTCTCAGTTTGCTATCGGTTCTACAGCAGCCAAGTATATCGCAGAATATCGAACCGTTGATCCTCAGAAGAGCGGACGAATCCTGGGGCTGTGTGTACTCATTGTAGTGGCACTTGCCCTGATAGGAAGCCTTCTGTTGCTTACCCTGACTCCATGGGTATCAAAGAGCGTGCTGAATGCACCGCATCTGGCAAAATCTCTTTGTATTGGTATTGTCTTTCTATTTTTCACTACGGTAAACGGATTCCAGACAGGTGTGCTGTCAGGGCTCGAAGCATTTGGAGGCATGGCAAAAGCAGGAATTATTAGTGGATTAGTTGCCGTAATTGCCATTCCCGTTGGGGCCTGGCAGGGCGGGATCAACGGAGCAGTTGCCGGACTCAGTGCCAGTTCCATAGTGAGAGCAGGGGTGCATTACTGGTGGGTGAAGGTCGAGACCAGAAAACAGGAAATTTTCGCACAATATAAAAATTGTTTTAAGCAGGAAAAGGAAATCCTCTATAAATTTGCAATACCTGCATCCATGTCCGGACTATATGCCACGCCTATGGTGTGGATCTCCAATTCGTTGTTGGTAAGACAACCAGGAGGATATGGTGAAATGGCTCTGTTTGCCGCCGCAAACAATTTTAGAATGCTTGTCATGTTTATCCCGAAAGTGATCAACAATGTGGGGTTGTCCATGTTGAATAATTTGAAAGGGACAGGGAACAAGAGCAGTTTCTTTAAACTGTTCAAGACCAATACATTGATCATTTTCCTTGTTTCACTGGCTGCATTTATTTTCCTTAGCCTGCTGGGACGTCCCATCCTTGGGTTATTCGGAAAAGAGTTTGAAGCGGGTCAAAGATTGTTGGTGGTGCTGCTTGCTTCGGGAGTTGTGGAGGCAGTTAATCTGGCTCTACGGCAGTATATCCAATCCCTTGCCAAAGTATGGCACTCATTCTTTGTGGTAACTATTCCGAGAGAATCCATGAGGGTATTGAGTGCCTATTTCCTTGTGAAGTCTCACGGAGGCGAGGGCCTTGGAATCGCATACCTGATTGCCATGATTCTTGCATTTATTTTATGGATCGCACTGGTATTCTATTTATATAAGAAAACCGGAGGACAAATATCTGATGACGGTCAGAGTATTTAATATGAGATGTATCGCATAAAGTTCTATAAACGAACCACCTATATAACTTCCCTGAGTATCGTTATCGGAATGATCGTATTTGCTGTGGTAAGCCATGAGGCCCGCTATATTGCCGCCCCCATTTTCATTTGTCTGTCGCTCGTGGTCTGGTTAGGGGTAAGTCTCTGGGATCGTGACAGGTTGGTACCTCTGTTTGACATTGGATTTCTGTGCGCAGCGATTATCATGCTCTACACTGTCTATCCGCTTATAAATTACTGGGTCAGCGGCATGAATTTTGGATTCATGAGTGACTTCAGACTTAGAAAGTATCATATTACACCCTCTGAACTGGGCATTTTCCATTTCAGGCATGTGTTGTACCTGCTTTCATTTGTAGTAGTCTATTTCTTTGCGCGTGGGAGCGGAAAAAAAATCAGCCTTCAGGAAGTGGAAGTGCCCGGACGAAAGACTATTCAGGCTGTCTTCCTGCTCTTTTTTCTATTGACTGCATATTTCTTTGTTCTGAGAACTGTAACCGGAATAAACTACCGCACAAGTTACGAGGCTGATGCATTTCAAAATACTGTGACGAGTTTTGCAAATGCCCCCCTCATCCTTCTTCAGATCTCAGCAAAGCTAAGAAGTATCTATTCAGTTTTTATGGTGGCAGTCCTGTATATTGTTATCATAAAATATGACAATAAATTGTGGAGAGCACTATTAATTATCTGGTTGGTCGCCGAGGGGATAAATACCTTCCTTTTGAGAGGAGACAGGGGGTATTTGTTTGAACTATTCATTTCGGCCTTGTTGTTGTTTCACAGATTGGTTAAAAACCTTTCTTTCAGGTTTTTATTGACAGCAGGTTTTGGAATGTTCATATTTTTCATTTTCCTGGGAATTTACAGGGGATTTGGAGATATAAATGCCATGAGGATGGACCTGTCCCAAACCGCTGCTGGTCTTATGTCAGGATCAAGTGAATTCCAGGCGATCCTTGGGACCTCGTACGATGTGTATCAGATGAAATTAAATGGCGTTCATCTGCCATGGATGCTGTATATGAATGATTTTGTGAGCATTCTTCCTCCTCAGCAATTGCTGCCATTTGTAAAGTTAAGCGGACAGGGCTGGTACATGCAGCAAATAGGGCTTCAGGATTCCGGATTGGGATTTATGTGGGGAGTCATCACTCAATCAATCATTGGATTGGACTGGATTGAGGTAATCTTGCGGGGGGCTGTATTGGGATATATTCTTGCATTGCTTCACAAATGGTATGTGAAAAGACAGAAGGGTTTTCTGGAAACAGTGTTCTATGCCTACATGTGTCTTCAGATTTACTACACCTATCGGGACACCACTTTCAGTTTTTTAAACAATATTATATGGGATATGATCCCCTTTCTGATCATGTTACGGTTGGTTGTAGGGCCATCGCTGTTCCACATTAAATCAAGTAAACAGAGGCGGGTTGATTTTTCATCAGAATAAAATATCAGGCACCCTGTGATATGCGTATCATGAATTTCATACCCTGTTTGAGCGGGGGTGGTGCAGAACGTCAACTTAGCCATCTCGCTTCTCATTTGATCCAAAATGGGAACCAGGTTCATATTGTTTATATGGCGGACGGACCAGTTCCCACCCGGTGGCCGCAAGTGGAACTCCATAAGTTAAAATTCAGGTCTGCCCATGATTTTCAGCTATTGATTCAAATGGTGAGGTTGATCAGGAGAATCAAACCTAATATCCTGCATACATGGAATCCTCAGATGGATGTTCTGGGGGGGATTGCATCCCGGATTACAGGTATACCATGGGTGATCCGCGAAGCTAATTCAGCAATGAATTATTCGAAATCCGTAAAACGCAGAATAAGGGTCCGGGTAGCCTCAAAGGTTGATGCACTTGTTTCCAATTCCATAGGTGGAGATGAATATTGGCACAAGAAAGTCCCGGATGATCGAAGGTACATCATCCGTAACAGTCTTCCGCTGGAAGAAATGGAGAATGCACAACCTGAAAGGGCGGATCTATTCCTGGAATGCGGTAGTCCTTATCTTATGTTTGTGGGTCGGCTTGAATACCAAAAGAATGTGGAAGCTTTTCTGGATGCAGTGGCCGAATTGAATAAAACGTCTGCCATCGATGGCGTCATATGTGGCGAAGGATCTCTGAGAGAGAAACTTGAAACTAAGAGCAAACAGCTGGGAATTGATCATAGAGTATGTTTCACGGGTCATCTTCCACCTGTCCAGATATGGGGATTGATGAAACAGGCTTCTCTGTTTTACTTTCCTTCAAGATTCGAAGGATGTCCCAATACCATCATGGAGGCGATGGTTTGTGAATGCCCGGTGGTTGTTTCGGATATTCCATCCCACAGGGAGATTTTAACAATGGAATCGGCATATTTTGTAAACCCGGCAGATACACGTCACACAGCTGAGGTAATTCGAAACGTATTGTTGCGATCAGGCGAAACCACAATCAGGATAAGAAATGCAAAACAAATATCAAACAATTGGTCCATTTCAAAAATGGCAGAACAGTATGAGGGCATCTATGAGAAATTGCATGAAGCGAATCTTTAACTATTTAATACTTATATCGTTAGTAACAGGATGCAAGAAAGATGTTGTTCCTCCAATTGATATCGATACAGAAGTTTATTACGTGGCCATGGATGGAGATGACCTAAATCCGGGCACCACCGAGTTACCCTGGGCCACCTGGGAGAAAGCATTTAATACGGCAGAGGCAGGAGATACGGTTTTTATACGGGGAGGCAATTATGCATATCCTGACCGGGACTTCGGGATTTTCGTTTCCGACCGGGATGGCGTCGAGGGTTATCCCATATGTATTTTCAATTTTCCGGGGGAAATCCCTGTACTTGATTTTAAGGAGCGCTCGGCCAAAGGTTACAAGTATGGGATTTACCTCAACGAGTGTGAATTCTGGCACCTGAAAGGCATCAGTATCAAGAATCTGGATCAATCTGATGACGGGGGTACGGTTGGGTTTGTGGCCAAGAACTGTGACAACATAGTGTATGAAAATGTGTCGGCTCACCATATTGGAGGTACCGGGTTTGTGGTATGGGAGCTAAGTGAGCGAATCACATACAGAAATTGCGATTCCTACAGCAACTATGATTACAAATCAGAAATATCCGGACAGGGAGCCGACGGGTTTGTTGGAAACACGCATTCAAGAACAAGCCGGCTTGCGTATATAGGTTGCAGATCGTGGAACAATTCCGACGATGGGTATGATTTTTGGGATAATGAAGGAGTGGTCCGGATTGATTCCTGCTGGTCCTTTTCAAACGGCTACGCTCAGGGGGACGGAAGTGGATTTAAGCTCGGAAGAACCTCGAAAAAACCTTTGAATGAATATCAACGTATCCTGAACAATTGTGTTGCATACAACAATCTCCATGTGGGATACGACCAGAATGCAGGGGATGTGAAGATTCGTTTGTACAACAATATCTCCTATGCCAATAAGCAACGCGGATATGCATTAAACTCCGGCGAAGAGGAAATTATTTTAAAGAATAGTATAGCGTTCCGGAACAGCGAGGTAGGTGCATTTGGTTCGAATGTGCTCCAGGAGTATAATCAGTGGAATCTGGGCATCCAGGTAGACGAGACTGATTTTATTAGTGTGGATTCTGCCGGAATTAGAGCAGAGCGCAATCCGGACGGGAGCCTGAAGGATTCAGATTTTTTACGGCTGAGTCCGGATAGTGATTTGATCGACGCAGGTACTGATGTTGGCCTGCCATTCTTAGGGAATTCACCCGATCTGGGTCCATTTGAGAGGCAATAGAACTTACCCGTATGAGACTGGTCATAAATACTGCAACGTTGAAAAAAGGAGGCGGCATTCAGGCAGCTGTCTCTTTCATCAAAGAATGCATTGGATTTCCGGATCATGACTTTCATGTGTTTATGTCACGTGATCTTTTACCTCAAATTAATACAGAGGCGTATCCGGGTAATTTTCGATTCTACCCTATGACGTATTATCCTGTTTCGTTGAGGCACCGTCTGAAGAGTGTAAGACATTTTAAAAAATTAGAAAAGGAAATTGACCCTGATTGTATATTCACTGTATTTGGTCCTTCCTACTGGCGGCCAAAGGCACCCCATGTGATGGGTTTTGCTCTTGGATGGACTATTAACCCGGATAGTGTCGCTTATAAGGTGCTGTCAGGAAAAAAACGAATCTTAAGGAAGATCAAAAACAGCCTGCTGTTGCTTCAGGCTAAACAGGATGCAGATGTTTTCGTAGGGGAGACCGAAGAGGTAAAACGCCGGCTGAACAAGTATGGAAAAATCCCGCTTGCACGGTTAAGGGTAGTCTCCAATACCGCCTCTCATTTCTTTTTTCAAAACCAATCTGGACATTTCCCCATTCCCGGCATCCATCAATTTGACTATAAACTGTTGACAGTAAGTGCAAACTATCCACATAAAAATCTGGGAATTATTAGAAGAACAGCCCAGGTACTCTCTGAATTGGATCCGGAAATATCATATGGTTTTTTCCTGACAATCCCTGATGGTGATTTTGATCAGTTGTTTGGGGGGAACAGCAAGTCAATAAAAAATATTGGTCCGGTCCATTTGCAATATCTCCCAAGCATTTACAAACAATGTGATGCGATGCTGCTTCCTACCCTATTGGAATCATTTTCTGCCTCCTATCCGGAAGCCATGGCATCCGACACCCCAATTTTGACCTCAGATCTATTATTTGCACATACAATTTGCGAAGAGGCTGCACTTTATTTTGATCCGTTTTCTCCCGAGGAAATCGCTGCCAGAATTAAAGAGCTCGCACATAAAAAAGAGCTGCAGGAGAGTCTGGTAGAGAAAGGAAGGGAGCAACTCCTCAAATTTAATTCACCCTTTGAAAGAACAGAAAAATACTTAGCAATTTGTATTGAAACACTATCCTAAATGAAACAGATTATTCAAGATATAAGAAATGGAAAGACTTTGCTGACGGATGTACCGGTCCCAAAAGTTGAACCTGGTACCCTGCTGATAAAAACAACAGCATCACTGGTATCCTTAGGAACAGAAAGGATGTTGGTTGAATTCGGTCAGGCCGGTTTCCTTCAGAAAGCCAAACAGCAGCCCGAAAAGGTTAGAGAGGTTTTTGATAAAATGAAGACAGATGGAGTATTGCCTACGGTTGATGCGGTGTTTAATAAGCTTAATCATCCATTGCCACTAGGTTACTGTAATGTTGGAATTGTGGAAGAGGTAGGTAGTAAAATTAGAGGTTTCAGGAAGGGAGACAGGGTTGCTTCCAATGGGCCACATGCTGAATATGTATGCATTCCCGAGAATCTGGCTGTAAAAATACCTGAAGGCGTATCAGATGATGAGGCAACCTTTACAGTGGTAAGTTCCATTGCACTGCAGGGAATACGATTGATTGAACCAACTTTTGGCGAGACCATAGTGGTGGTTGGACTTGGCTTAATAGGACAGCTCACAGTTCAATTGCTAAAAGCGCACGGATGTCGTGCAATTGGATACGATTTTGATCCGCAAAAGGTCACACTTGCCAAGAAGTTTGGAATTACAGCATTTGAAGCAGGGGAGGGCAGGCAACCGGATGCAATAGTCAATGAATATACAGGAGGCATTGGTGCAGATGGAGTAATAATCACTGCTTCGGCAAAGGGAGACAGGATAGTGCATGATTCGGCCCGAATGTGCAGAAAAAGAGGACGCATCGTTTTAGTGGGGGTGGTGAATCTTGAGCTTAACAGAAATGACTTTTATGAAAAGGAAATTTCCTTTCAGGTGTCTTGTTCATACGGTCCCGGCAGATACGATGATGCATTTGAACAGAAGGGACAGGATTACCCCATTGGCTTCGTTCGATGGACGGAGAACCGTAATTTTCTGGCTGTACTTCATGCAATTAAAGATACCAGCCTGGACGTAAAACCCTTGATAACCGAACGCCTGGATCTTCCGGAATTTATGAAGATATATGGCGACATGAGAAAGAAAGGATCCATCGCATCCATCCTTCATTATAGCAATGGTTCATCGCATGAACGAACGGTAGAAGTATCCGGATCATCATTTGATCCATCAAAAGGAATTACAGGAATCATAGGCGCCGGAAATTTCACCTCGTCCATGATAATTCCCACATTAAAAAAAATCGGTGTACAGGCCAAATACATCGCAAGTGCCAAAGGCTTATCTGCTGTATCGCTTGCAAAGAAGGGTGGAATACTGAAGGCGACTGCAGATTCCGAAGAGATTCTGAACGATCCGGAGGTAACGCTGGTACTAATTACTACCAGGCATAATCTTCATGCATCCATGGTCCTGCAGGGACTAGAGGCAGGAAAACATGTGTTCGTTGAAAAGCCCCTTTGTCTTAAGCCCGAAGAACTGGATAAAATTGTCGATTCTCGGAAGGTGGCAGGAAAGATGGTGGTTGTTGGCTTTAACAGGCGATTCTCTCCTTTTGCTGTTAAAATGAAAGAGCTGCTTGGCGAGTGTGTAATGAATATTGTTGCAACCATGAACGCAGGTTTTATACCCCGCGAGTCTTGGGTTCATGATCTTGAGGAAGGGGGCGGCAGGATCCTGGGTGAGGCTTGTCATTATTTTGATCTCTGCACCTATCTTACCGGGAGTAAGATTGTATCGGTTTGTATGAATGCCCTGGGAGAGAATCCGGATGCGGGCACAGATAATGCATCGATCCTGCTCAAGTATGCCAGTGGGAGCAGTGCGACCATTCACTATTTCGCTAACGGGAGCAAGAAATATACCAAGGAGAGGATAGAAGTCCACAGTCTTCAGAAAACAATGGTAATTGATAATTGGCGGGCATTGCATGGGTATGGCATAAAGGGATTCAGAAACATGAGCTCCCGTCAGAACAAAGGCCATGTGAACCAATTCAGGTTGCTGTACAATTCCGTTGAGCAGAGTGGGGTACCCATTATTCCATTCGATGAAATTGTGAATACTACAAAGGCCACCTTTGCGTCGCTGAAGTCTCTCCAAATGAATGAATGGGTTGAAATCAGGGAATGTAATAAAATATAATGCAATGGATTTTTCAACATATAGAATGAGGAAGATAGCCAGAAGTGGTTTGCTTTCTATATTAGGGACATTCAGTTCCATTACTCCGGGAATACATATTCTGAGTTCTCATTTCACCACACGATCGATCCCCGACAGGAACATTTATTATGACTTTATAAGCTATTTGATGAAGCACTGTGAACTTGTTAGAATTGAGGAAGCAGTTGAACTCGTTCAAAAAAGAAACCAACCAAAAAGTGCCCTGGTTGCATTTACTTTTGATGATGGATTTGAAGAGTGTCATTCTATTGTCGCACCGGTGCTTGAGGAATTTAATACCAATGCAGCTTTTTTTATTAACGGGGGATTTGTGAATGGAGATGAGGTCTATTTGAAAGCGTTTACACAAAATGTGATACTCACCCCGGGAAAGACTCCGATGAGCTGGTCCCAGATAAAGGATTTAAGCAATAGAGGGCATATAATAGGTTCACATACCTATGATCATATTGATATGAATCAGGACGATTATCAGTTTGTTGAGCACCAGATCCTGCATAACAAGCAGGTAATTGAAGCAGAAACCGGCATCTCCAGTGATTACTTTTCCATTCCTTTTGGGCAGATGCAACATATTAGAGAAGAGACACTTGGATTGATTGAGCAATACCATAAGATTATTTTCAGTGGAACGAACTTTAAGAATTACCATTCCTTTGACGGAAGGGTGATAAACAGGCGTCATATGGAGAGCAGCTGGCCAGCTGCACATTGGAAGTATTTTCTCTCATTTGACAAAAAATATGAGTAGGGACATGCTTTGTTCAATAGCTAAGAAGAACGGATAATGTTATTTACTTCCATCGAGTTCGCCATATTCCTGCCATTGGTATTTGTACTATACTGGTTCGTTACCAAGCGCAATCTTAGAATACAGAATCTAATGTTGCTTGTGGCTAGTTATGTATTTTACGGATGGTGGGACTGGAGATTTCTTTCTTTAATCATGTTCAGTTCTGTGGTGGATTTCACTGTCGGATTAAAATTATCACGGACTGGTCATGTGAGAAGAAGGAAGCTTCTTTTACTGGTAAGCATCCTGATTAACCTTGGATTCCTTGGATTCTTCAAGTATTTCAATTTCTTCGCTGAAAGTTTTTCACAGGCATTTACCTTGCTGGGCGAGCCCATTAGTGTGAAGAGGTTAAATGTGATCCTTCCGGTTGGAATTAGTTTCTATACTTTTCAAACACTGAGCTATACCATAGATGTGTATAAGCGGAAACTGGAACCAACTAAAGATATAATTTCTTTTTTCGCGTTCGTCAGCTTTTTCCCTCAGCTTGTGGCAGGACCCATTGAACGGGCAACAAACCTTTTGCCTCAGTTCTATAAACCCAGGAATTTTGATTATACAGGTGCGGTGGATGGAATGAGACAAATTCTCTGGGGATTGTTTAAGAAAATTGTGATTGCCGACAACTGTGCCTATTATGCAAATTATATTTACGGGCATCATTCAGAATCAAACGGAAGTACATTATTCATAGGAACCCTATTCTTTGCTTTCCAGATCTATGGTGACTTTTCGGGTTATTCGGATATTGCCATCGGAACATCAAGATTGTTTGGATTCAAGCTTATGAGGAACTTTGCATTTCCCTATTTTTCGAGGGATATTGCCGAATTCTGGAGGCGATGGCATATTTCTCTTTCCACCTGGTTCAGGGATTACGTTTATATCCCGCTTGGAGGCAGCAGGGGAAGGAAATGGCAGCAGGTTAGAAACATTTTTATTATTTTCCTGGTAAGTGGGTTCTGGCACGGCGCAAACTGGACCTTTCTTGCATGGGGGTTTGTAAACGCATGTTATTTTCTGCCCCTGATGCTGTTACAGCTAAACAGAAAAAATGTGGGTGTGATAGCGGCTGAAGGAAGGATCTTCCCAAGTGTGAAGGAGTTTTTCCAGATTACTCTCACATTTTTAATTACAGTATTTGCCTGGGTGTTTTTCAGATCTGAAAACATGAATATGGCATTTGATATTTTAGAGAAATTATTCTCAGTCTCACTTTTTCAGGTACCCATATACGACAAACGTTTTGCCTCAGTAATTCTTTTTTTTATACTTGGTTTATTTGTGATGATTGAATGGTCGGGAAGAGAAAGGGAATATGCGATTGCTCATATTTTCAGATATAACACCCTGCTAAGATGGGTAAGTTACCATGTGATAATCCTGAGTATTGTTGCATCCACCGGCAAGGCTCAACCGTTCATTTATTTCCAGTTCTAACATCCTATGAAACGATTTATTCAAAGGCTTATCCTGTTTATTCTAACGGCAACATTGTTTTTAGGACCGCTTGTTTTTATCCGCATAGGGGGCCGGAATTTGAGATATATTGATAATCCGACGGCCGCCATTATTGATAAGAACAACCGCCTGGAGAATCTGGAATCGCCGAAGATAATTATAGCAGGCGGGTCAAATGCTTTTTATGGATTAAACTCAGCAATGCTGGAGGAGAAGTTGGGGTTCAATGTGGTCAACATGGCCCTTTTTGCAGGTTTCGGACTGGATCTGATTTTAGAACAAACCGTCGGGAAAATCCATAAGGGAGACATCCTTATTCTTAGCGTGGAATACTTCCTTGAGTCCGGTATAGATGATCGGGCAAGGGAAGAGGTAATACAGTATTTTCCTTCGTCCTACCAGCTTATTGAGAATTCTCAAATTCCAGTATTAATAAGGCTCAGAAATTCACTAAAGAACAATATCGAGTCCTGTCAGAATATCGTTTTAAAGCCGGTAAAGAAGTCCAGCCCGGTTTATCTGCACTCCAGAACAATCAATAAATACGGGGATGCCATCGGATATCTGAACTATGAAAACCCAAAGGATCGGGCTGCTTTTAGTAAGCTGGAGTACAGATACTATGAAGAAATTGGGGTCCTAAACAGGTATGCAAAACAGGTTTACGATAATGGAGCACAGATCTATTTCATTTTTCCACCGATCCCCATTACAGATTTTGAACAGAACAAAGAGATCATCGGGAAATATTATTCTGACCTGAAACGCGATTTGAATTTCCCGGTGTTATGTACTCCCGAGGATATGGCTTTTGAGGATGATCTGTTTTTTGATACGGCATATCATCTGGGTAAGGTGGGAAGAGAATTAAGGACAGAGAAGATCGTGAATTGTTATCTTGCCGGCAGATGAGGCCGTTTCTATACCTGGAGACTCTCAGATACCTGAAGCCTGTACAAATATGGAATCAGGTAAGATACAGGACCCGAACTGTCATCCGAAAACTCACGGGATTTTCCTACAAATTTGAGGTTGAATGCAACGCCAGTCATCTGAACTTCCAAAGATGGATAGCGAAGCCCGAATCTGTTAAGAAAGGGAGGTTCCAGTTTCTTAATCAGGAGAAGCAGATGCTGCATGGAATTAACTGGAATGATACCGGGCATGGGTTGCTATGGGCCTATCACCTGAATTACATGGACTTTATCCTTCAGGAAACGATGACTAAGAAGGATGGTTTAGCGTTCATCAATGAATTTATTCATTCCACCGGGAGCAATCCTATTGGCATAGCACCTTACCCTACTTCCCTGAGAGGAATAAACTGGATTAAGTTTTTATCACATCACCACATCGCGGAGGCAAGGATCAATCACAGCCTGTTTGCTCAGTATTTGATTCTGAATGATACTATTGAGTATCATTTGTATGGGAACCATCTTTTGGAGAATGGATTTTCCCTATTATTTGCAGCACTTTATTTCAGGCACGAAGTATTCTATAGAAAGGCAAAAAAAATTCTCTTAAAAGAATTGGAGGAACAGGTTTTGAAAGATGGCGGGCATTTCGAACAAAGCCCTATGTACCAGCTTATTATGCTCGACAGGATGCTGGACTGCCTGAATCTGCTGATACACAATAAAGTGTTTCCTGACCAGGATGAACTCATTGATATTCTCAAGGTAAAAATTTCATTTATGCTGGGTTGGGTCAATGAATTGAGTTATTCCGACGGAACTCTCCCAATGTTTAATGATAGCACGGAGGGAATGGCACCCAGGGTAGCACAAATATCCGAATATGCGGATCGGTTGCAGGTAGCTGTCCGAACAGTCAAATTGCGGGAAAGCGGGTTCAGATGTTATAATACGGCACTGTATCAAATTCGCATAACTATGGGAAGTATTATGGCTCCCTATATTCCGGGGCATTCCCACGCCGATACATTCAGCTTTGATTTGATGGTTCACGATAAGCCCCTGATTGTGGATACGGGTATTTCCACTTATGAAAAAAACCAGCGACGGCAATACGAAAGGGGGACTTCAGCTCATAATACGGTTCAATTCAGGGATATTGATTCATCCCTGGTTTGGGGAGGGTTCCGGATGGGAAGAAGGGCTTTTGTAAGTCGATATAAGGAAACCGGGATATCTTATGAAGCAACACATTCGGGTTATTCCCGATTTGGTGTACGACATGAGAGGGGTTTTCATTTTAAAGGTGATTCTGTGAGAATAGCCGATTCATTCATAGGAAAAAAGGGTTTCGAAGGAATCGCCCGGTTCCATTTCCATCCGGATGTTGACCCTGTGGTGAAGGGAGGAAAAGTTCGATTTTCAGGGGGACAAATGCAATTCGACAAAGCAGATCATGTTTCATCTTCTCCATCTAGCTATGCGGCAGGGTACAATCAATTGATCAAATCCAATGTGATTGAGGTTTTATTTCATAACAGGCTGAATACGGTGCTCACGTTCGATAAATTGATTCGGGAGAAGTGAAAAAAATAGGAATACTTTCGCAGGTTTACAAACCTGAAATGGGGGCTGCTCCAAATCGATTGCATGAGATGGCAACCGGATTGAAGTCCCTCGGCTGGGAGGTATCAGTCATCACCTCAATGCCAAACTATCCTCTCGGGAAGATTTTTGATGGCTATCGTGCAAAATTCAGATTAACCGAGTATCTGGATGAGATCGAGATACGGAGATATTGGCTCTATCCGTCAAATAGCAAAAGGCCCATTCTTAGATTGCTAAACTGGATTTCATTTTCCTTTTCTGTGCTTTTTTCTCTCCCCTACATGAGGAAAAAGAAATTCCAGTATCTGCTAGTACAGAGTCCTCCAATGCTCGTGGGGTTATCAGCGTTACTGCTGTCGCGTCTTTCAGGCTCGAAAATGATCCTGAATGTTTCTGATGTCTGGCCACTCACCGCAAAGGAGCTGGGAGCCATTTCTGAAGGGTCGCTCTACAGGTTGTTTGAACGAATTGAAAGGCGCCTGTATTCTAAATCTTATCTTTGCTTAGGGCAATCCAGGGAGATCGTTGATCACCTGACTCTTCATGGTGCAATCAGAACCTATCTATTTCACAATGGAGTAGATCCTTCCAGATTTCGACCGTCAAAGAATAGTGGTTTACCCCAGAAATCAAGAATTGTTTATACAGGATTATTAGGAGTTGCACAAGGGATAGTAGATATTTGCAAGAATATTGATTTCAGCGAATTAGGTGTTGAATTTCATATATATGGAGCAGGTATTGAACAAAAAGAACTGGAGGAATTTTTAGCCGTGAATCCGGATCGGGGGGTGTTTTATCATGGACAGGTGCACAGGGATAAAATTCCGGAAGAAATCACCAAGTACACGGCAACTATTGTTCCGCTTGTGCAACACCTCTATGGCGCTGTACCGTCAAAAATATATGAATCCATGGCAGCCGGTTTGCCTGTACTCTATTCGGGAGATGGTGAAGCAGTTGATATTATACACAGCAATAATCTTGGGTGGACCTCTCCCCCCAGAGATTACATAGCTCTGAAAGAAAATATAAAACAACTTGGATCGAACCGCGAAGAGGTAACAAAAAAAGGAAAAAACTGCATTCAAGCTGCAAATGAATTATTTAACAGAAACATCCTAATCGAAAAACTTGATGAGAAATTAACCTCATTACTTAGCTAGTAAGCAATCCCGAAACCTACATAAGATGATAATTGACCACCTATGTTTTGCAGTGAATTCCATCACTTTTGTTTCAAGTGTGAAAACCTGAATGATGAAATGGGCAATCTCGAAAATAAAGGG
>CAZCQL010000002.1:66049-79078 GCA_964500835.1 uncultured Bacteroides sp.
TTGTTTCAAGTGTGAAAACCTGAATGATGAAATGGGCAATCTCGAAAATAAAGGGGTGGTCACCCTCGTAAAACCCCAACCGGGAGAGGCATTTGAGAATGAACACATTGCTTTCATGCTAACCCGCTTCGGGATTAACCTGGAGTTAATTGATACAGATAAAAAAGCAAAACTTATAAGAGAGTAAACTTATAAAAGAGTAAACTTTTTAAAAGGCGAGACCGATCAGGGAATATTCTGTGCTCTATCAGATACACACTCGCCTCGCCCACACCCGCAGGAGAGTCCCTTCTCATCCAATCCGTCAGATCGTGACTGGCAACTTCCCCCGGAAAATTGGCCATTGCGTTCAAGAAGAATCCGGATTGCCAGTCCCGTAAAAGCAATCCCCATAAGTATTACCGTGATTAATAGTAATTTAAGCATCTCATTTCCTCCTCTTCTAAAATCTGACCCCCTCTCCTATACAATCCCGGGCGGGATCTTTATCACATCATCTAAGGGTATAACAACCGATCAGACCAGTTGTTGACACCCATCGCATTCTTTTCCTTCCTTTAGTCGTTTGTTGTGGCAACTTATCTCTTCGTGTTTCACGCAGGTGATACCCAGCCTTTGCATATCGCGATTGTGCCCTACCCGGTAAGCCGGGAATCTCCCCTTCTTCTTTACCAGTATATTAAGCATCAATCCCAGCGTGGAAATGCCAACAACAACGATCGCGAAAATAAGGATCTTTAAAAACATCTGAACAATAAAGAATTACTTTTGTCTGAAACAATGTCCGATTCAGAGGCAAAGATAGTAAACCCTGGATGTTTATAGGAGAATCGGAATATATTTTGGCATGTCACAAAAATCGATAGATTTAAAAAAAGAAGAGGTACTTGCCGATTTTGAGCTCGCGTTGTTAAGTAGAGAAATAGCAATGTTGGCTCGCAAGGAAGTGCTTTCGGGAAAGGCCAAATTCGGTATCTTCGGAGATGGCAAGGAAGTAGCCCAGATTGCCCTGGCCAAAAACTTTCAGAAAGGCGATTGGAGATCAGGTTATTACCGTGACCACACCTTCATGATGGCCACAGGTATCACTACCGCCGAACAGTTTTTCTACCAGATCTACGGTCACACCGACGAGCTGTTAAATCCGGGGAGTGCCGGTAGAAATTTTAACAATCACTTTGCAACAAAGAGCATCAATCCCGATGGCACTTGGAATAACCTGGCAGAAATGAAGAATTCCTCTGCCGATCTTTCACCCACGGCAGGTCAAATGCCGCGCTTGGTGGGATTGGGATATGCATCCAAACTTTACAGAGAAAACAGCCAACTCTCCAAAATGACGCAGTTCTCGAAAAGTGGGAACGAAGTAGCTTTTGGAACCATAGGAGATGCAAGTACGGCCGAAGGGCATTTTTTCGAAGCCATCAATGCAGCTGCCGTTTTACAGGTTCCTGTGGCTATGGCTGTCTGGGATGACGGATATGGAATTTCGGTGACCAAGGATAAGCAGATTGTAAAGGCAAGTATTTCTGAGGCCCTGGAGGGCTTTAAAAAGAAGAAGGGGTCCAACGGAATACTCATCTACAGGGTAAATGGCTGGGATTATCCGGAGATGGTCAGGGTATTTGCCGATGGAGTAAAAAAATGCCGCAAGGAGCATGTGCCCATCTTATTTCATGTGGATGAGATGATACAACCCAGCGGACACTCCACCTCCGGCAGCCATGAACGCTATAAATCCAAAGAACGGTTGGAGTGGGAGGGAGCACACGATCCCATTCTCAGGATGGAACAATGGATCCTCGAATCGGGACTGGCTGTGGAAACTGAACTTTCAGCGATCAAAGATAAGGTATCAGCTGAAGCAAAGGAGGCCAGGGATACTGCCTGGAAAAACTACATAGGTCCAATTTATAAGGAACGGGACGATTTTCTTACCGTCATTGATAACAGGAATTGTCTGTGTGAGAATGAAGGGGTGGATAAGCTCGGAATCCTGAGCCGCGACCTGAAGAGGATCATGTATCCTGTAAGAAGGGATATCCAGGGAACCGCCAAGCGAATTATGCGACACCTGTGTCCCACATGTCCTGTACGAAAAGAATTTCAGGCCTCGATTTCTGCCTGGCTCACCGAATACAAAGAAGAAAATCGGAAGAGGTACAGCACCTTCCTTTATTCAGAGACTGACCGTTCCCCTTTGAAGGTGGAGCCTGTTCCGGCCACCTACGCAAAAAGTTCTGAAAGGCTCACCGGGAGGGAGATTATCAGGGATAATTTTGATGCACTTTTAGAACAGGATCCCAGGATTGTGATCTTCGGAGAAGACGCCGGAAAGATAGGAGACGTAAACAAGAGCCTGGAGGGCTTACAGGCAAAGTATGGCGAATTGCGTGTAACGGACACGGGGATCAGAGAAACTACCATTATTGGCCAGGGAATTGGCATGGCACTCAGAGGGTTGCGTCCTATTGCCGAGATCCAGTACTTCGATTACCTGTTATATGCCCTGGAGGCTATCAGTGATGATCTGGCAACGTTGCACTGGCGTACAAAAGGAGCGCAAATCGCACCATTAATTATTCGTACCAGGGGTCACCGCCTGGAAGGTATCTGGCATTCAGGGTCTCCCCTTAGCATGGTAATTAATTCGATTAGAGGACTCCATGTGTGTGTCCCAAGGAATATGACCCAGGCAGCAGGAATGTACAACACCTTGTTGAAGGGAGATGATCCAGCCCTTGTCATTGAACCTCTGAAAGTCTATGGCTTGAGGGACTACCGGCCAAACAATATGGGTAAATTTCGAATTCCTTTGGGAGTTCCGGAGGTAATTACTGAAGGCAGCGATGTGACGGTAGTCACGTATGGGTCTTGTGTCCGGATTGCCACCAAAGCTGCCAAGCAACTCCGGGAATTCAACATCCATGTGGAGATAATAGATGTACAAACCTTGCTTCCCTTTGATCTCGGACATGCGATTCTGGATTCGGTAAAAAAGACAGGCCGGGTAATATTTTTTGACGAAGATGTGCCTGGTGGGGCCACTGCCTATATGATGCAAAAAGTACTTGAAGAGCAGAAGGCTTATTTTTACCTGGATTCTGAACCTGTTACCATCACTGCCCGGGACCACAGGCCGGCTTACAGTTCTGACGGTGATTACTTCTCCAATCCGAATGCCGAGGATGTCTTTGAATCGGTGTACCGGATCATGCACGAGACAGATCCTGAAAAATACCCGGAGATCTATTAACCCGGCTAAATTCTTGATTTAGTACCCGGTTCATCATCTCCATACCTTCGAATGCGGTAGTTAAGGTATGCGATTAGGATGCTGAAGAGGGGGCTCAGTAAGTTAAAGAAGGCGAAGGGGACATACGCCATGGTGGGTACGCCCAGAACCCGTGACTGGGTTGCCCCGCCTGTATTCCAGGGGACCAGGACCGAGGTGAGGGTCCCTCCGTCTTCCAGGGTACGACTCAGTACTTCCGGCTTTAATCCACGTTTCTTATAGGTGTCTGCAAACATGCGCCCGGGTACTACGATGGCAATATACTGGTCCGATGCGGTAATATTGAAAAATATGCAGGATGCGATGGTCGAGGCGACCAACGAACCAGTTGATTGGGCCCAGCGGATGACCATCCCGGTAATCTTATCCAGGAGTCCGGCCGATTCCATGGCACCCCCGAATGCCATGGCAGATAAGACAAGCCAGATGGTTTTCAGCATTCCCTGCATACCTGCACTGGTGAGTAACTCATTCACCATCTCATCTGAGGTTGTAATGTTTATTTCACCGAAAATCGATTGCATAACTGTGACATAAGATGCATTGAATAAGGAGGTGCTTGTGCTGTCTAGTTTCATGGCCACTTCCCTGATAAGTTGGGGTTGAAAAATGATGGCAAAGAGTGCACCCATCAAAGATCCTGCAAGCAGGGCAGGAAGGGGAGGGACCCTTTTGACAATAATAAAGACCAGGAGAGCAGGAACCAGCAGAAGCCAGGGTGTGATTCTGAATTTGGATGCAATGGCATTCAACACCAATTCGATATCACCTGGTGAGGCATCGAATTTATAGGTAAATCCAATAACCAGGAATATGGCCAGGGTAATTGACATGGCCGGGACCGTGGTAATAGTCATGTACCTGATGTGCGTGATCAGATCCGTTCCTGCCATGGCCGGTGCCAGGTTAGTGGTATCCGAGAGCGGAGACATCTTATCGCCGAAATAGGCTCCTGAAATCACGGCGCCTGCTACCACACCATCGGCAATACCCAGGGCCCGCCCTACGCCAATGAGAGCGATACCCATCGTGGCAACAGTGGACCAGGAAGATCCTGTGGCCAGTGACACCATCCCTGTAATGATCACGGTAGCAAACAGGAAGATTTTCGGATTGAATACCTTTAATCCATAATAGATAAGTGTGGGAACCACTCCGCTCAACAGCCATGTACCGGAGAGCGCTCCTATCATGAGCAGGATCAGGATAGATGGCATGGCGGAACCAATACTTTTAACCATGCTATCCCGTATATGAGACCATCTTACACCAAGGGAGATGGCTATGATACCTGCTGTCGCAGCGGCCATGATCAGTGCAAACTGGTTAGATCCATCAAGGGTATGATCTCCAAAATGGACCACATTCAGCACCAAAAGGGTGATCAGCACAATAATAGGAATCAATGCCTGAAACAGGGTTGGAGTCCTTACTTCTTTTAGCGTCATAAGGTTCGGCCGATATCTCCTCAAGATACTATTTTTCTTGGAGGTTCGTTTTGAATAATATAAAATTCGAGTAACTTGCCAAACAGCAAAACAATTGAAAATGGATCTGAACATCGATTTCTTTCATATTGTCAATGAAAATGTGGTGGAAAAGGGAAAGATCCTGATCTCGGAACCCTTCCTGAGCGATAATTACTTCCGTCGCTCCATCGTTTATCTGACGGAGCATAATGAAGAGGGAACCCTGGGATTTGTCCTTAATAAACCTCTGGAACTTAAGATAAATGAGGTCGTCGATAATTTTCCAAAATCTGAGTTTTCTGTATCCATAGGAGGTCCGGTAAGCCACAATACCGTGCATTATGTGCATACCTTGGGCAACAGGATACCCGAGAGTGTAGAGGTAGACGACGGCGTCTTCTGGGGCGGTGATTTTGATCACATCAAGGAGATGATTTCCGGTGGCAGGATTAAACCCTTCGAGATTCGTTTCTTCCTGGGCTACGCCGGGTGGTCTGCCAATCAGCTTGATGGGGAGATGAAAGAAAATGCCTGGCTGGTGGGCAAGATGCCACCCAGAATGGTCATGCAGGGAATTGGATCTGAATTCTGGAGCGATACACTCGCGCGTTACAACAACAAATACCGGGCCTGGGCCAATTTCCCGGAAGATCCGGGGCTAAACTGATCCTAACGAATCTGATCCAGCACCTGTGTCAGATCACTATTCGGCTCAATCAGGATAGGAGTCAGGCCTGCTGCTTCACCCGCTTGCATGTCCCGCGCCGAATCTCCAATGAAATAGGATTGTCGCGGATCAATATCGAACCTGGATAGCGCTTTTTCGATCATCAGCGGCAAAGGTTTCCGGCACAGGCACGCTTCCTGGTCGGGATGGTGCGGACAGATGTAGATTTCATCCAGCACAACTCCTTCCTGCTCCATCAATGATTCCATATGGAGATGAAGAGCTTCCACCTCCACTATGCTGTATTCTCCCCGGCTTATCCCGCCCTGATTGGTAATAACTACCAACAAAAATCCGCGTTCTTTGAGAGCGGCCAAAGTTTCCGGCACACCCGGATTCAGCTGAAAATCTTCTATTCGCCAGACATAATAGTGATCCTGATTGTGGTTAAGCGTACCATCACGGTCTATAAATATGGCTTTTTGCATCGAGAGAGGTTGCAGTTAACTCATCCAATGTGGAAATAGATTTCCAAGGAATACTCTGATTAACTGAGGATCCATCAGGATGGGAAAGAGAAAGCCAATCACAGCACCCCAGAAATGCGCCGCATGATTGATGTTGTCCTTATTGCGCCGGCCCATATAACTGGAATAGACCAGGTAGAGAACTCCAAATACAATACCCGGAATGGGCAGCACCATGTAGAAGTATATCTTCTGGAGCGGAGCAAAGAAGATGTAGGTGAAGACCACTGCTGAGACTGCTCCAGATGCTCCCACAGCGCTATATCTTTCTTCATTCCTGTAACGGGTGACGGTAGAAAGGGCAGAAAGGGCAATGCCCGACACATACAGCAGGATGAAAAAGAATGGTCCTGAAAAGATGATTCCCTGCTCTTCCAGCGAATTGAATACCTGCTCAATACCTATTCCGAATGAATAAAGCACCAGCATATTGATACCGAGGTGTACATAATCGGAATGGAGGAAGGCATGGGTGAATATCCTGTAGTATTGTTTTTTGTGAACGATATGGTAGGGAGAGAGGTCAAACCGGTAAAACAGGTCCCTGAACCTGAATGCAGCCACGGAGAAAACCACCGATATGACGACTATAATGATGGTGATCATGGGTGAAGAATTTTAAATACCAGCTCGCGCAGCAATTCTCCTGCCGGTGTGGTGCTGCCATGATATCCTTTGGAGCGCATATCGTAGACCCTTAAAAGGGAAATAATATCTACCAGCTTTGCGGCGGGGTATCTGCGCGCAGCTGTCTCATAATCCTGTACAAAGTAGGGATTAACCTTGAGTGTGGCTGCCACATTCTGCTTTGAACGGTCCTTTATATAATGGATCATCAGCAATTTGGTAAAAAAGTAGTAGAGAGATGAAATGGTTTGGGTGATGTGATGGTTTTTCTGGTTCTCGGCAAAATAGGCAATAATCCTGTTGGTTTTAAGTACATCCTTTTTTCCAAGGGCATTTTGCAACTCAAACTGGTTATAGTCCTTGCTGATCCCTATGTTCTCTTCCACATGGGAAGATGAGATCGTTTGTGCCTTGTCACCAATGGCGATGATGAGTTTTTCCACTTCGTTGGCGATCCTTGAAAGATCGCTTCCCAGGAATTCGGCGAGCAAAGCCGCTGCTTTGGGCTCGATCCGGTACTTTCGATTGGACGTATAGCCCGAGATCCAACCAGGAACCTGGTTGTCATAGAGTTTTTTAGATTGAAAACTCACGCTATTTTTCTCCAGTGCCTTGAATACCTTTTTTCGTTTGTCGGGACTCTTATACTTATAATTAATGACCAGAAGAGTGGAGGGCTGGGGATTCTCCACGTAATGAATCAGCGTTTCAAAATCTTTTAGTTCCTGGGCTTCTTTGAGAACCACCACCTGGTGGCTCGACATCATTGGAAATCGTTTGGCCAGATTGATCACCTGTGCCGCATCGCTGTCCTTTCCGTATACGATGGTCTGGTTAAAACTTTGTTCGGCTTCAGTGAGTACGTGGTGGGTGATAAAGTCGGTGACCCGGTCAATGTAATAGGGTTCATCACCATGCAGGAAATAGAGGGGCTTGTAAGTTTTACTTTTCAGCTCACCGATCAACTGTTCGTAGGTCATTCCCAAAACTAATTAAAATTTCAGGTGTTTCACAGATTCCCTGTAATGGATGATCTCTTTGAGCGATTCAATCCCGATCTCGAGGTGCATTTTTGCAAACTTCTGTGTGACCATCTTATCGCTTTTCCGGGTCTTCACCCCCTCTGAGATCATGGGCTGATCCGAGACCAGCAACAGGGCCCCTGTGGGGATTCCATTGGCGAATCCAACTGTAAACAGAGTGGCTGTTTCCATATCTATGGCCATGCTCCTGACAACCCTTAAATATTTCTTAAACTTGTTATCGTGCTCCCAGACACGACGGTTTGTGGAGAAAACTGTTCCTGTCCAATAATCCTTATCCCGGTTCCTGATGGTGGTGGACACGGCACGCTGCAGGTTGAAGGAGGGAAGGGCCGGTACTTCAGGGGGCATATAGTCGTCGGAAGTGCCATCGCCCCGAATGGCGGCAATTGGAAGGATCAGGTCACCTAACTCGTTTTTCTTTTTTAATCCGCCACATTTTCCAAGGAACAGGACCGCCTTGGGTTGGACAGCGGCCAGGAGATCCATGATGGTTGCAGCATTGGCACTACCCATACCAAAATTGATCATAACGATTCCATCGGCCGTGGCTGCAGGCATAGGCACATGCGGATCCACTACCTCGGTCTCATGAATGGAAACAAACAGGTCGAGATAGCCCTGGAAATTTGTGAGAAGTACATATTTTTCGAACTTATCGGTTGGAATCCCGGTATACCTCGGTAGCCAGTTCTCGATGATTTCCTGTTTTGTTTTCATATGCCCATATATTTTGAGTCCCGGCAGCCCCTTTAAGGCCGATCTTTGCTACATTGTAAACCTGCATAAAGATACTTCAATAAATGCGAAAACTGAATCTTCCGGAATATGATTTCCAGCACCGGGAGGAGGGTGGGAAACACCTTATCCTGGACAGGTTCAGGAAGAGGTATGTGGTACTCACCCCTGAGGAGGAGGTAAGGCAGCGATTTGCACGATACCTCATGGAGGAGAAGGGATACCCGGCTTCGCTTATGATGACCGAATATTCTCTGAAATTAAACGAGATGATCCGAAGGTGTGATATTCTGGTGCACAAGCCTGCGGGCATGCCTGCTGTGCTGGTTGAATGCAAGGCTCCTGAGGTAAAGATCAGTGCTGATACATTTGATCAGATAGCCCGGTACAACATGGTCTTCAGGGTAAAGTACCTGATGGTGACCAACGGGTTGAAACACTATTGCTGTCGCCTGGATTTTGTGACTCAGAAGGTCGATTTTTTGAAGGAGATTCCACCATATGCATCGCTTGAGTAAATTAAGAAAATTGGTTTCATCTGTTTACGAGTATTGACCTGGAATCTCGGAGATGCCGGTTACCCTTATCCCGGATTAATGCACTGAAACAACCATTCGCTTTCATAGCTCCGGCCGTTAAACAACCACTCTTTTTTCTCACCCACAGGAGTGAATCCGGCAGCCCTGAAAAGCCTGATGCTATCCTCATTTCCTGATGCAATCGCGCAATAGAGCTGGTGAAGCGACAGTACGGTAAAGCAGTAATCCAACAAGGTTTCCAGTGCTTCGCTGGCAAAACCTTTCCCCCTGTCCGACCGGTTGGCGATCAGGATCCCGATCCCTGCCCGCTTATGAAAAGGGTCGAAATCAAACAAATCAATGGCGCCCACAGGCCGGTGGTCGGAATTAAGCTGGATAATGAGACGCAGCTGTTTGGTTTCGAAGATATCCTTTCCGGCATTTTCCAGGTATTGCTTCAGTATAAATTTGGAAAAGGGCACCAGGGTACCTGATATGCGCCATATGGATGTATTATTTTCCCACAGGTACATTATATCGAGGTCCTCAGGTTCGGGAGCCCTGAGAGCAATCGTTCTGTTCACCAGTACATTCACATTATTCTTGCTTGTAGGAGATTACCCGGTAGGTCTTATTCTCCCCCGAGAGAGCCTTGAAAGAATCAGTTTCGACATCATAGATCACTTCGATCTCTTCCCCTGTCTCCTCATCCACCACGATAATGGCGAAATCTTTATAGCTCAATCCCACAGGGTCGGCCATCATTGTTAATCCACCAGTGATGAAGCCGTCCTCACCCAGGATTTCGATATACCAGAGATCCCGC
Source organism: uncultured Bacteroides sp. (assembly GCA_964500835.1). Taxonomy (GTDB): domain Bacteria; phylum Bacteroidota; class Bacteroidia; order Bacteroidales. Next base: position 75,760 of record CAZCQL010000002.1, read on the forward strand.
ATCCCAACCGCATCATTTGAAAATCGGGTATAGAGTCCGCTAAGGCCATCATTTAGAGGCACATAAAAGGTATTATCACCGGTAGTATTGATGGGATACCCAATGTTTGTAGGCTGGCTCCAGCTACCGTCTTCCTGTATTTCACACCTGAAAATGTCATAACCTCCCATGTTAAAATGCCCCTTGGAGGCAAATATAAACCTGCCGCCATCGGGTGAAATATAGGCCGACGTTTCATCTTTTTCCGTGTTGATCACAGGGCCCATATTTACAGGTTCGCCCCACTGGCCATCGGCATGGTGATCGGAGTACCAGATATCTAATCCGCCCTCTCCCCCACGGCGGTCACTTGAGAGATAAATCCTTTCGCCATCCGGACTGAATGAAGCATGATCCTCCTCTGCATTGGAGTTTAATTCACCATGCAGGGGTTGGGCCGGGCTCCAGAGTAGCCCGTCATAGCGGCTGTACCAGATGTCTCTATCTTTCCTTGGTTCATCCTTTACCAGCAGCAATGTGGTTCCGTCGGCGGATAGTCCGGTAGGGAACATGTATCCGTCCGATACAATCTGGGGGGTGATGAGTACGGGCTGGCTCCAGTTGCTTCCTTCCCTTATTGACATGTAAACTGCCTCGTAAAAAGTGCGGCTGTTCGCCCAAACCATCATCTTCCCGTTTGCTGAGATAACGGCACTATAGTCATCGTTGGGGGTATTGATGGGTTCATTGAAATAGAGGGCACGAATATTCAATTCCGCATCCCGGATGATCTTGGATCTTTCAACTGATTTGATTTCATCCTCGGTGATGCGAATATTGTACTTCTTTTCAAAATTTTTCAGGGACTGGAATTGCATAAGCGCATCCAGGGCTGCATCCATCTGGTTGGTTTTACTATAGGCCTGAGCCAGATAAAACCAGGAGTGGTGGGGTGCTTTTTTTTCGGAATACCGGTTGGCTTTGTACTTGAGATTAATGTGCTCCGTAGCTTCTTTGAAATAGGGAATGGCCTTATCTTCCTGTCCCACGATGTGGACATAACACATACCCAGCCAATACTTCACATTGGCATTGTCAGGCTCCAGACTGAGCACCTGCTTGAACACATATGCTGCATCGTCGAAGTCCTCTTCATCTTCGTAAAAGAATATCGCTTCGTAAAAAAGGTCCTCAGCTGATCGATCCTGCGAGGTCACCGGTAAAATAAAATAACACAACACAATGGCTACAGGCAAAAATCTCTTCATCATTTGTCAGTTAAGAGGGCACTAATCTAATTTCAGGTAGTCGGGGACTTCTATTTTTTCCTCTTCGATGATCACTTCATCCGTAAGGGAAACTTTGAATTGGGCCCTGCGGTTCAATGCTCTTCCTTCGGGTGCATCCTTGTTTTCTCTGGTTCTGTTGCGGGCAACGTGTTCATCTTCACTTTTTCCGATCACTTTCACCCGGTTATTGGCGATGCCATTCGAGACCAGGTACTTGGAAACAGCACTGGCACGCCTTACTGAAAGGCGTTGGTTGTATTCGTGGGTTCCCACTGCGTCAGTATGTCCTGTAATTTCCAGTTTCAAATCTGAATATTTTTCCAGAACAGCTGCCAGTTGGTCGAGCTTTTTGACTCCCAGAGGGGTAAGCGCATCGCTGTCAAATGCAAAGAAGATGGGTCTGATCAGGTATTTTTCCGGCGGTTTTACCACTTCTGGTTCTGGCTGAGTAACTTCAGCCGGCTCTGTTACGGCAGGCTCTACCACTGTTTCCGCAACTTCTGTGGCTGTTTCCTCAATGGGGACAACTACAGGAGTGGCGTCCCGATCGATAAATTCGAACTTATACAGGTCATACCTCGAACCTTCTCCCCCTTTGGCAAATACCATGGAGGTGCCTTCCTCCGTAATTCTCTGTGGTGAATAAGCTAAATCGTCGTCGGTTGAGTTTAAAGGGTATCCCACGTTTACAGGAGTTCCCCAACTTCCATTTGGTTGCAGTTCACAATAAAACAGATCAAATCCACCGATGGTATTGTGCCCCTGAGAGCTGAAATAGAGGCGGGTCCCGTCGGGGCTTAGAAAGGGTGATTCTTCGTTTAATACCGTGTTGATGGTGGGTCCCGCATTCACAGGTTCGGACCAGCTGTTATCGGGTAACAGGATACTTTTGAAAATATCCATTCCCCCCAGAGATTCTTCCCTGTTGCTGGTGAAATAGATGGATTTTCCGTCGTGGGAAAAAGTGGCATACGATTCGAAATACCTGGAATTGATAGGCTTACCAATTGTAACGGCAGGATTCCACCTGTTATTTTCGTAAGTGGAGGTATAAATATTGCTGTCGAACTCATCGGAAACGGCAAGGAGCATGGTTTTTCCATCCGGCGACAGGGCCACCACATCCATGTTTCCGTCCGAGACTATGGATGGGGTGATGTTTACCGGAACACCCCATGTACCGTTGGGTTGTTTTTTAGATACCTCGACACTATTGTAGAAAGGGTTTTTCCCCATAAATGCCATGGTACTCTGGTCGCTGGAAACTACTACATTGTACCTCCTTGTGTGTGTCTCATTCACTTGTCCCAGATTCCCCCGGGTATACTTCACGGGATTTTTTATTGCCTCAACGGCATTATCGCAGGATTCAATCTGTTTCTCGGTAAAGGCCTTTTGCAATACGTTTTTGGGACCCAGGAACAGGTCATATTCCCCATATTTTTCACGGGCTTTATCCAGCTCCAGGTTTATTCTGTAAGCATTCCCCAGATAAAGCAGTGCATCGGGAGGGGCATTCATCTCTTTCAGGGATCCTTCCCTGTACCGATCCGAAATAGACTCAACTGCTGTCTCCAGGAATGGGATTGCTTCAGTCTTTCGCCCGGGTATCTGCAACAGGCAAACTCCAACGCGGTAGTTTATATTCGCATTATTCTGGAAACCGTTCTTATAAACCTGGTTAAAGGCATACAATGCTTCCTCATAATCCTCCTCCGCAAAAAAGAATTCACCATCGTAATAGTCCTCTTTCACCTGTTGACCGGAGACCATCAAAGCAAAAAGTAAGACAGATAACACCAAGAAAGTCCTTCTCATCACCGGATAGTTTTACGTGAATATTACAAATTTAAAAATTAAATTGACAGTACAATAAAAATCAGGATGATTAAGGTGATGTAAATTCAAGGAATTATTGTGCCTATTCCTGGTTATTTTTTCGACGTCTCCACCAAAGAAAGAAAAGGATAAATCCAGTCCCGAGCCCAACAATCACGGGGATAATCCATCCTTTCCGGCTCCCCGGTTTATCAGACTCTCTTCCCAGCTCT
>CAZCQL010000002.1:79178-101216 GCA_964500835.1 uncultured Bacteroides sp.
GGGGATAATCCATCCTTTCCGGCTCCCCGGTTTATCAGACTCTCTTCCCAGCTCTTTTCCCAGCTCTCCTCCCGTCTCTTTTCCCAAACCCATGCCTTCGAGCATCTTTGTGATGGCACGTCTTTTATATCCTTTTTCTGCCAGCTGGTCATACAGCACCTTTCTCAGGTCCCCCAGGGTGTAAATGCCTTCCTGGCGAAGGTCCAGTTGCTCAAGAACGTCTCTCATTGGCCCTTCACTGGATTCAAGTAGTTCGCTGTAGACCTGATCCACTTTAAGGGGCACCTCCGGGCTTTCTGATCGCGCTTCCCCGACCTCTTCCAGCCGGTCCCCCAAAGGTTCTTCAGCAATGGAATGAGTTGATTCAATTTGCTCCTGGTCCGGGCCTCCCGGTGGCTCTTCTTCTTTGATAAACCGGATCGGCACTTGCCCAATAACCTCAAATTCACTTTTATGTATATTCCCATCCTTATCGATCATTTCCAGTTCAATCCTGCTGTGTCCGGCAAGGGGTTCAACCTCCAGGTCAGTCCTGCGCTTTTCGATTTCAATCGTATCGACACTCACCAAAATGGAATCCTGGTACATTCTGGTAATCAGGATATTCCCCTTTCTGACCCTTAGGGGGATGGCAAGGGTCTCACCCACTTTGGCTTCGTACAGGGTATCCTTCAGCTGTATCAGGCTCTCCTCTCCTTCAAATATGACCGGTTCATTCTTCACCAGCGCCATCCGGATATTGTCCTCTAATTGAATGCCCGTTTTATCAGAATAGCGGTCAATCTGAAGTGGTTTGATAAGGTCTTCAAATCCTTCTCCCTTAAAGTGCAGTTCGTATATACCCTGTTGCAGGTTGAAGCTGAATTCGCCAGAAACCCGCTCAGGTGAAGCTATCGTGAGGGTATCGCCGGTTTGCGAATCCACTACGAAAATGGTGATCCGGGAATTATCCCGGGTGTCATCAGAGGTAAACAATTTCCCGGTGACAAAATATATCCTGGGATTGTCCACCGAGTAGATGTCCATGTAGTAAATATCATGTTCTCCACGGCCACGGGGACTGTACAGAGAGTAGTATGCTCCCCGGCCATTGTTCACTGGTTGGAAGAAGAGGTCATCATCGGTGGTATTGATGGGGTAACCAAGATTGAGGGGTTCTCCCCAGGAACCATCGGCATTCTTTTTGGAATAAAATATATCATACCCGCCAATATTGTAATGTCCGTATGAGCTGAAATACAGGGTTTGGCCGTCCTCAGTGATAAAAGGAGTCTCTTCGTTGTACCTTGTATTGATTCCTGGTCCCAGGTTTTCAGGAACGCCCCATTTTCCATCGGGAAGGCGGTCTGACTTATAAATATCCAATCCGCCAAGAGTACCTTTGCGGTTGCTGGTGAAATAAATGGATTGTCCATCTCTTGTAAAACAGGCATGTGACTCCCAGTACTTTGTAGAGATGTTCTCGCCCATTTTGGTTGCGGGAAGCCACCTGCCATCTTCATACTTGCTGTCATAGAGGTTGCCAATATACTCATCATCGTAGTAGAGGATCATTTCCGTACCATCGTAGGAGAGGCCCACCGGGTAAATGTCGGCATCAAATCCCAATGATTGGGTAATGGGTTGCGGATAGGACCATCCTTCACCGGTCTTTTCGCAAAAAAAGGCGGCATCATAGAATGGGAGTTCTGTCACAAAGGCCAGTTTTGTTCCGTCGCCGGAAATTACAGGATGAATATCGGCATACCGCGTATTGATTAACGAGTCGAGTAACAACAGATCGATATCCACAGGCATTGTCTTCAGGCGTTTTGCATTTTCACAGGCCCTGATCTGTGCATGTACAAGCTCTTCGTCATACACGTCCCGGTCCATGATCTTCATGAACTGCTCGTAAGATTCAATGGCCCTGTCCATCAATTCATTTACCAGGTATGCATTGCCCAGGTAAAAGAGTACATCCGGAGGTGCGGTGGTCTCTTTATAACTGTTCTCTTTGTATTCCTGGTTGATGTGCTCACTTGCTTCCAGAAGGTATTTAATAGACAGGTGCTTTTGATAGGGATCATTCAGCAGGCATCTTCCAATCTTATATTTCAGGTTGTTGTTTGCAGGGTCCATTTGGAGCAGTCCCTGATAAAGAGGCAGTGCATCCGCATATTCCTCGAAGAGGAACCACGATTCGGCATCGAGGTACACATTGCGCAATGAATCCCGCTGGGAAAAAACCACACCCGGGATGAATAAGAGGAGGAGGGATATTGTGAACAGGATTCTTTTCATACCAGTGAGCAAGTTTGCTAAATTTACATATAAATCCTGTTATATGGCCCTGAAGTTCCTCGTGATTATTAACAGATCATTGGATACCCTGTAATCTTTGGCATACACCACATTAACCTCTTTGATCCGTTCTGCGGACAGGGAGTCGGACGCAAGGTTCATTCCCGGATGAAGAATCCCGTGTTTAAGGTGCGGAAGGTTTGAAAGATCATGGTTACCGGGATCCAGGTATCCTACCCAGGTTCGAAATCCGAAGAGTACGCGGAGTGCGTGGAGTACGCTTTTAAGATGACCCTTTACAAAAAATATCCAGAACGGAAATGTACTGAGCAGAAGGAGCGAAGAGGCCACGTCAAAAAGCCTCTTAGTCCTTCTGTTTGAAGCCTTTCCAATTGAATTAAAGTGGATAGTGTAGAGGTCCCCGGCCGTATTGATGGAATTGCTGCCAATAATCGAGAGACTCTCCGGCGGTGCTATTTTAAAATCCACTGAGCTGCCAATCAGACGGGTCATGATGCGGATAATTCCCTGTGACGGCAGGTCCCTTGCGCAGAATACAATCTCATCCACCCGGTTGATCCTGGTTATCTCATCGATCTGGTCGATGTGCCCCACAGTTTCCGGTCCTGAATCTCCGGGTGAGGGTGATACAAATCCAATGATGTCGGGTTTGGCCTGGGTATCAAGCAAAAGGTTATATACCCGTTTGGCCTCCTCTTCCTTGCCCACTACCACCATTCGTTTCGGTTTGTTCAGATCGATTTCATATTCTTTGATGCGGGCAAGGTGAAGGAGGATTCTTATGCCCATAGTACTCAAAATGGCCCAAAGCGATCCCAGGAAAATCAATGCCCGGGAAAAGCGCCAATCCAGCGGAAGCAAGGCATACACCACCAATATCACAAGGGTTCCCACCAGATGACCTCTCAGGAATGAAAAGAGTTTCATGGGTTTATCGTACCCTCCGGAATAATAGAGAGAGATAAGCCAGACCAGTATATACGCGGGAACCACCACGTGGCGGAACATGGGCGGATAATAATCCTGAACCTCAAACCTGACCTGCTCCCAGAAAGGAAGAGCCAGCGCATACCCCAGGTAGATGATTGCCGCATCCAGCGCCGGACGGTATACCTTCTTGACAAACTGCCTGGTGACTGAAAGTGCGGCCCGGAAATAGATGGCCAGATTGATCAGGATACGGAAAGTGCGGGCTTTGCGGGAGGTAAAATGTTTGCCCGCGAAGATGATCATGGCCTGGTAAAACATCTTCACGTAATTGAGGCTCCCTTTCTTGGTGCTTTCCCCTTTGTAGTGGATGATGGTCGTCTCCGGATAATAATAGTTCTTGTAACCAGCCCCGGTGATCCTGTACGACAGGTCAATATCTTCCCCATACATAAAAAACGATTCGTCCAGCATGCCGGTTTTATCCAATGCTTCCTTTCGAAGAAACATGAAGGCCCCGGCCAGGACATCCACGCTATGGGTCTCCTCCCGGTCAAGGTACCCCAGGTGATATTTCCCAAAACGGTGTGACCTGGGGAAAAGTGCCGAAAGCCCGAACATTTTGTAGAAAGAAACCATGGGGGTAGGCAGGGCCCGTTTCGATTCGGGAAGGAATTCGCCTTTGCCATTGATCATTTTTACTCCCAGCGCCCCCGCATCCGGGTTGGAATCCATGAAGGCAATACACTTTTTAAATGTGGCCTCCTCTACGACGGTATCCGGATTTAAAAGCAGCACATACCGCCCGGTCGATTTCGCGATAGCCTGGTTGTTGGCCCTGCTGAAGCCGAGGTTTTCTTTATTCTCAATCACACGGACCCATGGAAATTTCTGTTTGATCTCGCCCGTGGAGCCATCCACAGAATTATTATCCACCACAAACACTTCAGTTTTCAATCCTGTTTTGGCTTGCCGGACTGAGTGCAGGCACTGCTCCAGGAAATACTTGACATTGTAGTTGACGATGACTACCGACAGATCCATCATGAGTAAAGATTGTCCACTTCGGATTAAAGATTTTCCACTTCTACCTGGTTTCGGAGTAAGTCTTCCATATCCTCCCTGTTCCTTATCAGGAAGTCTTTGCCATCATGAACCAGTACCTCCGCAGGACGAAACCTTGAGTTGTAGTTGGAGGTCATGGCGTAGCAATAAGCTCCTGCATTTTTGAACATGAGGAAATCGCCTTCAGCAGCTTCGGTGATTTTGCGGTTCCATCCAAAGGTGTCTGTTTCACAGATGTACCCCACTACTGTATATATACGGGTTTTCCCGGTTGTTTTACTTATGTTGATGATCTCATGGTAGGCATCATAGAACATGGGCCTGATAAAATGGTTTAGCCCGGTATCCAAACCGGCAAATACTGTCGAGGTAGTCTGCTTGATCACGTTTACTCTTGCCACAAAGATTCCCGCCTGGCTCACCAGAAATTTACCGGGCTCGAATATGAGAGTCAGTTCGCGCCCGTAATCATGGCAAAACCGGTTAAAACGTGCCGACAGCTGCTCACCCAGTGCATCCACATCGGTGAATACATCGTCTGCCCGGTAAGGCACTTTGAATCCGCTCCCCAAATCGACATACTCCAGTTCCTTGAAATCCTTTGCGGTTTCGAACATGATCTCTGTGGCCCGCAGAAAAACCTCCACGTCGAGGATATCAGATCCGGAATGCATGTGGATCCCCTCTACCTTCATGTGATTGGTTTCCACAATGCGGTGCACATGGGGCATCTGGTAAATGGAGATGCCAAATTTGGAATCGATGTGACCGGTAGAGATCTTGTGATTTGCTCCGGCAAGAATGTGGGGATTGACCCGGACACATACGGGGACTTTAGAACCGTATTTGTGACCGAATTCTTCAAGAATGGCAATGTTGTCAATGTTAATCTTTACCCCAAGCTCCACCGCTTCTTCTATCTCTTCAATGGAAACACAATTGGGGGTGTAGAGGATATCCCGAGGATTAAATCCGGCCTTTAGCCCGAGAATGACTTCCTGTACCGAGACGGCGTCCAGCCCGGAACCCAATCCACGAAAGAGTTTAAGTATAGTAATATTTGTCAGCGCTTTGCATGCATAATTGATTTTTACCCTGCACTTCCTGAATGCCTCCGTCATCTTCATATACTGGCTGATCATCGCTGCGCTTTCATAAATGTACACCGGCGAACCATATTTTTCAGCCAGTTTTAACACAGGAATCCCGTCGATGATATATTGGTTCTTCTTAAGTTCCATGATTGCTGTTTTTAAAGGTCTCCTCAAAAGAGGTCCGGTTGAGGATTGACCTGCCCAGGGTCACTTCATCGGCATATTCAAGATCATCACCAATGGCTACTCCCCGGGCAAGGGTGGATACGGTAACCTGGTAATCTTTAAGCCTTCTGTAGATATAAAAATTGGTGGTGTCACCTTCCATCGTAGTGCTCAGAGCAAGAATCACTTCGGTGCAATGACCCGTCTTTACTTTCTCTTCCAGCGATTGTATGGTCAGATCCGCCGGTCCTATTCCATCCATGGGGGAGATGATCCCTCCCAGGACATGGTACACCCCTGTAAACTGCTGGGTATTTTCTACCGACATCACATCCCGGATGGATTCAACCACACAGACGGTCTTCTTATCCCGGTAGGGGTCGGAACAGAGGTGGCAGACCTCGGTATCCGAGATATTATGACACATTTTGCAGGACATGATCTCCTGCTTCATGCGAAGGATCGTATGGCCGAAGTGCTCCACATCGCCGTCATCCTGCTTCAGCAGGTGAAGTACCAGCCTGAGGGCAGTCTTTCGGCCAATACCCGGCAGGGTCGCAAACTCCTCCACCGCTTCTTCCAATAATTTAGATGAATACGAATGATGCATAGGAATCAAAAATAACACTAATAATTTTCATCTTCGTTCGATTTTAATCAATTTTACCCACTACCAAACATTCCCTTTGTCAGCCCTACTGATCATATCAATCATTCTTGCCTATTTCCTTTTACTGCTGGTCATATCATGGCATTCGGGACGAGGTGCAGGCAATGAGGCTTTTTTCCTGGGAGAACGGAAATCTCCCTGGTATGTGGTGGCATTCGGCATGATCGGGGCCTCTCTTTCCGGAGTAACCTTCATCTCTGTTCCCGGTTGGGTGGTGGATAGCCAGTTTTCCTACATGCAAATGGTACTGGGGTACCTGGCAGGGTATGCCGTCATTGCCAACCTGCTCATGCCCCTGTATTACAAGCTACAGCTCACAAGTATCTATACCTATCTGGAGGACCGCTTTGGAAAATCATCTTATAAGACAGGGGCCTCTTTTTTCCTGCTTTCAAGGATAATAGGGGCCTCTTTCAGGTTATTTCTTGTAGCTAACGTGCTTCAACTGACCGTTTTTGATGCATGGAACATCCCATTTTTTGTGACAGTCCTGGCGACCATCGGCCTTATCTGGCTTTATACCAACCGGGGGGGGATAAAGACCATTATCTGGACCGATACCCTTCAAACGTTCAGTATGCTGACCGCCGTGGTGGTATCCATCATTCTTATCACGCGGTCCATGGATCTCTCATTGGGGGAAATGGTGGGAAGGGTGACGGCAGGGGGCGATGCGCGGATTTGGGTGTTTGACAACTGGCACCTGGAGAATCATTTTCTCAAACACTTCCTGAGCGGAGGCTTTATTACCATTGTAATGACAGGACTGGATCAGGATATGATGCAGAAAAACCTGAGTTGCAAAAACATCAAAGAGGCCAAAAAGAACATGTACCTCATGAGCATTTCCCTGGTACCTGTAAACCTCGTGTTCCTTTTCCTGGGGGCGGTCCTGATTCAGTTTGCACAATTCCGCGGAATTGCCATCCCTGAGGCTACCGATGACTTTTTCCCGATGGTGGCTACGGGAGGATACCTGCCCCAACTGGTTGGAGTGATCTTTATCGTGGGATTGGTGGCTGCTGCATACTCAAGTGCAGATTCGGCCCTTACGGCACTCACCACCTCTTTTACGGTAGATATCCTGGAAGGCCGGCGATGGAAGGAGCGGAAGCTTACCAGGACCCGCAGAAGAGTGCACCTGGCTATTTCCCTTGTTCTGGGAGCAGTGATCATGCTTTTCAGGGCCATCAACGATGAAAATGTAATCTCTGCCATTTTCAGGGTGGCAGGATACACTTACGGACCCTTGCTGGGTCTTTATGCATTCGGACTCTTCACCAGGCTCAGGGTACGGGACCGCTGGGTTCCTCTGCTGGCTGTTCTTTCACCCGTTCTCTCCTTTCTGCTCAGCCACTTTTCCGAGGCTCTCTTTAACGGGTACAGGTTCGGATTTGAATTGCTGATAGTGAACGGAGCAATCATGTTCGGAGCGCTGCTTCTCACCAATAACGGAAGACCTGAAAATTAGCTGGCCGCAAAGTCTCCCAGATCTCTCCTGAAATAGTGCTTTGTACACCTGGAAGCAGGAAAGTAGTTTATAATTGTTTATAAAAAATCCACCATTATGATAAAGAGCGCTTTTCTCCTGGTCAACAGTACTTCCAGGCCTGTGAAACGAATGGCAGACAATAATGACTGCATTCCGGTAATCAGAGCGTTAAGAATACATTTTGGGCAATAAATCATCGCTCAAAACGTGTTGGTCAAATTGAATAAACAATTGGGTGTTCGTGTCGTAATGATTGAATAAATTTAATAGTGATTGTGACAATAATCATGTCAGATTATAATCCTGCTGCTGAGAGAGTGCAATGTTAAGACGGATGATCATCGAATTAGGTACATATAGGTTTAATTTTCCAGGCTGGATCGTGATACTTGCCAGTTTCATTATTGCTTTTGGTGTTACATATATAGTGATCCCCTCGATTATTAAAGTTTCCCGGGAGAAACATCTTTTTGATCAGCCTAATTCACGAAAGTCGCATACCTCTGCGGTCCCGACCTTAGGGGGCGCGGCTGTTTTTTTAGGGCTGGTTCTGCCTACCACACTATTTGGCGATTTAAGTTTTGAGCATGAACTCAAATATATCATCACTGGTCTTTTGATCCTTTTTTTCACGGGTATTAAGGATGATATATTGGTCATTAGTGCCAGAAAAAAGTTGATTGCTGAAATCCTGGCGATCTCCATTATTGTGATACTGGGAAATATTCGTGTGACAAGCTTCCATGGGTTTCTGGGGATAGAGGAAATTCCATATATAGGTAGTATCCTCTTTACGATCTTTATGTTTGTGGTAATTATTAACGGATTTAACCTGATTGACGGAATCGACGGATTGGCCTCGGGGGTTGGTATTTTAACTATTTCTTGCCTTGGTATCTGGTTTATTCTGATTGGAGATTCGTCTTATGCTGCATTTAGCTTCTCCACGGTGGGTGCACTGGCAGCTTTTTTCCGTTACAATGTATTTAGCAAGATGAATAAGATTTTCCTTGGAGATACAGGATCACTTATCATAGGGCTGATCATATCAATTTTTACCATTTGTTTTCTGGAAAGTAATTTAACTAGCTCGATTGGTGCAATGCATCTCTCAGCGCCGGCAATTGCCATTGGATTGCTTATTGTTCCGCTGATCGATACGTTGAGGGTATTCATATTACGTCTTATTGTGGGGAAGTCTCCATTTACAGCGGATCGCTTCCATATTCATCACAGATTATTAAGATTGGATTTCAGTCATTTGCATTCAACCCTTCTTTTGCTTGGCTTTAACCTTTTTATCATCGTATTGACAGTTTTACTTCGCCATCTGGGAAATATCAAAATGTTGTTGATCGTTCTTCCGACAGCAGTGTTTATCACCTCCATCCCCGGCTTTTTTATTCGATATAAAGACAGGAAAATTCTACACCAATTGCAAATACTGGGAAATAAAACCTGGATATTACCCATTACATTTACCAATACAATCATATCCCGGCGAGAACGCATTGGAAGGGCAAATGCCTTAGAAGGTTCAACATTTCCCAAGGGGCAGCCGGCGCGAAGGGTTATTGAACCCGTGCTTCATGAAACATTCTTGAAGTACAAAGACGACACTGATTTTACGGAACCGGCTGAACTGGAAGAGTATCCCGATTGATTTACCAGTTTAGTAATATTTTTGTGGCTACTTTCACCAGGTTTTCAACCTTATGAATAAAGCAAATGTCATATTCATTTCACTTCTGTTGTACTTCGGAGTTGAAATGAATTCCGAGTCCCAGATTACTATCGGCACGACCGAAATCGATACAAATACCATTGCATCAAATCTTGACACTCCCTGGGAGATTCTTTGGGGTCCGGATGATCAGATCTGGATGACAGAAAGATATGGGAAGATCAGCAGATTGAATCCGGAGACCGGTGAAATAACAGAACTGGTTACCCTTAATGACGTTCATGAGGAAGCCGAAAGTGGACTATTGGGCATGGTTTTGCACCCGGATTTTGCCAACAACCCTTATGTCTTTGTGGTCTATACTTATCTTGAATTATCCAATATAAAAGAGCGATTAGTCAAATTTACGTATTCGAATGGGAAATTGGATTCACCGGTTACCTTGCTGGAAGGCGTTGTGGGGGCTAACAGGCATGATGGATCAAGATTGATCATTGATGATAATGAAAAGCTTTTTATGACCACCGGTGAAGCAGCAACTATCACTTACTCACAAGATCTCACCTCTCTGAATGGGAAGGTACTCAGAATGAACCTGGATGGAAGTGTACCCCTGGATAATCCTTTCCAGGGAAGTTATATCTGGACCTGGGGACACCGGAATGCCCAGGGACTGGTTATCTCTCCCAAAGGAATTATGTATAGTTCGGAGCATGGACCTGCCAATGATGATGAACTGAATATTATTGAGAAAGGCAGAAACTATGGCTGGTATAAAGTCCAGGGATTTTGCGATGATGGTTCTGAGACCCAATTTTGCGCCGATTCCAACGTGGTTGAACCCATAGCTGCCTGGACTCCGACACTCGCTGTGGCAGGAACTGATTATTATAATAATAATGCCATACCGGAATGGAAAAATTCACTTTTAGTCACTTCCCTGAAGGCCAGCAAGGTAGTGGCATTAAAACTACATGAGGATGGAAGATCTGTTGTACAGGAGGAAGTGTTTTTTGAGAATTGGTGGGGAAGGTTGCGGGACATCTGTATTTCTCCTGATGGGAGAATTTTTATTGCAGTGTCCAACAGGGATGGTAGAGGAACTGTCCACCCGGGTGATGACAGGATAATTGAAATTGTGTCACTAAATGTAGTAGAATACTGTACCGTTGAACGGCAGGCAAGCATTTGTCAGGGGGAGACTTACAACTTTTATGGGCTCGAGGTCAGTTTCCCGGGGATTTATGTGGATACACTATCCGACGGTACAGGTTGTGATACCATTGTTTCTCTAAGCCTGGATGTGGCAGAAGGGTATAGCAAAGAGGAGGAGATTCAAATTTGCGAAGGCGACAGCATTCTTCTCAATGACAATTATATCTTCCAACCGGGAGTATATGTGGATACATTCACAGCAATGAATGGGTGTGATTCCATAATTACACTAAGAGTGAATGTGAATGAACTATATTTTAAAGAAGATGAAAAGCGAATTTGCCGGGGGGATAGTATTTTTTTGTATGAAAAATATATATCTGAGGAAGGGGTATATGTGGATACAATCAGGGCAATGCATGGATGTGATTCAATCGCATCAACCCAGATCCGGTTTTACGACCCGGAGAGTATAGGAGTCAGGGATTCTGTGCTCGCGGCGGTCAATGATTCTATTACACTGACAGCGTCAGAGGGTTTTGCCTCTTATAAATGGAATGAGGGTATCACATCACAAAACAATTATTATACCTTCAGTGCCAGCGAATTGGGAGTGGGGACCTTTCCTTATACCATCGAAGTTGAGGTTGGACAAGGATGTATATTAACTGATACAGTCATCCTGATTATTACAGCTGTTACTGTTGAAAATCGATCTTCAGACATTGAATTCTCCGTCTATCCCAACCCGGTCACATCGGATGAACTTCATGTAGATTATTCGATATCAACCGAAGCCGCACTGATTATGTATAACCAGGTAGGAATTGAGGTAGTCAGGAAGATTCTTTCCCCGCACAAACGACATACAATAGTTACCCTGCCTGCAGTAAGCGGATTTTATTATCTCACAATTCACAACAAGGACGGGGCAGGGTACAGGAAAGTGTTGAATCTGTAATACGTTCACTCGTTCACACTCCCCAAAAAGCTTTTCCGTGCCTTCTCCAGCGCTGCTTCTATGCCGGCTGGGTTTTTGCCGCCCGCCGTGGCGAAGAAGGGTTGTCCGCCGCCGCCGCCCTGGATTTCCCCTGAGATGTCCCGGATCAGGGTAGTTGCGCTAAGTGAATACCTTTCGATGGCTTCTTCCGAGATCATGAAGGCCAGGTGCGCCTTCCCCTCGATCTCTGCACCCAGTAACAGGCATGCCTTCTTATTCTTCGAACGAATCCGGAAGGCTAAATCCCTGAGTTGGGACGGATTGTCAATTTCAATTTTTGATGTGATCAGGAAAGCATCTCCGACTTTTTCCAGTTTTTCCTCAAGGGTTTTGGCCAGGACTCCCAGCACATTTTTCTGGAATTGTTCTACTTGTTTGGAGAGATGGGTGTTCTCGGCCACCATGTCTTTTACCGCTTTAACCAGATCTTTTTGTTTTTCAAATGTCCTGGCAATTTGCCTGACAATCTCCATACGATCGTGGATGTACTTCTCAGCCACTTCTCCGGTAAATGCTTCGATTCGCCTTATTCCTGCGGCAATGGAAGACTCTCTGAATATCACGAAAGTGCCAATCTGTCCTGTGGCTGCCACGTGGGTGCCACCACACAGTTCAACCGAATCACCAAATCGAATGACCCTTACCGTGTCTCCGTACTTTTCACCAAACAGGGCGATTGCTCCCATTTCCCTGGCTTTGCTCATGGCCACAGACTGGTATTCTTCCAGTTTGCTATTCGAACGAATCAACCGGTTTACCATGTCCTGAACTTTCCTGAGTTCCTCATCGGTCATCTTCTGAAAATGGCTGAAATCAAATCTCAGGTAATCGGAGTCTACCAGCGATCCTTTCTGTTCCACATGCTCTCCCAGGACCTTCCTCAGGGCATGGTGCATCAGGTGAGTGGCTGTATGGTTGTTCGTTATCCGGATCCGGCGTTCTTCATTTACTTTGGCAGTAAAAGAGGCGGTTGGGTCGGAGGGCATCTTTTTGGCCAGATGGATGATCAGGTTATTCTCTTTTTTTGTATCGATAATTTCCACCCTTTCATCCTCATTTTCGATCACCCCCCTGTCGCCTATCTGGCCTCCGCTCTCTGCATAAAAGGGAGTCAAATTGAATATCAGGTGGTACCGTTCGTTATTTTTTGTGGCTACCTTCCTGTACCGCGTTATCTTCACCTCGGTGGAAAGCCATTCATATCCTACAAATTCCTCTACCTCATCCGGTACGAGGACGGTCCAGTCTCCCGATTCAGTTTCTGCTGCCCGCTTCGATCTGTTCCTCTGTGCCACCATCTCCTTTTGAAATTCCTCATGGTCTACCTCCAGTTCCTTTTCTCCAAGAATTAATTCGGTGAGGTCGAGTGGAAATCCGAATGTATCATATAGGATGAACGCTTCTTTTCCGGAAATAACCTTGCTTTTTTCTTCCCGGGCTTTCTCCACCAATTGGTCCAGCAAACGCATTCCAACGTCCAGGGTGGAAAGAAATGAAGATTCCTCTTCCCGGATGACCCTTTGGATAAGTGCTTGTTGTGCATTGAGTTCAGGGAAGGCCCCTCCCATAGTCTCTGTCAGGGTAGGTACCAGTGCATGGATGAAGGGCTTCTTCAAATCCAGGTAGGTGAACCCATAACGAACTGCCCGGCGAAGGATTCTGCGAATTACATAACCAGCCTTGTTGTTGGAGGGCAATTGTCCGTCTGCAATGGAAAAAGAGATGGCTCTCAGGTGGTCTGCCACCACACGCATAGCTATATCAGAAGCAGGATCAACACCATAGCCGATGCCCGTTAGTCTGGAGAGTTCTCTAATGATCGGCTGAAAGATATCGGTGTCGTAATTCGACTGTGTATTCTGAAGTGCCATGCACAAGCGTTCAAAACCCAATCCTGTATCCACATGCTTTTCGGGAAGTTCTTCCAGTTCACCGTTGGCTTTGCGATTAAATTGAATAAATACCAGGTTCCAGATTTCAATGACCAGCGGGTGATCACCGTTCACCAGTTCTGCACCGGCGACTTTTTGACGATCTTTCTCATTTCTAAGATCAATGTGGACCTCAGAACTTGGGCCGCATGGTCCCGTATCACCCATTTCCCAAAAATTGTCTTTTTTCGAACCATCCAGTATATGGGATTCGTGTACAACTTCTTTCCAATAGGTATACGCCTCAGAATCGCGGTCGATGCCATCGCCCGAATCACCTTCAAAGATGGTCACATAGATGCGATCCGGATCCAGTTTCACCCGATCGGCAAGGAACTCCCACGCCCAGGAAATGGCTTCCTTTTTAAAGTAATCTCCAAAGGACCAGTTACCCAACATTTCAAACATGGTATGATGAAAGGTATCGTGCCCAACTGCCTCAAGATCATTGTGTT
Organism: uncultured Bacteroides sp.; assembly: GCA_964500835.1. GTDB lineage: Bacteria > Bacteroidota > Bacteroidia > Bacteroidales. The sequence goes on from CAZCQL010000002.1 coordinate 93,121, forward strand.
TTCCCGTAACCCGGAGGCACTTTTGCGTATCGGCCACCCGCATCTCAACCGGCTTGCGGTTTCCCAGGAAAAAGTCTTTGAACTGGTTCATCCCTGCATTGGTGAACATGAGGGTAGGATCGTCCTTTAGAACCATGGGTGCGGAGGGAAGAATTTGGTGTGCTTTCCCTCTGAAAAAATCTAAAAATGATTCCCGGATCTCTTGTGAAGTCATTGGTGCTTTTGGTGTTAGATTTGAAATAAACGTAACCCGGAATTGAAAGTTACGTAAAAAAAACCTGTGAGGTGCAAAAATAATTTTTTTGACTAATAGTTGCGAGAGTAAGTGTGGTTTTTTATTTTTAGCACGCAGAATAGTGAAAATGGTGACAAAAAAATACTATCTAAACCCTGAATCTCTTCGTTTTGAGCGCGTTAGACTGTCTTTAAAGCAACGCATACGCTTTTCTCTTATTTTTGGATTCGGACTAATTGTCCTTGCCATAATGCTTCGTTTCGGTTTTGAATACTTCTATCCCACCCCCCGGCAGGTTATTTATGAACAGGAAAACACTACGCTTCGATCCGAGTATGCTGCGCTGAATACAGAATTGCAGGGCGTCGAGGCGCAGTTGGTTGAACTCAGAAATCGCGACGATCGTTTTTACCGCTCTATTCTCAGCCTCGAACCCGTTCCTTCTTCTATCCGGGAAGCAGGTACCGGCGGATCGGAACGCGATATTCACTTACGTAACCTTAACGAATCCGAACTGGTTGTGGATGTCTCTCAGAGAATGGATAAGGTCTCGAGCCGAATACAGATTCAGAACAGCAGTCTGGAAAATGTGTACCAGAAGGCCATTTCCAACCAACATTTTTTGGCTTGCAAGCCTTCTATAAATCCGATCTCCTCAGCCGATCCGTGCTGGCTGACATCCTCCTACGGATACAGAACCGATCCTTTTACATTTAAGAAGACTGCTCACCATGGAATCGACCTGGCCGGTCCCTATGGCCTTGAAGTTCATTGCACAGGGGAGGGTACGGTGATGATTGCAGGAGCTAACAGGCATGGATATGGCAGAGAAGTAGTGGTTGATCATGGCTATGGATATACCACCAGATATGCCCACCTTCAGGATATACTTGTTACACGCGGACAAAAGCTGAAACGTGGTGAAGTGGTGGGCCTCTTAGGAAGTACCGGTCGCTCCACGGGTCCGCACCTTCATTACGAAGTAAGAAAGAATGACCGCCCGGTCAACCCAATGTACTTTTTTTATGAAAACCTTTCCCCAGGTGAATACGACATGCTGGCATCGATTGCCAATCAATCTGATAGCAGGAATCAGTCAGTTGCCATGAGCCAGAAATAATTTCTTATTATCCCTTAAAAATTATTAAAATTAGTGGTAGTTTCGCACAATATTCCGTTGTGTGAATGACCAAATCTCATTATAAATTTAATCCCGACGACCTTCATTACGATCAGCTGGACAATAGTCTGAGATCCCGTATTTGGCGCATACTCATCTACGTGGCTGCCATTCTTGTCCTGGCCATCGTCTTGAATGTGATCTATTCCCTCTTTTTCGACACACCCCGGGAACGACAAATAAGACGTGAAAACGAATTGCTTCTGGATCAGTACGAACTGCTAAGTGAGAGGAAATCCATAGTGGATACGGTAATGAACGAGGTTCAGCGGATTGATAAAGATATTTACAGGGTAATCTTCGAGACAGAACCTGTGGCACCCGGATTGATTCCGGCCACTGAAGTCGCTTTTCAAAAGCTGCTCAGAAAGTCTGAAGATGAGATTGTAATCCAGTCATCCAAAAAACTGGATTCGATGATTAATCACGATCACGAGACTGCCACGATGTACGATGTGTTGATGATAAGACAAGAGAACAGGATCGACATGCTGCCCTCGATTCCGGCCATTCAACCCATCGAAAACAGGGATCTAACCTTAATCGCTTCCGGGTGGGGTCACCGCATTCACCCCATCTATAAGATCAGTAAAATGCATACGGGGATAGATTTTTCAGCCCCGGTCGGAACGCCCATTTACGCTACGGGAGATGGAATAGTGGAGGTAGCGGAGCGCTCAGGCCGGGGATTGGGAAACCGTATTATGATAGACCACGGGTACGGCTATAAAACCCTTTATGCCTGTATGGATGAGTTGGCTGTACGGCAGCGGCAAACAGTGAAGAGAGGCGATGTGATTGGAACCGTTGGCGATACCGGATTGAGTGTGGCCCCTCATCTGCATTACGAGGTGCAACTTAATGGAGAACCTGTCAATCCCATTAATTACTTCTTCCTGGAGCTTTCTCCGAAGGAGTACGACCGGCTTATCCTCACTTCAATGATGACCGGTCAATCTTTTGATTAATTCACTTTTTTGTATATTGCATGCTCTATGGAGAGATTTAAGTTTAACCCTCGAACATTATCTTACCAGAAAATTGAGCCAACCGGAAAGCAGAAATTTCTCCGGTTTCTTCTGTTTATGGGGTTGACTCTTTCCTTTGCCTTTGGCTTTTTGATTCTTCGTGATCGCCACCTGCTTTCTCCCCGTAATGAAAGACTTTCGGCCACACAGCAGCAAATTACGTACGAACTTAACCTGTTAAACAGCGATATTCTGCATTATGAAAACCTGCTCAAGGATGTGGCGTTCAATGATGATCACATTTACCGGGTTTATTTTGAAGTCGATCCGTGGCCGGCCACACTGCGAAATGCAGGGGTTGGTGGTTCCCAAAGATATACATGGCTCGGTCAGTATAAATATGCTGATTTGCTCATGCAGACTTACCTCAATATTGATCAGATTGAAAGAAAACTGGTCGTTCAGTCTACCTCCTTTGACCAGGTAATTGAAATGGCGGGAAATAAGGAAGCAAGATTGGCAGCTCGTCCGGCCATTCAGCCGCTGGCCCGGAAGGATCTCATCCGATTCGGTTCTTCCTTCGGGTTAAGGTACCATCCCATCCTGCATTTTTCGAGGCCCCATGAAGGAATAGATCTAACCGCACACCGGGGGACAAACATCTATTCCACAGCAGATGGAACGGTTCTCCAGGCAGGATACAGAGCAGGAGGATTCGGAAAAAAGATCCTTGTGGATCATGGATTCGGGTACCAGACTTTATATGGTCATTGTGACGAAGTATTGGTGGTACCCGGACAGGTGGTGAAGAGGGGTGAGGTGATCGGCAAGGTAGGAAGTACAGGACTCTCTAAATCTCCTCACCTGCATTATGAAGTTCACGTGAATGGGCGCCCGGTAAATCCAATCAACTATTACGCCAACGATCTTTCATCCGAAGAGTATGACCGGATGATAGGAATGCTCGCCGACGCCGATCCATCATTTGATATAAACTGATCCATACTGATCCGAACTGAATCAAACTAATCCAAACAGATGGGAATGAGGAGGGTGACCGTTGGTTTTGCAGTGATGCTTTCCTTTTCCTTTTTACCTTCCCTTTCTCTTAGGGGCCAGGATGTAAGACAGACTGGTTTGGGCCTGGGGTCCTACCCTTGTGTAGCTCCCATCGACACCATCTGTATTATCGGGACCGGCGACATCATGCTGGGGACCAATTATCCATCGGTGTCGTACCTGCCGCCTGGATTGGATTGTTCCCCATTGCTTCGTCCGGTGCATCATGTATTGCAGTCAGGGGATTTACTATTCGGAAACCTGGAAGGTGTGTTTTGTTCGGAAGGAGGAATGCCAAAGAAATGCAAGGATTCCACCAAATGTTATGTATTCCGAATGCCCGATCACTTCGTCTCTTGTCTTGTGGATGCGGGCTACGATGTGCTGAGCGTTGCAAACAATCATGTGAATGATTTCGGGTCGGAAGGCAGAGCGTCCACTGCTGCCCTTCTGGATTCTATGGGGATTGCTTATGCCGGATTTGTCACTCATCCCTGGACCACTTTTGAAAAGGGAGGAGTCACATATGGGTTTGCAGCTTTCGCCCCAAACAAAGGTACTATGGACCTTAAAAAATACAATGAGGCGGCACGGATCACCCGGATGCTTGACTCGCTGGCCGATGTGGTAATCATTTCATTTCACGGAGGGGGAGAAGGAAAGGAGCATCAACACGTGGTTCGGGGAGATGAAGAATACCTTGGATTTAACCGGGGAAGTGTCTACAGGTTTGCACATACGGTAGTTGATGCAGGTGCCGATGTGGTATTTGGACATGGTCCCCACGTCACAAGGGCACTTGAGCTTTATGAGAACAGATTGATCTGCTACAGCCTTGGAAATTTTGCTACCTACAGGCGCTTTAACCTGAGAGGACCCAACGGTGTGGCACCCATCATAAAAGTCAATACAGATAAAAAAGGAAAATTTTTATCCGGAAATATCATCCCCATTTATCAGCCGGGGGAAGGCGGACCAAGGGTAGATTCTGCTCACAGGGCCACTGCCCTGCTCATTGATCTGACCCGGGCAGATTTTCCTGACCAGGAGCTGACCATTCATTTGGATGGTTCTTTTGGGAAATAGTACCAGCTTCAATCCCGCGAAGAAATAGTTTTATGGCGATGTGTTGCCAGTTTGATTTCTCCATTGGAAATTGCTAAATTGGATTTTTATTATTTTGAAAATTAGTCGGGTATGCCCTATAAGGAAGTAAAAGTAGAGAAGCTGTATTATTCCATCGGAGAGGTGGCTGGCATGTTCAAGGTAAACACCTCCCTCATCAGGTTCTGGGAGAAGGAATTTGACATCATCAAGCCTAAAAAGAACAAAAAAGGGAACAGGCTCTTCACACAGAAAGACATCGATAACTTCCATATTATTTACCACCTGGTCAAGGAAAACGGGATGACACTCAAGGGGGCAAAAAAGAAAATGAAAGAAAATAAGGAGGATACGGAGCATAATTTTGAGATTGTCAAATCTCTCGAGAGTATCAGAGACATGCTCATTGAGGTACGAGAGGTCCTTTAGTGACAGAGACCTATAGTAAAATAAGCCTTTGATAAAAGAGGTCCACAAGACGGTGCACCAAGAAGGTGCACCCCTGATCCGGAATCCGAAGCTTGAGCCCGGAATCCGAAGCTTGTATCCAGAATCAATCCGGCCATCATGAAAAAGTTAAAGGAGATTACCAGTTACCTGGAAAGTCTGGCATCACTAACCATCCAGGAGTCATACGACAATTCGGGATTGCAGGTAGGGGATCCCGAAATGGAGATAAATGGAATACTGATAACCCTCGATGTGACTGAAGAGGTATTGCAGGAGGCTGAGAAGCTGGATTTTAACCTGATCATATCTCATCATCCTGTTATCTTCGGCGGTCTCAAATCACTCACCGGGAGCAATGCTGCAGAGCGAATCGTCAGGGAGGCAGTAAAAAAGGAATTAGCAATCTATAGTGGCCATACCAATTTCGATGCCATCGCAGTCGGAGTAAACAATGCCATTGCAAATCGATTAGGAATGGTCAACCCAAAGATCCTCGATCCCCTCAAAGATCATTTGAAAAAACTGGTGGTGTTTGTACCTGACAAGCACCTGGAAAAGGTCAGATTGGCAATGTTCGACGCAGGTGCAGGGACCATTGGCGGGTATGATCAATGCAGTTTTACACTCAAGGGCAAAGGGACCTTCAGAGGATCGGAAGGGAGTAATCCTTACGTGGGAGAGCCCGGGAAGATGCACCAGGAACCGGAGACCAGGCTGGAGACCATTTTACCTGCACCCCTGGCAGGAAAAGTTATACGTGCGATGGTAGAGGCTCACCCTTACGAGGAGGTGGCATATGATATATATCCTCTGGATAACCCTTACGGGCAAGCTGGAATGGGAATGGTAGGAGAGTTAGAGGACCCCATGGAGGAAGAGGTTTTCATGAGTTTTGTAAAGGACCGGTTTGGTGTGAAGGTCATCAGGCACTCCGCCCTGTCCGGAAGACCGGTGAAAAAAGTGGCATTGTGCGGAGGGGCCGGAAGCTTCTTACTGGGAAAAGCAAAAGCTTCAGGAGCAGATGTTTTTGTCACAGGCGATTTCAAATACCATCAATTTTTTGATGCGGACGGAAAGATCGTTGTGATGGATATTGGACATTATGAAAGTGAGCAATTTACCCGGGAGCTTTTTTATGATCTACTTATAAAAAAATTCCCTAAATTTGCAGTCCGATTATCAAAAACAGAAACAAATCCAATTAAATATTTTTAGTTCATGGCTAAAGCAAAGAAAAGCGCAGATGTGGCAGAAATGACGGTTGCCGAGAAATTGAAAGCATTGTATGATTTGCAGTTGGTGGACACTGCGATAGATAAAATAAGGATCCTTCGGGGCGAATTGCCACTTGAAGTTCAGGATCTTGAGGATGAGATTGAAGGATTACAAACCAGGGTATCCAAGTTTGAGGATGACATCGAAGTGCTTCAAAAATCCATCAATGGCAAAAATCAGGAGATAGCTAATGCCCAGGAGCTTACCAAGAAGTATGAAGAGCAACAAAAAAATGTAAGGAACAACCGCGAGTATGACTCCCTTTCCAAGGAGATTGAGTTCCAGACACTGGAAATTGAACTTTGTGAGAAACGTATTCGGGAATTTACGGGTCTGATCGACGAAAAGAAATCGGTAATCGAAGAATCTACCCAGGTGTTGGATGAACGGAAACTGGATCTCGAAAACAAGAATAAAGAGCTGGACGATATTGTGGAGGAGACCAAAAAGGAAGAGACGGTCATGGAGAAGAAATCCACAGTTTTGGAAGGGATCATCGAGGAGAGACTGACCACGGCATATAAGAAGATTAGAGGAAATGCCCGAAATGGACTGGCCGTTGTCCCGGTAGAGCGCGATGCGTGTGGAGGTTGTTTTAATAAGATTCCACCCCAACGGCAGCTCGACATTGCTTCAAGGAAAAAAATAATTGTCTGTGAATATTGCGGTCGCATCCTTGTGGATGCCAAGATCAGTGAATAAATGCCGGGGTTAATTCATGAAATCCCTCCATCACTCTAACCAATAAGGTTCAACCTCCCTGTTTCCAAACAGGTTAGTACGGGTATCCTCCAGGAATTGACTCATCTTAGATATGTCTTCTTTGGACATCGGATTTTCAGGCAGAGAGGCCGGATCAATCGAAGCCGGCATGAGAGTAAACAGGGTGCCTTTTTTTGTGAGCGGTTTGTATACCCAGATGGGAAGGTAGGCATGACCGGTAATTTTCGCACCTTCTGGTCCCTTCACCAATTCAACTTCAAAAGCGATGCCTCCGTCCCGGTAGCGGTCCCGCTGGTTTGAAATAAGGTTTCCCAGGGAGTAGGCTACCAACTTCCCTTTTCCTTCCCCTCGAATCGGTTGAACCACATGGGGGTGGGACCCGATAATTGCATCTGCACCATTTCTGAAAAAAAACTCAGCTAATTGATGCTGCTGAGAGCTTTCTGTTCTCTGATATTCGTTGCCCCAATGAACGGTCACAAGGATAAAGTCCGGTGCAGCCGAGGCAGCTCTGATCAGGTCCTGATGAATCACAGTGGTATCGATCCGGTTGACAATTGAAGGGGGGGAGACGTGTAGTCCATTGGTCCCGTAAGTATAGTTCAGCAGGGCGATCCGGATTCCATGTTTCTCCACCACCAGTGGATAATGGAGTGCCCGTTCCTGTGGATTGGCAAAGGTCCCTGCATGTAAAATGCCTCGCCGATCGAGCTGTTCAAGCGTTCTTTCCAGTCCTGCCTGCCTTCTGTCCAGGGCATGGTTGTTGGCTGTAACCAGGATGTCAAATCCGGCCTCCAGCAGTGCATCTCCCAGCTCATCGGGGCTTGAAAACTGCGGATACCCTTTGTACGGGGGACCGGCTAATGTGACTTCAAGGTTTCCTATGACAAGGTCGGCATCCTTAAAATAGGATTCCAGGTATTGAAAGCAGGGTTGGTAATCGTACCCTGCCTTTCCTGTGGCCAGGGCAGAGGCAATCTGTGTATCGTGGCCCATAATATCCCCCGTAAATACCAGTTTTAGCCTGGATACCTGTGCCAGGGAAGTCTGTGCCAGGGAAGTCTGTGCCAGGGAAGTCTGTGCCAGGGAAGTCTGTGCCAGG
>CAZCQL010000002.1:101316-105721 GCA_964500835.1 uncultured Bacteroides sp.
GTCTGTGCCAGGGATGCACAGGACAAGGTAAGAAAGAAAAAATGTAGCCAGCTACGAATCATACCAGGTGTAATTGGCTAAATATAGCTATTTCCCGGATTAGACAGGGCCTTACCAACTGCCTCCTGCGCCCCCTCCTCCAAAGGAGCCACCACCCCCTCCTCCGAAACCTCCGAAACCTCCTCCTCCAAAGCCTCCGCTACCCGAGGAAAAGTTCCCCCAACTGCCCGAATGGCGGTTTCCTGACAACATTCCAAGGGCTAACCACAAAGGCAGATTACTCCGGCCCATCCCGGAACTTCTTCCACGCGATCTGAAGATGAAGGAAAGAATGATAATCATGAATATGATGCTTCCAATGGCTGATCCTCCTCCGGAAGAGCTCTGTTTCCGGTACTCATCAGCTGTAAATTGGCCTTCCAATAGAGCGATCAGTACATCGGATGCTGCATCAATTCCTGCAAAATACTGGCCCTTTTTGAAGTTTGGGATTATTTCATTTTCAACAATGCGTTTGGCCAGGGCGTCGGTCACATACTCTTCGTTCCCGTACCCGGTAGCGATGAACATGTCCCGGGCCTGCATATCCACCAGGATCACAATGCCATTGTCTTTACCTCCCTGACCCACACCCCAGGCCTCACCGATAGCCGGTGCAAGCATGGAAACAGGATAACCCTTATTGTCATCAATGGTCACCACAAAGATCTGGGTAGAGTTCCTGTATTCGAATCCGTTAAGTTTCTGGTCAAGACGCGTGGCCTCTGCATCACTAAATATTTTTGCATAATCATTTACCCATGAGCCCGGTGTCTTCGGGACGGGCAGTTGATCCTGGGCACGGCTCCATGCGGGGACCAGAATAAAAAGCAATAGCAGTGGGAATATTGTACGAATTATATGTTTCTTTTTCATGTTTCTCCCCCAAATGAAATGTCATCCGACAGCTCGTTCACATCGTTCTCCTGGTGTGGAAAGAATTCCTTGAGCTGCGCTCCCGCTAACAGAATTCCTTCCTTCAATCCTTCGGCAAAATTCCCTTCTTTAAATTGCACCAGCATCTTTTCTTTTATGGTGTCCCAGTAATTTTCCGGAACCACCTCATTGATTCCGGCATCACCCAGAATGGCAAATTTTTTATTTTTTACCGCCAGGTAGAAAATTACTCCGTTCCGTTGCTCGGTTTTCTGCATCTCGAGTTTCCCAAACCACCAGGCGGCACGGTCCATCACATCCTCGCGACATTGGTTGTCAATATGCACCCTGATTTCGCCAGAAGTGTTCAGTTCAGCCTCTTGTACAGCTGACTTGATTTCCTCTTTTTCCTCCTTCGAAAAGAAATTTATTGCGTTCATGTTTTCCATTTAAAATTCGACCACCGGAGCAGTTTCGCTACCGGCAACAGCTTCAAAATAACCTTTCTTTTCAAATCCGGTGATGCCCGCAATCACACTGGCCGGAAACTTCCGGATAGTGGTGTTAAAGCCTCTGGTGATCTCATTGAATTTTCGTCTCTCTACGGCAATGCGGTTCTCGGTGCCTTCAAGCTGTGACTGGAGTTCAAGGAAATTCTGATTGGCCTTCAGATCCGGATACCGCTCGATAGTCACAAGCAGCCTGGAAAGCGCTGAGCCCAGGCCATCCTGAGCTTGCTGAAAAGAAGCTATTGACTGGGGGGTAAGGTTGCTCGGATCGATAGTTACACTGGTGGCTTTGGCACGGGCTTCTATAACCTGAGTGAGGGTTTCCTGTTCGAAATCGGCATAGCCTTTTACCGTGTTTACCAGGTTGGGAATCAGATCGCCCCTGCGCTGATAGACATTCTCCACGTTGGCCCACTGTCCAGTCACACCCTCCTCCAGGGTCACAAATCCATTGTATTTTTTCACCCCCCAGAGGATGGCAACCAACACAATTATGCCTATGATAATCCAGGTTCTTGTCTTTTTATTCATTTCCGTTTATTTTTTTATGAATTGTCTCTGAATAATAACAATCAAAATTAGCAAAAGTCTCACCAACTCTTTCAGGAAAGGTAAAATTTCGGCGAAAATTCGATCAAGGAGAATATTGTATTAATTTCGCAGGAGTGCTCTTCAATTCATTTATATTTCTTGTTTTTGGGTCGGTCTTTTTTCTTCTTCTCTATTTTATCAGGAGATCGAAAATCCCTGAACTGAGGTGGAGTTTCATTATAGCTGCATCTTTTTTCTTCTATGGGTGGTGGGACTGGCGGTTCCTGTTCCTGATCCTTGCCAGCGGGCTCATAGACTATTTCGGGGCAAGGGGCATTTACCGGTATCCAGATCGAAGGAAACTCTTTTTGATTCTTTCCATCATAGGGAACCTGGGATCCCTGGCCGTGTTCAAGTACTCCGGTTTTATCGCTGAAAATATCGATAAACTCACCGGACTGGTGGGAATAGAAACCAGACTTTCGGGGAATATACCGGAGTTTATGCTTTTGTTGCCGGTGGGGATCAGTTTTTACACGTTTCAATCCATGAGTTACACTATTGATGTATACCGGGGAAGATTAAAGCCCACCCGCAGTGTCCTGCACTTTTTCACCTATTTGTCACTCTTTCCACAACTGGTTGCCGGACCTATTGTCCGGGCCAGGGATCTGATGCCCCAGCTAAAACAACTTCGCCCTACCAATGAGCTGGAGCGATGGAACGGGTTTAAGCTGATCGTCATAGGATTCTTCAAAAAAGTGGTCCTGGCCGATAACATTGCACCCATGGTAAATTCCGGGTTCGCCAATATTCATCAAACAACCAATGGTCCCTTCTGGTGGCTGATAGTCATTGGATTTTCTTTCCAGATTTATTTTGATTTTAGCGGTTACTCTGACATTGCACGGGGCCTGGCCAAGTGGATGGGGCTGAATTTCAGACTGAACTTTAACCATCCATACCATTCCCGGTCGATGAGGGAATTCTGGGGCAGATGGCATATTTCGCTATCCACATGGTTCAGGGATTATCTCTATTTCCCTTTGGGAGGCTCAAAGAGGGGAAGATTGAATGCACATCTTTTTATGTGGATTACCATGGTTGTCAGCGGATTGTGGCATGGTGCAGCATGGACCTTTATTGTTTGGGGGGCTTTTCATGCCCTCTGTATATCTCTGGAAAGGATGACACACTGGCCCGCCTATCTGGAACGAATGCCGTCAGGAAAACTCCTCTCAATCATGATCACTAATCTATTGGTGCTTGCGGGCTGGGTTTTCTTCCGTGCCAATGATACCGGGGATGCGCTTACAATACTGGGGGATATGTTCCGGATGGATTTGAAGGCACCGTTTGTGGTGAATGAAGAAATAAAGAACGGGATGATGTGGTTGCTGGTGAGCCTGTTTATTGAAATTAGCACCTACCTCAGGTTTAAGCCACATCAATTTTTTCATAAACCCGGGGGGAGGAGGGTTGCGGACATGGCTTATGTCCTGGTAATGTTCATGGCATGTATCTATCTTCGGGGAGAAGGTAATGTATTTATCTATTTTCAGTTTTAAGATGACCAAGGGAAGAATTACATATGTTTTATTGATCGCTGCTGTCTTCTCGGTACCCATTTATTTTCTGAGAGATAAAATGGATACCGAAGAGGTCAGGAAGCAACGATACTGGATTGGAAAGACGCACAATTCGATGAAATATCCGGTTTTGTTTGGGGGCGATTCCCGGACATTTCGTGGAATTTCGCCCGAGCATTTTGAGCAGGAATTTGGCAATTACCCTTCGTACAACTATGCCTACTGGTCGAATGGAATGGGACGGATTTACCTGGAGGGATTGGAGGAAAAGATAGATACAGGAGCGGACCACCAATTGATTTTACTGGGAATTACTCCACATTCACTGACTGCCAATGCAGCCAGGTGTGCTCATTTTGTGTACGAACGGTTGAGGCCCAAAGAAGAGGTGTTACAGCAATACTATTTTTCCGGCGTATCGGAGTATTTTTTACCATTTAAACTGCGTACTATTGGAAGGATGATATCGGGCACATTACCCCCTGCCAATTACCGGATCATTTACCACCAGAATGGGTGGGTAGAATCTTATTGGCTCAAGCCCGATACCACCTATTCGGCAAAGTTTTATGAGTCCATTTTTACTGACAACCAGGTGAGCGAAGAGGTGATAAGAACGCTTCTCGAATTTACCGAAAGATGGACCAGGGCAGGAATTACGGTGGCCGGATTTCGCCCGCCCACCTCACAGGCGATCCGGAAATTAGAACGTGAACGAAGTGGATTCGACGAGGAAGAATTCGTACGCCGGTTTACCAGTGCCGGTGCCATTTGGATTGATGTTCCGCCAGATGCCTACCAGACCTTTGACGGGAATCATCTTGAGCATCTGTCGGCCATGCGCTTATCCGGGGATTTGGG
>CAZCQL010000002.1:105821-108103 GCA_964500835.1 uncultured Bacteroides sp.
GGGAATGCATACAAACGGTCCGGTGCCGTATTGAGGATCGCTGTCAGGCTCCGGTTTCCGTGGCCCCTGTTGTCCATCTTTTTCATGGTACCCCGATTTCTGAGGGATTTCATCTATCACGTGATCGCAAAGAATCGAAGGAGGTGGTTTGGCAGGAGCATGACCTGCTACCTCCCCTGATGTGTTATATAACCGCCGGCCCCCTTCGAATGAGGGCTTCGAAATGACTATTTTTGGCGGAAGAAATATCCATTTCCCATGAGCCCAGAAGCATTTAAAGAATCCGTTCTTGAAGGGATCCCGCGAACCCTGCCTGAGAAAAAAAATATCAATCCCGAAATCAATCACGCACCCCGGCGAAAGGATATCCTTTCGCCGGATGAAAAAAAACTGGCCATCAGAAATGCGCTTCGGTATGTTCCCAGGAAACACCATGAAGTTCTTGCATCTGAATTTGCATCTGAATTGAAAAGACATGGAAGGATCTATATGTACCGTTACAAACCGGACTACCCCATTTCGTCGCGTTCCCTGACGGCGTTTCCACACAGGTCGGTTCAGGCTGCGGCAGTGATGATGATGCTCTCGAACAACCTGGACCAGGCAGTTGCCCAGCATCCGGATGAGTTGATCACCTACGGGGGCAATGGTGCGGTGTTTCAGAATTGGGCCCAATACAGGCTCACCATGAAATACCTGGCAGAAATGACAGATGAGCAGACTCTGGTACTTTACTCCGGACATCCCCTCGGCCTTTTCCCATCCCATCAGGAAGCGCCCCGGGTGGTGGTTACCAATGGCATGGTAATCCCAAATTACTCGGGCCATGATGAGTATGAAAGGATGAATGCCCTGGGGGTGACCCAATACGGGCAAATGACTGCCGGATCATTTATGTACATTGGACCTCAGGGTATTGTCCACGGAACCACCATTACCCTCATGAATGCAGGGCGTATAATGTTGGAGGGCTGTGAAGGCTCACTGGCGGGTAAGGTATTTGTATCCTCCGGGCTGGGAGGAATGTCAGGGGCTCAGCCAAAGGCAACTGTCATTGCCGGTGGAATCTGCGTTGTTGCTGAGGTCAATCCAAAAGTCATTGCGAGACGCTCCTCACAGGGTTGGGTGGATGAAGTATTCAGCGAATTAGAGCCACTGGTTGGCAGGATGGAGAAGGCCCGAAAGGCCAGGGAGGCAGTTTCTCTGGCTTATAAAGGCAATATTGTGGATCTGTGGGAATATTTTCTCGGCCATGGGGTTCAGGTGGACCTGGGATCTGACCAGACATCGCTGCACAATCCTTTTGCCGGCGGATATTACCCCGCCGGAATCGAATTTCAGGAGGCCACCCGAATGATGGCTGAAGCGCCCGGAAAATTCCAGGACGCGGTATACACTTCTCTGAGAAGACAGGTGAAGGCCATCAACGGACTATGTGCAAAGGGAATGCATTTCTGGGATTATGGGAATGCATTTCTGTTGGAATCGGGAAGGGCAGGAGCAGAAATTTTTACCATGGAAGGGAGCTACAAGTACCCCTCATACGTCCAGGCCATCATGGGTCCGCTTTTTTTTGACTTCGGATTCGGACCCTTTCGTTGGGTGTGTACCTCCTCCGATCCCAAAGATCTGTCAACCACCGACCTGATTGCAGGGAAAGAGTTGGAAAAATTGGCACTTACCGCACCGGAGGAGATCAGGGGGCAGCTAAAAGACAACATTCATTGGATCAGGGAAGCTGAATCGCACCACCTGGTGGTGGGTTCACAAGCCAGGATCCTCTATGCCGACGGTGCAGGAAGAACTGCCATAGCCAGGGCATTCAACCAGGCTATCAGGGATGGAATTATTTCGGCTCCTGTGGTATTGGGCCGGGATCACCACGATGTATCAGGCACTGATTCGCCGTACCGGGAAACCTCACACATTTACGATGGTTCTGGTTTCACCGCAGATATGGCAGTTCAAAATGTCATCGGGGATGCCTTTAGGGGTGCAACCTGGGTCTCTCTTCACAATGGAGGTGGTGTCGGGTGGGGCGAGGTGATAAACGGAGGATTTGGCCTGCTCCTCGATGGGACAGTGGAAGCTGACAAACGTCTGGAAATGATGTTGCATTGGGATGTGAACAATGGAATAGCCCGAAGAAACTGGGCAAGGAATGAAGGAGCCATGCGCACTATTGAAAGGGAGATGGAGCGGACCCCTTTATTAAAGGTAACCCGTCCGAATCTTGTAGAGGATGAGCTTCTGAATAATTTAACCTTGGAATAATCGAAAAT
>CAZCQL010000002.1:108203-114372 GCA_964500835.1 uncultured Bacteroides sp.
GAGATGATGTAGTCGTAGTATTCTTCCTGCCGCGACGAGCCAATATAGATGGAAACGGTATGCACGTTCTCTGTGGGGGGATGCCCTGTGAGAATTTTCTCATCCTCAATTTCACCATTTCTAAATCCCACCGCGACGACTTCATATTCATGTTTCACTAAACTCTTTACAGCTTTGTATGAAAACCTTACCGGATTCGGGCTTGCGCCCAATACCACAGTTTTTTTATTTCCTGAAGACATGTAGTTATTTGATTTGCACGCAAATATAGCCATATTCTCTCACAGGACAATGAAGGATCTGGCAGGGTGTGCTCTATCTGAAATCAATTTAAATGGACGGACTGCCGGCCGGATCGAATCAGGACCACCGCATAGGCAGAGACCCCTTCCTCCCGGCCGGTAAAACCAAGTTTTTCTTCGGTAGTAGCTTTTACAGATACACTACCTGCATCTACCTGCAGCAATGCAGCGATTTGTTGACGCATTTCCGGAATATACGATTTGATCTTTGGCGATTGAAGACAGATGGTAGAATCAATATTACCGATTTCATATCCTTTGGATTTTATCAGCTCAACGGTCCGCCGGAGAAGGATTGAACTGGCAATACCTTTGTAAGAGGGATCAGTGTCCGGGAAATGTTCGCCGATATCCCCCAATGCAGCAGCTCCCAACAGGGCATCGCAGATGGCATGAAGAAGCACATCCGCATCGGAATATCCTGCTGAACCTTTTTTGTGAGGTATTTTGAGGCCACCCAGCCAGAATGGGACTCCAGCTTTGAGTGGATGTACATCGTATCCGAAACCGATCCGGAAACTCATCTTGTAGTTATAATTCTAGGTCAGCAAAATCAAAGCCCAGTGTGAACCTCAGAGTATTGGCCAACGGACTGTTTTGACCATTGGTTGGCACCAGGTAGGAGAAGTCAAGTGAGAAGACATTCAATTGCAGGCCTACGCCTACGGTGAAATATTTCCTGTTGCCTTTGCTTGCATGCTCATAAAAGTATCCGGCTCTGATAGCAAATTGCTCCCTGTACCAGTATTCAGCTCCTACACTGTAAGCAATTTCGTGGAATTCTTCTGCAAAAACACTATAGGTTCCATCTCCCTGATCAACCCCGGGAGCGTCATAAAAGGACTGGAACATCCCCAGTACCACAGATCCGGGATCCTCTTTCCCTCGAAGGACCACCTGTTCTCCGGTCGATGTGTCGGTTTCCATTACAGCCGGTGTAGGAACCAATAATTTATTTAAATCTGTATGGAACGAAACGCTGTTATATTCATCAATATTATAAGTAAACCTGCCTCCTAACCTCATGTTCGTAGGAATGGGAGTCTTATCGGCATCCACAGTATATGAAACGGGGGTACCCATGTTGGTCAGGCTCACACCGGCTGCCCATTCCCCGTCGCTGGTTCCCACATTCACGTCGTTCTGATAATAAAATCCGAGGTCGGCACCGAAGGAGATCCCCGCTCTTGTGTCCTGACCGTCGGAGGTGACCTGACCACTGGTGAGGTCAGACCGGACAAACCGGAATGCAATTCCCCCGGAAAAATGATCGGTAAAAAGTCTTGAGTATCCTGCATCCAGCGCAAACTCATTTGGGTTGTACTCGCCTGTCACGCTCCCTGTAATATTGGTAAATACAATTTTACCCAGCGAAAAATAGCGCAGGGAGGAGCTTATTACCTGCTGTTCATCGATCCGGTAAAATCCGGTCAGATAGGCCAGGTTGATATCCGGAATAAGGTTTCTGAGCCATGGAGTATAGGAGATGGCGAACCCGCCTTTGCTGTCAATAAAGGCGTATTTTCCCACATTCCAGTGCTGTGAATTCACATCAGGTTTAGAAGCAACGCCCACATCACCCATGGCACCAGCCCTTGAATCAGGAGCTATGGTAAGGAACGGCAAAGACGTTTGTATGGTATTAAGAGTTGCCCCTCCAAGTTCACCAGAGTTGATCTGACCTGAAAGATTCATTCCAGTCGTTAATAGCGAACCACTCAACAACATGATAAATCCTGATTTCAGTCCTTTTGACATTATTTTCGTTTTGGTCTGCAAATATAACATATAAATATAACATAAGGTTGACGACTAACCATTCTACTCGTCACATTTTTAGTACGTAAATCGGTCTGTTTTAGTATACAAAGCGGGAAAACATTATGAAAAAATTATCGGGCAATAACCAGTTTTCCACTTTCGGCTGCAACTTCACCCTCTTCGGTTGTCAGGGTAGCTCTGTATATGTATACTCCGCCTCCCAGTTTAGTTCCTCCCGAAGAAGATCCATCCCATAAAACCGGTTCAAGCCTGTATCCGGGAGAATAGATTTGCCGATCGATGATCCTTACCATTTCTCCCGAGAGGTTGTAGATGGTGAGAACCAGCCTTAAATTCCGGTCAGGCCGGTTGTGTTCGATGGTAAACCAGGTATTTTCGATAAATGGGTTCGGGTAGTTGTAAATGGATTCGAGAAGCATTTCCTCCGAGTCCATGACCACGAAGTCCAGAGTGGATTGAGCAGAGTTGTTGTGAATGTCCCAGATCTTCACGGAAATTTGATGATGTCCCTGCCCGATATTGCTGTAAGGATAGCGAATGACGCCCGAATTGAAGCTGTTGGTGTTGGATTGGTAGAACTCATTGAGTATGATAGCGTTGATTCTGTCCTCATCCAGAGTGGCCGTGAGGTCATGCCCTATTCCATTCCCCGATGTATTGATTCCAAAATTGTCACTCACATAGACCAGCAGAGTGGGATCCGGATCGGTAATCCCCCCATTAATAAAGAAGGAATCATTCATAAACAGGTTTATCTCAGGCGGAACTGCATCGGATGCATTGTCCGATCCGATTCCTCCCACCTGGAATGCATTACAGGAGCCATGCGCATCTATGAGGGAGTTATTGCTGTAATAGCTGATCTTCCCGGTCCCATATGCATAGTTGATATCCTTTGGCACATAAAATCCGAAATGGAAGGCACCATCGATCACATTGGTTTTTCCACTGTACAGAATGTTATTCCTTGTCATGAAGCTCCACACAGGATCATCATCATTGGAAAGTGTTTCCACCCGCTTCTCCTTGTCAAAAACGAGAGGGTACACAAGTCCGTTATAATCGTTCAAAAATGCCCCTTCCTGGTCTTCCAGATGTCCCGATACAGTGACCCATTGAAAGGCTGAAAGGGTGTCCTGAAACATGGTTATATCCTGACCGTTAATGGAATCGGTTACTACCCTGTTTTGCGGGTAAGCCAGTCGCATGGAAGGATCACCAAGCAAGGTGAAATTACGTTTATTAATGCCCGATCCCGTATTGTTCTTGCTGTATACAAGGATGTCGCCCAGACGGTAATTCTGTTGATTCCCGTCCTTTTCAAATACCACTTCATAGAATTTCTCATTCAATACATGATTGGGGCCCGAATAAACGAGCCTGGTGGTGGTAAGCAGTCCGATGCCGCCCCCGCCATTACTGAGGAGAACATCTTCTCCGGCAGAAGTAACTTCCTGGTCCTGTGATTGATCATACTCATCGTACCGGCTGAATTCACAGGTGGCAGTCATAAAAAGTGGCAGCATACCTTTATTGCCCCAGGAGCTTATATCATTGGCAGTAAGAATCTTTTCGTGTGCCAATCCGCCGGGTCCTCCGTGGCCCGTGTAGTTTACAATGAGTGCTCCCCGGTTTACCTGGTCGTTGATGGCCCTTGTTACATCCGGGTAGCGGGGACCGGTGGCCAGGTCTTCCTGCTGGTAAGCGTCGAGGTATATCTTGTTGATGTTATAGGAAGGGTACTGGTTATTCACATAGGTTGCCAGTTCGTCGGCCTGTCGCATGTGGATGTTAGAATCTTCATCGTCTCCCACGAAACAGATCTGGTTGCGCCATTCACCCTGTTTGTCCGATTCGGTGTATGCAATAAGTTTATCAACCAAATCGCCGGCCTCTTCCACAGTAGAAACAGGCAATCTGCCGATGCCAATATCCAGCAATCCGCTAAACATCGATTCATCGGTATCCAACATTCCGAAAAAATCATCAGAAACATAGGACCTGGTGGGGGACAACGAATTGTCAGACTGATAGGTTAACACTAAGTTGGGATTGTTATCGGTATGGCTTCGATTGTCATAGGAGCCGTCGCCAAATAAAAGGAGGTAACGGCAATAATCTTCCGTGCCGCCCGCCCGGTCATAGAACATTTTCATAAAATTCCGGATGGCAGAAACGTCGGGGGTGCCGGATGAAAATTCATTGAATACCTGCTCCTGGAGTACGACAGCCACTTCCAATCCATCGTTGGTTTTCCTGTGATCGGCCAGTTTCTGAGCCTGTTCCTGGAAGATCTCCGGTGCAAGAATGATCATATCTGGGTGTGGCATTCCATGGAGGTTCTGGTTCGAAACCTTCCCCAAACCTTCTCCGGTAAAAATGGGAGAGGGAAAATTGCCGTTCGTATTAAAGGCCACAAATTCTCTAAAATCATTTGTTTCTAACTTGAATATTGCCGTGGAACCTGAAAGTGTATAGGGAATGTTGCCGGGCAGCTCAGGATCAGTGATGTCCCACAGGACCGTATTGCCGGAACAGTTTTCAAGCCTGAATTCACTCACATTCCCAAATCCGGTACTCCTGGAATCTCTGAACAACAGTTCAGGACCGTCCAGGCTAAGTCTGCTCCTGCCGTTGAGGGAAATGGAGTTCAGCCAGCCCTGTGAATTGGCATCGGGCCTGTCATATTCCATTGTCAGCGTAAGGAAATCTGCCTCAGGAATATAACTGAATACTTTTCCCGTTTCATATGCGTATGTGCTTACATACGAGCTTAAATCAGTCCCCGGATTCTCAATGGATCCTGCCCAATCATTATTGAAAAATACAGTGAATGACGAAGTTACGCTGGAGCGGGCGGCAGCTGAAATCCGGAGTTTGACAGGCTCTCCTTCCACATTGCCTGGCAGATCAAACGCATAATTCTCCTCCAGGTTTACATTGAAATTGTCTCCATACCACTCCTTACCCGAATTGATGAGATTGTATGTTTCCTCCTCTAAATAGCTCAGATAGTCATAGTCTGTTACTGTATGGGTAGCAGGATCTGAGCTTAATTCTATATTTTCAGGGGAGAGTACAGCGCCCTGGTCATCGGTGAGGAAATAATAACCATTCCACGAATATTTGTGCAACTGGTGCAGATACATCGAATCCTCCTGATTAAACTCCCAGTTCACAGGTCCGCGTGCATAAAAAAGAATATAATCACCCGGACCAAAAAGCCCGTCGCTTCCTTTATACATGTAAATTGGCACCGGCCCGAGATCATCCGCATAACCTTTGGAAAAGCTTTCAGGGAGGAGCCTGGCACCTGCACCATACACCTTTACACTGGCCGGATTTTGCAATCCGATTTCCTGCAGCTGGGCATAAGTTAGCTTGTGCATGCCGCTATTTTTCACTGCAATTTTGTACCAGTCACCCGAAGCCAGCACCGACTGGTTTGCCCAATCACCCTTCATATCACTCTTCAGTGGTGCCAGTGCCATTTGTTCTTTAAGAATGATGTCAAACGCCTCGACTTGTTCCAGGTTACCTGACGAATTCCTAAAAAAAGGAAGGACCTTTACTGTCACATACGGTCGGTTGGCCTCTTTTACCAGTGCATACTCCAGGAAAGGCATCTTTCCTATTTGACCGGTTGGCGTATCCACAGGAAGGACATCTTCAATGAAGGACGATTTGGTAACCCTGAGTGAAACCACTGGCACCATCCCTCCTGAGGGCCAGGGTAATTTTCTGGTGACATATGGTAACGTATTCTCGCCATCCGCGTATAAAGCATGTGGGAAGAAGGGGCGAGATCGATCTGTATCCCATTGAATAACAACAGATTCAACCTGAGAATTCAGGAAAAGGGAGAGGTGCAGGAATATAAGGAAAACCAGCTTCTTCATTTGATGAATGCGAACGACAACAAAAAACAACAATAATAAACAGCCATAAAAAACAGCAACAAAAATAGGTATTATACCGTTTCATTTGTCGTATATACTATAACGAACCTTTCAACAGGATGTTGTAATTCACATTCAATGACAAAGGGAAAATGACAAGTGGGTAATGGTGAGTGGTTTATGGTT
>CAZCQL010000002.1:114472-124157 GCA_964500835.1 uncultured Bacteroides sp.
ATGGTTAATGGTTCCTTGTGAGTGGTTTATGGTTAATGGTTCCTTGTGAGTGGTTATGATGGAAAGTTTGACCGGACATAGAAGATTTTGGCTGTGGCTGCTTTTGTGGGTTGTTGCTGGTCAATCAGGTTGGGCGCAGGACCCGGCGTTTTCACAATTTTATGCCAATCCGCTCTTCATGAATCCTGCCATGGCCGGTGTGGAAGGGCCTGCAAAGGTATACCTGGGCTACCGCAACCAGTGGCCCGGAGCAACTAATCCCTATTCTACCTATCATGCCTCGTATGAGCAGTTTCTTGATCCCTTGCAGGGAGGAGTCGGAATCCATGTGATCAATGACCGGCAGGGAGCCGGGATTTTTAATTCCATCTCGCTTGATGCCATATATTCCTATCACCTGAAAGTAACGTCTGAATTAATGGTAACAGGTGGATTTCAGGCTTCGGCAGGACAAAGGAGCCTGAATACCAGCGGATTGGTACTGCCAGACGAATTGGCCGGTGTTTCAACTGCCTCCCTGAATGGCTATTCACGATTATATCCTGATTTTGCGGTGGGGTTTGGTGGATTTTACAAAAATTTTTATGGGGGAGTGGCCGTACACCATCTGCTGCAACCGTATACTGCCCCCTCAGAAGATCCAAATACCAGATTGTTGAGAAAATACACCGCACATATTGGAGCTACCATACCCATTTACGAAAAAAGACTGGGCAAAGAAGTGCTGCAATTATCCCCTAACCTGGTGTATATTCAGCAAGCTATTTATCAACAATTGAATTATGGTCTGGAAGTCCTGTTCGAGAGCATTATCGGTGGAATCTGGCTTCGTCAGGATCTGCTTTTTTCCTATGGAACATTAATCTTTTCGGCAGGCTATGGCAATGACAGGTTCAGGGTGAGATATAGCTATGATGCAAAACTTTCACCTCCGGATTTGCATATTCCCAGCTTGGGGGCGCATGAAATATCGATGGTGATAATTTTTGAAAACCTTTATAAATCAACGAGACACAGGGCAATAAAAAGTCCTAAAATTTAGTTACTTTTGGTAGAAGTTTTTATATTAGCCATGTTTAAAACAGAAAAATACAATACACCATGAAAATAATGATGAGACTAATCCCGGTATTGTTTATAGCGTTGATTCTCTGGGGATGCGGTGGGCCAGATGTCACATCTTCAGGCAAAGTCTCCACCACCACCGGATGGGCCTATAACAATCCTGAAAACGGGGGGTTTGAAGTGAAGACAGCTGTTGAACAGGAGACCGGTCCCGGCCTGACTTTAATTGAAGGAGGTACGTTTACCATGGGAAAGGTGCAGGATGATGTACTGTACGAATGGAACAATGTTCCCCGCAGGGTAACCGTAAGTTCATTCTACATGGACCTCACCGAGGTACGCAATGTGGACTACCGGGAATACATTAACTGGTTAAACCGTGTATTCGGCATGAATAATCCGCAAGTCGTGGATGCCGCGCTTCCTGATACCCTGGTTTGGCGTGATCCAATGGCCTACAATGAACCTTATGTGGAGTACTATTACCGCCATCCATCCTTCAATGAGTATCCGGTAGTTGGTGTGAATTGGCTGCAGGCACAGGATTACTGTATCTGGAGGACCGACAGGGTGAATGAGATGATTATGGTGGATATGGGTCATATCGAACTATCTACAGATCAACAGGATGAGCGCAATTTCAACACCGAGGCCTACATTTATGGTCTTTATACACCCAATATTATCAACCCAATTGAAAGTCTGAATCCAAACGTGGAATCAAGACTGCTCAATGTGGAAGATGGAGTACTGTTGCCAAAGTACAGGCTCCCCACCGAAGCTGAGTGGGAATTTGCTGCTCTGGGACTAATGGGCAACACGGTTGACGAGCTGGTTTGGGAACGCAGAACCTATCCCTGGAACGGACACAATGTGAGGAACGACGATCCAAGATTGATGGGGCAGATGAGGGCCAATTTTGTAAGGGGCAAAGGTGACCTGATGGGTGTTGCCGGGAGCCTGAACGATGCCGGTTCCATTACTGTGCCCGTTAAATCTTATTGGGAAAACGATTATGGTCTGTATTGCATGGCTGGGAATGTAAATGAGTGGGTTCAGGATGTCTACCGCCCAATGTCCTTCGACGATGTATCTGATTTTCGTCCGTTCCGTGGTAACCAATTCGACAAAATGACCGTCGATGCGAATGGCAGCCCTGTGATAGACAGCTTAGGTCGCATAAGGCGTGAGGCCATTACGGAAGCTGATGCGGAAGGAAGGTTCAATTACAGGAAGTCTGATTACAGAAACTATATGGACGGTGACAAAGAGTCTGTGTTTGAAAGAGGTGAGCGCGAACAGTCTGTCTACACGGGATCAGAATCCATGTATGTAAATAATGAGAATGAAAGAATGTCATTAATGAGCGACGAGGTAAGAGTATATAAGGGCGGTTCATGGAAGGACAGGGCATACTGGCTGAGCCCCGGTGAACGACGATTCCTTATTGAAACAGAATCAAGGGATGATTTGGGATTCCGTTGCGCCATGACTCGCGTGGGAACACCGACCGGATTTTAAAACAGGATAACTTTTCAATGAAGGAGGCTGTTTCTTTTGGGACGGCCTTCTTTTTTAGCGCATGAATCTCGATGCACTGTATACCAGGTTCCTCGAATCGAAAGGAATAAGTACCGACTCCCGGAAATATGTGGAGGGCACTCTCTTTTTTGCACTAAAGGGCGATAATTTTGATGGCAACAACTATGTGACTGATGCTCTGAAAAAAGGATGTCTGTTGGCCATCACAGAACGAACTGACCTGGAAGGAAATTCTGCTGTTCATAGCGTTCCTTCAGCTCTGGAGGTATTGCAGCAGCTTGCCCATTACCACAGAAAGAGGAGGTCTCCCAGGGTACTTGCCATCACGGGAAGCAATGGAAAAACTACTACCAAGGAGTTGGTAACGTCTGTTCTTTCCAGGAAATTTTCAGTTCATGCCACAAGCGGAAACTTAAACAATCACATCGGTGTGCCACTTACACTCCTATCCATGGATGCGGAGGAGGTGGCAGTCATTGAAATGGGAGCCAATCACCCGGGTGAAATAAGGCAACTGGCTGGGATTGTTGCACCTCATATGGGAATAATTACCAACGTGGGAAAAGCGCATCTTGAAGGATTTGGGTCGGAGCAGGGGGTTCTGAAGGCCAAGGGAGAATTATTCGAATACCTGTCTGCCTCCGGAGGTACGGCAATTATTGACGGTCGGGATCAATTGCTAATGCAAAAGGCAAAAGAGACCGGGGTTGCAGTCCAGGAAATAGCTTCTCATGGCCAAATCCCGGTCAGTGCCCGGATAATAAACCAATCTCCCTACCTGGAAATACAACTGGAGATCGATGGGGCCCTCTTCCGGATTGCAACCGGTCTGGTGGGGGCCTATAATTTGCAAAATATTCTACTGGCTGCAGGGGTCGGTTTTTTACATGGTGTGGAAGACAGTGCGATAGCGGATGCCATACGAACCTATATTCCTCAAAATCAGCGATCTCAATTTGTGCAAGGCGGGCGGAACCGGATCATCCTGGACTCCTACAATGCGAATCCAAGCAGCATGCGTGAGGCAATTAGTGGATTCCTTGCCTATGCCTCTCCTCCAACCATGCTAATCCTTGGTGATATGGCCGAACTGGGTAAATCGTCCAGGAGGGAACATGCGGAGCTCACCAAATGGATCGGATCCCTCTCCATTGACAAGGTATTGCTGGTAGGACCCAAATTCAGTGAAGTGAGCGAGCCCTCCTCCGGTTGGGAGATATTTATGAAGCGGTCTGATCTTGAGGAATACTTAAAATCCACAAGAGTGGAGAGGAATCATATCCTGGTGAAGGGAAGCCGTGTGATGGAGCTCGAAAAAATCCTCAAATTAATAACAGCTTAATGCGATAAATCATCCTTAAATGATGCAAATTGAGTCCAAATCCAAGGTGATTGTAACCGGAGCTGATGGTTTTCTTGGCAGTAATATCGTGAGGGAGTTACTTATACGAGGCCATGAAGTATACGGTCTGATTCAACCTGGAAAGAGCGGTGAAACCCTGAATGGGTTGCCTGTGAAACTGTTTTTTGGTGATTTATGCAATTCAGAAGACTTAGTGCCCCTATTCAGGGAATGCGATTACATTATACATACCGCGGGACTCACCGCCATGTGGCCTAAAAGATCAAAATCTCTCTGGAAGATTAACTATTATGCGGTAAGAAATCTTGTGATGCTATCCAAGAAATATGATATGAAGCGATTTATACATATTGGAACGGCCACATCTTTTGGACCTGGTCCAATTTCAAGTCCGGGGGATGAGAATACTCCCTATGCAAGTGAAAAATTCGGTGTAGATTACTTCGATTCAAAATACATGGCACAAAAATACCTGATTCACGAGGCAGAAACCAGGAATTTCCCTGTCATCATTCTCAACCCCACCTTTATGATAGGGCCTTTTGATTTATCCATTGGATCAAACAAAATGATCCTTGAGATTTACAAGAAAAATATCCCCGGTTATAGCCTGGGAGGCAAAAATTATATTTATGTGAAAGATGTAGCCACGGCTGCTGTCAATGCGATCCGGGAGTCATTTAACTGGTTCAAAGGGAGGGGCACAGTGGTATGAATGGGTTACAGGGCAAAATTTTTATAATTACAGGTGCATCACGGGGAATTGGAAAAGTAATCGCCCTTGAATTGCTCAGGGTTGGCGCATCCGTGGTGATCAGTGGAAGGGACCGGGACAAACTGGGATCCGTTAAGCGTGAGTTTGAACGCATGGAATTCGCCCCACTTTCGATTATTGCGGACCTTACCGAACCAGAAGATTGTAAACGGCTTGTTCAGTCCACGGTGGATCATTTTGGAAAGCTGGACGGACTGGTTAATAATGCAGGCCTTCCCGCCAGGGGAAGATTCGAAGTCATTGAAGCCTCAGTGGCAGCAATGGTTGTAAGTGCCAACCTGTTAACTGCAGTGAACTGTACCAAGGAAGCTATCCCTGAACTGATAAAGACCAAGGGTAATGTGATTTTCATCAGTAGCGTTGCTGCCATTCAGGGGCTGCCCAATGCTGCCCCCTACAGTTCGGCTAAAGCGGCACTGGAGAAATTTGCTGAATCTTTGAGAATTGAAATGCACGAACACCATGTACATGTGGGTATCATTAGACCAGGACTGGTAAACCCTCCGCCGGATAAGAGGGTTCTCAGGGAAGATGGCAGTTTTCAACCCGTAACCCATAAAGGACATCAAAGCCAGGAGAGTGTGGCAAAGTCAGTATTGAATATGATTAAGAGAAGGCGTCACAGGATCACCATGACTCCGGCAGGGAAGTTCCTCAGTGTGATGAACTGGCTTTCCCCCAGGTTGGTAAGTTTTGTGTTGATGAAGACACAGCACTCCGGGATATATGAAGTGCAAAAAAATTAATGGCTATTGATAGAGGAAACGCTTGATCTTGTGTGTAGGGGTTTTTTCAAATGGCTGAACCTGTAAAATCATCATTTGCAGCCGGGAGTTGCGTGCTACATGCTGGTTTACCTGCATCATTAATTCTTCAAGTACCTCGGCGGTCTTGGTTTGAAGCTGGTGCTGAAAATCGGTGGTGTTTTCCTTCAAATGCTTGAATCGTTCTTCCATCACTTCCACCTTGAGGTGTACCTTGGCCACAAGTTTGCCCTTGTACTGCATGACCAGGGAATCGCTGACAATATCTTTGCTGTTGATCACTGCTTCGATTTCTTCGGGATAAATATTTTCACCATTGGGACCAAGGATCATATTTTTAGACCTGCCCCGGATATAAAGGATTCCTTGCTTGTCGCGGAAGCCAAGATCACCGGTCCGGAAGTAACCATCGCTTGTGAAAACTTCCCTGGTTTTCTCTTCATCTTTGTAATAACCTCTCATCACATTGGGTCCTTTCACCATGATTTCTCCTTCACCTGTGACAGGATCGGGTTGGTCGATCTTAACGATAATGTCACCCATAACTGTGCCCGCAGACCGGAAAACTGCATGCAACGGATCAAATCCAGATATCATAGGGGAGGTTTCTGTAAGGCCGTATCCTACCGCATAGGGGAATCCTCCTTCTATGAGGAATTTCTCTACATCGGGTGCCAGGGGAGCACCTCCCACTCCAAAGAACCGGAGATTCCCGCCAAAAAACTTTTTCAACTTTTTAACAGCTGCCTTAGAAAGGATCTTTCGCGAGGGCCGAATCTTCATCAGAAAACGCAAGACAGGTGATTTTGTGAGGGCGGGCCTGACCTTTGCCCGGTATATCTTTTCGATGATCATAGGGACCGTCAGCATCGTTGTGGGCGCCAGTTTCTGCAGTAGTGGGGTAAGGTAGGATGCGGTGGGTGCCCTGTCGATATAATGAATTCTGGCGCCATTGAGAAGCGGAATTACCATGCCGATGGTACATTCATAGGTGTGTGCCAGTGGAAGCATGGATAAAAAGCTGTCTTCTGCCACCACTTCATGAAGCGTCCTGGATTGTTTTGCATTGCTCAGGATGTTATTATGCGTCAGCATCACGCCTTTGGACCGGCCGGTAGTCCCTGAGGTATAGATAATGGCCGCCAGGTCGTCGGGTGCTGCGCCAAAGAGCGACTTATCTTCCGGGAATGAGTTGGGCACCACTCCCAGTTTTTTGAGTGTTCCGGGATTCAGCACCGGCTCCACAACTTTTCCGGACTTCATCTCCAGTAACTTAAAGTTGTCCAGATTAATTACTAATTCAACCGATTCGGGCAACCCTTTTTCCAACCTTGACGCCAGTTTCCCGGATACAAAAAGCGTCTTGGCTTCTGCATGCTCCAGGATGGAAATTACCTCTGGGCCCTGGAAATCCGGAAGGATAGGTACGGTAACGGCTCCGGTTGACAGAATCCCAAAATAGGCAATTGGCCAATGTGGACTATTTTCACTCAATATGGCTGCGCGGTCCCCGCTACCAATGCCTGAACTGGTGAGCATGGTTGCAATATATCTGACAGCTAATTCTAATTCTGCGTAGTTGTATGAGGTGCCGTTCACACTGGAAACTGCCGTGTTTGATGGATAATTCTGAACGCTGTGCTTCAGTACCTGGGCCAGATTCACTATATCTTCCCAGTCCTTCGAATTTTTGATGCTCATCGTGATTTTTTCTTACGCTTCCCCTGTTATACACTATTGCCTGTACCGCTGACTCTGAACACATCATCCAACTGATCAAATTTCTTTTTTCCTTTTAGAAAAAAATCAGCAACGATGCTTCTTGGATATATTCCGGTTACAATAACGTCATTTTTCTGGAATTCAATCCTCTGGCTCCTCGTCCCATAGGTGTGTTTCATTCCATAATAGGCAAAATGAGCGCGGAAAACAGCCCGGAAATCCTTAAATGCGCCATTCAGCAAGAATCTGACAGCGGATACTGTGTCCAACACCATCCTTTGTAAAATTATCCTTTTGCTTATACTGGCAGGCAGGTTTTTATGTAGCAGCAGGAGGTTGTTCCGGAAATTCAGGAACGTTTTCATGGGATTTCCTCTATCTAAAGTCCCCCCGCCCACATGATAGATGGTGGAGCCTGGTACGTAATGAATCTCATACCCCTTTCGCTTCAATCGCCAGCAGAGATCGATCTCCTCCATATGTGCGAAGAATCCTTCATCCAATCCCCCTTCCTTCCTGTAGAGGTCTGAACGTATTAACAGGCAAGCGCCTGATCCCCAGAATACTTCTAAAGGATCGTCGTACTGGCCCAGATCCTCCTCCAGGTGATCAAAAATTCTCCCCCTGCAAAAAGGATATCCATACTTATCAATAAAACCTCCGGCTGCTCCGGCATATTCAAAATGGGAGCGGTTATTGAAATCTTTAATTTTAGGAGAGCAGGCTGCTACATGGGATCCTATTTCCATCTGCTTCAACATTGGCTCAAGCCAACCCGGTGTTACCTCTATATCTGAGTTCAACAGTAAAAAATAGGTAGAGTCAAGCTGCTCCAGTGCCCTGTTGTATCCGCCACTGAAGCCGTAATTAGTATCAAGGACTATAATCCGGATGTCTGGCCATTCCTTTTTCAAATAGTTGACGGAATCGTCTGTAGAACCATTATCGGCAATCACAATCTCGGCCCCTGGAAGATTGGTGTATCTAATAACCAGCGGAAGGAATTGTTTCAGGTAAGCTTTCCCATTCCAGTTCAGGATCACTATGGAGACGAGCTTCATTGAGGGATCATAATTTTTTGGAGAGCTTCCTTAAATTCGGTAAATGTATTCCTGTTGGTGCAGAAGAAATCTTTACTAAACAAGGGATGTGCATCGCCTCTGAAATCAGAGACCTCCCCACCAGCTTCCCTGACTAACAGGATGCCGGCTGCAATGTCCCACGGTTTGAGTCCATATTCGTAGAATCCATCATACCGACCACAGGCCACATACGCAATGTCAGTTGCTGCAGAGCCCATTCGTCGCAGTCCATGTGAGTTCTCCATGAAATAAGCCATGCTGTTCATGAATTCGGCGAGGCAGGTAAAATCGGTGTATGGAAATCCGGTGGCAATGAGGGACTGACCAATGCTGGCTGCATAACTCACCTGGATTGGATTCCCATTGAGAAAGGCACCGCCATCTTTCCAGGCATAAAAATATTCGTTAAGTCCAAATTCATACACAATTCCAACCACCACATCATTACTCTCAGCGAGTCCCACGCTAATAGCAAAAGGAAAGACTCCATGAATAAAGTTGGTGGTACCATCCAGAGGGTCTATAATCCAGTTATAGTTCTTCCCCCGTTTGACGGAGGTCCCTTCCTCGGCAACGAATCCGGCTTCGGGCAGGAGCTTAGACAGACCAGAAACCAGAATATGCTCCGCTTCTTTATCTACACTGGTTACAAAATCCTGCCTGCCTTTTTCCCGGATGTTCAGATTTTCCCTGTTCACATGCCTGCCGCTCACATAAGCAGCCGCCTCTTTTACCACCTCCATGGCATCAAAGCAAATCTTCTGGTAGTGCATTTATCGGTCGTTGATGCTGCAAAGTAAGTCAAAATATCAATAACCTGAAGCTTTTAAAAGGTCTGCCACAACGAAGGTACTGCCGCCAGTAAAGATCATGTCATCGGGACCAGCCGACTGCTGTGCTGACCGGTATGCCTTATCCACAGACTGAAATGATTCTCCGCTCAATCCATGGTTACGTGCACTTTTTTGAATTTGTTCAGGGTCCATGGACCTGGGTACACTGGACCTGACAAAGTAGTAATGAGCGGACGCTGGTAACAGGGGAAGAATCGTGTCCAGGTTCTTGTCATTCACCATTCCCCACACTATATGAAGTTCTTTCCATGGAACCTGCATCAATTGTTTCATCACCTCTGAGATCCCGGCCTGATTGTGCGCCGTATCACATACACTCCTGGGATTTTGACCAATGGTTTGCCACCTGCCCAGGATCCCCGTATTCTTCATCACGGCAGCAAATCCCTTTTGCACAGCCTGACCGGAAATGTCCCATTTCAAATCCCTAAGCAGGCTAATGGCCGTAAGTGATGTCATTACATTCTCTTGTTGATAGTCTCCGGTCAGGTCACACGTGAGAGTTTCCAGATCCGGGG
>CAZCQL010000002.1:124257-131875 GCA_964500835.1 uncultured Bacteroides sp.
TTCTCTTGTTGATAGTCTCCGGTCAGGTCACACGTGAGAGTTTCCAGATCCGGGGCCTTCAGGCTGAGATCACCGGTCTTCTGGCGATCCGCGGTTTTCAGGTTGCGGATCCTGATGATTGTGGATCCCTCCCGGTCCATGGTGTGGAAGAGTGGCTGGAAGGAACGGGTTGCCAGGGTAACTGGTGCGAATTTTGGTTCGGCCATAGATTGCAATACCCTTTCGATCTCTTCATCGGCTTTTCCGATGACAAGCGGGATTCTTTCTTTGATAATACCCCCCTTTTCTCTGGCGATGGAGACCAGATCAGATCCCAGGAACTCGGTGTGATCCGTTGAAATATTGGTGATAATGGAAAGCACCGGAGTGATGATGTTGGTCGAATCAAGCCTCCCTCCCAGTCCTGTTTCGATGATGGCAATATCTACCATTTTACGGGCGAAATATTCAAAGGCCAGCGCCACAGTCATTTCAAAAAACGAAGGGTGTATCTTTTGAATTATTTTCTGGTGGAGGGTCAGGAAATCAGTGATTTCTGATTCAGGGATAGGGGCTCCGTTGATCCGGATACGCTCCCGGAAATCGAGCAGATGTGGCGAAGTGTAAAGTCCGACCTGGTAGCCCGCCTGCTGCAAGACAGAAGCAAGCATATGGCTGACCGATCCTTTGCCATTGGTCCCTGCCACATGGATGGACGGGAAACCCAGATGCGGCTGCTTGAAATATGTATCCAGCTTCCTGGTATTCTCAAGATTCGCCTTATATGCAGCCTTGCCCTGCCTCTGGTATATGGGCAGGCTGTGATAAAGAAAATCGATGGCTTCCTGGTAGGTCATTTTATAAAAGGCGACAATTAATTCTGAAAATAGAGCTGATTCCAACCGTTGTACCTGACTTTTTCAGGGTGGAATCTCTCAGGTCTGGGCTTTATTTCATCGGGATACCCGAGAGCTATCAGTGCGAACGGTTTCACATGGGAGGGAAGATCCAGCAAAGAGGAGAAGGAAGCCTTCCGCCCTTCTCTTGGATGAAGTCCTACCCAGCATGAACCCAGACCGAGCATATGAGCTGCAAGCAAAAGGTTTTGGGTCGCAGCTCCACAGTCCACCACCCAGTAGCCGTCATCATGCTGTAATCGCTCATCTCCACACACCACTATTCCAATTGAAGCAGTTTTTAGCATCCCGGCATAAGGATGGATTTTCATGATTTCGTTCAACATTTGGCGCTGGTCTATCACCACAAAATGCCAGGGTTGTTTGTTCACGGCGGATGGCGCGTACATAGCTGCTGTAAGCAGTTGTGTAATAATCTCAGGGTCGATTTTTTGATCCTTAAATCTCCGGATACTGCGCCGGTCAATGATAAATCCGAGTTGATCCATGTTTCAGATGTTTCTACATTGTGTGTAAAACTTAGTCCAATGTGAATAATTCTCTCACATGAGGGGGATAAATTAACTTATTTTTAGAGCAATAACTGACTACAACTTTACAAGTCCCTACCGTAGGTAAAGTTAGCGTAATGAGAGGGGATTTATGGCGACTGCTGTGAAAAAAAATCGAAAGATCTTCGTACTGGATACCAATGTGCTGTTACACGATTATAAGTGTTTGTATAATTTTGACGAGCATGATATTATTGTGCCCATCACCGTACTGGAGGAACTTGATCATTTTAAGAAGGGAAATGATATAATCAATTACCATGCAAGGGAATTTACCAGGGAGCTTGATAAACTGAGTGGAGACAAACTATTTAACGGGGGACTGTCACTGGGCAGGGGCAAAGGCAAACTTAGCATAGAGACCGGAAAAATTCCTTCCGAAAAGCTATCAACCTCCTTCCCGGAAAATACGCCTGATCACCGAATTCTATCGATCGCTGAACATCTTCACCAAAAAAATAAAACAAAGCGACCGGTCATTCTGATTACCAAGGATATCAACCTGAGAATGAAAGCAAAATCACTCGGTGTAATGGCCCAGGATTATCACAACGACATGGTCCAGAATATAAAGGATATCTATGAAAGTGTGAGGTCGAACAATGTGGAAGATCCATCCGTAATTTCTGACATGTACGAATCCATGGAGGGGGTGCCGGTGAAACGATTTGGAATGAATAAGGTCCCTTTGGCCCATCAATATTATATTTTCAGGCACGAATCCAGAAGTGGATTAGGCCATTACGATCCATTTAATAAAGTGATCAACCGGGTAGAGAAAACCCGAACCTATGGAATCGATCCGCGAAATGCAGAGCAAACTTTTGCATTAGATGCCCTTGCCCGTCCCGAAGTACAGTTGGTGGCCCTCACAGGAAAAGCAGGGACAGGGAAGACACTGCTGGCACTTGCAGCGGCCATTCATCAACGTAAAATGTACACGCAGATCTTCCTTGCCCGTCCCATCATTCCATTGGGCAACAGGGATCTTGGATACCTGCCAGGAGATGTAAATGAGAAAATCGGACCCTACATGCATCCTCTGTTTGACAATCTTTCAGTAATAAAACAGAAATTCAGGCAACAAAGCAAGGAGTTTTCCCGCATCGAAGAGATGCAGCAATCGGAAAAGCTGTTGATTACTCCTTTGGCTTATATCCGCGGACGAAGCCTTTCAAGGGTGTTTTTCATTATAGATGAAGCACAGAATCTCACTCCTCACGAGGTAAAAACAATTATCACAAGAGCTGGTGAGGGTACCAAGTTGGTTTTCACAGGAGATATTCAGCAAATCGATTCTCCTTACCTGGACACCAAATCCAATGGTCTCACTTATCTGGCCGACCGGATGAAGGGCCAGGATATTTTTGCTCATGTTCACCTGATAAAAGGGGAGAGGAGTTACCTGGCCGACCTGGCCAGTAACCTGTTATAATGGAGCGAACGCTATTGATCATCAGGCATGGAAAGTCCAGCTGGGATAATGAAGGCCTGGATGATTTTGACAGACCATTGGCTGAAAGAGGCATCCGGAATGCCAACGAAATGGCCCAAAGGTTGCTCGAAAAGGGCCTGATTCCAGATTTGATCTGTTCGAGTCCTGCCAGCAGGGCGCTGAATACGGCATTGATCATGTCAAGAATATGGGGACTGGAGACCGGTAATCTGCAAATCCACGATCCTATCTACATGGCGTACGTTCCTGAGATTGAAGAGGTAGTGGCAGCCACAGAAGCTAAAATCAGCAGCCTGGCCATTTTCGGGCACAATCCTGGCTTTACCCTTTATGCAAATCAATTCTTACCGAAACCCCTTGAAAATCTCCCCACGGCAGGGGTGGTGGTGGTAACTCTTGAATCAGAAGGGTGGGATGGAATCGGCAGGACACATGTAAGAGGTACCTATGTGGATTATCCAAAACGGAAGCGTACGTAAAGGTAGGATAAAACAACATGACAGAAGTTGCGTGTGCGATAATTGTTCAAAAAGGGCAGGTGTTGGTTACCCAAAGAGGCGAGCAGATGACTCATCCCTTAAAATGGGAGTTCCCCGGGGGAAAGGTGAAGGTAGGCGAGTCGCCCGAATATTGTGTCAAGCGAGAGATCATGGAAGAATTGGGTTTGAGAATTACCGTTGACCAATTACTACATACGGTGAAGCACGGGTATGACACCCATTCCATTAAACTTTTCCCTTTCATCTGCAGCGTGAGAGAGGGTGAAGTTCATTTGACAGAGCACAAAACATTCCGATGGATGACTGTGGGGGAACTTGATTCTGTCGACTGGTTGGATGCCGATGTAATGGTAGTTGAAATGCTGAAAGAAAAGTATTCGGAAGGATCTGATCCGACTAATTTAATTTCTGACCAATCCAGAGAGCCACTTCCGTGAGGAAATCCGCCATGGGCTTCCCGAATTTCTGAAGCCCTTCGTCAACCTGTGTCCCGATAAACAGGAGGAATAGCATATAGATCCCTAACAAAAGGAATGCTTTGAACCTGTTGAAAGATTTCCCTGTTAACATGATGACAAGACCGAGAAGGGTTGATAGTAACAGAAATACCCATACCTCTTGTGTGAATGCAAGTGCATCTTTATTAAGAATCATTGAATTTCCGTAGATCAAATTGTACAGGAGTATGGGCAAACCAAGGGCGAAGGCAATATCGAAGATGTTGCTGCCAAGGGCATTGCTAAGTGCATCGTCGTAATTTCCCTTACGCGCATCTTTGATTGAAATGATGGTATCAGGAACAGAAGTAGCGGCTGCCGAGAGGACGACAGCCACAAAGATCAGGGGGATACCGGTCTCGTGCCCAAATTGAGCGGTGGCGACTACAAGCAGCCAGGTTCCAAATGTCATTATGATCGTGCTGACTCCCAATAGTGCCCAGGCCCTTAACCTGGTAATCTCTTGCCTTCCAAGGAAAATGTTGTTTATATCCAGGGTGATTATTTTTATCAACAGGTGGCGGGTCATATCTGCTTGGGGTAATTCGAACCCCGGATCGGATTGTCTGTTTCTTCTGGTAATGATAAAAAGCAGACCCAGATAAAGCATATAGATGAGAACCAGGATGAGACCATGTGAGGCGCGAAGATCACCCATGAATAGAAAGCTGACAAAGACTACCTGCGAAATCAACAATACAACTCCTTCTCTTAGCAACACACGCTTGTTGAGCTGGATATTTCGACCCTTTCCAATGATAAAGAGCATAAAGATAAGCAGGGCCGGAATAATCAGCAGATTAAAGAGCGCACTTCCGGATGTAACTCCCAGACCGCCTGAAAAACCTTCCGCATTTCTGAGGTAGAAAAGAAAAAAAATGGTGGTAAGGAACTCGGGCATGGAGCTGACAATGGCATTTAGGGTGGCTCCTTTTATACCGGGAGGCAACTTCCTTCCAAGATAATCTGAAGCAACTTCAAAACCGTGCGAAGAACGCCATATCACGATGCAACTGGCTGAAATGAGAAGCAAGGAGACCAGCATCACCTATTTTCCTTTCTTTGGACATTTCATCACGAGCATAAGTTGGTCATCAAGGAAGTTGTTTTCATATTCCATAAGAAATCTTTGAAAGAAGCGGCTTATGCGTTTTCTGGATAGCAACCCCATATAACCCAACCAGCGTTCACCAAACCAGATGGGTAGAATATAAAGATGGTATTCTGTGTTTTGAAATCTGATTCGCCCTGCGTTGATTATTTCTTCCAGCTGCATGCTTTTTTCTATCATCTGATAATCCTCCAGAGCATGCTTCACTTCAGTAATATCCTCGTTGGATATGAAGCCGGATTTTTCAGTTTGTATAAATGAATGACCAATGTCAAGAAATGAAAAATTAAAGAAATCGGTGGTAAACCGGCTAACTCTTTTACCTAACTGATCAATATCATTAATTTCCCCCGATGCAATATCATTTGTTATGGGGTCAAAAGCAGTGGCCAGGTTAAATGGAATGTAACTAACCACATGGATAAAAGACCCGATAACCACTACAAGCGCAATATATAAAATGAGGGTAGCCATAAGAGGGAACAGGTTGTCCGGAGATAATGCCGAAACAAATTTGGCAAGTGGAATGGAAAGAGCAATTGCCGTGGTGGTATAAAACACCAGTAAGATAACCCGTTGTACATTGTATATGAAGCTATGGGAACGGCGTGTGCTCATTAAACAAATGTAGCAAATTTCAATGGAGATTATTCAAAGTAAAGGCTACGCGGGCTCTCGTGAATTACTTCCCCAATTATCACAGCCCCGTTCCCGGCATCCGTATCATTCAATTCCCGGACAACCAGATCGGCATGATCGGGATTTACTGTCATCAATAATCCTCCGGATGTTTGGGCATCATGGACCAGCATTTTGAGGTTATAATCTGTATTCCTTGTAAAGTGAACACGGTCAGATGTAAACTCCTGGTTCCGGAAAGTGGCACCAGGGATGCTTCCTTTTTCAAATGCATGATATGCTCCCTGAAGCAGTGGAATCTTTGAAGTGTGAATTCTTATGCTCACGTGGCTTGCCTCGGCCATTTTTAAGGCATGCCCTGCAAGTCCGAAGCCAGTAATGTCGGTCATGCCACTGATCCTGTATTTTACAGCAACCTTGGATCCACGCTGGTTTAATCGCTTCATTTGTGCTAAGCCTCTCAGGTAGTCCTCCTGACTGGTCATTCCATTTTTTTTCCCAGATACAAGGGCCCCGGTCCCAAGAAATTTGGTAAGGATCAGCTGGTCACCCGGTCTGGCTCCCGCATTGGTAATAAGTAAATCGGGATGTATGGTACCGATTACTGCCAATCCATATTTAGGTGGATGGTCATCAATGGTATGCCCGCCAACAATGAGAGCGCCCGCTTCCTTAACTTTTTCGTTCCCTCCTCTGAGGATTTCCCCAAATACCTCCAGAGGAATCTTTTCATGTGAGAACATCATCAGATTTAATGCCATCAACGGTGTCCCCCCCATGGCATACACATCCGAAAGGGCATTGGCGGCGGCAATCTGCCCGAATTCAAATGGATCTGAACAGATGGGAGGGAAGAAATCCGTGGTAAAAATCAAGGCTGTCTCACTGTTGATCCGGTATACACCGGCATCATCCTGGGTGTTTACATCCACCAGGAGGTTGGGATCGACAGCCATGGGGAAATCCTTTAATACCTCGGAAAGGATCCCTGCCGGTAACTTGGAGGAGCAACCTCCATACTCGATGGTAGAAAGCAAATCAAACTTAGTGCCCATTGCTACAGCGGATCATGGATATAATACATGGCCGGCAGAAGCCAGAGTTTCGGTGATAACCACCATATTTGAAATCATTCCTACTCCGATGTCGTATTGGAGCCCGTAATGGTCTATGCACGTGCCGCAAAGCATAATCCTGGTACCCAGTTGCTCCAGTTCGGAGAGAGAGCTGCAAGCCTGGGATTGCTTCATGGCCAGTTTTACACCTCCGTTGTACATCACCACATGGGTCGGCAGCTTTTCCTGAAGCTTCAAATTATCCACGAATGTCTCCATGAGAAGCTTTCCCAGTTCGGGATCTCCTTCGCCCATCAATTCACTTTTAATGCACACCACATAGTCGATGAACGGTATATGTGTCTCACAGTACACCGAAGGATCTGCATTTGACATATTTTCTTCCGGCCGGGTAGTAAGTATTGTATGTACATTTCCAGCTGTGGTTACACCAGGGTCCACCCCCTGGTCCTTTAGGAAGGCAACGAGGTTTTTGAGTGAGGTATCGTTATCGGTATAGATTGTTAATTCTGCGCCGGCCTCCATCTTTTGAAGAGCCTCTTTTACCTTTATTAGTGGTTGGGGACATTTCAGGCCCGTTGTATCAATTGCATTCATCAATTATAAAAGTTTATAAAAAGGATTCTGATATTTTAGGATTGAAGCTCTGCTTCGAGGAACCTTTAGCTCCACGAAGTCAACCGAGCCCGCGAGCTTAGCTCAGCTAATCTCCGATCCAGTTATTATTTTATTTGTGCTCGCTACCCCCGCACCAGAGCTACGGGGAACCGAGTTTACGAGTTCAGCGAAGCTAACCGGAGCGCAGCGGAGTTCAGCGAAGCTAACCGGAGCGCAGCGGAGTTCAGCGAAGCTAATGCGCGAGCAGGATTCAAAAATACGCAATTCTGAGTGA
>CAZCQL010000002.1:131975-137576 GCA_964500835.1 uncultured Bacteroides sp.
GAGTTCAGCGAAGCTAATGCGCGAGCAGGATTCAAAAATACGCAATTCTGAGTGAACTCGCTCAGATTTTTATATCTTGTCTCTGTTTTATTTTACTTGGATCTCAGTTTATGTCAGACAACGTCAAACACATGCTGGAACCCCACAAGTGGGTGGAGCGCTACGGGGACTACCTGTTTAATTATGCCGTTGTGAGAGTGAATGATACTGAAAAAGCAGGGGACCTGGTCCAGGAAACCTTTCTTTCGGGCCTTAAAGCAAAGGATAATTTCCTGGGGAAAAGCACAGAGCGAACCTGGTTAATTTCCATCCTTAAGAGGAAGGTGATTGATACCTACAGGAAACAGTACTCCTCCAAAGAGACATCAATGGCTGATTATGAGCACGATATAGCAGATGGGGAATTCTACCGAAGTGACGGACCGTTTAAGGGCAGCTGGTTGGAGGGAAAAGGTCCCCATTCTCATTCACTGATGCCCGAGGGGAAAATCGAACAGGACGAGCTGGCAAAGATCCTCCAGTCTTGTATTTCGAAACTGCCTCCGAACCTGGCATCGGCTTTTGTGATGAAAATGATTGATGAAGCTGAATCAGATGAGGTCTGTAAGGAACTTGGTATCACACCGTCTAACCTGTGGGTGATGCTCCACAGGGCGCGCCTTAGAATGAGAGAGTGCATCGAAAGTAAATGGCTTAAATAAGATGGAAAGAAAGATGGGAGAGCGTATAATGACCTTTTTGAGTAAACGGATGATTGCTTGTGATGAAGCAGGTTTTCTGGTTTCTTACAGGAGCGATCGCCGGTTAAGTATTAAACAGTGGTGGCAATTGAAGTTTCATATGCTAACCTGTCATCTCTGCAGGAAGTATGCCCATCAGATTGAAGAATTAAATGAGTCGATGGGTCAATACAGCAAAATATGCAGCGATGAAATCGGTCAGCATCACCTGACTGTCGATGCAAGCACGAAATTGCAGCATGCACTTGAGGCCGAGTTAAATTCAAAATAAATGTTAAAATTATCTGCCGAATTGTAAGGTAAGCATCCTAGCATCGTCAAAACCCACACAAACAAATATTAATAATAAATTATGACATTATGAAAACAGACAAAAAGATCGTGAAATCCGCATCAGTAATTGTTGGTGCATTGTTGACTACTTCTTTAGCTGCAGCTCCCTCGTTAGGAGCAGACCTGCTGGCTTACAATGACCTTGGCTCAGGTGCCCAGGTACGCAGCCACCTTATTGATGTGAATGCCTCCCAGGCTAAGTCCGCTGAGGCTACTGCATATAAGTTCGCAGAACTGAAGTGTGGTGAGGACAAGAAAGCCGATGCTAAAAAAGAAGGCAAATCCAAAACTGCCTCCACAAAAGGAGAAGCTAAAACCACTAAAGCAAAAACTACTGAAACTAAAGCTACTGAAGCTAAATGTGGCGAGGGTAAATGTGGTGAAGGCAAATGCGGTGGTGACAGCAAGGACGCTTCTGATAGCAAGAAAAGCGACAAGAAATAGATAATAACAAAGCATCCGGATCAGCGAGTAAGTCTAAGGAGCCATTAGTGGTGAAGGTAAATGTGGTTAATTTGATCCGGACAAGAGCCCTGCAGAAAATGCGGGGCTCTTCTTTAAAACCTTGAGGAATGAAGGGTAAAGTTGGCATAGGACTAAGAAGGGATATCTCCAGGGAGATACTGGAAAGCAACGTGCTCACCCCCGATTTTTTGGAATTTGCACCGGAAAACTGGATGGGGATGGGTGGTTTCTGGAACCGGATCAGGAAACAAGCCGTCGAAAAATACCCCGTCACGTGTCATGGCCTCTCCCTCTCGCTGGGAAGTCCCGAAGATCTTGATTGGAATTTTATTAAAGAATTAAAAATATTCCTTGATGAAAACCAGGTGAAAATCTTCTCTGAGCATCTGAGTTATACCAAAAGCCGCAATGCTCATCTATATGACCTGTTGCCTATTCCTTTCAGGGAAGATGCGGTAGATCATGTCGTCGAACGGATACAGCAGGTCCAGGACTACCTGGAGAGACCATTGGCCATAGAAAATGTTTCTTACTATACTCCTGTGGCTGCAGAGATGTCAGAAGTTGAGTTTGTCTCAGAGATAGTTGAGAGAGCTGATTGTAAACTCCTGCTGGATGTGAATAACGTTTACGTGAATGCCTTTAACCATGGATATGACGCAAAAGACTTCATCGGAAAGATGCCGTTGGATAAGGTTGCTTATATACATATGGCCGGGCATGAGAAAGTGGAGCCTGACCTGATCATCGATACGCATGGCCAGCCCATTATCGATCCTGTGTATGACCTGTTTGAATGGACCATTCAACAAATGGATCCTGTACCGGTACTGTTGGAGCGTGACTATAACTTTAACGAACTGGATCAACTTGAGTCGGAGATGCTCCAGCTGAGACGCTTGATAAGTAAACATTGGAAATTCACACATGATCCCGTAGAAGGAAACATGCAAATCGCCAATGAAAAGAAAGAGATCACATGAACCTGCGTGAAGATACGGAACGGATCCAGGATCTGCTGGGAGACTTCGTCAGGACCGGGATTGAGCAGGAGATCCCCGGGGTAACTCCAGGCAGGGTACGGCACTACAGAAGATTGGTATATAATGTGGTGAGAAATACCATGGATTCTGCATTTCCCATATCTTTGGCTGCTCTCGGTGAAGAAACCTGGGAACTGCTGGTTCAGGACTTTTTTTCCAATGAGGCATCTCAAACACCCCAGGTTTGGAAACTTCCTTTTGAGTTCTACAGGTACCATGCCGCAAACGAAACAGGAAAAAGGATCGAGAAACCTTTCCTGGAGGATCTGCTCTATTTTGAATGGATTGAGATAGAAGTACACACCATGCCCGACAGGCCTTTTCCGGATTATGTACCCCATGGAAATATCTTTCAGGACAGGCTGGCGTTCAATCCCGAGCATGAGATTATCAGATTGGAATACCCGGTGCACCTGTATTCGGCTGAAAGGAGCATTGAATTTAAAGGGGATTATTTTGCCCTTGTTATGCGTGATCCTGAAACCGGAAACGTTCAGTTTATGAATTTATCCGGCATCAACACCTACCTTCTTACACGGCTTGAGGAGGAGGTTGTGCCACTCAATGATCTTAAAGGAGATCTTGCCCAGGCCTCGGGGATCGAAAGTGAGAAGTACCTGGACGATGCCCTGGAAAAGTTTATATCTGTTCTGATGGAGAGAAAACTAATTCTCGGATTCATAAAACCATAACTATAAAACATACTGAAAATGAACACCTTGTACAAAAAATTTGTAGAAGGAGCGGAGAAGCTACGTGATATTCCGTTGCTGCTGTTCCGGTTGGTTCTGGCCATAGGATGGTACGAACCGGCAATGATGAAAGTGAAAAATCTTAATGGGGTTGCGGAATGGTTTGGCAGCATGCATTACCCTCTGCCAATGGTGAGTGCATCGATCTCAATGGTTACAGAAGTGGGAGGTATTGTGTTACTGATCCTAGGCCTTGGATCCAGGATTATTGCATTCCCCATGATGTTTATAATGATAGTAGCCACATTTACAGTCCATATATCGAACGGATTCGCAGCAGGAGATAATGGTTTTGAGATACCGCTCTATTACTTTGTGATGCTATTTGCGCTGGTCATTTATGGTTCGGGAAAATACAGTGTGGATTACCTGATTAGTAAAAAATCCGGTTAATCCAGTCTGTAGAACAGTTCCGGGTGCTTTTTGTGAAAGTCTGTAGCCTCCTGATAGGCTGCAGCTACCGCAAGAATGGTTCCCTCATCAAAAAGGTTTCCAAGGAAACTGATGCTGGTGGGAGAGCCATTTTCTTTAAAGCCATTTGGGACCACCACCACCGGGTGTCCTGTGAGGTTGGTGGCCAATAATTGATCACTGCCATCGAATGAAGGGGCGACCACCACATCAAACTGCTGCATCTTTCTATTGTAATTTTCAATCAGGTCTGTTCTGATTCGGTTAGCCTGAATATATTCAACGGCGGTAGTGTACCTGGCTGTTCTGAAAATATTCGGCCATGCAAATCTGTGCTGCCGAACCAGAAGAGTGTCGCGGTTGGAACGTGTTAACTCGTCAAATGCTGCGGCAGCTTCCGCTTCCAGAATAATCGACAAGGAATACACGGGCAACGCTTCATTGTCCAATTCCACCGGTACCAGCTCAGCACCTAATTTCCTGAGAGTTCGCAACGTCTTTCTATCAAAATCAGAGACTTGGTAATCTGATTCAAATGCACTTTGCAGGTAACCAATCCGAAGTTTGGAAAGATCTATCTCCGCCGGATAAGAAAACCCTGCATCTATCAGGGTTTTATCACCAGGATCCAAACCTCTGATGGCATCAAATACTATGGCACAATCTTCGGCGCTCCTGCATATCGTACCAATCTTGTCCATGCTCCAGCTAAGAGCCATGGCACCTGTGCGGGTCACCCTCCCATAGGTAGGCCGCAGACCTGTTGTACCGCAGCGTGTGGATGGGGAAACAATGGACCCCCAGGTTTCGGTTCCAATGGCAAAGGGAAGCAGTCCTGCAGCTGTAGCGGAAGCTGATCCGGCAGACGACCCGCTGGAACCCTCCTCCGGGTTCCATGGATTTCTGGTTGTATCGGCATACCAAACATCACCCATAGCCAGCGCTCCCAGTGTGGTTTTTGCCACCAGAATAGCACCTGCTTCTTCCAGTTTTGCGATGACCCCGGCAGTTTGATCAATCACCTGATCTTTATAAGCACCTGCTCCCCATGTAGTAGGATAGCCAGGGAATGATAACAGGTCTTTGGCCCCGAACGGAATGCCATGAAGGATTCCCCGGTCATTTCCGGCAGAAAGCTCTGCATCCATTTTTTTTGCCTGCGCGATGGCATACTCCTCAGTGAGTGTAATCACACAATGAAGTTGCGGATCATATTGTTTCAAACGGTTCAGGAAAAACTCAGTCAGTGCCAGACATGAAACCTCCCGTTCATGTATCAGCGAGGCCAACTCAGGAATGGACATGAAGGCAAGGTCAGACTCCCATTTGGGTTTGGATATTCCCCGTGGGATTTCCCAGTCTATTTTTGGTGTAGCCTCAGGAACTTTAAATCCAAAGGGAAGGGGATTAAACTGAAGGGCCGGGGAGGTGACGTTGGACAGACCATATGCCCTGATCGCCCGGTAGGCTCCTATCAGGTCAGCCATCCCGGAATCGATCATGAGCTGTTCCAGTGAATCAAATTGCAGGTCCATTGGATTCATGGCATAGTAGGTGGAATCGATGACCACTTTTACCTGGGAATCTTCGCCCGATTCCTCTTTTTGGTGGTTGCATCCAACCGTTGAGAGTGCCATTATGCCAGCTACTGTCAATTGCTGTATCCTCCTGAAAGTCAATTCAACTCTATGCATTTATTGTGGGTTTAGGATTAGGATCGGGAAATATACGAAAAATGCAATTCTTCTTTGTGATTTCGAACAGATCATCTATATTTGCAGCCGCAAAAGGGAGCTTAGCTCAGCTGGTTCAGAGCACCTGCCTTACAAGCAGGGGGTCACTGGTTCGAATCCAGTA
>CAZCQL010000003.1:0-112342 GCA_964500835.1 uncultured Bacteroides sp.
CCCCATCCTGGATCACGAAACTGCAAAGCAGTTGAGTAATCCAGCAGTTTCCACGATTTTTAGAGAGGGAGTTAGTTTCGGCTGACTCTCTTTTTTATTGGGGAGGGTTCAATGGGGATTAAACGATGGGCAGAATTAAATTTATCCTGAACGCGTACCATACCAAATAAGAAAAGGAATTAGAAATATATTAAGAACATACCCAATTGTGCCACAAATCCAGGCAGCATCTATCTTATTTAATTGTTCTTTCCTATGCTTTCCCGGGTTTTCCTCGAATATGGCTTTTGCTTTTGTGGCCCTGGATTTAGCTATAATGCCAAGTATGAATCCAACTATGGAGCTAGCAAGAAAAACCAGGCTGAAAAATAGAATTACTAGACCAGTTTCTATGGGATGCTCCGATTCAGATCGCATCGTGTCAATAATGATTATTCCAATTAGAAATCCCAAAAGAAAGATTGCAAGTGAACTTATACCTAGGATCAGGGTTCCTCTGGATTTGGGAATGTGAGTCTTTTTATTCTTTGACTATATATCTTACATAATCAAGTACATTTTATAATGTGATGTAAATCAAGTTAGGCCGATAGCAG
Source organism: uncultured Bacteroides sp. (assembly GCA_964500835.1). Lineage (GTDB taxonomy): Bacteria > Bacteroidota > Bacteroidia > Bacteroidales. Next base: position 597 of record CAZCQL010000003.1, read on the forward strand.
CATTTAGCCTAATATAAGATTCGAGGTCGCGTAGGTTCCAACAAAGTATTGTATACTAACCGTACCTATTTATGATCCTATCAATGTGTGAACTAAATATATGGGAAATGGGATTTCGATCACAAGGGCACTGAAGGTTTCTATGCATTCAATAATCCCTATAGATTTGAAAAAAGGAATAAATCAAGGAAAACTTAGCAAAATGAATCCAGATTAGATTCTGCCTCATCCAATGAGTTCTGCCAGTCTGTCCGGGCCTGTCCTGTTAGAGTTGAGCAATTGCCGTAAGGTTTTAAGGCATCAATATAATCCTGGTAAGCAGCTTTAAGCGCATTGCAATTAGCTACACTTTGATCCATCGCGTAAATTGTCGCAGCGGTAGATATTGAGGTTATTTCATTTTGTAACTCTGTTGCCCAGGCGGCTGAGCATGCAACCGGATTATCCTTTTTGCACGAAAAGAGGATTATGAAACACAAAACAAGAGCGAAATGATGGACTGATACATTTTTCATGATTGAGTATGTTAAGTTAGAAAGAGAAAGTAGAAAAGAAATCTTAATAATCCAAACACTAGTTGGATTTTTAACCAATCTCTTAGTCGAATTGCGCACGGCAGCCGCTTATTATCTATTGACTAAATGAACTATTTGCAAAGGGCATTTGAAACAAATACTTTTATAGATAGAACGGTCGAAACCCAGACTGATTTAAGCAGTTTCGTTGGACGGTATTAATAATCGAACTATCATGAAGCATCATATTTTTTACATTCTATTCGTATTTATATCTACCGGATGCCAAATTCAATCAGATAAAGAGAAGAAAACTATCACTGCCGACCGGAAGGAGTTGACTTTTCCTCAAAAACTGTCCGGATCGACCATTTATGAAGTAAATATCAGACAATTTACCCCGGAAGGAACGTTTAAGGCTTTCTCCGGCCACTTACCCCGACTCAAAGAATTAGGTGTTGATGTCCTCTGGCTAATGCCAATACATCCCATTAGTAAAACCAATAGAAAAGGAACACTTGGCAGCTACTATGCTCCCAGTGATTATACGGGAGTTAATCCGGAATTTGGAACTATTGATGATTTCAAAGCACTTCTTCATCAAGCACACGACATGGGCTTCTATTTGATTCTTGACTGGGTGCCAAATCACACCGGAAGAGATCATCGGTGGGTAACTGAGCACCCTGACTATTATGTGCGAGATGAAACTGGGAACATTGTGTACGAATCCATGAGTCCTACAGATGTTTGGTGGGATACGGCACTATTGGATCACACCAATCCTGAAACACGTAAAGCAATGATTGAAGCGATGCGCTACTGGGTGGAAATTGGGGTCGATGGATTTAGGCTGGATCATGGATGTGGCGACAAAATTCCTCTGTATCTCTGGGAAGAAACAAGAGCTGCGTTAGATCCCATCAAGGACCTGTTCTGGTTAGCAGAATGTGGCCACGAAACATTTATTCTGGATGGAAGTTATGCAGATCAATTTGAAGTAGTTATGAGAGCGGTTGCAGCCGGTGAGGAAAAGGCAGATGCCCTGGCTAAATGGATCGAGGATGATATGTTCAGATATGGCCGGACAGCATTTCGAATGACATATACCTCCAATCATGATTTGAATTCGTGGGTCGGTACAACTTTTGAACGATTCGGCACGGGTAATAAGGCTTTCGCTGCCCTTATCTTTACAGCATATGGATTTCCGCTTATCCTTAATGGTCAGGAAGTTGGCATTTCAAAACGACTTGAATTCTTCGAAAAAGATCCTATAGACTGGACTGATTCTTTAGGATGGCAATCATTTTACAAGTCGTTGGTGAGCCTAAAGAAAGAAAATCCAGCACTATGGGCTGGCGATGCCGGAGGATTTCCGGTTGCCATTGAAGAAAACGAAAATGTCCTGGCTTTCGTGCGCGAGGTGGAAGGGAATCGTGTAATTGGGATTTTCAATCTTTCCCCAAAAAACCAAACCGTTGAAATTACCAGTGAGTATGTCTATGGTGCCTATTCCGACTATTTTTCGGGGAAAGGATATGACATAAATCATAAACCGCTGCAGCTAAAGCCGTGGGAATTCCTTGTATTTTCCAAATAAACCAAATAAACCAAATAAACCGAAAAGTGGAAAAGTATTGTCCTCCGCATAAAACGGAACGATTACAATCAGCTTTATTTACCCCGAAGAGAGCACAAAACAAAGAAAAGCACTTGCCTCTTGAATTTTCGCTGTTTCAGAATGTGCTTATGATTTTGATTTTCTATAATTTTGGTTTTAATTTATTTGGTTAGATTGGATATTAGATTGGATATGGTGCAGCCTGACATATGAAAAAAGGATAATAAACCGGATCGGGTAACTTTTCAGAAAATTAGGAGTCTACATGGAGAAACGTAAATTAGGAAGCAGCGGACTGGAAGTTTCAGCACTTGGATTAGGATGCATGGGGATGAGCTTTGGCTACGGAAAAGTGGAAGACAAAAAAGAAATGAAAATTCTTATACGGAATGCTGTCGAACAGGGTATCACATTTTTCGACACAGCGGAAGTATATGGACCATTTATTAACGAAGAACTTGTCGGAGAGGCATTGGCTCCTTTTAAGGGACGGGTAGTAATTGCGACAAAATTTGGTTTTGCTCCAGCTCAAAGCGATACGCTAAGATGGAGTGAATTGAATAGCCGTCCGGAACATATTAAGAAAGTTGCAGAAGCCTCATTAAAAAGACTTAACGTGGATGCTATTGACTTATTTTATCAGCACCGTGTTGATTTGAATGTTCCAATTGAAGATGTTGCCGGAGCTGTGAAAGATTTAATTCAGGAAGGTAAGGTGAAACACTTTGGGCTGTCAGAGGCGGGTGCAAATACCATTCGAAAGGCTCATGCTATCCAAAATATTACGGCTCTTCAAAGCGAATATTCTCTTTGGACGCGCCAGCCCGAAAAGGAAATCTTGCCTCTCCTTGAAGAGCTCGGAATCGGGTTTGTTCCATATAGTCCTCTCGGTAAAGGATTCCTGACAGGTAAGATAAACCAACACACCAAGTTCGAAAGCAATGACTTCCGTAATATACTTCCTAGATTTTCTGAAGAGGCTTTAAAAGCCAATCAAGCCTTAATTAATTTCCTTGAGAAAATGGCAGTGAGAAAAAATGCGACTCCTGCTCAAATTGCTTTATCCTGGCTCTTGAATCAAAAGTCATGGATTGTTCCCATTCCAGGTACCACGAAGCTATCCCGTTTGACCGAGAACAATGGATCAGCTTCAATTGTACTTGACAAAGATGAATTGAAGGAGATTGATCTATTTGCATCACAGATCAATGTAGTTGGTGCCCGTTACCCGGAACATATATTGAAAATGACCGGACGTTGAAAATTGAAAACAACGAACAGTCAACTTAGCAAATGAGTGTTGTTTCCTTTTTTCGCCCAAGTCCCTGAAGGTATCAGGAAACAGAGGAATTCAGTTAGAACTTAAATCCCGGGAGCGAATTCTCATAGGGACTCAAAAGGAAAATGATTCAATAATGTATTGACCAATACCTTTGCGGTGAGTAAAAGTGAATACAGTGTCCCAAAGGGTATCCTGAGCCCTGTAAGGGAGCAGGAGCGAATTAACACCATTGACGTTCTTCGGGGTGTAGCCCTTATGGGAATCCTGTTGATGAATATTATAGGCATGGCTCTTCCGGATCCTGCCTATTGGGACCCTTCAGGTTATGGAGGAGATACAGGCTGGAACCTGCGTGTCTTCTTTATGACCGGACTGCTTATTGAAGGAACCATGCGGGGTATATTTTCCATGTTGTTCGGAGCAGGGGTGATCCTGTTTACGGCCGGCAAGGAGGCAGCAGGGGCAGGACTTGAGCTGGCAAATGCATGGTACAGAAGAACCATATGGCTCATCGTATTTGGATTATTTCATGCCTATATTCTCATCTGGCCAGGCGAAATCCTCTATTTTTATGGTATTGTCGGAATATTCCTGTTTCCTGTGAGGCATATTTCCCCTCGAAGACTAATTGGATTTTCACTCTTCCTTTTTATTGTGATAGCAGCGTTACACATCAGCGATTCAATAAAGGTGGGTCAGATGTATGATACTTCACTGGAAGCAACTGAGATACTGGTTCAGGGTGGCGAACTTTCAGAGGACCAGCAAATTTCTCTGGAAGGATGGAAGGATAAAATGGCAGAGTTTAAGCCAGACGAAAAGACCAAAGAAAGAGTTGTAACCAATATGCAATCGGGTTACTTCTCTGCCATTAAGACCATGGCCCCTTTCTCCGAATTCATGCAGACTACTTATTTCTTCAGGCATGGGTTTCTGGATGTATTAAGCATGATGCTTTTGGGCATGGGCCTTTTTAAGTTAAGGATCTTTCACGGGGAGTGGAAGACAGGGTTCTATGGTTTAATGGTTCTTGTGGGTTATGGAGTGGGTTTGACGGTCAACTGGTTTGAAACGACAGCATATATCAATGATAATTTCAGCGTGGTAAGTTATTTTAAAAATCAGCAAACCTATGATCTGGGCAGGATCTTTACCACCATGGGTCATGTGGGATTTATTTTGCTCTGGACGAAAGCCAATATTCTTGGATTTCTTAAAAGGTCTCTGGCAGCTGCGGGTAGAATGACTCTTACCAATTATATCATGCATACGGTGATAGCCACCACCATTTTTGGCATATTCAGGCAGTACGGTCAGTGGGAGAGGTATGAGCTTTACTTCCTGGTGGCTTCCATATGGATCTTCCAGCTGATATTCAGCCCGATCTGGCTAAGATATTTCCGGTTTGGACCATTGGAGTGGCTATGGAGATGGCTCACCTACGGGAGACAACCCCGGTTCCGAAAAGGCCTTACACCTTAACAATCGGCCTTAATGCAGTACTACCCGTTTTATAAACCGTTGTTTTCCAACTAATACCTGGACTATATAGAGCCCCCTGGCCTGGTTTTCCAGGGATAGCTGAATGAGATCTGAAGATGGGTGCAGCGCAGAATAAACCATGCTGCCCGTCATAGAGAAAACCAATACCCTGACGGGCAGGTCCTGGCGGGAAAAGGATTCACTAAATTTTATATACAAAGGGCCACTTGTCGGGACCGGATAGACAGAAACGTCACCCGGTATTTCAGAGAGCGTTTCCACTTCGATAGTGAATGCAAAATTTGAAGCGTAAGGTGTGGTCTTTGACATGTACTCAAAGACAGGACTTCCATCCGGATAGCGCCCGTAAGTAATATTTCTATACTGAGGGCCAAATATCAGGTGGTCCACGATCGACGTATCCATCCCGATTTTTTGAAGAAGGGCCACCTCTTCGCCACTTTTGCTCAGTTTAAAATTGGTATGCAGCAGCCCCTGGGGCGAATCGTTATCAGCGAAGATCACCAGATATCCATTTGGTTCAATAGTTGTTGTTTCTGGCTGATCCTCAGGGAATCGCCAGGGACTAATTGCGGGCAGGGTATCTGCCAGGAAGAGTCCTGCAAGATCTGCAGCCTGCTCACCTCCGTTGTAAAGCTCGATCCAATCCTCATACTCTCCAAGTTCATCTGTGAGGCCTGCATTGTTGCTGGCCATCACCTCGTTGATGTAAACCTGCTCGACTATGTTTGTATCTGCGATCAGGACCGCAGTTATTTCTCTATCGTTCAGCATGTCCAACGCAAATCCCTCATTAAAAATCATCTCCTGTGTTCCTGGCTGGGTACTTCGGGCAACCAGTTCTAGGTCAAAACTGATGTCTGAGCTTGTGCCGGCTGACTGATGTATCTCCACCGCAACCACGTTCTCTCCATTTCTAAACATCGCTGGATTCAGGCCGAAATTAAACCAGGTGGTTTCTTCTGGCCAATTAACGGTATCCTGGGATGGCGCATAGCTGTTTACCCACCAGCGTTGCATATTATCCCGAACCATCTCCAGACCATTCAGATATATCCGGGCTCCGTCATCGCGAAGAAGACTTAAAGTATACCGGCTATACTGACTGGTATCATCTATCACGAAATTCTTCCTGAACCAGGTGGTAATAATCTTGTCAGCAGGATCGCCTCCAAAATCCACCACGGTTGTTTCATCGCCGTCACCATAACCCAGCTGTGCCATCCCGGTCTCCCAAAGGTCATCCATATAATCAACTGCAGTCCAATTGGTGTCCGGAATATCGCGGGATATGAAATACTTCCACTCATCACCCCTGGTGATAAGAGACGTATCGTAGGTATTCAATTGATCTACCTGCCAATGGGAAAACAGGTATCCTGGCTCTTCATTAACAGATACTGAGAGTGCCTCTCCGAGGATGTATTCAACGGTAGAAGAGCTATCCTGCAGGATCGTGTTTCCAATTTTTATGTGGCCCGAGCCGGCAGGTTGGATGTGTGTTGTTAAATCTGAAAAACCCGATGTCCCAAAATAATCATTTACATGCTTCATGGCCAGCTCGTGCCGGGTGTCAGTAAAATCCCTCATTACCTGGACATTGGCTTCCCATTGAGCTACGGAGTTAAATATGGGTTGAACCCAGGTGTTGTCAGGCAGGTTGGTTTTCTGGCCACCCCAGCGTTCAATGTGCCTGGGGATCTCAGGTGCCAGTTCGGCTTGCATTTCGTTAATAAACTTGTGTAACCGGTCCCTCGAAAAATGGGTCCCTGAAAAGAGAGCAAAACGCTGGGTGAACTCATTCTTAAAGGTTGTATTTTCCAACAATCTTCTGAAAAGGTAGGTCGACCACGGAGGATTTGGCCAGTCACAGCCGCAATCCGCCTCAGTGGCTTCGTCCATAATATCAGAAAAGAACTCTTTAAACACGTGATCCAGATCATAAAGAATCCATCTCCAGCGGTTGTATGGTTCTTCCCTGCTTCGCCAGAATTTAATATTATTTCCGGGCCAATCCCTTCCGCCGAAAAAGATTTGAATGATTTGATAATTGATATACTCATCCACATCCATTTGGGTGTTCACGTAGTCATAGGTAGAACTCTGCGTTATATCATTCTCCCGCAAATAATCCATCATGGCATTGTAGTGGTCTGCATTTCCGGCATATACATTCCATGAATCCTCAGAATTGTTTCGAATGAGATCCACAGAATCGGGATTGACACCATAGTTGTCTTCTAAGTACTGCTCATTAATCTTCTCACGCATGTTGTGTATGCCCCAGTATTCACCATTTATATAGACAACCACAGGCCTGTAAGCCTGCATATCCACATCAATCACATCTTTGACCAGCATCTGGGCCAGGGGATCCCTGAAAAGGGTAAAAGGCTGGTCATCCGCCGAGGCCCTCAGGATAAATGTTTCATACTTCTCACTGGGTTTATCGGGAAACAGCCGGTAGTTAAACGAAGAATTCTCATATTCTTTCCTTGCATAGAACGCAAAAGATTTCATTGGGTAGCGAACCCTTGAGCAGCCGCCGAAGATTTTTACACCGGCCATCTGATTCAATCCTTTTGTCCCGTCTAATTCAAAGAGTTCAATGTTAATGGGTCGTTCCCAATCCTGGTTCACATTGTGTGGAACACTTGTACAATAACCGGGGATCCCCGCAGTTCCCTCCACGTAAATACCCGTTTCATCACTGAAAAGATAGGCCGGATCAGTGACCAGCGAGATGACAGGCAGGTTTTGCGGCTCGTCGATAAAATAAGTTCGGGTTGTAGCAGGGGCAGTTAGCCTGCCTTTCTCCATGGTCTTTACACGCAGCACCGTGTTCTGCGTCATCGCAATGGGGCCCGCAACCGTATCGGAGCTTGCGGTTGGCTCTGTCCCGTCAAGGGTATAATGGATTGTAACTCCTTGATTCACAGTTGAAATATCCACGATTTGAGGGCCTGTATAAAATCCACTCGCCAAAGAAAATTGAGGTGTGGAAGAGATCCCGGCAATCGATTGGGGGTCATTTTTCTCACCCGGACTCGGTGGATCAAAAAAGCCAAAAACCTGAAAATTGTCTGTGCTTCTTCCATACGATATATCTGTCAGTTGAGGAGGATAACTGACCGAATCGATAAGTGTGCCCAGTGGGCCCACGAGTAACACGGATTCTCCATCCTTTGCAAGTTTAAAGTTGGTATGCAAACCAGCTCCGAACCCATCTGCATAAACAAGCAGGAACGAATCAGTCAGGATCACAGTGCCAGCCTGAAAAGGCCACATAGTTAGATTAGCAGGATCATCCGAGAGGAAATACCCGGTAAGGTCAATATCCTGGCCAGATTGGTTATATAGCTCAATCCAGTCGCTGTACTTACCAAAATCCATATCGGCATATACGGTAGCATTTGAGGCCATTACTTCGTTGATGTAAACCTGGGAGGACAGGTTCACAGTCAAAAACATCCCTGATAACACAAGGATAGCGAGACTATGTACAGGCTTGGCGTAGTTCCAGGGTTTACTCATGATTCTTTTTACCAGTAATTCAAAAATAACAAAAGAACTGGTAAGCTCAATTTACAAGCCTATTTTAGAATTCCTACACTGAGTCCCGCAGTTGGCATTACACCCGAGAAGTCTATATTACCCAGGCTTTTATACCTTGTAAATCTATCCTCATTGTCGTATTTGGCAAGCCGGATTTGTCCGCCTGCATATACATCGATGTAGAGGACCTTTAAGAAGGTGAATTTCCAACCCACATGGGCGCCCAAAGCAAAGATGTTCAGCAACTGGGTTACTTCTTTTTCTATCCATTCATCTTCGAGATAATACTCAGACATTCCTGATAACCAAAGCCTTCTAATAGTAAACTGGGCGCGGCATAGAGGCCAACCGGTGATCTTTGTCTCCTGTTAGAGATTCTATCTCCAGCAGTTTATCATTAAAATAGAGGGGATCGAAGGCTAGTTGAGTAATCCTTTTATCTACTTCCGACAGTTTTCTTTCAAGTTCAATGGGTTTTGTCTCCCACACCTTTAATTGCGAGTTAAATAGCTCTATCCGGGAGTTTAATAATTCCAGCTTCATGTCCAGAAGCTGCTGGTCCACAGGAGCGCTGCTCTGGCCACTAGCCCGGACGAGGAGAATAAAGAAGCAAACAATGTAAATGGAGGCGATTTTGAACGGGATTCTTTTCATGATCCTGAGGTTTTAGTGAGATCCTTGCAGAAAAGATGAGGTTATCCCGGGTAGGGTTGCGTGCAGGAAATTACTAACACCAGACTTCTTACGCCAACCCCCTTCCTAAAATCTATTTGCTCAAATCCAATAATTCCACTTTTCGAAAATCGAATGGATGGCTTTCGGCCTGAAGAGCAATGTAGCCTGAGGTCAGGAGGGTTCCCTCTTCGAGCGGGAATCCTTCCGGAAGGTCTCCGCCTATCTGAGGTTTTGAATAGGTTAACACCGTATCGCCATCCACAAGATGATGAATGATGCTATCCCCTAAAACCACCAGTTCTAAAGATACCCACTCTTCCCCACGGATGGTTTTTGAGGTGGAGCTTGTGCAATGTTTCGTTACAAGCGCTCCATTAATCACCACATTTGTACCGGGCGTACATAGATTGCCCGTGGGTCGTTCGCCTTCCCCGGTACCGCCGAGTAACTGGGCTTCAATGCTTACGGGGAAATCCTGGTCAATAAGCATGGATTCAGGAGATTGGGCATGGAACATCACTCCGTTGTTCTTCAATGCCCATCCTTGTCCTCCCCGGACTTGTTTGCCCACAACCCGGTACTCAACACGAAGTTTATAATGAGAGTAAGGAGTCTCATAAAAAATATGACCATATTCCCCATCAAATGTATCATACTCGTCGTACCGGATCACCATCATTCCGTTTTCCACGCGGAAGGTGTGGTTGAAATTCTCGTGGAGAGGGTGTTTGGCTATTTTGATGATCCATCCGTCCAGGTCTTTTCCGTTGAACAACTGAATCCATTCTTCGGGCTTTGTAGTTTCTTTATCAGAGGATTTGGCCGGCTCCTTTTTTTCTGTGCCTGGACGACAGGCTATCAGAAGCATGAGGAAGACAGGGGTCAGGAAAACAGATTTCATAGTCGGGAAGGGTTAAGTTTATATACGTAGTCACCTTACACAGGGGATATAGGCTGCAATATACAAAACGAATGACAGTATCCCGAATTGTCTCGCATAGTTCAAATAGCTATATTTATCAGAAACAACCCTACCTGCAATGAAAAGATTCTTGCTAATCTTATCAGGCATTGGTTTGTACCTCCATACAGGAATCAGGTATGAATTTTAATACCGGGTCAGGCACGCAGCATTACAATCCTTCGAAGAAGGTATAGTGTTCTCCATTGAGTATCCGTTGTGCGGTATAACACAATTCGGTCATGTGGTAATCGCCCCACATGCTCGACTCACCACAGGGTACTTTTTGTCCGGCCGGGATATGGTCCCACCCGTTTGGCCTGTGGTATACGGAATGGAGCAGGATTCCCTGATGGTGTGGTGCCGTGGAGAGGTAGGGCTCCGATAAAAGGGACTTCAAAACGGTCAGTCCGGCACCGAGATAGTGCGCAGATTCATCGGGAGCTGACACTTCCAGGTATTTTCCCAATCGAATGAGGCCCTGGGCTCCGATGGCGGCGGCAGAACTATCAACTGGTTCGTATTCATTAAAAGGATCAGCGGAGAGCTCCCTGTAGTCCTCCAGTTTGTGAAGCAGAGGGGCCCCTGTATCCCAATATGGAATCCCATCGGAAGCACTATTATCAATGTAGAAATCGCAGGTAGCCCTGGCAGCCTTCAGGAAAGATGATTTAGTCATTTCAAGGTCAGGGTAGGTGGCATCCATCGTGGACAGGTATTCCAGGAACTCCGTAAAACCCAGCATCGCCCAGGCCAGACCCCGTGTCCAGGTCGAGAACCCGGTGTAGCCCTGTTGTGAATTGGGACAACGATACATCCCATCGTTCACATTGAAAATTGACTCATGAGCCACCCTGCCGGGAGCATCATACCTGTCGCGGCCTTCACCATAGAAAACGGCATACTTCGCCGTAGTCCTTCCGTGTGTGATGGCACGCTCGAGCATGTCCACCTCCAGGTCATTTTCCACAAGCATCCGGTGTCCCAGCTTGTCAGCAATCACCAGGATCCTGCAGGTTCGCATGGTATCTATGAAAAGCGAATGGGGCCCATTGAATGAATGGATAAAACCCCCATCATTTATCGCTGTCCATCTCCTGGCCTGAACAGCGCCGGAAACCTTGAGGGCCAGTTTATAAAACTCCACCTCCATTTCCGTTGCTCTAAATTGCCCTGTGTTGGCGCATCTTAGAAGATTTCCGAAGGTACTCAGGTTATTAAAACCATGGTCATGAACTCCAAAGTGGGTCACATGGGGCGCCATCTTTTCCAGTGTATTCTTCTTCCCGATGTTAAGCATTTTCTGATCACCGGTGGCACTGAAGACCAGCAAGGGAATACCGAACTGGAATCCCTGTGTCCATTCGGTCCATCCCCGGGTGGAATAGGTACCACCAATAGTGATTACAGGAGACCCCCGGGAGGGATCAAATTCAGATTCTAAAAGGTGAACTTTCTGTGAAGCCAGGGACCAGAAAAAGTCAATCTTCCCTTCCAGAGCGGGTAGATTTACTTTGGGATCGATTTTCATGGGTTTCGATGTGTTGAATCCTGTGCGTGATGAAGCGGTGATTACTTTGCCTGCGAAGCAGCCGATTTTCTGAGTTGTCTGAAGCTGATCAGCCGTTCCATTTTTTCATCCCACAGCCTGAATTTCAAGGTCTGAAAGCTGGGAATCATGGTGACCGGTTTGATGACGTCAAACAGTTCATTTTCCTTATGACACCGTTCCAGGTTGTAATTGGGGATCTTGGGACTCAGGTGATGCACGTGATGAAAACCTATGTTTCCGGAGAACCATTGCAATACTTTGGGGAATTTCAGGTATGAACTGCCTTCCAGCGCCATTCGTTTATAATCCCATGCCTCCTGTCGTGTCCAGATCACATCTTCGAACTGGTGCTGTACATAAAACAGCCAGACCCCCAAAAGGGTAGATAGATAGATTACCGGCATCTGAATGAGCAGAAATGATTTCCAGCCCATCAGAAGGATCAGGCTGGTGATATACACCAGTAAAAAAAGATCAGTGACATAAATGCTGTTTCGTTCAGTGGTGTTCATTGACTTCCTTGGAAACCTGAACCACAACACAAAAAGGAAGAAGGGTCCGATAGCAAAAAGCATCACCGGATGCCGGTAGAGACGGTAAATAAATTTCTTGCCCCTGGATAGCTTCTGGTACTCATCGATCGTGAGGGTCCACACATCCCCATGCCCTCTTTTATCCAGGTTTCCCACGGTATTGTGGTGAATAGCATGGCCTTTGTGCCAGTATTCATAAGGTGTGAATACCAGGCTGCCGAGAACCGTTCCTACTATTTTATTGGCCCGGGTGGTTTTAAAAAATGATCCGTGACCGCAATCATGAAAGATGATGAATATGCGGACCAGAAATCCTGCGGCTAAAAGAACGAGTCCAAGTGTGATCCAGTAAGTAAACTCCAGTGACAGATACATCAGAACCCAAAGTATGATGTAAGGTCCCAGGGAATTAATGATTTGCCAGATGCTTTTTTTTACATCCGGTTTGTTGTATTTATTGATGATGCTGATCCACTCCTTCATAGGGCAAAGTTACTTGAAACATGGGGCCAAAGTTACTTGAATCATGGGTAACTCCGTTTACATTTTAGAATTAATCTGAATAATAGTGATAAAATGAACTATCCCGGGGTGGATGGAACGTCGCTGCAGAACTATATCCATGGAGTTGCTACCCTCCTAATTATCATTTTTTCCGGGATCTTCGCGCACAAACCTCCCGGCGCTTTCCTGCCATGTTTCTTCCCAGTCATCGTACAGTTTTTGGGTAGGGTGCCTGCCAAAATAAATGGGGAGCCCCCGTTCCCTGAAGTGGGGGTGATCAACGGTCCCTACGAGCTTCAATTCTTTAAAATACCGGGGCAGCCTCTCCGAAAATCCAATGTAAATCAAATGGGTCAGATCCGGATATCTTGGTACCCATTCCATAAATGCGTCATTGAAGCTATAAACCCCAGGATAGGATTGATCGGGCCGGAAATAGGTTACTGCCCCGGCCATTCCATAATTCTCCGCATAGATTAGCGTCTTAGCCCTGACAGAATCTTCCAGTGTTTCATAAAACGCCCAGACCTTGTATCCCAGTTCGTCCCACCCGACCATGTCAGCATAATCCTGGGGTAAATCATGCACCTGGCCATCCTCCCATTTGAGCATTACTTCCAATCCCCGCTTTATCTGTTTCTGATCATATCTTACCATGCGATCGGGTGTAAGTACCGGAAGACTAAATGGAAGTACGGAAAGTCCGCTAACCAGTATAAAAAGTAAAACAACATAGGCCAGAATGCCTCGCGAGTGTTGGGACCACCTTTCCCATGCAATGCTTCCAAAGACCACCAGGATGGTGTAGGCAGCGATGGTGTAATAGAACTTGCCCCGCAGCAGTAAAATCATGAGAAGCGTAAAGATGAAAGCCAGTCCGAATATCCTGAATTGGCGCTGTTCCCGGTTGAATAGCAGCCAGATCAATCCTCCCAGCCAGACCGGCAACGCAGGGAGGTGCATGAAAATCTGCGCAAACATGAAATCTTTCAGCAGAACATTTCCCAGCTGTGTCTCCTGCAATTCTGCCATATGTGAGAAAACCGGCCAGTTGTGCTGATATTGCCAGAGAAGATTTGGCAGGATCAGCAACCCTCCGCCTGCCAGGGTCACAGGCAGGTACCATGACCACAATAGTTTCCGGTGCCTGCTCATGAGCAGGGCCACCAGCAGGGAGGAACCATAAAAAATAATGGAATATTTAGCCAGCCATCCCAGTCCCAATACGGGGATCATCCACAAAAGTAGCCGGGGATCCTGTTTCCGCACCATTTGGAAGATCACCACCACGGCTAGCAACCAGAAAAGATGATTGAATATCACAGGTTGCAGGAGAAGGGCAGGGCGCAGAAAAGCCGGTGAGATAAAATAAGCCGTGAGACCAACCAACTGGGCTACTGTTCCTCCCTTTAATTGCCTGATAAGCCAGCCCACTATGAAAATACTTACCGCTCCTGTCAGGGCGGGAAGGAGCCTGACCGCCAGGAGAGAATCGCCCCAGATAAGGGTATGTACGCGTGTGATGAATGCCACCAGCGGAGGAGTACTGAAATATCCCCAGTCGAGGTTCCGCGATTGGGCGAGGTACAGGTAGGCGTCTCGTTGCAGGCCATAGTTAGTGGCGGTTAGAAGGTGAACTGCCAATTTTGCTATGGCGAAGGTCAGAATGATCTTATAGGCATTGATCCATTTGACAAATTTATCCATTAGCCTTGTGCTGTTTTAATCTTATAAAATAATCTTTTGAAGCCCTCACTACCGAAGGGGAAAGCAAAAGGGCTGATATCATGGTAGGGAAAGCCATCAGGGCATAGGCACCGTCGAAGATGCCCACCACAGTTCCCAGGGTGGCCGTGGCCCCTACCGGAATTGTGATCACATAGAACCACTTATAATAAATGCTATGCTTTGCACCAAAGATAAATGCAAAGCATTTGGTTCCATAGTAGGGAAATGAGAGCATGGTAGAGAGTGAAAACACAAAGACGCAAATGGTCAGCAGGTAAGCTCCAAATCCAGGAAGTGCTGTTTCGAAGGCTTCCGCAGTAAGTGTGATCCCGTCCGATTCCCCTGTGTGCCATACATCCGTGATTATCAGGGCGAGTGCCGTCATGGTACAAACCAGGATAGTATCCACCACCGGACCTAACATGGCCACCAGGCCTTCCCTGACCGGCTCATTGGTTTTGGCGGCTCCGTGAGCCATGGGGGCTGTCCCGATGCCCGCTTCATTAGAGAAAGCTGCCCTTCGCACCCCGGTAATGACCAGTGTCCCCAGCGATCCTCCCAGGACCGACTCCGCATGAAAGGCATCAGTGAATATGAGTGAAAAACTGGGGAGAATCCTGTCGGCATTGGAGAATAGTATTACCAGGACCGAGACTACGTAGAGTACCACCATGACCGGCACCAATCTGCCGGTGACTTTCCCGATCCTCCTGATCCCTCCGAAGATCACAATGCCAACCAGGAACGAGACGATAATGCCGGATATGAGATTGGACAAGAATCCGGCACCAACTCCGTTGGGGATGAGTACCACATCCCTTACTACCTGAGTTAGCTGGTTCACCTGGAACATGGGCAATACCCCGATCATTCCCAACAGGGAAAAGAAGATAGCCATAGGCATCCATCTCTTTCCCAGGCCTTGGGTGATCACGTACATGGGTCCGCCCTGAACCTCTCCATTGGCATCTCTTCCACGGTACATCACCGAAAGTGTGCAAGTGAAATATTTGGTGGTTACACCGAGTATGGCACTGATCCACATCCAGAAAATAGCACCTGGCCCCCCCATGGTGATGGCAAGGGCCACTCCGCTTATATTACCCATACCAACGGTGGCGGCAAGCGCGGTTGAAAGGGCCTGGTAGTGGTTAATTTGACCTGGTTCATGGGGATTGTCGTACCGGCCAGTCAACACAGCTATCGCATGTCCGAAATGCCTGAATGGGAGTAGTTTGGAATAAGCCAGGAAGAAAAGTCCCCCTCCCAGCAAAAGCACCAGTATGGGGGTACCCCAGGCAAGGTCGGAAAATCCTGTGATAATTCTCTCCGTTGTTGAAATACTTTCAGTGGAGGAGATAGTATCGGCAAATTCCTGCATACCTAAAATTAATCCATGATTCCCATCTTTTTCATGAGAAACGATGCGTTCATGTTGGTGGCAATGCCTTTCCTGATAGAATAATCAAAGGTCAGTTCCATTCCTTTTATATAACTTTCAAAACAATAATTCACTATTTCACCCGGGTGCTCTTTTTCAAGTTTGCCGAGTGAAAGGTCATGGGTGGCTATAAAACAACGGATCGGGTATGTAAGTGACCTTCGAATAAGCCCCACGGATCCGCGTTTCTTGTCAGTTGTGTTGGTGCCTTTCAACACCTCATCAAGCAGGATTATCAGAGGGGCCCCGGTTTCCATGCGCTGCACGATCTGCTGCAGTTTTTTTATTTCAGCAAGAAAATAGGATTCCTCATCCCTCAGCGAGTCTGCCGTTCGCATGCTGGAGCAGAGACCCATAAATCCGCTCGTATACCTTGTAGCGCAAACCGGACAACCTGCGTAGGCCAGCACTGTATTGATTCCCAGTGATCGCAAATATGTGGACTTTCCTGCCAAATTGGCCCCCGTGATAACCACTATCTTTTCGCTTTCGATACGGATATCATTGACCACCCTTTTATGATCAGGTATAAGGGGATGACCAAGTCCTTTCGCCTCAAATATGTGCTGATTTGCACTGAATTCAGGGACTGCATAACCGGGATGGTTAAAGGCAAATCCTGCCAGGCTTATCATAGCGTCGGTCCACCCGGTAAGCTCGATCCATTCCACTATTTTTGTCTTGTTCTTCTGCTTCCAGTTTTCCAGCAGTTTTAGCATAATAAAATCAAACAGGAAGAAACCATTCAGCAATGCTCCAAGAAGCATGTTAAGGCGTTGATCGAAAATGTTAAGCAGTTTGGAAAGGATGACCACTTCCTTCATTCCACCCCTGGCTGTCTCACAGTTCTGAGTCAGGTCAGGTTGTTCAAACCGGGTGTTGGCAATAATTTTTAAGAGCCCGGCGTAGCCTTCCAGAAGTTGATGTTTTTTTGAGATAGCAGCCTGATACTTATTTGTACGCATCACGAAGGGTGAGAGTAAGGTAAAGTTGAACACTATCAGAACCAAGAGGTACCAGAACCTGGACGGTTCGAAGAAGCCAGCTACAATGATTGTCAATGAAATACCGCTTACCAGAAGGGCCAGGTAAAAGAGCCACTGGTTCTTCTGAATGTAGGATAATGCGGACAGCCAGCGTGAAATCTCCTCCGGATCTTCCTCCTTCTCATTAATTAGCCGACCGTATGCCGTGAAACTCTGCCTGAAATCGATTCGGTCCTTTAAGTCACCGAGGATCCCTTGCCGGGTCTCTATGAGTTCAATTCCCTCCGGTTCCGTGGTGAGCAAACGGGCCAATAGATAGTCGCCTCTTAAGGTCGCCGTTCGGTTCAGGTATTGGAAGATGGACCCCTTCCCAAAAATATCAAGGTCGTGGGACCATGGGTGGGAGGGATCGGCATGGCGGGTCCCTTCCTCCAGTGAGAGAAACGAATGATCCAGGCAGGATAACTCTGTTTCATTAATTTTCTTTAACTGCCGGAATACCTCCCGGCGTTGTTCTTGTCTGGTGTGAAATCCCACAAGGATCAGGAAGACCGGAATCAGTAGAAAGGAGAGCACATAAAAAATGATTCCCTGGTTCCTGAATCCCAATACCAGGAACCACACAAGAGCAACCAATGATATAAATCTGGCCAGTGCAATGTAATTGATTAGCACGGTCCGCTCCCGGATCGCTTTATGAAATTTCTCAACTCGTTTGGAATAGGTGGTACGGAGATGATCCTCAGGCATAAAAAAGCGGGTTTTTCCAAAGATAGAAAAACCCGCTGATTCCTGTGAGCACGCAGTATGAGTCTAGCTCAAAAACTGCGTTCCCGCAGGAAGTTTTTGCCTTACATCCACATAGAGCAGTCAAGCACATGGATATATAACCAGGATACCTCTCCGGGATAAACCTTGACAAATCCCGGCATTTCAGAAGTTTCATAGGATCCCCTGTAATACTGGTTACCCTGCTTCACCAGGTAGAGATAGTCGCCTTCTTCAAGAGGCACCTGGAAGATACCATCGGAATTGGATCTGACTATGGCCAACGGATCCATCCTTAGTGCATCTGCGGGGAAATAGCAGCCCATTGGAGCAAATGTCTGGATAGAGTCCGTCACCGAATAGGGGTAGAAGTATACATCCCTGATCACCGGATAAACCGAACTGTTATCGGCCACAATGAGGGTGTCGTCTACGGGAATGTAATCCACGGGCAGGTATATGGTGCCAAATACACCCTGCCTGATGGTAGGTTCTTTTAATCCCTCGGGAGTGATGAGAATGTCCGGGGAGTCCCGGTAGATCAACAAAGGTTCAAACTGGTCTCCGCACCTGTGTTCAAGCAACCCATCGAGGGTCATTTTTTCCTCATAGATCACATTTCCATGGCAATCAGTTGCTGTCACCAGGTACCATTCCGAGACAAAGGGTACGGCAAAATGATTTAATCCTCCCTGGAGGGGTTCCCGGAGCAGCATCTGATCCCCCGCCCAGATGGTAAGCAAGGGCTGATGAACAGGAGCCATTATTCCATCGGGCCACTCTTCCATGCAGCGGGAGGAGTAGAATACCTTTACACAGAACCTGTCCACAAAACCAATAGCAAAGTTTACATATCCAAAATCGGCCGGTGGATGGTCATTCACACGAACCACCTGGATATCCAGATTCGTAGTTTCGTCCGGATTGATCACAAAAGGAAGCGGCAAAGGATGCCTTACAAGATGAGCCAGCCTGGAACCTTTTTTGGGAGTTGCCCAGCGGACCTCGCCGGCTAAATCGATCAACATAAATTCCTGTAGCTCGAATTCTCCCATGGGGATCTTAAGGGATTTGGTGGTGTACCCGTTCCCAAATTTGTAGACGGGCAGCTCCTCCTTGTCATAAATTAGCTCGCCGGTTTCACTCATGATGGTGACCAGGGCAGCAGATATGGCATAATCTCCATCACCGGAGCCGGATTTCAATGCTGAATCCTCCGAAAGCTCAAGCCCGAATTGAATTTCTCCGGTTTCTTCGATCTGTGTGCAGGAGGGCCATAACATTCCCATTGCAGTCACTGCAGCTACTATGAATAGTGATTTTTTCATTTCAGTCAGGTTTAAATGAAACATTCTATAGTATAAAGACGCAAAAATCGTGTTACTGGTTGCGTAAGTTCACCCGGTTAAGCTTAATCTTATAGTATACCGGAAGTTCTGTATCGGCATCATTCACGGGCTTGCCTGCAGAGGTCTGTCTTCGCTGCCATATCACAGGAGTAATTCCATGTACCTTTTTTGTGATCCGAAATGTGACCGGGTCGATGACCCACTCCTCGAAAAATTCGACAGACAATAGCCGGGCATTGAATTCATTGCGTAATCCGGAAATAACTCTGGATTCCAGGAGTGATATGAGCTCTTTCTGAAGTTTCCTTGTCCGCGAGTCCATGGAATCCTGTACAGAATTCCCTATGTTACCAGATTCCCTGAGATGGGGATCCAGGAGCACGAATTCATAGGAAATATTTCTCAGCCGGACGGATCCGTTGGTTACAGGCATTTGCCGGACCAGGGATTTGAATCCCTTAGATAGCGAATCAGGAGAGGCAAGTGGAGCGTTTCTGTCGTGAAGCCTGTAGCTGTGAACTGATTTCCGGATACAACCTCCCGGTGAGTCAACGAGCCAGGATTCATCAAATTCCAGATACCAGGCATCCAGGTTTTTCTTCATCTGAGTCTGCCCGGAAAATTCCGGGGGAAGATCCACGAAATCTATCACATGATGTTCCGGATCCTGTAGAAACACATGTGCATCGTGTAAACCGGCATTAGCCGGAAAAAGGCTGATCCATATGGCTGCGATAAACCACATGACT
The DNA here is from genome assembly GCA_964500835.1 of uncultured Bacteroides sp. Lineage (GTDB taxonomy): Bacteria > Bacteroidota > Bacteroidia > Bacteroidales. Next base: position 20,322 of record CAZCQL010000003.1, read on the forward strand.
TTTATTCTCTTTGGGGAAGTTCACTATTTTTCCCCCATTCACCCCACCTGAATGGAATTTTTACGCCGATGTCCAGGCTCCAGCCACTGCCTTTGTAACTCACACCGCTTTCACTGGGCACCTCGGTAAGTGTGTTACTGACACTGATCATATCATTTGAGATGAATCCGTGCATGTAATTCACATAGAGGGTTGCGATCATGGGAAATTCGATAGGTAAGTTGTATTCAACACCTGTCCCCAAACGCAGCACAGGACTTAGCCTGGAAGTTCGCGAGGCAATGAATGAAGTGGTCGCATTAACCGGAGTGCCCAGCGGACTTGAATTGTAGGTAAAATCGCCGCCCCCCATGTTATACCCTGCAGAACTGAAATGGGTAAGCAAGGAAGCTCCTCCGTATACGACATAATGAACTTTGTGCTTATAGACGTTGTAGAAATACCTTATCCTCACTGGGATTTCAAGGAAGAAGGGAGCCTTGGTTTTTATCGAGTAGTCCACTTCGTGATCGTACATCAGGGCATAGAATGTACTCGATCGCTGGTAAGTAAGCCCAAGGTCAATTCCCAGTTCTTCGCTTAGCATGTAGCCAAAATAGGCTCCTGTATGTAAGTTGGAATACCGGAATATTCCCCGTCCTGTCATGGGTCTGGCAGTAATCGCCGGATTGGTGATGTTAAACCGGCGCCATAGAGCTCCCAGTTCGGCTCCCACATAAAATTGACCTCTTTTTTCAACGGGTTTCCCATCGGAAACAGAATTTTCTATTCGTGCCCTGATCCTGTAATCCTTGTTCTGCCAGATATTGCTCACCGGAACACTGAATGCAAGTGAACTAAAAACGGTATTCCCTTTAGTGGAATAGGTCGCAGTCTTGATAGGGGAGCCTGAAGCCGAATAGGAAACGGTATTTGAAACCGGCTCGGTAAATCCATTGAGGTACGATAGGTTTACCGAGGCTTGCCAGATTCCTGAAAACCTGAGATTAATGCCCAGGCCCACTTCCAGCATGTGCAGATTAACCGGTTCATATGAATAGGCCAGGTTATAATCCAGGATGGAACCATCAGGCGCCGAAATAATGCCTGTGGCATTATATGGAGATTCGGGTGTGGAAATTATTCCCAGCACATAACCCAGCCTGGGAGTAATGCTGACCGGCAGTTCGGTGAACTGGACCCTGTATTCACCCCTGATTGGGATCAGCAATGCCGTGTAGTTAGTCCACCTGGATTGCTCCCGTCGTTTATCAATCAGGTTTATTCCATCCACATATTGCTGGTAATAGATCCCGGTGATAACTGAAAGGTTCGGCAGCACCTCCTGTCCGACAGTAAGTCCGGCTATGGAGCTTTTTACATTGGCACTTTCGAAATAGCCACCGATGTCGGCTACTCTCACAAGGCTCCATTGGGGGCCTGCTTCCAGGGTCACATATGTGTTTAACTGCGCTTGTATGCTATGAACGACGCATAGCAATGAAATCAGGGTGAACAGCTTTCTCATTGTGGAAGGATTAAGACATCAAGATACAGAATTTCTATCAGAAATTCATGGTGAAGATGGTCTCTTTGTCGGGTGTCGACCGGGCGGTAATGGTACCACCGTGCAACCTGAGGATTTGCCTGGAAAGACTCAGGCCGATTCCTGATCCACTTCGTTTGGTGGTGAAGAAGGGAATAAAAATCTTATCAATCACATCGCTGAGGATTCCTTGTCCGTTATCGATAACCTGTATGGTAGGCCTGCCCCGTTTGTTGTAAAATCCCCTGATCTGAATCAGTCCGGTTTTGCAACCATCCAGTGCCTGTACAGAATTCTTTACCAGATTTATGAGTACCTGCTCGATCATCTGTTCGTCAATCTGAACTTCTATTGTATCAGGTTCGACCGAAATGGCAAACTCCAAATGTTTCTGTTGGACCTCTTTTTTCATCAGCGTATGCACGTTGAGAACAAGCTCGTTCATCTTCACCTGCGCAAAATTTGGCACGGGAATTTTGGTCAGGCTTCGGTATGTCTCCACAAAGTTCATTAAGCCGGTACTTCGTTTATTTATGGTTTGGAGCGCTGCCTGAATCTCACTTATAGTTTCAAGTTCGATTTCCGGGGCACTTTTTTCCCCGGAAGCGTAAGGTTCCACCATGGTTTCCACTGTAGAGGAGAGGGAGGAGATGGGAGCAATGGAATTCATAATCTCGTGGGTGAGGACCCTGATCAGTTTCTGCCAGGCAGCGGTCTCTTGCTCCTCAAGGACATTCTGGATATTTTTTATGGTACTAAGCAGGATTACCTTGTCCTTTACTTTGAATTCAGTGGCATAAATAGCTAGTTGCAGGATATCTTCTTCGTCCTGCACCTTCACCAGCCTGTTTTCCCCGGGATGAATATCGAGTAGCGTATCGGCCAGTTTATCGCTCAGGGTTCTGAGCATATGAATGTCTTTCAGGGTATTTACCTGGAATAGTTTTTTAGCCGCCGGATTGATCATCTCTACGGTCCCGTTCCGCTGGTAGGCAAGGATACTTACATCGATATTCTGGACGATGTTTTGCAGGTAATGGAAATGCTCTTCCCGTTCCGACCTCACCTGCTGAAAGTCTTTCATGACATCGTTGAAAGCCGTATTTAGTTCTTTGAAGGAGGAACCGATGTCACTGATCTGGAAAGAACGGGTAAATTCCGAATAGCGAATGGATTCGAGGAAACTGGCAAGTTCCCTGTTTGTACGGTCCACATACCGGATTAACGACCAGACTTGGTAGATGATCAAACCGGCTACCAGGATGGGTGTAAACGTAAAGCTGCTGTTCAGTGTGATGAAAAGAGCCAGGCACGTGGAGGTGATCAGAAGTACCCTCAGAACGATATTAAAGCGAAATTGCTTAAAGACCATGTTTTTCCATCCTCCTGTAAAGTGATGTCCGGGTCAGGCCGAGCTGGGTGGCTGCCTGGGTCACATTCCCCTGATTTGTTTTAAGCACTTTTTCGATAATTGTCTTTTCAATGTCCTCCAGGTTGTATGTATCCAGTTCCAGTCCACCACTGCTTTTTACCCCTGACGAGAGGATGAAATCATCCGGACTGAGACTACTTCCGTCGCACATAATCACTGCCCTCTCAATGGCATGTTGAAGTTCCCTCACATTTCCAGGCCAGCTGTATTGGTTTAACTTTTTAATGGCCGAGGATTGGATATTCCGGATAGATTTGCGGTATTTCCTGCTGTAAATTTTCAGAAAATGATCTGCCAGCAACGGGATATCACCTGTTCTGTCGCGCAGTCCCGGCAGGTGGATCTCCACTGTATTGATCCGGTAAAGCAGGTCCTGGCGGAATATTCCGTCAGCTACATCCTGGTGAATGTTGTTGTTGGTGGCACATATCAAGCGAACATCTATTGGAATGGGCTTTGTGGAGCCCACCCTGTTGATTTCCCTGCGTTCCAGAACGGTAAGAAGTTTTGACTGAAGTGGGTAGGTGAGGTTTCCGATTTCGTCCAGAAAAAGCGTTCCCGATGAAGCAATCTCAAAGCGGCCCTGTTTCATCTTATGGGCATCAGTGAACGCGCCTTTTTCGTGACCGAATAGTTCACTCTCAAAAAGGGTTTCAGGGATGGATCCGAGATCCACACTGATGAACACCTCATCCTTTTTAAGAGAATTTCTGTACAGCGCCCTTGCCACGAGCTCTTTTCCGGTTCCGTTTTCTCCCAGAATTAATACGTTAGCGTCGGTGGCTGCCACTTTTTTAATGGTGTTGAATACTTCATACATTTCCGGTGATTGCCCGATGAAATCGGTATAGGGCTGGTCCAATACAGCACTTATGGATTGCTGTTTTTGTTTCAGATTTTGGGCCTGAATTCTTGTGCGGCGCAGACTGATGGCCGAATTAATGGTGGCAAGGATTTTTTCGTTCTGCCAGGGTTTCAGGATGAAATCGGTGGCTCCCATTTTGATAGACTTCACTGCTTTTTCAGCATCCCCATAGGCTGTAATGAATACCACTACTGCCTGCGGATCAATCTCCAAAATCTGTGAGAGCGCGTCAAATCCTTCCTGTCCGCTGATGGCATCTTTTGTAAAGTTCATATCAAGCAGTACCACATCCCAATCCTGCTTTTGCATCATTTCCGAAAGGCGTTCAGGGCCGGTAAGGGTTTCAATAATTTCTACATGTGGACGCAACAATAATTTCAGGGCAAACAGAATGTCTTCGTTGTCATCTACTGCCAGGATTCTTCCAATTTTTTGTTCCATGTTCAATAAGTAGGTTCGGTTGATAGCATTTTTATTCAAAAATAGTGCCTTAGGATCCAAATCATTCAAATTCAAGACCTTTCTTCTTTAAATGTAACATATTTTACCGATGAAGTGTTCGAATTCGTACATATTAATCCCAAAACCGAACACTTTTTTTATTTCAGCACCCGTTCCCTGATTTCTAAGGCCGTGATAATCAATTTTTTATTTCTTTTGGCATAAAAGCTGCTTGCTCAACGGGTAATAAAAACTGCACGCATGGCTGAAATGGACGGAATGGACCGCAAACTTGATAAGAAAAGGGGATTAACCCGAAAAATGATCTGGTATCTTTTATTCGGGGCGCTGATGGTCACAGTTTTGGTTATCATCCTGTTTGGAGATAAAAGCTCCAAATACAACCTGGATGTTTCCCGCGTCACCATTGAAGAGGTGAAGCAGGATGTTTTTCAGGATTATATCACTGTGCAGGGCACTGTGGAACCCATTACCACCATTTATCTGGATGCAGTGGAAGGTGGAAGGGTTGAAGAGATCCTCATCGAGGAGGGAAACATGGTCAGGGAGGGTGACGTAATCCTCCGGTTGAGCAATGACAATCTTTTGCTGGAGATCACCAACAACCAGGCCCAGGTGGTGCGAGCCATTAACGAACTACGTACGGCCAAGCTGCAAATGGATCAGACCAAGCTCAACTACAAGCAACAGATCATTGACCTGCAAACGCGCGTAATTCAGCACAGGCGCATGTACGAAAATAACAAGATTCTATCTGAACAGAATCTTATCTCCCGGGAAGAGTTTGATCAGTCAAGGGAATCGTTTGAAACGTCCAGTGAACAGTTTGATCTTCTCATCGAAAATTACAAGAATGATTCTGTCTACAGGTCCATCCAGATTAGTTCACTGGAAAATTCTGTCAAAAGTATGGAAGAGAGCATGCGTATTATTCGAAGGCGACTTGACAATCTGAATCTAAGAGCCCCCATTAACGGGGAACTGGCTACGCTGAATCCTGAGATTGGCGAAGTGATCACTTATGGAAACAGGGTTGGGACCATCAACGTACTTGATTCCTATAAGCTTCGGGTAGATATCGACGAACATTACATTGCACGTATTCAAAGAAAACTCACCGGAGAGTGTGATTTTGCCAGTACGCCCTATACCGGGATTATTACGAAGATTTATCCGGAGGTTGCCGGGGGCCGTTTTGCCGTTGACATGGTATTTACCGATGAGGTGCCCGAGCAGATCAGGATCGGTCAGACTTCCCGGATTAGGTTGCAACTGGGTGAATCCAAGGAAGGCGTACTGCTCGCCAAAGGTGGATTCTACCAGACTACAGGCGGGCAATGGGTCTTTGTTCTGGATAAATCCGAGGAGTTTGCCATCAAACGCGATATATCCATCGGCCGTCAGAATCCAAGGTATTATGAAGTTCTGGGCGGCCTCGAACCCGGTGAGAAGGTAATTGTCTCCTCCTATCAGAATTATGCCGACCATGACAAGCTTATCCTGAAGCATAACCGTTAATCGTACTCCCATGCTAAAAAATATCATATCGGCCCTGTCAATATTTGCTTTTGTCTCCCTGGCCCGGGGACAATCGGAGACTCTTTGGAGCCTCGATCGGTGTATTGATTACGCTATTCAATACAACCTGAATGTAAAACGCCAGGAACTTCTGCTGCAATCTACCAGTCAGGATATGCTTCAGAGTAAGATGAATCTGTTACCCAGTTTAAACGGACGGGTCGAACAGGAGCTGGGAACCGGACGTGTTCTTGACAGGGGTACTTACACATGGAAAGATGCCAATGTGAATCAGGGTGACCTGGGTGTACAGGGTGATCTGACCCTCTTCAATGGACTGCAGAGTTACAACCAGATGAAAATGAGCAAGGCCAGTTACATGATGAACAAGGAAAACCTGGATGCCATGGAGGACGATGTCACATTGCAAGTGATGACCGGGTACCTTGATTTGCTAAGAAACAGAGAGCTGGTTGATATTGCTGAAAGCAAGGTGGAGGTGACCCGGCAACAGGTGGACAGGATGCAAAGATTGGTGGATGTTGGAAACGAATCCAGGGGTAAGTTGCTGGAAGTAAAGGCACAGCTTTCTGCTGCCAGACTGGCGCTCACGCAGGCCATGAATACCCGTGAGTTGTCCAGGCTCAAACTGATGCACCTGCTGAATCTGACCGATCAGGCTGACTTTGAGATAGAGAAGCCCATTTTGCCGGATCCTTCCAATGTGGAGATCCCCGGGTTGGATTCCGTCTTCCGGTATGCAGTGGCTAACCTGCCTCAGGTGAAAAGCGCTGAGTTCGGGATTGAATCGCAGAAACGGTTTCTTGCTGTGCAAAAGGGAAAACGTTCACCAAGGATATACGCCACCGGGCTCTATTATTCCAATTACAGCGATGGGTTGGTTAATCCTCTGGATCCGGATCCCCTTAATCCGAGTTTAAACTACCGCATTGTCGATCAGGTTAAAAATAACCAGTACAGACAACTGGCCTTGGGTGTTCAGGTGCCCATATTTAACAGGTGGCAGGTACAAACAGACATCAAGAAAGCCAAAATCGATCTGCAGGATTCTGAATATCAGCATCACATCGTTATACTGGAATTACAACAAGCCATACAACAATACTATACCGAAGCCATGGCAGCATTGGATAATTATGCTTCTGCCAATGAATCGGTGGCAAACAGCGATGAAGCTTACCGGTTTGCCGATGAACGTTTTAAAGTAGGGACGGGAACGGCTCTTGAATTGCAGGAGGCTCGAAACCAGCTTTTTGAATCCACCTCACAGATGATCGCATCCAAGTATGTGCTCATTTTTTATTCCAAGATCCTGGATTTCTACATGGGTAGAGAGATCGAATTTTAGCGAATCAAAGGAAGAAATCTTATTTTTGTGGCAGTACCCCAAAATCTGTCGCGATGAGAAGAATCCTTTTTCTGCTTTTTGCAATCATTCCGGTGCTGGCCTCCGGTCAGGTCGTCAATTTTGCCAAAACACTTCCCGAAAGAGCTTTTAGTGTAGGGCTGGCGCCTGCTTATCACCTGGGGGAAAATGTCTTTACCTCAAATGAAGGCCCTGCTGTGGCAATAACAGGAGGGTATGGATTGCTGTACTCCCTCGATATCGGTGCCAGGTACATTTACTTTGCCAATGGGGCCGATTATTTTGGTATCGACATGCAGTACCTGCTGCATGAGGCGCGACAAAGTTACTTTTCAGCCATGGCAGGATTGCACAAGTGGGACCAGTTTGGAATAGATCTCACCGGGCTTTACACTTATACCCCACGGTACTTGGTTCATTTCTCGGTGGGACTCGATTTCGATCTGAGTTTTGCCAGTGAGTTGAATCCCAGATTTTGGGTGCCTTTGAACGCAGGGCTCAATGTGAACGAGATGATGTTTGTCTACCTGGAGTACAACCTGCCTGTCTCCGAACGCGCCTGGGATATTGTGGCGCTGGGGATAAATCTGATCATTCGCTAGCTTCATATACCAGTTCCCCCCCCAGATAAGTGGCATCAACTCCAATCTGGAAAAGTATTTCTTCAGGGGCACTTAAAATATCCTCCGAAGTCACCACAAAATCGGCCAGTTTCCCAGGCTCAATACTGCCCTTAAGATGCTCTTCAAATCCCGATTTTGCCGCCCAAATGGTCATCGCACGCAGTGCATCCTCCCGACTCAAGGCATTTTCAATCTGGAATCCTTCCTCCGGATAACCCGAATGATCTTTGCGAATGGTGGCAGCATAAAAACCATAGAGAGGATTGATCTGCTCCACGGGAAAATCACTTCCATGGGTGATCCATCCATTCTGCTCCTTCAATTTCCGATAGGCATACGCTCCTTTCATGCGTTCATGCCCCACTCTTTGTTCTGCCCAGTACATATCAGAAGTAGCATGCGTCGGTTGAACAGATGGAATGATAGTAAAGTCTCCAAAGTAATGGAAATCGTCGGGGTGAATCACCTGGGCATGCTCGATGCGCCATCTGCGGTCGTTTTTTCCTCCAAGTATTTCCCCATAGATTTTCAGGGTTTCCCTGTTGGCCGCATCTCCTATGCAGTGGGTCGCCACCGCGTACTTATTTTCATAGGCTTTGCGACATATTTTTTCAATTTTATCCAAAGGTGTCAGATAGAGTCCGGAATTCTCCGGATCATCTGAATAGGGCTCAATCAAACGCGCTCCCCTCGATCCCAGGGCCCCATCGGCAAATAATTTAATGGTGTTGACCGTAAGAAAATCAGTCTGGTAGGTTCCCTTCTCCACAAAATGAGCAAAATTCTTATCCGATGGGCTCAGCCATGCATTGATCCGAATATGAAGGGAACCAGCGCCATGCAATGAGTCAATCAGCTGAACAACTGATTTGGATACTCCCGCATCATGAAGCGAGGTCAGCCCCACCTGAAAGCAGTTTTCCTCGGCCTTTTGCAAAGCTCTGACCATCTCATCTTCCGTTACAGAGGGGATCCTACGGCTTACAAGGTTCATTGCGTTATCGATGAGGATCCCGCTGGGCAAGCCCTCCCTAAGCACAACCACACCCCCGTCCACCCGGGACTCTTCGGTGATTCCAGCTATTTTCAGTGCCCGGGTATTGGCCCAGGCAGCGTGCCCATCGATGCGCCGGAGAAAGACAGGAACATCCGGAAAATAGTTGTCCAGCAAGGTCCTGTCGGGAAACTCCTGAACCTCCCAGTCATTTTGATCCCATCCTCTCCCTGTGATCCATGGCCCGGGATTATCCTGATAATGTGTCTGCAGCCTGGAAACGATCTCTTCGACAGACGAGGTTCCAACCAGATCAGCCTCCCCCAGGGTTAACCCATATCCTAAAAAGTGGCAGTGTGAATCTATCCAGCCCGGGTAGACAAAAGCTCCTTTCAGATCCTTAATTGTCTTTGCCCGATAATTCTTTGTCAACTCTTTAGTTGGCCCAACAGCCAGAATTCTGTGATCTTTTACCGCAATGGCCTCAGCAACGCTGAATGCGCTATCCACGGTATAGACTGTCCCGTTGGTCAAGAGGAGGCCGGCGCTTATTTTCTCAGATGAACAGCCTGTTACTGCTGCTAAAAAAGCAAGAAGGATCAACCTGTAAAAGGGCATAATCAAAGGTTTGAAACAAAAATAGTATTCTCATATTATTTTCCCCATTTTTGCGTTCTTAACTACAAAACAGTCGAATGGTTTTCCGCAGGATCCTTTTCATAGTTATGTTAGCCGGGGCCCTCTTTTTTTCCTGTCAACCAGAGCGCAATTTCCTGGAGGATTCGAACGCAAAACTTTCTTTTACCCTCGATACTGTCTATTTCGATACGGTCTTTACTACCATTGGTACCATAACCGAATCTTTCAGGGTCAAAAACCCGCACAACCAATTTATAAAGATTGAGGAGATTACCCTGGCCGGCGGCGAGTCATCCATTTTCCGAATCAATGTGAACGGGCAGCCGGGCATTCACTTTTCAGGGCTTGAGATAGCACCAAAGGACAGCATGTACGTTTTCGTAGAGGCAACACTCGACCCAAATGGGAACAATGATATTCTTCGAATTCAGGACTCCATTGTATTTCTCACCAATGGTAACACGCAGGACATTGACCTGGTAGCCTGGGGCCAGGATGTGCATATCATCCGGGAGGGTCTGATTGAAGAGCCTACCACCTGGACCAGTGAAAAACCTTACCTGGTGATGAATTATGCCTATGTGGATTCGGTATCATCACTTACTATTGAGGCCGGTACAAGAATTCATTTTCACAGGGATGCAGTACTGTTTGTAGATGGAACCCTGCAGGTGGAAGGCACCCTGGAAGAACCTGTCCGTTTTTCTGGGGATCGTCTTGAAGAATTCTATGAGAACATACCAGGTCAGTGGGGGCTCATTTACCTTTCTGAGAATAGCCACAGCAACCAGGTCGAGTACGCAGAGATAGTAAATGGCACCATAGGTATCCTGATCAGTGCCCCTCCGGAATCGGGAAAAATGCCCGATCTTGAAATTACCAACACCCTTATCAACCACATGAGTTCCAATGGAATTTATGCATTGAATGCGGCAGTTTCAGGGACCAACCTTGTCGTTGGCGATTGCGGAGGAAGCTGCGTGGGTCTGATCTACGGGGGTGCCTATGAGTTCATCCACTGCACGTTTGACAATAACTGGCCATCCTATTATTCCAACCGTCAGTTACCAGCTCTCTTTCTTACCGATTACTTCGGGAATTATGATGACGAAGGAACCCTAGTTGTCTATACAGGAGGAGATTTTGAAAAGGCCGAGGTAATGAACTCGATTATTTATGGCGGTCACCAGACAGAACTGGTTATCGACAGCTACGAGGACCGGCAGTTGAATTACAGATTCGATTACTGCCTTACGCGTATTGATGAGGATAGCCTTAACTACCATGAAGATCCCCTTTTTTCCAATATAATTAATAACCAGAATCCTTTGCTTATAGATACCATACCACATCTATTTCGTCTCGATTCACTTTCCCCTGCCATTGATGCTGGACTTCCGGCCTATACCCTGGATATTCCTTTCGATCTGGACGGGTACAACCGCCTGGCCGATGATGCACCAGACCTGGGAGCTTATGAATGGGTGGGAGAATAAGCTGATATTTCCTGTCCTGTGGCATCAATCCATGTATGAGAATTGGTGCTTTTCTGATTCCCCTGTTACTTCATTGTGCCTCTGGTGGCGTACCGGCAGGGGATTTGGTCAGTGATAAGATGGTTGCTAACCGGGGAGAGATCCGGATCATGTGGTACAATGTGGAGAATTTGTTCCACCCTGAAAATGACACCATTCCGGGAGACGATGAGTTCACCCCGGATGGCGTTCGTCGATGGACCTATGCACGATATCGAAAGAAGCTTACCGCTATTTCCAAAGTGATCGTTGCTGCCGGTGAATGGGATCCGCCCGACCTCCTGGGATTGTGTGAAGTGGAGGATGCCCGGGTACTGGAAGATTTGATTCAGCATCCCATACTGGCGCCGTACCACTACCACTATATTCATCAGGACAGTCCGGATAGAAGAGGAATGGACGTGGCCTGCCTCTTCAGGGTGAAACGCATTCAGCCGGTTGGATGGGAGGTTATTAAATCTGAATACTCAAGAGGGAATGAGGGTACAAGGGATATTGTTCATTTTTGGGGTTCGTGGGGGCAACACGATTCTCTGGACATCTTCCTTGTCCATCTTATTTCTAAATATGGTGGAGCCGGAGCCACTGCCGGGGTGAGAAAAAGACAGGTTACTCAGTTGGTCCGGTTAGCTGATTCGGTCCACGGGGGACGAAAGTCCAGTCTTACAATACTGGCCGGGGATTTTAACGATTCGATGGAAGGCTATTCCCTGGTACCCATTCGGGAAGGGCATCTTGGCGATGATACACTTGTGAGGGTTCATATGGATGGCCCGTTGGGAACGTATAAGTACCAGGGAGACTGGAACCAGATAGACAGGTTTCTTGTGGGTGGTCAGTTGGCAACTTACTCCATCAGAGGCTCCATTTTGACACTTCCGGTTTTGCTTTCCCATGATGCCATCTTTGGAGGAGTAATCCCCCATCGAACCTATGTGGGGTACCTGTATCAGGGAGGGATAAGTGACCATCTCCCTATCCTGCTGGATATTACCGGTGGTCTCCGTTCATCTCATTCTGAACGGTGAGTCCCAATGCAATGCCTTCCTCGAGCATCTTCCGGTAAGCATCATTAAACTCGTTTGATATCTCCCCGTCAAGGATTGCCTCTTTAATGGCATTTTTAATTATTCCGACGGGCTTTGAGGGTGGTATCCCAAACACATGCTGGATATCATCCCCGGTGATGGGAGGCTGAAAATTTCTGACAGAGTCCTTCTCCTCAATCTCAGCCATCTTATTTCTCACGATCTGAAAATTCGCAAGGTGCCTTTTTACCGTCCGCTCGTTCTTTGAAGTGATATCGGCCTCGCAGAGTGTCATCAAATCCTCCAGATCGTCTCCGGCATCGAATATCAACCGCCTTACCGCTGAATCTGTCACAATTTCCTGGGAGAGAACGATGGGTCTCAGGTGGAGTTGAACCAATTTCTGCACATATTTCATTTTCTCGTTGAGGGGTAATTTCAGTTTTCTGAATATCCCTGGTATCATTTTGGCTCCGAGAAACTCATGCGCATGGAATGTCCATCCGGTTCCGGGTTCATATTTTTTCGTGCGTGGTTTTGCGATGTCGTGCAGCAGCGCAGCCCACCTTAACCAAAGGTCATCTGTTTTTATTGAGATATTGTCGAGGACCTGTAACGTATGCAGGAAGTTATCCTTGTGAAATTGCCCGTCTTCTTCATCCACTCCTTTCATTTGAAATAGTTCGGGAAAGATGATCTCCAGCAATCCGGTTTTATCCATCAGCCTGAATCCGGTACCGGGCTTTGGTGTAAGCATGATCTTATGAAGTTCTTCAGAGATGCGCTCCTGGGAGACAATCAGAATGCGTTCACGATGCGCGTGTATGGCCTGCAGGGTACCAGTCTCAATCCGGAATCCAAGCCGGGATGCAAATCGAATTCCCCGAAGCATCCTCAGCGGATCATCGGAAAAAGTGGTTCCCGGATCAAGGGGTGTTGTGATCAACTTCTCCTCCAGGTGTGTAAGCCCATTAAAGGGATCCACAAGATTTCCAAACGAATGGGTGTTCAGAGAAACAGCCAATGCATTGATGGTAAAATCCCTCCTGTTCTGGTCATCTTCGAGTGTGCCATTCTCCACCAGCGGTTTTCTGGAGTCTCTTCGATAGGACTCTTTTCTGGCGCCGACAAATTCAATCTCGGTATCACCCCACTTCAGCATGGCTGTTCCAAAGTTCTTATAAACGGTGAGAGGCACCTGGTCATCAATGGCTTGCCTGACTCGTTCAGCTACCTCAATCCCGCTTCCAAGCACCACTATATCTATGTCCCTGGACGGGGTATCCGTACCGCCAAGCAGCAGATCACGAACGTATCCACCAATCACAAAAGCCTGGATCTTTTCCTGTTCTGCAATAGAAGCAATGATTTTAAATACCGGGTGATGAAGGTGTACTGCTAAATTCATTAGTTTATCATTGGCACAAAAATACAAAATTCACTACATTTGTAATGAACTTCCCTAAGGGGGTGCCTTAAATACCAGGCTGAGATTATACCCTTAGAACCTGATCCGGGTAATTCCGGTGTAGGGAAAAAGAAGATCACATGTGGCACGACATTTAAGAGTATTTATGAAACGAGTAGTCTTGTTGCTTGCATGGGCCCTGACATTCATGCCGGCCTTCGGCCAGTTCACGCTGTCAGGCTCAGTTATAGATGAGTCGAATAATCCCCTTCCGGGTGCCAGCCTGTTGTTGGTCAATTCTGGCCATGGTACTGTTGCTTTAAAAGACGGGTCATTTCTCATGGACCAGGTGCCTGAAGGAGAATTTACCCTGAGCGTATCATTTGTGGGCTATGAATCATTCACCAAAGAAATAACCATATCAAAGGATCTTAATCTGGGTGAGATTGGACTTACAAGGAAGGTCCTTATGGGTGAGGAGGTGGTTGTTTCTGCGACCAGGGCCGGTTCAAAAACTCCCGTGGCATATTCAGACATAACCAGGGAAGAGATCACAGCACGGAATTTCGGTTTGGATGTACCGTACCTTTTATCCTCCACCCCTTCCGTGGTGACATCTTCAGATGCCGGCCACGGTATTGGCTATACCTCCATAAGGATCCGCGGAACAGATGCAAACCGGATCAATGTAACCATCAACGGAGTCCCGCTGAATGATGCTGAATCTCATTCGGTATACTGGGTGGATCTGCCCGATATCACCACATCGGTGGATAATATTCAAATACAGCGTGGAGTGGGAACGTCTACCAATGGTGCTGCAGCGTTTGGTGCCAGCATCAATTTCCAAACCCAAAAACTTAAAAAGGAACCCTATGGGGTTTATGAGACTACCTTTGGATCGTTCAAAACCATACGGAATGCGCTTTCAGCAGGTACCGGATTAATCAAAGATCATTTCGCACTTGACCTGCGGTTATCCGACTTACACTCCCAGGGCTATATAGACAGGTCGTGGACAGATTTGAAGTCCTATTATGTTTCGGCCGGATACCACAATTCGAAGTCCCTGGTGAAATTTGTTACTTTTTCAGGTGCTGAAGAGCTGTATCAGGCATGGAATGGCGTACCCTCTTCCCTCCTTAAGACCGACCGGACGTATAATGAACTTGGAGCATACACGGATATGGATGGCCACACTGCCTTCTATGATAACCAGGTGGACCACTACAGCCAGGTTCATTACCAGCTGCATCTTTCCAGGGAAATCAATGACAGGCTCTATGCCAATGGTGCGCTACACTATACTAAAGGAGCCGGTTATTATGAACAATACAAGGAAGACGAATTACTTTCGGATTACCTCATGGAGAACGTGGTCACAGGAACGGATACCCTTGAGGCGAGCGACCTGATTCGCCGGAAATGGCTGGATAATGATTTTTATGGGTTTGTGGGCGGATTGCATTACACGTCTTCCATTTTCGATGTGGTATTTGGCGGAGGCTGGAACCGGTATGCGGGAGACCATTTCGGAACCGTTATATGGGGCAGGTATTTTGGTAATGCAGAAATCCGTCATCATTGGTATGATAACAGTGGAACCAAAACGGACTGGAATAGTTACCTGAAGTCCACCCTTGATGTGAATGATAAAATAGCTTTGTTTGCTGATATTCAGGTGAGGGGAATTGACTATGGTATTAAGGGAACGGATGATGATCTGAGAAATCTTGATCAGAACCATACATACCTGTTCCTCAATCCGAAAACCGGTATCAATTTTAAGCTGAACCCACACCAGAGAGCCTATGTTTTTGTGGCCGGGGCCAACCGGGAGCCCAATCGAAGCAATTTTGTGGACGCCGATCCTTCCGGCCAGGGCCCTGTCCACGAAACTCTGATCGATTATGAAGCCGGTTTTATACATCAGGAAAGCAATCTCTCCTTCCATGCCAACCTCTATTTCATGGATTATACCGATCAGCTGGTCCTGACTGGAGAGATCAATGATGTGGGTAGTGCGGTGATGACCAATGTAAAAGATAGTTACAGGGCCGGGATCGAATTGTCGGGAGGTACTTTGTTTGCCTCATGGATTCGCTGGGACCTCAATGCTACGTTCAGTCGAAACAAGATCCTGGAGTACAATGGAAGTGTGGATAATTGGGACTACTGGTCGGATCCTGACAATGAACCGTACCAGGTACATGAGGAACTGGGAAGAACTGATCTCTCATTTTCTCCCCGGATTATTGCCAATAGCCAACTTGATTTTAAGCCGGTTCAGCACATGCATGTTACCCTGGTTTCAAGGTACGTGGATAAACAATTTATCGATAACACCTCCTCGGAAGAACGTGTCCTGGATCCATATTTCATCAATGATCTAAGGTTTTCTTATGCTTTTTATCCGCCGTTTATGGAAGAGATTTCTGTGAAGGTGCAGCTGCTGAATCTATTCAATGTTGAATACGAGACGAATGCCTGGATCTACAGGTATTATTCTGCCGGCGCTGAAGGGCGGCTTGACGGCTTCTATCCCCAGGCGGGATTCCATGTAATGGCCGGAATCCGTTTAAAATTCTGAAAAATTTACCATGGACGTTTCATAATTTTTAGTTAATTTTCACATCGAAACCGTGGAAAGTTGATTCGACCCGATGGCCAGCCCGAAAATTAGTATCTGTTTCTGGTACCTGGACTCAAAGGTTGTGGATGATGTTTTGCTAACCCTCAAGGAGGGAAAACTGAATGTGGCCGCAACTCATTGTCAGGAACGAGATGTTTTCAGAAACAAGTTGATGGAAATACCCCCAGATCTGGTCATCTCTGATTTTGACATCCAGGCGAACCTGCGTGAGGGGCTTGAGGAGGAGATGGAGCCCTATCTTTCTGCAATCCCGCTTATCTATCTGGCGGGTGAAAAAAATAAACGGTTGGCAGCTAACACATTAACGAATGGAGTATGGGATATTGTATTGAAAGACCAACTCTACAAACTTGTCCCTTCGGTGCTTTCGTCCCAAAAATATACCAAGGTTATCAAACAAGAAGGGGAGTACTTCAAGGTGCTCGCGGATAACTCTCCCGATGTAATCATGCGGTTTGACCGGAACCTCCGGCATGTCTATGTTAATCGTGCGGTAAAGGGTCAGACCGGACTGGAAATCAAGGATTTTATTGGCAAGAGCCATCGGGAAATGGGAATATTCCCCGACGAGAATGTGGTGATTTGGGAAGAAGCGCTTGATGAGGTATTCACATCCGGCAAGTCCCACACCATCGTATTTGAAGTTGAACTGCTTGGTCAAACCAAAACTTTTGAATGGAGACTGTATCCAGGGAAAGGCAATTCGGAGGCCGTTGATTCGGTGATCTGCGTAGCAAGAGATGTTACTGATTCACAGGAGTCCAGGAATGCCCTCATCGAAAGTGAAGAACGGCTGAACCTGGCATTATCTGCTGCCAGCCTCGGGTTTTGGGACTGGAATCTGGTAAGCAACAAGGTCTATTTTTCGCCCATCTGGCTGTCCATGCTGGGATATGGGCAGGATGAACTGCCACATGAGTTTGACACCTGGACATCATTGCAACACCCCGACGACGTGGATCAATCGGTAAAAACGGTTGAAGAGACTATCAAAAACAGGGAATCATCCTTTGAAATAGAATTCCGGCTTAAGCATAAAAACGGATCCTATGTGTGGATCCGAGGCATGGGGAAAGCAGTCGAGTTTGATGCAAAGGGAAATACCACACGTCTTTCGGGAATTCATGAAAACATTGACGAGAGGAAAAGGGCTGACCTGGTCAAACAGGTATTGTTCGACATCTCAAATGCCGTAAGTACTACCCAGAGCCTGGATGAACTCTATGACAAGATACGGGAGTATTTAGGAAAAGTGGTAGATACCACGAATTGCTTTCTGGCACTCTACAATGAGAAATCAGACACCCTGACTCTTCCTTTCATGGAAGATGAAAAGGATTCATTTACCGAATTCCCGGCCAGGAAGACGCTCACAAGTTTTGTGATCAAGACAGGTGAGACGCAGCTGGTCGATATCGAACGTGAGAATGAACTAACCACATTGGGGGAGATCGAACCGGTAGGTGCACCCTGCGAAAGCTGGCTGGGAGTACCGTTAAATCACGAAGGGAAAACCATTGGGGTATTTGCCATTCAATCTTACACCAAGGATGTGATATACACAAAGTCAGATGCTTTATTGCTGGAATTTGCCAGTGGTCAGATTGCCATGGCAATTGACCGGAAGAGGCACCAGGACAATGTAAAGGCCACGCAAGAGAAGCAACGAAGGGTATTTGAATCATCTCCCGATCCAATGATCGTTACGGATCCGTATGCTGTGATCCTTGACTTTAACAGTGCTTTTTTAGAAGTATTCAACGTGGATCCGGAGCTTGCTTACGGTCAAAAGGTATTCGGGTTTATCCACAGGAAACAGTGGCGGCAGGCAATCAACGATTTCAACGAAACGTGGAAAGAAGGATACCTGAAGAATGTGGAGTATCAGATTGTCCGGCCTGATGGTGTGGTCTTTGACGGGGAAGTCTCCAGCGGAGCCATTTACGGCAGCAGTGGAAAGCCCGAGTCGATGGTGATCATCCTGAAGAACATCACGGAGAGAAAAGAGGCTGAGCATAAAATACTGGAAGCAAAATATAAAGCAGAAGAATCAGATAAACTCAAGACTGCATTTCTCTCCAACATGTCCCATGAAATCCGCACACCCATGAACGCAATTGTCGGATTCTCAGACCTGTTAGCCGACGAAGGAATATCTTCCGCAGAGCGAAAGGACTTTATTGCACAGATCAACCAGGGAGCCGATGACCTGATGCGCCTTATCGATGATATCATCGATATAGCTAAAATAGAGGCCGGACAGGTCAATGTCCATATTGCGGAATGCTTCGTTAAGGAACTGTTTAATGAACTGAAACTGAGTTTTATTCAAAACATCAATCGCAGTGGAAAGGAGAAAGTCTCCATCCGGATTCAATGGGACTGGCCTGTGCCTGACCTGGCTATCTATACCGATCCGTTCAGAATCAAACAGATTTTGGTAAACCTGTTAGGTAACGCGATCAAGTTCACAGAGGAGGGTGAAATCGTACTTGGACTGGAAGAGCATCCCCAGGGAATTCTTTTTTATGTGAAGGATTCAGGCATAGGGATCCGGGAAGAGAAGCAGAAGGTGATCTTTGACCGTTTTATGCAGGGGCATGAAACCAAGACCAAATTATACGGCGGGACCGGCCTGGGACTTGCCATTTCTAAGAATCTGACGGAGATTCTAGGTGGCGAGATTGGAGTAAAGTCCAAGTCCGGCGAAGGAGCGACATTCTGGTTTATCCTGCCCCGGAATGAAGTACCTTTAAAATATGAAGCAGCCTTAAGAACACCGGTGCCCGATACGAGGACGTGGACGGGTAAAAAAGTATTGATTGCAGAAGATGACCACTCCAACTACTATTTCCTATATGAGGCATTGAAAGATTCAGGCGTGGAAATCCTATGGTCCAAAGATGGTGAGGAAACCCTGGAATTGTTCCGGGACAACCCTGATCTGGACCTGGTCCTTATGGATGTGAATATGCCGCTTCTGAATGGGTATGAATGTACCAGAATTATTAAACAGGAGCGCCCCGATTTACCGGTGATTGCCCAGACAGCTTATGCCATGTGGGGGGAACGCGAGATCAGCAGAAAGGCCGGTTGTGACGATTATCTCTCCAAACCAATAAAAGTGAACGAATTGCTCGATACCCTGGCGAAGCATATTTAGTGCCAAGGTGTGTAGAGTTAGAAGAATAAAGACTATTCCGTATCTTCTGAATCGTCCAGGATTTTATCGATTTGTTCTTCCGTTTTATGGAGCCGTTCCCTGCAAATCTTCAGTAACTGGGTGACACGTTTTACTTTTTCAGCAAGGGCATCCACTCCCAATTCACCCCCTTCTATTTTATCAAGGGTAGTTTCAATTTCTTTCACGGCATCGTCGTAACTAATTTTCTCTCTGGTCATCTCTCTTAATGGTATTTTCAACTCTGCTTAAAATACTTCCATCGTGCAGCCTGGTTTCCAGCAATTCTCCGGCTTTCACAGCCCGGAATCCGGAAACCGCCCGTCCATTCATCAATGTCATGGAATATCCTCTTTTAAGAATGTTTGTTGGATCGACCAGTTCGGCCCGTGTTTCCATGAGCGTCAGGTGATCCTGAGTCCGGGTAAGAATACTTCTGATTCCCCTTTCAAGGAGTATTTCAGCCTGCTGAAGCAGTTCGGACCTCCGTTGGAGGAACCGACCCGACAGGTGATCCAGGTCACCCCGAAATCGGTCGAGCAAGCTTACCCGGGATTGCACAATTCGCTTTACAGAAGAAGCCAGTTGATCATGATAGGTTGAAAGCTGGAATTCAAAAGCCATCAGTTGATCCACCAGAAATTCTGCTACGGCAGTGGGTGTTTTCAGGCCAAAGGCAGCTACCATATCTGCTACAGATTCATCCCGTTCATGACCTATACCGGTAATCACCGGAAGTGGAAATTGTGTGATGAAGTATGCCAGCTCGTAGTGGTTAAAGCTCTCAAGATCAGCCTTTGATCCGCCACCCCTTACAATAACTACACAGTCGAATTCGGAAACCGATTCGAAGATTTTATCCATGGCACCTGTGATAGAACCCGGTGCATCCTCGCCCTGCATCACCGCGGGATATAAGCGAGTGTAAAACTGAAATCCCTGGGGATTGTTTAAAATGGATTCCATGAAATCTCCAAAGCCAGCAGCCCCTTCTGAGGAAATGATGGCAATTCGTTGAGGAACAGCGGGAAACGGTAATTGTTTATTCATTTCAAAAATCCCGTCTTCCCTAAGCTTGCGAATAACCTCCTGCTTTTTCCTGGCAAGGTCGCCCAGGGTATAGGATGGATCTATATCGGTGATGTGGAGGCTGAATCCATACTGCACATGAAATTCAATAGAGGCAAGGCAAAGAATTTTAAGGCCACTTTTAAGTTTTGTCCCTGTTGAAGTCTCAAAAAATGGGCGAAGCATGCTGTACCTCGAGGCCCATATCGTGCCTTTTACCCTTGCCTGCAGCGAATCAGTATCGGGGTTCTTTTCAATCAACTCCAGGTAGCAGTGTCCGCTGCGGTTTTCATTTAGTTCAAGTATCTCAGCGATAACCCAGTAGGATTGAGGGAATTCTTTCCCAAGCGCATTTTTAACCCTTTGCAGGAGTTCCGATAAGGAAAGTGATCCTTCAGGCATTATTTTTTAATTATACGCGTATGGTATATTCCACTCACAGTCTTGATTTCCAAGATGTAGAGGCCATCCTTCATCCGGTCCGACAGCACGACCTCTCCTGGTATGGTGACTTGTTCGGAATGGATCATTCTTCCACTCATATCATGAAATTGTACCGTATATAATCCGGAGGTAGCTTCCGGTAATTTGATCATAAGGTGATCCACAGCGGGATTGGGATAAACCTCCATTTGTCCGGGTACAAGCCTTGTAGGAACATCTGTAATATTCCAATAGATCTTGCCAAAGTCTGGAAGCCCGAAACCGTAAGTGCTATCAGGATTTTTGCTCCGGTCTCCATTCAGTCGCACCCAGCGAATCAGCTCTTTTGCAGAAAGTGCAGGATAGGCTTGCCATAAGCTGGCTACGGAACCAGCTAAGATGGGAGAGGAGAACGAGGTGCCGTTTGATCTTGCAAGGCCTCCATGGAGACCTTGTACTCCCGAAGCTCTCCCCATAGCCACCACTTCGGGTTTAACCCTGGCATCAAACGAGGGTCCCCTGGAACTGAAATTTGCTATCACATTGGTACTGTCTACCGCACCTACCGAAAGGATGTCAAATGCATCGGCCGGGGCAGTCAGGTAGTACCAGGAGCTGCTGCCTTCATTGCCGGCGCTGTTGCACAAAATAATTCCCCGGGATGCGGTGAGGGAAGCGGCCCTGGAGATAAAGGTTGTTTTACCATCCATGTCACGGTAAGTATAGTCATATTCCTCACCGTCAAAATCGGAATATCCCAAAGAGGTATTAAATACATCAAATCCGAGGCTGTCCATATACTCTGCCCCCTCAATCCAGGCAATTTCCTCTATCCGGGTCTCCTGGTCACCGTTTTCTGTGGCGCAAAGGAAATACGTGGCATGCGGAGCAGTACCTACCATATTCCCGTCCCATTCACCTCCCATGGTGGATAACACATGCATTCCATGCGAGTGCATACGAAAAACATCCGTATCGTTCACAAAATTGCGTGTTCCCATTAACCTGCCTTCCTGTATCATGGATTCGAATGAAGGCAGACTATCCACATTGGTAAAACCGGCATCCAGGACTGCTATCCATACTCCTTTGCCGGTATACCCCAGGTCATGCAGGTAATCCACATTCATCATGGTAACCTGTTCAGTGGCGACGCCATAGGTATAACCGGGGGGTTGTGCGAGAGGAGGATCAAATCTGTTTCCGATGGGAGGTGGGAGAAAATGGAGGTCATCGGTCGCAGGCTCCCATGGAATGGTATCTGTAAAAGGTTTGGCCAGCACCTGGTCAAACAGTTGCTGACCGGCTCCTGTCATAGCTATTCCATTGAGCCATTTTGAGATGTGCTTGATTTCAACCCCCATGGCTTTGAGTTCTTCTACATAGGCGGCAGTTACTGGAAGATCCCGGTGATCAATTCCCAGACCCTGCCATGCCCTACGGTTGATAGATCGTTCCGAGAGAAAGTCATTTGGCTGGTCGATTTGATATCCGTTCTCCAGCTTGTCGGTAAAATACACCCAGTATACACTGTCGGCAATTTGTTGTGCCGAAACAGCTGATATCCAAAAGAGCATCCCTGCGATTATCCAAACTTTCTTCATAATCCTTTTCTAATTAACAACGCGTGCTTAATAGTGTTGCATGGTTTCAGGTT
Organism: uncultured Bacteroides sp.; assembly: GCA_964500835.1. Taxonomy (GTDB): domain Bacteria; phylum Bacteroidota; class Bacteroidia; order Bacteroidales. Next base: position 42,720 of record CAZCQL010000003.1, read on the forward strand.
CTGATATCAGTTGATACTTTTCAAGGCTATCCGCCATCATTTGCTGGAATTTTTCCTGATGCACAGCCCTCCCAAGCAGGTATTCAATGGAGTATGATTCTTTCCCCGATTCGTCAAAAAAGCTCCAGGCATCATGTTTTTGATTTTTCAGGTAGAAACCCCTTACCTTGAGCGTGCTGTCGGGGTAAAACAGTTCATAGGAACCATCCAGCATGCCGCCACGATAACCACACACCAACCTAATGGAACCATCCTCGTAAAATTGCTTCCATGCGCCATTTTTTATATTGTTTTGCCAATGCACTTCTTCGGAAACCACCCCGGTGGAATAGTAACTTCTGACTATCCCATGAAGGTTTCCATTTTGATAGGACTCCCGGATCCTTACCGATCCGTCAAACTCTGAAAAATAAGTCCACACAGAGTCTTTGGATCTATTCACATACCATCCCTCGGCTGCCTGCTTTCCGTTCTTATAGTATAGCTTTGTAAAGCTCTTATCCTCCAGTGAATCGAACATCATGCGTGCACGGACAGTTCCATTCTCATAATACCGCACCATTTCCCCCACGGGATTTCCATGCTGGAAGCGGGCCTCGTAAAGTGTATTACCGGAAGCGTCTTCCACTTTCCAGAAACCGGTTTTTTGCCCCTGATCATCAAGAAGATTTTGACAATGAAGCGCAGGGGTACCGGCAAGCAGCAGAAGAATAAATAACTGTTTCATATTAGGAGGTTAAATATAGCGAAAAAGTAAAATAAAAAAGGCTGCCACAAATGCGACAGCCCTTTCTTAAACCGATAGCCGGTGATGATATATTTATTTTACTTCTTCGAAATCCACATCAGTTACCTCACCATCATCTCCCTTGTCGGAAGAGGACTTCTGCGCGGTTTCACCTCCGGGGTCTGCTTGTCCCGCTTCCCCGCCTGCATCACCCTCCTGCTGGGCATTATAGAGGTCCTGTGAAGCAGCCTGCCATGCGGTATTCAAGGCTTCGGTGGCCTCATCAATGGCAGGTATATCTTCCGACTTATGTGCTTCTTTCAACTTGGTTAAAGACTCCTCTATGGGAGTTTTCTTTTCAGCCGGAATCTTATCTCCAAACTCTTTCAGCTGCTTTTCAGTTTGGAAAACCAGACTGTCCGCATTGTTAAGTTTTTCGATGCGCTCCTTGGCACTTTTATCTGCTTCTTCATTCTCCTGGGCCTCCCTCTTCATCTTCTCAATTTCTTCGTCAGAGAGACCAGATGAAGCTTCAATCCGAATGCTCTGCTCTTTTCCGGTCCCTTTGTCCCTGGCCGATACGTTCAAAATACCGTTGGCATCAATGTCAAATGTAACTTCGATCTGGGGCATTCCCCTGGGCGAAGGCGGGATACCATCCAGATGAAATCGCCCAATGGTCTTATTATCTTTGGCCATGGACCGTTCACCCTGAAGCACATGGATCTCGACGGAAGGCTGATTATCTGCAGCCGTTGTAAATGTCTGGGTCTTTTTGGTTGGAATTGTTGTATTGGATTCAATCAGCTTGGTATTTACACTCCCCATGGTTTCAATTCCAAGTGAAAGGGGGGTTACATCCAGGAGGAGTACATCTTTCACCTCCCCGGTAAGCACACCACCCTGAATAGCGGCGCCCACGGCAACGACCTCATCGGGATTAACGCCTTTAGAGGGAGATTTTCCAAAGAAATCTTCCACTACCTTTTGGATGGCTGGAATACGGGTTGATCCACCAACCAGGATAACTTCATTGATATCACCCGAACTAAGCCCGGAGTCTTTTAATGCCTTCTTACAGGGTTCTATGACAGACTGGATCAGGCTATCGGCCAAACTCTCAAATTTGGCTCTTGAGAGAGTTTTTACCAGGTGCTTGGGAACTCCGTCTACCGGCATGATATAGGGCAGGTTGATTTCAGTCTGGGTTGAACTGGACAGCTCAATCTTGGCTTTTTCTGCGGCTTCTTTAAGACGCTGCAACGCCATGGGATCCTTCTTAAGATCTAATCCTTCGTCCTTTTTAAATTCCTCAGCCAGCCAATCAATGACAACCTGATCAAAATCGTCCCCACCAAGATGGGTATCACCGTTGGTCGATTTTACTTCAAATACCCCGTCACCTAATTCGAGGATAGAGATATCAAACGTTCCTCCTCCCAGGTCGAATACAGCGATTTTAAGGTCAGAGGTCTTTTTATCCAAACCGTACGCAAGAGACGCTGCAGTTGGTTCATTAATGATCCTCTTTACACTCAATCCTGCAATCTCGCCAGCTTCCTTGGTAGCCTGGCGTTGAGAGTCGCTAAAGTAGGCAGGTACAGTAATCACAGCTTCAGAAACCTCCTGGCCAAGATAGTCCTCAGCCGTCTTCTTCATTTTCTGAAGGACCATGGCCGATATCTCCTGCGGGGAATATTTGCGGTCGTCAATCTGAACACGGGGGGTATTATTTTCACCTTTAGCCACTTTGTAAGGCACTCTTTTTATTTCTTTCGCCATCCTGTCATAGGTCTCGCCCATGAAACGTTTAATGGATGAAACGGTCTTAGTGGGATTTGTAATGGCCTGCCTCTTAGCAGGATCTCCCACTTTTCTTTCACCATCCGCAATAAAAGCCACCATGGAAGGGGTCGTACGTTTTCCTTCACTGTTCGGAATAACAACTGGTTCATTGCCTTCCATCACTGAAACACAGGAGTTCGTGGTACCTAAATCTATTCCAATAATCTTACTCATAATAGTTATTTTCTATTTAATATTGTCAATATTAACTTTTTCAGTCTATCACATTTTCTAATTTTCACACTTTCACAGTTATTTACTAAGATTATGCCAATTGGGAATTTTACCTCTCAAATGCTATATTGGCACGAATATGAACCACATTCTTCTTAGTGCATGTCAGGTTTACTGACAAATTGACTGCCAAAAGGAAAATTATTTTAAACTTTGCACAGAACTTAACCTCCTGCCCATGTCCCTCCACAAGAATGTGAAACGTGTAACAACCCATGTACTTCATGCCATGAAGCTCAAGGGGGAGAAAATTGCCATGTTAACCGGGTATGATTATTCCTTTGCCCGCCTGCTTGACCAGGCTGGAATAGATGTGATATTAGTGGGTGATTCTGCTTCAAATGTAATGGCAGGATTTGAAACTACCCTGCCTATCACGCTGGATAATATGATCTATCATGCAGCATCGGTGGTAAGGGCAACCAACCGTGCCCTGGTGGTGGTAGACCTTCCTTTCGGGACCTACCAGGGCAATTCCATAGAGGCACTTGCATCTGCCATAAGGATCATGAAAGAGACCGGGGCAAGTGGCATTAAACTGGAAGGGGGTATGGAAGTCAAAGAATCCATTGAGCGGATCCTGTCAGCTGGAATCCCTGTCATGGGCCACCTCGGGCTAACGCCCCAGGCAATTCATAAGTTTGGTACTTATGTGGTACGGGCCACGGAGAAGGAGGAAGCCGATAAATTAAAAGAAGATGCACTTCTCATTGCAAAAACAGGCTGCTTTGCCCTGGTACTGGAAAAAATCCCGGCGAAGCTGGCAACCCAAGTGACGCAATCCCTCACCATTCCGACCATTGGAATCGGAGCCGGTTCCGGGGTCGATGGCCAGGTGCTGGTTTTGCATGATATGCTGGGCATCACACAGGAATTTTCTCCCAGGTTCCTGCGCCGTTACCACAACCTGCAAATGGAAATCAAGGGTGCGGTTCAGAACTACATCGATGATGTCCGGACCAAGCAGTTTCCCAATGAAAATGAACAATACTAATGGTCCTGGTGCCTGGCAGGCACTAAATTAAATCAAGTGAGCAACCCATATCCCCCGGTTACTATCCTGTATGAAGACAATCACCTGATGGTTGTGAACAAACGGGTTTCTGACATCGTGCAGGGAGATCAGACAGGCGATGCTTCCCTGGATCGAATTCTGAAGGAGTATATCAGGGAGAGGGATGGAAAACCTGGGGAGGTATTTCTGGGAATTCCCCATCGGCTTGACCGGCCGGTAAGTGGTGTGGTCATTTTCGCCAAAACCAGCAAGGCGTTACGTCGCATGGCCAATTTGTTTAAGGAGAAGGAGATAGAGAAGGTCTATCATGCGATCGTTGAAAAATGCCCTCAGCCGGAGTCAGGTATCCTTGAGCATTATATTACCAGAAATACAAAGCAGAATAAATCCTATGTACATTCCAGTGAGGTGGCGAATTCGAAGTGGGCCCGCCTAAGTTACAGGAAACTGGCCTCATCGGACCACTACCACCTTCTGGAAATTATACTTGAAACAGGCAGGCACCACCAGATAAGGGCTCAACTGGCCGCATCAGGCAGTGTGGTGAAGGGTGACCGGAAGTATGGTGCCAGGAGGAGCAATAAGAATGGAGGGATCAGTTTGCATGCCCGTAAAGTATCCTTCCTTCACCCGGTAAAAAAAGAGCTCATTGAGGTGGTGGCACCCTATCCCAAAATGGACATTTATCCTGTCTTTAATGTAAAAGGCAGCGGGAGCAGATCGGAAACCCGGTGAATCACCTGTATCTTTTTTGTGCCATATAGAAGAAGCTCCATTGGGGAACCAGCTTGTAATTCCATCTCGCAAAGCACCTGTCTGCATGCACCACAGGGTGGAACAGGCAACTCCTGGATTGATCCATTTTGCATGGCAGCGATGGCCAGGGAGGTGGCAGGTACATCGGGAAATTGGGCACCGGCATAAAAGACGGCAACTCGTTCTGCGCAAAGTCCTGATGGGTAAGCAGCATTCTCCTGGTTATTCCCTGTGATAATTTCTCCATTCCTTAGCTGAACCGCAGCACCTACATGATAACCGGAATAGGGAGCATATGCTTTTCCTGCAGCTTCTATTGCCTGCCTGACCAGGGACACCTGAAATTCTGCAAGTTCATCCAGGCGGTCATACTCGTTAAACAGGAATTTTAAAGCTCGTGGCTTCATATTCAGGATGAGTTTGACATAAAAATACAGTTTTTCTCATTTGCACGTTCATTTGTTATGAACTCGCGATGATGAAACAAGTATTGTTAAAAACTCCCATAAGGAAATGAATCCCATATCCCTATTTTTACGGGAATCATTGTGAGGGACACGTTGATCTTATGAAAAGAGTTACCTGGTTTGTACTTTGTTTGATGCTACAGGTTTTTGTGCATGGGCAGGACGAGGGGAAGTTGACACGAGCCGCATATATTAGTACCTATTCAGAACTTGCCATGAAGGAAATGGAACGGGTGGGGATTCCGGCCAGTATCACCCTGGCTCAGGGTTGCCTGGAATCCAATAATGGCAACAGCAGGCTTGCAGTTCGGGGGAACAATCATTTTGGCATAAAGTGCCATGACTGGACTGGTAAAACACTCCGGCACCATGATGATTCCAGGAATGAGTGTTTCAGAGCTTACGCTTCACCCTATGAGTCATTTAAAGATCATTCCCAGTTTTTAACTACCAAAACAAGGTACGCAGAGCTCTTTGAATTGAATCCCCACGATTACAGGGGATGGGCAAGAGGGCTGAAGAGAACGGGCTATGCCACCGCAAACAACTATGCCACCCTGCTTATCCGGATCATCGAAGAGAATGAACTCTACAGGTACGACCTCCTGGTGCTGGAAGGAGGGATGGGTGAAGGGACCGATACGACTTCCCACCTCGCCGAACATCATTATCCAACCACCCGCCAGATTCTAATGAATAACCGCATCGAATTTATTCTTGTGGAACCGGGAGATTCACCAGAATCTTTGAGGGATGAGCTGAGCCTGTATAAAAATGAGCTATACAGGTACAACAACCTGTACAAGGGTGCAAAACTGGAATCCGGACAAATCATTTACCTTCAGCCAAAGCGGAAGAAGGCTGCCCGCGGCAATGAAATCCATATAGTGGAGGGCGGGCAAACCATGTATGACATATCTCAGATCTATGGTGTCAGGTTAAAGAATCTTTATAAAATGAACCTGATGGCTGAGGGAGAGCAACCTTTCGAGGGCACCGAAATCAACCTGCGGAGAAAAAAACGGGAACCGTTGCGTAAACCGGAACCGCTTGAGGAGGAATATGAAGAAGACGAAATGGAGTTCAGGTTCGAGAACTAAGGATGTTCAAAACATGTTAATAATTTTTTGATAGTCAAAACTTTACATTGATCCGGCTACTTCTTAAATTTGTATGAAAACCGGATCATGGCCGAAACCGATTCCACTCCCATTAAAATGGTACTTCCGCCGGATGGAAGGCAGACCAGATTAGATTTTTTCGAGGAGAAACCAGTGAAGAAGAGCACTCCAGAATGGTGGCATTCGCTTTCTTCATGGTTCAGGCCTGAGCGACACGCGGCTGGCCCGAACCAAAAGCATTTTTCCGAACAACTGGAAAAGGAAGGTTATTCTGAAAAAACCAGGAAAACTTACCTTTTCATGATGAAGAGGTTCTTCGATTATTTTGAAGATCCGGAACCTGCGAGCATTACCATGGGGGAGATCGAAGACTACAATTTTGAATTTTTTGTTTCCGGAAGGTACTCCCGGTCCTACCAGCTTCAGTTTATCAATGCCATCAAACTCTTTTACCACCTCACGGAAGGGATCGAGCTGAATCTTAAGAAACTCAGGAAAACCAATGCGGGCCCGAAACCAAATTGAATCCTGCGAGAAATTCACCTATATCCATCCTTCTCTTCCCTTCTTGCTGCACGGAATGCAGCGTAATGTAACCGTCTCTGACAGCAACCTTGAGGAAATTTTTCCCATCGGACCGGATAGTCCCGGGAGGTTCGGTGTGCGCTGCTACTTCAAAAGCTGAACTGAAGATTTTAAAAAGGACCTTCTTAGCCTCCGATCTATTAAGGAATGAAAATGCAGCCGGGGAGGGACTTAATCCCCTGATCAGGTTATTTACATTTGTCCCCGGCTGGTCCCAGGATATGTGGCGAAGATCTTTATTAATTTTCGGAGCGTGCATAAGTTCTGCTTCGCCGGTGGAAAAACTCTCCTGTGATAGTGCCTCCAATCTGCCTGAAACCAGCCGGTTGACTGTTTCAAGCACCAGGGTTGCACCCAGGATCATCAACCTGTCATGAAGCTCCCCTGCTGTATCGGTTTCACCGATGGTCGTTTTCTTTTGTAAGAGGATATTCCCCGTATCGATTTTTTCGTCAATCATAAAGGTGGTGACACCCGTTATCGATTCACCGTTCATGATGGCGTGGTTGATGGGAGCTGCCCCCCTGTATTGGGGCAGAAGAGATGCATGCAGGTTACATGTGCCAAGCCGCGGAATTTGCCAGACCACCTTTGGCAGCATGCGGAATGCCACAACCACCTGCAGATCGGGCTGCAATCCGGAAAGCTCATTTACAAACCCGGGATCTTTCAGATTTTCAGGTTGTAACAGAAGCAACGGCTGGCCAGGGTTTGCTTCAGGGTTTGTTTCAGGGTTTGTTTCAGGGTTTGCTTCAGAGTCCAGGTTTTTATCCAGAACAAACTGTTTGACTGCTGAATAGTGAATTTTCTTTCCCCGGCCTGAGGGTTTGTCCGGGGCTGTGATCACAGCGACCACGTTGTACCCGGCATTAAGCAGTTTCGCCAGGGGAGCCACTGCAAATTCAGGGGTCCCCATGTACACAATGCGAAGGGAATTAACGTCCTTCATCGTGAGGATTCTCATACCTGGCAATGTTGAGGAAATGCCCCATCTTATCACGCTTTGTTTCCAGGTAAAACTGGTTGTACTGGTTGGATTTAACTTCCAGGTTAATGGTGTCCATAATCTTCATCCCGTATCCCTCTAGTCCGGTTTTCTTTACAGGATTGTTGGTTAGTAACCTGATGTTCCTGATTCCCAGTGAGTGAAGCATTCCTGCACCTACTCCGTAGTCCCGTTCATCCTCTTTAAATCCAAGTTCCACATTGGCCTCAACGGTATCCCTGCCCTGCTCCTGGAGTTTATAGGCCTTCATTTTGTTGTAAAGTCCAATGCCTCTACCCTCCTGATTTAAGTAAATGATGACTCCCTGTCCTTCTTCCTGGATAATCTGCATGGCCATATGAAGCTGGTCTCCGCAGTCGCACCGATAGCTCCCGAATATGTCCCCGGTGACACAGGAGGAGTGAACCCTGACCATTACAGGATCAGTTTCTGACCACGATCCTTTCGTAAGTGCCACATGTTCCAGCCCATTGGATTTTTGTATAAAGGGAATGAGCATAAAATCTCCGTATTCGGTAGGTAAATTTACCTCTGTTCCTTTGATTATAATGCTATCTGTGTTCAGCCTGTAGGCGATCAGGTCTTTGATGGAGATAATGTGCAGGTTGAACTCCCGGGCAAGGTCCATCAACTCAGGAAGCCGTGCCATGGTTCCATCGCCGTTCATGATCTCTACCAGGACTCCGCCTGGTTTCAGATCGGCTAATTTTGTCAAATCCAGGGCAGCTTCGGTGTGGCCTGCCCTTCTTAGAACACCCTGTCTTTTGGATTTTAAGGGGAAGATATGTCCGGGACGTGCAAGGTCATCCGGACGCGTTACAGGATCCACAAGGGCTCTTAATGTTTTGGCCCGGTCAGATGCCGAAATTCCCGTAGTAGTTCCATGTCCAAGCAGGTCGACCGACACGGTAAAGGCCGTGGTGTGGCTGCTGGTATTGGATCTGACCATCATCGGAAGATCCAGTTCCGTACATCTTTCTTCGGTAAGGGCGGCACAGATCAACCCTTTCCCATGGGTAGCCATAAAATTGACATTTTCTGGGGTGACCAGCTCGGCAGCGCATATGAAATCCCCCTCATTTTCCCTGTCTTCATCATCCACCACGATGATGATCTTCCCATTCCTGATATCTTCCAGGGCCTCCTCGATGGCGTTCAGCCTAATCCTGGTTTCTCCTTGTTGGTTGCCAGACATTGCTCTTTATACCTCCAATATATCTAATAAAGCCGGCCAATAGGGCCACGTTCATCAACACAAAATGTGAAACGAACCGCAAAGGTATAGTATGAATCTTAATTTTCCTCAGAAAAAAGTCAATAAGAGGGATTACAAGGACAATGAGTTGTAAAATAGCCAGGATCCGGTAGGTCATCAGAGACATACCCAATGCGAGGGAAGTACCCAGGGTGACCATGACCAAAAGCGGTACATACCATCTGATGATTTTGTGCGAGAAAAAACAAAAGGACACTCCGGCTTTGCCCGAGAACAGAAGGGATCGAAATGCAGCCAGGTTCTGGAAATTTCCTGCAGATATCCTTCTCTTTCGCCTGAATTCCTCCGGCAGGTCGTTGGATACATCCTCAAATACATTGGCATCCACATTGCTGATGCATTTGAAACCTTGCTGAAGAACGGCCATATTGATGTAGAAATCGTCTACCAGAAAATTTTTGGGCACAGGCCTGAACAGTTTCTTTCTAACGGCATAACATCCGCCAAATGGTCCCATCATGGATCCCCACAGGATGCTTTCGTAGTGCTTGATCCTCACTTCACGACTGATGTAAAACTTCTCCTGGTGTGATATTCCGTCTTTCTTTAACCGGGTATTTATCATTCTGGAGTCAATCAAACCAATCTCGGCCTGAACGAAATAACCGATCATCTCCGAGAGGGTGGTTCTGTCCAGCATCACATTTGCATCAGTGATCACCAGTATATCTCCTTTCGATTCCGTGGCCAGCCTGTTCACTACTTCCGGCTTTCCAATTCTCTCTTCAAACAGGATGACTCGCGTGGCCGGATTCTCATGGGACAATCGCTTAATTAGTTTATTGGTTGAGTCTGTAGAAGCATCTGAGCCCACAATAATTTCGAGGCGGTCTGCTGGATAATCGCTTTCAAGAATTGATTTAATTTTTGATTGAATTACTTCTTCTTCGTTGTATGCTGAGATGAGTACCGATATGAGCGGCAAATCCCCGAATTGATATCTGGCACCCGACAGTGACTTCCTCCCTGCCAGAAGTTGTAAAATGCCGGGAAAAATTAGATAGGAATATAGAATCAGGAAGAGGCTGACCCAGAATATTACCTGAAGTGAAATCATACCTGCGTTTTGAAAAACTCGCTTAACCGGGTTGAAAGGCCAAAGGTATCAAAATTATGGGTAATCAATTGTCGGGCTCTGGCTGCCTGGCGGCTGGCTTCGGCTTCATTATTCAGCAACTTTACCAATCGATCTTTAAATAATATGGGATCATCCGCCACCATCACCTGGGTCTTATCATTGGCCGGAATCCCTTCAATTCCCACCGAAGTTGTTACCACGGGCCGCCCCAGGGCCATTGCCTCTAATATTTTAATACGTATTCCGCTTCCAGATAGAAGAGGCGCCACCATCACCCGATAGGATTGCATAAACAACCGGGCGTCAGTTACCTCTCCGTGATATACGATATTCTTGTGACTGAGCTTCTTCACAAAATGAGAAGGTGCATTTCTGCCTGCTATATGAAACCTGAGTTGAGGTGTCTCCTGGATCAGTTTACCAAATACTTCATCCAGAAACCAGGTGAGTCCTTCCTGATTCGGAAGCCAGTCAAGAGCCCCAATAAAAAAGATAGTTGGTTCAGGTGGAAATGGAGTGATGGTATAATCTTCCAGAGATAAACCTGTAGGCAGGGTGAGAACCGGGCCTGCATATCCTCTCCCGGCGAAGTAAGTTTCGTCGGTGGGACTGATGGTGACCAGGATGTCCGACTCGTGGACCACCTGCAGTTCAAATGCCTCCAATCGTAAAGCCATGTTTCTCAAATACAGCCGTTTAAGATATGATTTTTCGTTCGCAGCTTTCCTTTTCCAGATAAGATGTTCCACATTGTGTGCCCGAAGGGATATGGGGGCTTTGCTGTATTTTCGAATCTCCTTAATATAATGTCCGGGGTATGGACCCTCTAATTGAATGAGGTCAAATGACTCATGCCTGAGTAGGCTAATGAGTTTGTCTCTGTACGTTTTAAGGATAAATCTTTCTGCAATATATGGCTTGTCCGAGAATACAAGGTTGCGGAGTAAATGAAGTGGTTTAACGGAACTATCGCAATCGACCCCGATAAACCGGATGGTAGTGCTCAGGTCGGAGGGAATCTCGTTTACAGGAAATGCGTGCTTAATGGTATTTAGTGCGAGACATGTGACCGCGTTGCCAGTATCCCTCATCCCGGTAATCATATTTAAGGTGGCAATTGAACCACCGTCCCGGGGCGGATAGGGCAATTTGTTGGTCAGAATCAATAGCTTCATCTGATCCTGAGAAATTTTCGTACCCCCTTATTCAGTTTTTTAAACCAGAGGAAATAGGTCTCAATGTTCATGATAACCGAATCGTTTGCTGCTTTATAAGTGAGCCATATGCTAACAGGCACGAGAATTATAGTGGAGATCCACATGCCCACGAATGGAGGAAGGATGCTCTCACGCACGAATTTCTCACCTGTCATAGAGATGATGTAATAGACGAGGAACAACAGGACACTGACAATGACTGGCATTCCCAACCCTCCTTTCCGTATAATGGCTCCCAGCGGAGCACCTGTGAAAAAGAAGATAAGGCATAGGAGGGAAAGGGAATATTTGCGTTGTATCTCAATCTGGTATCTTCTTAATCGTGCCCATTTCCAATCGGCTGTACCCACATTAGAGGTGGCCACTGATTTGTTGGATCGGGCGAAATTAATAGCCAGGGTGAGGGCACGCCTCCTTTCAAGTTTGTTCAGCTCTGCCCACGCAGAATCTACCTGGACCTTCTGGATCCGGAGGTCCTCAGGTTTAATCTTTTTCCGGACCGAATCGGCCAGAAGGGCATCCCTTCTAATTAATAAGCCTTTTGGTTTGCTGAGAAGACTCCTGTCGATGGTGTTCTCAAATTTATCAAGAATCATTTCGATTTCTTCGCTGAGAGAATCGTCAAAATGATGTAACTGGGACAAGTTTAACATGGAGTAGGAGTTACGAAAAAGCTTTTCGTCGGTTCTGTTTAGCCCGAATCCCGTCATTTCGATGATCATTTCCTGCTGTTCAAAATGATCCCTCCTGAGTGGATAACTTTTTATTTGCCTGTTTTCAGTCTTTTGCTTTTGGAGCTCAAAATAGGAGCGGCCGTTATAAAGAGTCAGAAGCAGGTGCTTCTCATCCTCGGACATTTTCATGTATCCCGAATCAGCTACTGTTACCCGTACATTCCCCTGTTTTTCTGTATGGTCGAATATCAGAATATCCCTTAGAAGGCTGGTTTTGTTATCCCTGGCTCCTATGCGAATGGAATAGCCTTCCAGAGTATTGTCGAATACACCCGGTTTGATAGTCAGTTCGGGACGCTGTTGCTGGATGTCATAGAGCAGTGATCGCATCTTAAGGTTAGTTACGGGCATGACATTATTGGAAAAAAAGAATGCTCCAACGGATATACCTGCCGAAATGATCATGACCGGAGCCATGATCCGGAACAGGGAAACCCCTGATGATTTTAATGCCAGCAGCTCAAGATTTTCGGCCAAATTTCCGAAAGTCATCAGACTGGCCAGCAAGACAGCCAATGGCATGGCCAGAGGAACAAGACTTGCACTTGTATAGACGAGGAATTCCGCTATAATATTAAACTCCAGTCCTTTCCCAATCAAATCGTCGATGTATTTCCACAGAAATTGCATCAGAAGCACAAAAATGACGAAGAAGAAAGTCAGGATAAGCGGACCAACAAATGACTTTATGATCAGAAGATGAAGCTTTTTCACACCAGAGCCTGTTCGTATCCAATTATTATTTTATTTGTGCTCGCTAACTCCGCAGCAGAGCTACGGGGAACCGAATTTACGAGTTCAGCGAAGCTAATGCGCGAGCGGGATTCAACAAAGACAAAGTTAATTTATTTTGATAGAGGAACTATTAGAGGCCAATGGCATGTTTTAGTTCGGAAATCTGGCTGTCCCAGAGATCGATGGCATCATCTTTTTCATCTTCCTCGGCAAAATCGGTGATCAGAAGTGCTACATCGCCCGTCAGTTCGTCGGTATGAATCCTGAACTCAAAAAAGGCATCCTCCTCTGTGTCATCTTCCCAACGAAACCGGATAAATTTATTGGATTTCTTCTGGACAATTTCAGCGTCCTGCTCGGTACCTTCCCAAATGAATGTGTACTTCCCTTTTCGGAGGTTCACGTTGTCTGCGAACCATTCTGAAAGTCCTTCTGGTGTGCTCAACCTGTTAAAAAGTATACTGGGAGATGTATTCAGCGTATACTCTAGCTCGTATTTTGTCTTCATGTGCTGAGGGAATTAATGCATAATTCTGCCTATATGCAATATAAGAAAATTCTACGTATTTCAAAATCCGGCCCACTGGAGCAATGTTCAGGGATTCAAATAAATAGAATGAGTAAAAAAAAGCCACTTGGCAGTAAACTTTAATGAAAGTCAGTATATTTACGGTTTTCCAATTTTAGAAAACTAACAAATACTATGAGCACAAAGAGTGAGTACAACAAAAGTGTCGTCATTGTGATCGCCAGCATCGCGGCCACAGGTGGTCTCCTTTTTGGGTTTGATACAGGAGTAATTTCCGGTGCGATCCCATTTTTGCAGGATTATTTTGAATTAACAGATTCACAGGTTGAAAATGTCACAGCACTGGGTCTTATTGGTGCTGTTGTTGGAGCTTTGTTTACAGGTAGAATTACAGATTACCTGGGACGAAAGAAAGTGATACTTGCATCTGCATTTATTTTTGGAACAGGAGCCATTTGGACTGGTTTTGCACCCACTGTAACGCAGCTGATGATTTCTCGTTTTTATCTTGGACTGGCCATTGGTGTTTCCTCGTTTGCTGTTCCCTTGTATATCTCTGAGATCGCTCCAACAAAAATTAGGGGTACGCTGGTATCCATGTTCCAATTGTTGATTACAGTGGGAATTCTTGCTGCCTACCTCAGTGACAATGCTTTTGCTGACAACAGCAACCTGGAGTGCTGGCGCCCCATGTTGTATGTGGGAGTAATTCCTGCGCTTGTGCTGTTTATAGGAATGTTCTTCCTCCCTGAAACACCCCGGTGGCTGATGAGTAAAGGACGCGAAGAGGAGGGTGAGAAAGTGTTGCGAAGAATTGAAGATCCATCCCTGATCGACGATTCCATGTCGGCCATGAGGCGTGATCTTGCCATCGATGCAAGCCAGGCCGGCTGGAGAGAGATCTTTAAACCATGGCTGAGAAATGCACTGATTATCGCCATGGGAATTATGTTCTTCCAACAATTTGTGGGGATTAATACGGTCATCTATTACAGTCCGAAAATCTTCCTGGCTGCAGGATTTGAGGGTGCGGAAGCTGCCATTGCTGCCTCCGTGATTGTGGGAGCTGTGAATGTGTTTTTCACCATTATTTCATTATTTGTTATTGACAGACTGGGCAGAAGGAAACTCTATTTCATTGGCTTATCGGGCATCGCCGTGGCTCTGGTATGTATGGGTCTTGGTTTCATGCTCCCTGGAGTCACAAAATGGTTCCTGGTTATCTCCATGTTGGTTTACATCGCATTCTTTGCCATCAGTCTCGGACCATTGGGCTGGTTGATTATTACCGAAGTTTTCCCAACAAATGTCCGGGGATTGGGAGCCTCCATTGGCTCATTGTCAAACTGGGGCTTTAATACACTGGTTGTTTGGACATTCTATAAAATGGCAAGTGCCATTGGGAGTGCAAAAGATGTGGTAGTTCCGGAAGGGAAGGATCTTTCGGATATTTGCCCGGGTTGTGTGGGAAGTGTATTCTGGATCTTTGCGGCGGTTGCGCTGATTGGAATTGTATGGGGCTATTTCTTTATCCCGGAAACCAAGGGCGTTTCACTTGAGAAAATCGAGGAGCACTGGAGGCAGGGTAAAAAACCCAGAAAACTGAATAAGTAAGCTTATTCAAAGAATCCGGTCAATCTTGCACCGGGATTTGTTATTGTTATAAATGCGCAGATTATTGTAAACACAGCTGAACTTTGGGCTGTGCACAATCTGGGACTGCTTCTAACTATAACTTTTCGCCCGGGCCTTTTAATCTGGCTGATTTCACTCATCTCCCGGTTCAGTTTCTTCGATCAAGTTACATAAATCCCCCCTTATTAAGTTGTTAAATAAAAGATTATAGACTAACTTCGATTTATATAATAACTAGCAGTCATAAAATACAACTAAGTTATGGGAATTGTGGAAAGGAAGGAGAGGGAAAAAATTCAGCGCCGGGAAGAGATCGTGCAGGCCGCGGAAAGAGTATTTTTTTCTAATGGCTTTGATAAGGCCACCATGGATGATATCGCTGAGGGGGCCGAATTGAGTAAAGGAACACTTTATCTCTATTTTAAAAGCAAAGAGGATTTGCACATGGCGGTTGCCCGAAAAGCAATCATCCTGTTAAACTCCGTCACCGATATGGTCAGGAAAAATTCCGGAAGTGCCATAGAAAAGCTACTACATATGGGGAGGGCATGCATTGATTTTTCCAACACTCACCCCGATCACATGAAGGCCATCATGTTTCTTGAAGGATATGAACTGCAGAGCATCAGTTACAGTGTGGAGGAAATGAAAAATATGATCTTTAAAGAATCACCGGTGGGTATGGTGATCCGGATTGTGGAACAGGGAGTGAGCGAAAAACTGATCAGGGAAGACATTCCTCCCATGTTAATTGCACATACCCTTTGGATGCAAATCCTGAGTGTCATCCGGTTTGTGATGATGAAAAAATCTCTTCTGGAAATGCTTGACCTTTCACCTTCGCAGGTGTATGAGAGTCATTTTGAGCTTGTATTAAATGGTATACGGTCATGAGACGATGCAGCTTCATGGTAGTTTTTAGCATTATTGCCGGTAGTTCATTTGCGCAAAATCGTGCCCTGGATGAATACATCAGGCTGGGCTTACAATCAAACCAGGCACTGAAGCAGAAACAACTGGACTATGCCAGCAGTCTTTCAGCTTTGAAGGGTGCCAGGGGTTTATTCATGCCGGAGGTCAGCGTGAATGCGAGATATACAGTGGCGAAGGGAGGGAGGACCATCGATTTTCCGGTGGGAGATCTACTGAACCCTGTGTACTCTACCCTGAATGTCCTGACTGCTTCCGATATATTTCCAACCATCGAGAATGAGGCATTTCCATTTTTGCGACCCAGGGAGCATGAGACGAAGGTATCTCTTGTTCAACCCATCTTCAGTTCGGAAATAATTTACAATTACAGGATACAGAAGCAGTATTCCGAGATTTCCATGGTGGATGTGGATCGGTACAAAAAGGAGCTGATAAAGGAGATAACCAAAGCCTATTATAATTACCAGAAGGCATTCAACCTGGTGGGTCTGGCAGATACCACTTATTTGCTTGTGAAAGAAAATATGAGGGTCAGCCAGAAGCTTTTGGACAATGACAAAGTGACCATCGATGCAGTTTACAGGTCAGATGCTGAGCTTGGCAAAGTGGAGGTTCAGCGAGCCCGGGCCGTCAATATGCTGGAGGCTTCCAGCGCCTATTTTAATTTCCTGTTAAACCGGCCACTGGATTTGTTCATCGAATTAATCGATGAACCCGCGGTTCCGGTCAGCATATCCCTTGAAGAAGCCAGCTTGCTGGCGCTTCAGAACAGAGATGAGCTGCATCAGATCGATCAATACCGCCAACTCAACCGCCACGTAACCCATCTTCAACAGGGGAAAATTATGCCGGGACTGTTCGGTGTGGTGGATTATGGATTTCAGGGGAGTGAGTACAGGTTTACCGGTGAGGATGATTTTATGCTTGCATCACTGGTTTTACACTGGACACTTTTTAATGGATCTGCCAATCATCAAAAAGTCCAGCAGTCCAAAATTGAGGCTAAAAAGTTGAATGAACTCTATGAAGAGACTCAGCAACAGATCAGGCTTGAGGTAATTAATCACTACTATGCCTTACAGACTGCCTATCAATCTGTTCGGTCGGCACTCAAACAGACCCGTTCGGCCACCAGGGCTTACGAATTAATCTCCCGGAAGTACAGCGAGGGTCAGTCGTCATTGCTGGAGTTGATTGATGCCAGAACCAGCCTTACCGGCGCTGCAGCCAACACAATTATCGCCAAAAGCGATTACTTCAGTCACCTTGCTGACTTTACTTATTCCATCGGGGAAAATATCCATGCAAACCAATAAATCCATCCAATGAAACATCATCGGGCAGGATCTGCCATTATCCGGATTGCCATCATCTGGATTGTCATTTTCGGTTGCAAACCGGAAGTGCAAAAAACTCCGGTTGGGAATAGGATCATTTACATCAAAGCCCGGCCTGTGGAGTATGCGGAGTTTAAAATACCAGTGAAGGCAACTGGCCTGCTTACTGCTACTACCCAGGCAAAGTTGAGTTTTAAGACCGGCGGAATAATAAAGCAACTTACTACCCGGGAGGGTGAATCCGTACAGAAGGATGAGGTACTGGCGGTTCTGGACCTCTCTGAAATAAAAGCCAATGTGAACCAGGCACAAATTGGTTATGAGAAAGCCAAAAGGGACTTGGGCAGGGCAGAGAACCTGCACCGTGATAGTGTAGCCACCCTGGAGCAATTGCAAAATGCACGATCTGCCTTCGAGCTGTCGGTTGCCCAAAAGCAAATTGCTGAATTCAACCTGTTGCATTCCCGCATAAAAGCACCATCGGATGGGCAGATTCAAAAAGTTCTTGTGGAATCCAATGAAATGATTGCCCCGGGCTATCCGGCCTTGCTGTTTGCCTCCGATGAAAGTGACTGGGTGGTCCGTTGTGCTTTAACGGATAAGGACATTGTGAAGTTAACCATGGGAGACTCAGCCAATGTGGCCATGGATGCATTTCCGGGTAACCTGTTTAAGGCAGAAATTACGGAATTGGGGTCCGTGGCCGATCCTGTAACCGGAACCTATGAGGTGGAATTACTGATCCTCCGGCCTCTGACACAGTTCAGGACCGGTTTTTTTTCAAGAGTAGAGATTTATCCATCTGAAATAAGAAGGTCACTTGTAGTTCCGATTGAGGCCCTGCTCGAGGCAAGTGATAAGTCTGCTGTAATTTTCCTCTATAAGAATAGAAAGGTTGTTAAACGACGGATCACATCGGGTACGATCCTGGACGATCGAGTGGAGATAGTGGAAGGCCTTAAAGAGGGAGAACTTGTAATTACAGAAGGAGCAAAATATGTGAGTGAGAGCTCGGAGGTACGCCTTGTAAACGAAACTGATACTCCAACTCCATGAGATTGCCAGGACTTGCTATCGATAATGGTTCATTTACCTGGATGGTCTTTATATTTCTGACCATCATTGGGATTCGAGCGCTTGTCATTATGCCGAGAACTGAAAATCCCGAGGTAAGTGTTCCGGGATCCACCATCGTTGTGTTGATGCCAGGTGCCAGCCCGGCAGATATGGAAAAAATGGTGGCCCTCCCGGTAGAGGAAGCTTTAAGTGAACTGGACGACATTGTCAAGATCGTTTCAGATGCAAGGGACGGATTTGCAGTCGTTTCTGTGGAATTCGATTTCAATTCGGACAGGGATGAGAAGTATAATGAGGTGTCGCAGCAAATGAATGCTATCCGAAGTACACTTCCCGGGGAAATCTCACAACTGGATATGTGGCAATGGTCCATTGCCGATATGGCGATGATGCAACTGGCGCTTATTTCAGAAACTGCACCTTACTCGGAGATGGCGGATCTCGCAGAGGAGTTGAGCAAGCAGATTAAAATGCTACCTGAGATCAGGGAGGTTTCCCTTTACGGATTGCCAGGTGAAGAAATACATGTGAATTTGGATTTTGAGAAGATGGCCATGGTGAATACAACCATTGAACATATTTCAAGAGCCATTGAGAGCAATAATGTGAACATTCCCGGGGGGGAAATAGAACTGGGACCAACCAGCCTGAGTGTAAAATCATCGGGGTCATTCCAGGACCTTGATGAAATCAGGAATTGTGTGGTAAACTCCTACCAGGGGAGACTAATCTATCTCAGAGATATTGCAGAGGTTAAATTTGGTTATGAGAAACAGAATTACATCACCCGCTTCGGTGGCAAGATGACTGATGATGCCGAAGGAGGGGGACATCGCGCCATATTCATGGGGATCAGTCAGAAGCCAGGTTTAAATGTCATTCAGACCTCCAGAGAGCTGTTGCCGGTCATTGAAGCCTTCAAAGAAGAACTGCCCACAGGGATGTCCATGGAAGTTATTTATGATCAGCCTTCTACGGTGAGTAAACGGATCACAGGATTCCTTAACAACCTTTTGCAGGGTATTCTCCTGGTAGGGATACTCATCTTTCTTTCCCTTGGATTTCGTTCAGCTGCCGTTGTGGTAATTGCCATTCCACTTTCTCTTATCATCGGATTAGGCTTTATGGACCTTTCCGGCATTGGATTGCAACAAATCTCCATAGGAGGATTGGTTGTGGCGTTGGGTATGTTGGTGGATAACTCCATTGTGATGGTGGAAAATATTAATCGATTTATTCAGATGGGGCATTCCAGAAAGGAGGCCTCTATCCTGGCTGCTTCTGAAATAGGATGGCCGGTGATCACCGCAACACTGACCACCATCCTTGCTTTTGTGCCTCTCGCCGCAATGCCTTATATGACCGGGGCATTTATTAAATCGCTGCCTGTTACCATAATGATTACCCTTACTGTCTCGTTGCTCATCGCACTCACATTCACACCGGTCATTACAAGTAACCTATTTAAGGACCATGCAAAAGAGCCGGAGAAAATCAGGGGTGCTCGTTGGATATTAAGGTGGATCATTGAAAATCCTTTCAGGATCAGCCTTCGCTGGGCGCTCGGAAGACCCGTGCCTGCCCTGATGATTGCGTTTATCTTTTTGCTTGGATCCCTGTGGATGTTCCGGTATGTGGGCATTAGTTTTTTCCCAAAAGCCGAACAGCCGAACCTGTCGATTCAGGCTACACTGCCAGAGAACTCTAACCTGGAGCGAACCGACGAGATAGCTCAGTACGTGGAAGGGGTATTGGATACCATGCCCGAGGTGAAGTTTTATGCCACCAATGTGGGTCACGGGAATCCCCGGATCTATTACAACGTACTGCCCAAAAGATTCGACATGAAGTATGCCGAAATATATGTGGAACTTACCAGCTATGATCCCGAAATGTTTGAGGAAGTACTAACCAGATTAAGAAAAAAATTCGATACTTACCCGGGAGTATTAATAAGGGTAAAGGAATTTGAACAGGGCCCTCCGTTTGATGCGCCAATTCAGGTTTTCCTGAATGGGGATGACCCGGATGTCTTGCGGGAGATATCTTCGGATGTTGAAAGGTTCATCAGGGACCAGCCTGGTGCGATTAATATTGATAACCAGCTTATGAAAGCCAATACCGAGCTTCTCTTTGATATTAATAAGGAAAAGGCCAACATGTGGGGGGTTCCGGTCATCGAAATCGACCGGACTATCCGGACGGCAGTTACGGGGATAGGGATCTCCAAATTCCGTGATTCTTCCGGAGAAGAGTACCAGATTGTAATAAAGATGGCACCGGGCGGCGATTTTAAATTAGGGGACCTTGACAGGATCTATGTATCTTCCTTGTCTGGCAGACAGATACAGTTGAAACAGTTTGTGGATGTAAAATTCCAACAGGTCCCCAGCTCTATCAGCAGGTACGATCTGGAGCGATCGGCTCAGATTCTTGCAGATATTCAAACCGGCTATTCGCTGGATGAGGTCATGCATCCGGTAGAAGAAGAACTTTCAAAGTATTCCATGCCACCAGGATACAGTTATCGCATCGGTGGTGAACTGGAAAGCCGCGCGGAATCATTTGGAGGGATGACCAATGCGGTATTGATTGCCGTGATCTCTATCTTTTCGGTCCTGGTCCTGCAGTTCAGGTCTTTTAAGCAGCCCTTAATCGTATTTCTTGCCATCCCATTTGCCGTAACCGGGATGATCTGGGCATTGCTTGCCACAGGCAATACGTTCTCATTTACCGCATTTATTGGACTCACAAGCCTGGTGGGGATCGTGGTAAATAACTCTATTATCCTGGTGGATTACATAAACAAACTCCGTGAACGAGGAGAAGCCTTGGATGAAGCGCTGCAGCTGGCTGCTGAAATCCGTCTCACCCCGATTGTACTCACTGCGCTGACTACCATCGGCGGGTTGCTGCCCCTTACTCTCCGCGGAGGGACCCTCTGGGCACCTATGGGCTGGACCATCATCGGGGGTTTGTTTGTGTCAACGCTCCTGACACTGCTTCTTGTCCCCGTGTTCTATAAACTGCTCGAGAGGAAGGTAAAATCTGACCTTACAGGTTCCGGAAAAGTTCGGACTTTACCATGAAATGGTCATCTGTTCGCTCTTTGAACATCCCCCTGGCAACACCAACACCCCGAATGTCCTCCCATTTACCGGTGCCTCCGGTAACACTGTAAATCCCAGGACCCTTGTTGTACCACCAGGTATGGTATAGCCAAGCCGCGTCCCCTTCGGCACCGGCGTCTTCCGGCCACATGATGTCGCCTTGGGTTTTTCCTTCAAGTTTACCTGTTGATCCGCGATTTGAAATGAGGATTCGCGATCTGAAATGAGGATTCGCGATCTGAAGAAACCTACCCGTTCTGGTTGGCTGTGGATAACTGTTTTATCTACCAATCAAGATATCCTATATATTTATCGAATGATGAGAATCATGAGATTATTTATTTTCGTGTTCATTGCGGGTACAATTTCGGTAAATGGGCAGTATACCAAAGAGTTCAAGCGTATATTTTTCGATGCTGACTACCTGTATGAGACTCAGTTTTATGAGGAGGCTTTCAACCGGTACAAGAACCTCCTGACCCTTGATCCTGGCAACAGCAATATCCTTTTTTTATGTGGAGCATGTTGTTTAAGTATACCCGGCAGTGAGGATCTGGCAATTACCTATCTGAAAGAGGCTGTGGCAGGGGTGAGCAGGGATTATAAGGAGCATTCGCACAAGGAGGCGAGTGCCCCGATCTTTGCATACTTTATGCTTGGCCAATCCTATCACCTTAATTATGAATTTGATAAAGCTATTGAAAACTATCAGAAATACCTTGAGCTTGGTGCCAGCCAGGATCCTCTTCAATTAGAATTCACTACGCTGCAAATCAATGCCTGTAAAAGAGGCGCTGCACTTGCTTTAAACAGACCTTCCTTCGAATTCTACAGTGTGCTGGACCATTTTGATGACGACCTGCCGTCGTGCAACAATCCGGTCATTTCAGGCGACGGGAATATCCTGATCTTTCTGGTTGATTACCCGGCCGATAAAAAGATCATGATGACCACCCGCAAAGATAGTGTTTGGTCAAGGCCCAGGGTAATCAATAGTGAAATTGGAATGGTGGGGGAGACCTACCCGGTATCCCTTTCATACGATGGGAAAGATCTTTATATGGTGCATCAGTTTTACTCCCACTCGGATATTTTCGTATCGAAATTCGAAGGTGGGCGATGGTCTGAAGCTAAATCATTGGGGCACAACATTAACAAGAGAACATCTGAAAACCATGCCAGTATATCAAAAGACGGCAAAACCCTCTATTTTACCAGTGATGTCCGTGGTGGTATGGGAAGTTTCGATATCTATGTCTCCAAACTTGGTGAGAAAGGAGAATGGGGCCTCCCCTCCAACCTGGGCCCTGTCATCAACACCCCTTACGAAGAACATACCCCGTTTATATCAAGCAACGATTCGATCCTCTTTTTTAGCTCTCAGGGACATGCCACCATTGGTGGGTCCGATGTGTTCTATAGCGAATTAAAGAGCGATGGATCATGGGGAGAGCCGGTTAGCCTGGGATATCCGGTAAACACCACCGGGGAGGATCTCTTTTTCAATCCCGGCTGGGATGAGTTAGACGCCTACTATGCTGTTAGGAAGGCGGATGATCCCACTTCAAATGCCATCAACATGGTCCTGGAACTGGAACCGGAGGAGCAACAGGCGGTCACAGCGCAGGAAGCTGGCAAGGATGTGGAGGTGGAAGAGGTGGAAGATGTGGAAGAGGTGGAAGAGGTGGATCATGTGGAAGCGGTTGAAGCGGTTTCTGTACCTCAGCTATCAGATATCCCGGTTGTACCTGCGGCTGAACCAGAACCGGAGACCCTGATTGCTGAAGAGGAGCAGATTGCAACAATCACCGAGGTTATTGAGCCTGAGGAGACCGATCGGATTGAAGAAGTTCTGAATAGAAACAGGCAGGCAGAAATTAGAGCCCCGGAACCAGTTCCGGTTGAAGCTGGCAGGCGGACCTCTGAATTGAATACCAGCATCCCCTTTGAACACAACGAATATGAGCTTAGCATGGCTGCCATGCTTGAAGTGGAGAAGATCGCGGAATTGTTGGTTTTAAATCCTGACAGCAGGATTGAGCTAACCGGTCATGCCGATGCAACTGGATCAGCGGAATACAATATGGTCCTGTCCATGCAACGGGCAGACCAGATTGCAGATTACCTGGAGATGAGAGGGATTATGAGGAACAGGATGTCCATTGATGGCAAGGGGGAGTCGGCTCCCATCGCAAGGAACAGCTATCCGGATGGCGAAGATGCTCCCCTTGGAAGATATCTGAACCGGCAAGTGTATGTGAAGATCAAGGGAGAAAACTTGCTGCCTGCAGGGCTTGCCGGGTTATATGTCCCCAGCAGCCTGAAACCCGGTCTGATTTCCGTAGAAGGATCCAACCACAGCCCCGTCTACTGGTTTACCATTCAACTATTGGCAAGCTATCATAAAAGTGATCTCTCTCATTTTCAGAATTTTACTGATATAAGGGAGTACAATTGCACCGATAAATTATACAGGTATACCCAGGGAATGTACAGGTCTTTCCAGGAGGCCAGGGACCAGTTGAAGAGGGTACATAAAATGGGTTTTGAGGATGCCTATATTCAGACTCTTGACTGGTATGAGAGGGTCTGCGAATAATCCCCAAATCCCATATCAGGCATCACATGAATACCATCTCAGGCATAAATTTCTCCTGTTAATTTTGTTAATTATTACTATTTAGATACATTATAAATAGTAAATTTACACTACATTTGCCCGCCGAAAATAATTGGCGGGCATTTTAACATAATATAGCTATGAAAAAGTATGTATTGATATTCTCGATAATCTCCCTCTTCCTGGTACATGTGAAAGCTGACGATGACAATCCACCCAGTGGAGTCGGATGGGTATCCGGTAATGTGATTGATGCGCTATCGAATGAACCAATGCCCTACGTGAACGTGGTAGTAAGAAACAGCAGCGACTCCATCCTCACCGGAGGGATCACCGATCACAAGGGGAATTTCGAAATCAAAGCCATACCGGAAGGAAATAATACAATCGAAATACAGTTTATAGGGTATGAAAAGATCACAAGGGACATCGATATTTCCCGGGCCAAATCAAGGCATCACCTGAGCACCATTTCTCTTAATGAGAGTTCCCAGCAACTTGACGAGGTGGTGGTCAGGGCTGAATTATCAAGCGTGACACAGAAAATTGACCGCAAAGTGATCAACGTGGGTAAAGACCTTACGGCCACCGGAACCACTGCTTCCGAAATGCTGAACAATGTGCAATCGATCAGCGTGGACAGTCAGACAGGGGCTATCAGCCTGAGAGGCAATGAAAATGTAAAAATTCTGGTGGACGGCCGGCCCACCAACATCAGTGCAGCCCAATTACTGAAACAGATCCCTTCCTCCTCCATTAAAAGTGTGGAACTAATAACCAATCCTTCCGCGAAATACAGTCCGGAAGGCATGAGTGGGATGATCAATATTGTCCTGTACAAGAATGCCACCCTGGGCCTGAATGGTTCATTAAACGGAGGGATCCAGTACAGCAGGAATCTCAAGTACAACGGTGCATTGGATATCAATTACCGAAAAGGCAAGTTGAATGTGTATGGGAATTATGGTGCAAACAGTGGTACTTCCAACAACTTTGGAGAAATCACCCGGTTGGACAATGCTTCCTATTCAAAATTCAACAGGGATGATTCCAACGCCTCCCACCTTGTAAAATTAGGAGCTGATCTTTACATCAACGATGCGAATACGTTCTCAATTTATACGACCCAGAATCTTTATAACGGGGAGACCAATGCAACTACACTTATCTACTTTGAAGATGTCTTAAATAGTGACAATCCCTATGTGCAGATGAAAGACAATTATTCAAGCACGTACAACGCCTATTTCAGTCACGGATTTAAGAAAGAGGGACATCTTATCGAACTGGAAGCCTCCTATTCGCCATCGGATCAACAGGAAGACGCCAGGTATGATCAGTTGATGGACCCGGCTGACCTGACTTTGAATTACTCCGATGATATACGTAACAATGTGAACAGCACATTAATCAACCTGGATTATACCAACCCCATCAGTGAAGACACAAAAATTGAACTTGGCCTGGAAGCCCGGATGAGGGATGCCAATAATAATCAAATCACTGATCAGCACCAGTTTGTGTATGATGAAAACTTTCTGCGTTTACCCGATGGAAATGGTTGGTTTGAAACCCTCCCTCTGGGAAATTCATCCTTCATGTACGACAGGCGAATTTATTCTGCCTATGCCAACTATAATCAGAAAATCAATAAATTCATGTTACAGCTCGGCGTACGGGCAGAACAATATGATGTAGAGGCAGATTTTAGCCAGGGAGATGAAACGGGGAAGTATAACGACAATATTCTCTCCTTGTATCCATCTGCTTTCTTTACCTATTCAGCCAGTGACAAAGATCAATTTCAGCTGAGCTACAGCCGCCGGGTCGACAGACCCGGCATCGAACAGGTAAATCCCATCAGAACCTGGAGTACTCCTCTTTTAACCCGGGTTGGTAATCCGGAACTTCGTCCCCAGTTCACCAATTCCTATGAGCTGAACTATACCAGGCGGGTCAAGAAGGGATCCCTGTCATTCGGAACCTTTTACCGGGTGATTAATGACAACATTACATTTTATGCTGATATAGATGAATTTGATGAGAATAAAGTGGTGCTAACAAATGTTAATTCGGAAAGCCAGGACAGGTTTGGAGTGGAGTTTTCCGGGATGTACAGGTTCACAGGGTGGTGGAGCACCAATGCCAGCTTTGATCTCTATTCCCAGACGGTCACCGGGTATTCCTTCGGAAAGTATGTGGAAGTAGATTCCCGTGCCACAAATTTTCGTGTGAACAATACCTTTAAGGCCACTGAGAGATTAAGTTTCCAGCTATTCGGAATGTACAGGGGTCGCAGCGAGAGCATTCAGTGGTCGCGTCTCCCCATGTGGATGGTTAATTCAGGAGCCAGTATCAAGGTCCTGCGGGCGAAAGGAACAATCAACCTGAGGATTAACGATATATTCGGAGCAATGAGGTTTGCCTTTGAATCCAATGCCAACATTTTCCCAACTCATGGAAATTTCAACTGGGAAAGCCGTTCTGCCTATGTGGGTTTTATGTATAATTTCGGCAGGGGAGATTTCAAAGCCAAGAAAAGAAGGACGCGCGACAACAATGAATTCCAGGGAAGCGGTGGATTCTAAAGCCTAAGGCACCATTAATTTGTCTATTCCATCCGGGCTTACCTCTACATGTGCCATTTTTCTGTCACACCGGTACCCGGCGAATCCATCCTGAATTTCCAATCTCCTTCAGGAGAATACGTATCGGTGGTTTCCCGGGTTATAATATGACAACCGGTTAACAGCAGCCAGAGGAACAATAACTTTTTCATATTGGGGGGGGATTTTCTATTAAAAGTATTGAAAAATAAGTAGATTCAACGGCGCATTTGGATTAGTATCGATGAAGCTAAACCTGAGATATGTTCTGGGAATATCATTAATATCCGCTCTTGGTGGATTTCTGTTTGGCTATGACTGGGTTGTGATCGGAGGTGCAAAGCCTTTCTACGAACGCTTTTTTGAAATCGTTCAATTTCCGGGACTTCAGGGATTGGCCATGAGCTCGGCCCTTATCGGATGCATTGGGGGTGCTGGTATATCGGGATGGATCGGAGAGAAATTTGGCAGGAAGGGCAGCCTTATGACAGCTGCGCTTCTTTTTATCCTGAGTTCGCTGGGGACAGGAGCCATGGATACTTATTTATGGTTCATCACCTTCCGGGTAGCAGGCGGAATAGGCATTGGAATTGCTTCTGCCATATCGCCTGTCTATATCGCTGAAGTTTCGCCCGCTAAATACAGGGGCAGATTTGTGGTATTAAACCAGCTGAATATTGTTATTGGGATTCTCGCTGCCCAGATCATTAATTACCTTATTGCTCAACAAGTTCCGGAAGGAGCGTCCGATCAATTTATCCAGAGTTCCTGGAACGGTCAAATGGGATGGAGGTGGATGTTCTGGGCTGAAGCTATACCTGCGATTCTTTTTTTGATCCTGTTGTTTTTCATTCCTGAGAGTCCGAGGTGGCTGGCCAGAGTTTCACGGTGGGAAAAGGCCGAATGGGTACTTCAAATGATTGGCGGTGATGAATATGCGAGAGGAGCCAGAAAAGAGATCGCCGAATCTTTTTCGGAGGGCATCAAAAAAACACCGCTAAAAAGTCTTTTTTCAGGGAATATAAAGCCAATTCTCTTAATAGGCCTTGTGCTGGCAGTATTCCAGCAGTGGTGTGGCATCAATGTGGTGTTTAATTATGCGGAAGAGGTTTTCTCCGCTGCCGGTTATGAGATTTCCGATATCCTTCTGAATATAGTAGTCACCGGGGTGGTTAACCTGGTTTTTTGTTTTCTGGCAATTCGTACCGTTGATCGCTGGGGAAGGAGAAAATTAATGCTGACCGGTTCCATCGGACTTACCATACTGTATGTGATCCTGGGCATCGGTTATTTTTTAGACATTGAAGGTGCTGCAATCCTTGTACTAATTATCTTATGTATTGCCGTCTACTCCATGACCCTGGGTCCTATTACATGGGTGATACTTTCAGAAATATTTCCAAACAGGATCAGGGGCATTGCCATGGCCACTGCTACCACTACCTTATGGATCGCCAGTTCTATCTTAGTCATCACGTTCCCATATTTCAACAAGGGATTGAATACGTATGGTACCTTTTGGCTGTACTCAGGAATTTGTTTGGCAGGGTTCATTTTCATATACAGGCGATTACCCGAGACAAAAGGGAAAACGCTTGAAGAAATTGAAAAATCGATCACTTGAAGAAAATTGCTTTTCATCATGTGATAAAAAAGAATCGCTGATCAGTTACTCAGAAATTATATCCTATAACTCAAAAGAATATCTTCACATAAAAATTGATTATGAAAAAACATGCATTCGGAACACAGTTATTTATTTTACTCATGTTGCTGGTAAATTTGAATTCCTCGGGTCAGGAAGGAAAATGGCTCAATTTGTTTGACGGAGAAACTTTAGACGGTTGGTCGGTTCACAGCGGATTTGCCAGGTATCGGGTAGAGGAAGGATCCATCGTGGGAACTTCAGTGAAAAACAGTCCCAATACATTCCTGTGCACGGACCGAAAATTTGGCGATTTTGTGCTCGAGTTTGAGGTCTTCCTGGTCAGCCCCAAGCTGAATTCAGGGGTGCAATTCCGCAGCATGATTGCAGATAAGGAGATGGTCTTCTGGTTTAGAAATGAGGAGGGGAAGCCGCAGCAACGTACGATACCGGCCGATAGGGTATATGGATACCAGGTGGAGATAGCCGGAGAATCCGTTGGATCTTCAGGGGGTGTCTATGATGAGGCAAGACGTGCAATGATAACTTCCTGGTGGCTGAAGAAAGGTTCAGAAGCCAGTAAAGCTTTTAAGGATAATCAGTGGAACCAGTACAGGATCGAATGCAAAGGAAGTTCCATAAAAACAGAAATTAACGGGATCGTTTGCAATGACTTCAAGGATTCGCTGAATGAATCCGGGATTATCGGATTGCAGGTTCACAATGTGGGCGACGATTCAACGCCCTATGAGGTTCGGTGGAGAAATATCAGAATACTTCCATTGTAGGCATTACCCTAACTTTTCTTTAAAAAATTCAATGGTCCTTTTCCAGGCCAGTTCTGCTGCTTCTTTATCGTACCGGGGAGTTGAGTCATTGTGAAAGCCATGATTGACATCGGGATAAATGTAAGCCTGGTATTCCTTATTATTCTTTTTCAAAGCAGCTTCGTATGCCGGCCATCCTGCATTCACCCTGCTGTCCAAACCGGCATATTGCAAGAGGAGAGAGGCTTTTATCTGAGGTACATCTTCGGCATCCGGCTGGCCACCGTAAAATGGAACCGCTGCCAGCAAACCCGAAATTCTAACGGCCATCATGTTTGTAATCCAGCCTCCAAAACAAAATCCAACAGCGCCTATTTTCCCGTTACACTCAGGATGACCTTTCAGGTAATCGTATGCGGCAATAAAGTCTTCCAGCATTTCATCCCTGTCACGCTGCCGCTGTAGTGTTCGCCCTTCATCGTCAGTGCCAGGATAGCCACCTAAAGGCGTAAGAGCATCAGGGGCTATGGAAATGAAGCCTGCCAGTGCTGCCCGTCGTCCCACATCTTCTATATGTGGATTGAGTCCGCGGTTCTCATGAACAACAACGATCCCCGGTAATCTGGCATCAGCATCAACAGGCCTTGAGAGCAATCCGCGAATTTTCCCTCCGCCTTTGGACGAATTATATTCTATGAATTCTGAATGTAGCCTGGGATCATCCGGCTGAACATGGAGGGTGTCCCGGTAGTTAGGAAGCATAAAACTTAAGAGAGACGAAACAGTAAGTCCGCCCACGGCATAAGCAGATAATTTCTCCAGGAACCTCTTCCTGTCAATTTTACTGTGCGCATACTCGTCATACAAATCATACATTTCCTGATTTATATCTGCCTCTGTAATTTTTCTCATGATGCTTGTGTCTTTGGCCTGTAAATCACAAAGTTAAGTCACTTTCTAAACAATTTCCATTTTCTCCTGTCTTTAACATATCATTTAACAATCCTGGACAGAATTAGTTTTTTAATATAGCGTTAACTTTACAGAATTTCTTATCCATGAATTGGAGAAACCTTCGGATGGTTGTCTTCCTCCTGTGCTGTATTTACATGAATATGGCAGGACAGAGAAGTATTTACCTTGAAATACTTCCGGGGTTTGCGCATGCTTTTCCCTCGAACTTAAAGATACACCAGGAAGGGTATAGTGATATCGAATTCCTGGCCCGTTACAAAGTAAAACCATTCACCCTACCCATATATTATTCATACCGGGCCGGTCTCAGCCTGAATAAAAGCCTGTCATTCGAAATCGAGTTAAATCACCTCAAGCTTTACCTGGTCAACAAACCGGATGAAATACAGCAATTCTCTGTCTCTCATGGATATAACCAGGTATGGTTTAGCCTCATCAAGGAGTTCCGGTTCTTCCATGTAAGGGGCGGAATGGGCCCTGTGATTGCACATCCTGAAAATACGGTCAGGGGGAACACTTTGTCGGGTACAGGAGGCCTTTTTGACAATGGCTATTTTCTGGATGGGATAACCTCTCAGCTTGCGGTTCAAAAAAGAATGTACCTGCTTAAAAATGTATATCTCTCTGCGGAGGCTAAGCTAAATGCCTCCTTTTCCCGTACCAATGTTGTGGATGGATATGCCAATATTTCGGTCTTTGCTTTTCATGCGCTGCTGGGTGCGGGGGTGTCATTCTAAGGATAGTATATGATTTCAGCATAAATTACCAGCTAAGGCATTCTATTTCAGCCAATTGTTAAAAAATATGTTAATTCTTCCTGAAAGAGAATAGTCCTCAATATTTAGACTGAAATTGTAGTTTACTGTTACAGTAAAATCATTAATATCTGAAAAATACACTTGCATACATCACTTTCATTATACTTGTCTCTTCCTGTGAGAGCAGCAGGCAAAGTTCATTTGATGAAAAACTCCCTATGTATCCGGCTCCACAAGCGGTTGCATTAAACGCCAAAGAAGGTTATGTAATCAACCTGGTTTCAGGAGACAGCATTCAACCTATAATAAATTCAGTTGGTGATACGGTAAAAACTGGAGTTCCAATACCTGCAAGAGGTAGAGTCATCCGTCCCAATAGTACAGACCAGCCTAATATTATTCCTGCAGGTGAACCAAAAGTGGTACCTGTTAACCGAAACGAACATAAAATACCGGAAGCCCTAACTGTCATCACTATAAATAAGAACTTGCTGAAAACTTTTACACTCGGTGTTGATACTTCTGCTTTTGTGCTGGTTAGCTCCACTGGAGATACTATACGTTCAGGTGTACCCATAGCCATTACCGGGAAAGTTGTGTCCTGCAAACAACCTCAACCTGTGGAGGCCTTGCCTCCACGAAGGAATGATAATGCCAACATTAATATGAAATATTTGGATGTGGATCAGGGGATGAGTTCTTCTTATATCTTGTCCATACAGGAGGACAGCCAGGGCAATTTCTGGTTGGGTACAGGACGCGATGGGGTGAGCATGTATAATGGTGAAACATTTACACATTTTACTGAAACAGAGGGTTTAAGTAGTAATTATATCAGGTCCATCCTGATTGACCATCAAGGTAATCTCTGGTTTGGCACGTATGGAGGAGGGTTGAGCATGTATGATGGGGAGTCTTTTACGCATTTTACTGAAAAAGAGGGTTTAAGCAGTAATAATGTCTGGTCAGTCATGGAGGACAGCCATGGAAATCTTTGGATCGGAACAGACGGCGGCGGGGTGAGTATGTATAATGGTGAAACTATTACACATTTTACCGTAAAAGAAGGATTAAGTGATAATTATGTCTATTCCATCCTGGAGGACAGCCATGGCAATCTCTGGTTCGGCACATTTAACGGAGGGGTTAGCATGTATGATGGCGAAACATTTACACATTTTACGGTAAACGAGGGTCTTAGTGATAATTGGGTCAGATCCATTCTGGAGGACAGTTCGGGCAATCTTTGGTTTGGCACAGGCGAAGGAGGGGTGAGCATGTATGATGGTGAAACCTTTACACATTTTACCGAAAAAGAGGGATTAAGTGATAATTATATCCATTCCATCCTGGAGGACAGGCATGGCAATCTCTGGCTCTGCACGAATGGCGGATTGAGTATGTATAACGGTAAGACCTTTAGAAACTTTACCGAAAAAGAGGGTCTAAGTAGTAATAATATAAGATCCATCGTGGAGGACAAGGAAGGGAATCTTTGGTTCGGAACAGAAGGCGGCGGGGTGGGTATTTATAAAGACGATACTTTTACACATTTTACCTCAAATGAGGGATTAAATGATAATTGGGTTATATCCATCCTGGAGGATAGCCGGGGTAATCTCTGGTTCGGCACATTTAGCGGAGGGGCTAGCAGGTATGATGGCGAAACCTTTACACATTTTACTGAAAAAGAGGGATTAATAAGTAATACTGTCAGATCCATCCTGGAAGACAGTAAAGGCAATCTCTGGTTTGGCTCTAGCCGAGGAGTGAGCATGTATAATGGCAAGACCTTTACTAATTTCACCGAAAAAGAGGGATTAATTGATAATCGTGTCAGGACCATTCTGGAGGACAGCCATGGCAATCTCTGGTTCGGGACCAGGAAAGGAGGGGTTTGCATGTATAATGGTGAAACTTTTACCCATTTTACCGAAAAAGAAGGACTAAGTGATAATTGGATCACCTCCAGCCTTAAAGACAGCAATGGCAATCTTTGGTTCGGCACATTTGGCGGAGGTGTCAGCATGTATGATGGCGAAAACTTTACTCATTTTACCGAAAAAGAGGGATTAATTGCGAATTGGGTTGTGTCCATCCTGGAGGATAGCCGGGGTAATCTCTGGTTCGGCACAGAAGGTGGAGGGGTTAGTTTATATAATGGTGAAATCTTTACGCAGTTTAGCAAAAAAGAGGGCCTGAGTAATAATAATGTACGGTCCATTTTAGAGGACAGCAACAATAATATATGGCTGGGTACGCTTAAGGGACTGAATCGCATGGTGTTTGAACCTGCTAGCGATTCTAGCATGAATCAGGATGGTATAAAAAATGCGCTATTTAGCAACCCTGTCATTAATAATTATGGCAAGCAGGATGGTCTGAAAGGTATTGATTTCTATCAAAACAGCGTGTTATTAGACAGTAAAAAACGGATTTGGTGGGGCAGCGGTCAAAGCCTTACCATGTTGGATATGAACAATTTTAAAATACAATTTGAACGCCCCGCCATGCAGCTTAATCGAATAGAAATTGACAACCAGTTTTTAGACTACCGAAACTTAAAAGAGAGTGCCGGTAAGGAAATGAAATTCAATGGTGTGGCAAAATATAATAACTACCCGTTAAACCTGAAACTCCCTTACACCAGTAATCACCTCAGCTTCTATTTTTCAGCCATCGACTGGCATGCACCGCATAAAATCAGGTACAGCTTCAAAATGGAGGGTTTAAATGATAAATGGAGTCAACCAACAGCAGAAGCCAAAGCAGATTTCACTAACCTGTCTCATGGTAACTTCACATTTGAAGTGCGTGCCATAGGAGAAGCGCAAAAGTGGAGCAAACCATTTGAATATACCTTTACAATATTGCCTCCCTGGTGGCATACCTGGTTGGCAAGATCGGGCTATGGCATCATTACATTACTTCTTATTGTAGGTATTGTACGTTGGCGTACGGCCAAACTAAAACAACGGGAAAAAGAATTGTTAACTGAGGTGCAAAATGCTACGAAAGCAATCATAGCGCAGAAACATGAAGTTGAAACCCATCGCGACAAGCTTGAAATACAACGGGACCTTGTGGTCAAACAAAAAGAAGAGATCACAGATAGTTTGAATTATGCTCAGCGCATTCAGACTGCTGTCCTGCCTAACAAGGAATACATGGATGCAGTCATGCCGGAGTATTTTGTTTTATATAAACCCAGGGATATTGTAAGCGGAGACTTTTATTGGGTAAAGGAAGTCCAGGATCACCTGGTAATAGTTGGAGCAGATTGTACAGGCCATGGAGTTCCAGGAGCTTTCATGAGTATGTTAGGCATTACACTGCTTAATGACCTGATAGGGGATAGATGTTTCGACGCACCTAGTGCAATTCTTGACCGGTTAAGACTGAAGATAAAAGAATTGCTGGTCCAGGAGGGTAACATTGAGGAACAGAAAGATGGGATAGATATGGTCATTGTAATATTAAACAAAACAACAAAAGAGCTTCTATTTTCGGGAGCAAATAATCCACTTTATATCATTCGGAAGAAGAAATTGGTGGCAGAATCTCAGCTTGAATCTTTGGCCTCTTTTGATAATAAGGACTATCAACTTTTTGAATTAAAAGGCGATAAGCAGCCCATCGGCATACACTGGGAAGAAACTAATTTCTCAACCCATTCAATTTCACTTCAAGACCAGGACACCATCTATATTTTCTCCGATGGATTTATAGATCAGAAAGGAGGTCCAAATAACAGGAAATTCCTTTCTTCTAATTTGAAAAGATCTCTGTTAGAAATACAGACATTATCGATGGATATGCAAAGGAAAAATCTGGATGATATCTTTAATAACTGGAAAAAAGAATTTAAGCAGGTGGATGATATCCTTGTCATGGGTATAAGGATTAATGAATGATAGTGATGTAGAGGTTTCTGTGAATGATTTAACCAGATTTCTATGGCGACTATCTGCCAGGCCCCTTAATATTATTCTGCTTGACATTCTCTACATATTGCTGGCAAGAAAATGATGATGATTTTAATAAAATCACTTATGGAGCTATCTATACAGAAACTGTGAGCACTTCTGAAAAAAATATTTGCCCATCCGGTTGGCATGTTTCAACTCATGAGGACTGGTTAGAATTAGAACAAGATTTGGGTCGAGCTGAAATTGCAGGAGGTAAACTTAAAGCAGTTGGTACTGATTATTTGTAATATATCAGCACCTCGTTTACATGATTTTAATTAAGCAAAATATCATCAGGTCGTTTACACATATTAAAGCTTGTAACGCGATGCAGTTCATTAAATGCCGTACTGCCCCCCTATGGGGGCGCGCCTTCTAAGGAAGGCAAAATATCATCAGTTCATTGACATATTGTTTTTCAGTCTACAGGTATTGTAAATGGGAACATATGATGGATTATTCCATCTTGCTTCACCAATAGGACGTGTTGGTCTATGACTATTTCTGCAACGACATAGGTATAGATCAGCTCTTTCTTGACAGTGAAGCAGGTTCTTAGTATTGTAAGGCTTCTGTCGCTTCTTATAAAGCGTATGAAGATTACAGAGCCATCAACAAGGGGGATTGGATCCTTCAGGTTGATCGGCCCTAGTTTGTTCTCCTGGGAGATGGATTTTATCTGATCAGGAGTTTTACCGCCCTGTGTAGAGTAACGATGGTTCTGATTGTGAAAATCTGAGAAACCGGGCGTTTTCTCTTCCAGGTCTTCATACGAGGCGAACATCTGAACTGAGAAGAAGTACTTGGACAAGTTCGAGTTGAACTTTTCAATTACTCCGTTCCTCCAGGGTTCAGATGGAGGTATGAAGATGGGCGTTACGCCCTGTGACAGAGCCAGACGCACTACTATTCCAAAACTCCTGGGATAGCGATTACTCCCTCTAAATGACAGTTCATTATCCATTTGGAGCTAATCTGGCACTCCATAGGTAGTCCAGAAGTACGCAAGATGCTGGGCTATCGATGGGGAGCTTTTATCTCTGATCGGATAAACTCCAACATGATGATTTTCAGTATCAATTATGTTCTGAAAATAGAATCGGGATCCTCCGGTAAGATACCTGGGACCTACCAGGTCCATCTGTTGGACAAGCGTAAAATAGTTCGGGTATTCAATGCCCTTTCTCTGTTTTACACTGCTGGGAATGATCAGATTATTCCTCTTCAATATCCGGTTTATGGTCGGTATTGAAGGTGGTTTTAGTCCCATACGATCTATCTCATACATGATGCTTAATGCACCAGTCTGAGAGTAACGACGGCCAGCCAAAGCCTTTCTGACATTGACAACCAACTCTTCCTCTTTTGGGGAAGTCCGGTTGCGAGCTTGCTTAAGCGAAGTCGATCTGGAGTGATACCAGTCTGCTGAATACCAAAGTGGAAATCGTTTAGCCGATAACAGTATCAAATTTCACTTTATCCACTATTTGGATTTCTTTTTGATATACTCTGCTAAAATGCGACAGAGTGGGGCAAGGTGCAACTATTCGATTACGAGTGAACGGCCAAGGTTGCGATTGAATAATCAGCCTAATTGAAGAAAAACATCAAGGGATTGTGGCATGATACATGCTTATAGAATTGTGAATAAATAGGATGGAATTTATGTTTAAACGTGTAGTTTTCCACCTGAAAACCGTAAATTGTCATCAAATGTTCATAACATTGTGCCCATTTTCAGCGTAAGAAATACGAATTCTCTAGATTTCAACAACCAAGTCGCTCTTTATAAGTTAGGTTATTAAATTATTTATGACAGTAGCTACACATACAAAAATTGAGAGTAAATCTTCATCGGATTGGATACTTCAACCACAAAAGGGATACTTTACCCACGACGAACTAATCGACGCATATCTCAAGGGAAAGGAAGAGCAAAAAAACGAAAATCAACGAATTCTAATGAAGGAGCTTCAGGCGAATATTGAGTTGGCCAAAAGCATAGTTGAGCAAATTTCTGAGGAGATCGTGAAAAAAGGATTCGATACTGTGAAATCCTATTTACGAATAAATAATATCTCCAAGTATGACGCAATATTCGATGTCCCCGTTGATCATTTCACCTCTGAGCAATTTGATGAGGTGTATAAATTAAGTAGCGCAAAGAGAAGGGAGTCAAATTCTGACACCTTTAGTATAAACCTAACGTTCATGCCCCATACAGAGAGTTTAAATGAGAAGCGTATTGTGTGCGAGGGCTTCATTTACTCCTATGAAAAACGCTGACAATCTCGAGTACGCAAAACACAATGAAAAAGCATGTAGGTACCTTGATAAAAAACAGGAGTTTACCGATTGGGTTATAACAACAGCATTCTACGCCGCCCTCCATTTTGTTCGATATAAAATCTTCCCTATCACTAGAACCTTGGGGGGGAAGAAAGTGAAGTTTAACGACTTTGAGAATTACTATCGCTCAAACAATCCATTAAATGTTTCCAAGCATCTGCTGCTATCTGACCTTGTGCAGGAATTACATCCAACAATTGCTGTAGATTATGATAAGCTCAAGGATATTTCTTGGACTGCCAGGTACAACAACTATAAATATTCGAGAGAGGTTTCAAATGATGCAAAAAGCCGACTTGAGAAGATCAGAAACTATTGTAATCCAACTCCTTCTCCTAAATAGCTCGGATATTTAAGAGGTTTTCAGCTATTTAATCACCCCCTCATTCACCTTATCCATCTGGTCGTATTTCTTTTTGATGTACCCAGCTGTTATTAAAAAAGAGCACCCAGTCCCCCGGGCGCTCTAATAGGTCAATTCTGATATTATGTTATTCAAATCGCTTGCAAATATAAAGCCACCTACAATTTGAATTCTTGTAAGTGGCTTATTATTAAGTAGCGAGAGGGAGAGTTGCTCCGCCTTGCAGGCGTCGCGAGTAGTTGTGGGGGTGCTTTACAATTAAAAGCCCTTTGTTTGCTGCGCTCACAAATTGGTCTTTTTCCATTCCGTACTTATGAAATTTGACATTGGGGTGCTCGTTATCGTAACTTACAAATAATCACCAAAACCCAGCAGTCATGAAGCGAATTGGACTCACTCTGATGGCCATTCTTTTAGTGGCTTTTCCAATGTTCTCTCAAATTGTATCTATACCCGACACTGCCTTCTTATATGCTCTTATAGAAGAGGGGGTGGATACAAATGAAGATAGTCTTATAAGTCAGTTAGAAGCAGATGCAGTTATGGGATTGCACATTGGTGTAGAGCCAATACAATGGGGATTTGACCACGGGAAAATAAAAAGTTTAGCTGGCATTGAGTGGTTTAAAAACCTGACCTCCCTTAGCTGTGAGTATCATCAAATTGATAGCTTAGATCTATCTGAAAACTTGGCTTTAACCCACTTGTCTTGCTGGGGAAATTATCTAAAAAATCTTGATATTTCAAAGCATAGAAATTTGATTGATTTAGACTGCCATTATAATTTATTAACAAGTTTAGATGTTACAAAGAATATAAAATTAGTTCAATTACAATGCGGATTAAATAAACTCACTGACCTGGATGTTTCACAGAATACTTTACTAGAACTACTGGACTGCTACGATATGCCAACACTTTATCATGTGTGTATATCAGAATCAGAAATCCTGAATATTTATTCTCAGGGG
The DNA here is from genome assembly GCA_964500835.1 of uncultured Bacteroides sp. Classification (GTDB taxonomy): domain Bacteria; phylum Bacteroidota; class Bacteroidia; order Bacteroidales. The sequence goes on from CAZCQL010000003.1 coordinate 81,160, forward strand.
AGTCCCAATATAAATATTTCTTCTAGATGTGGAGCAAACATTGTTACTATCCCCGACACTGCCTTTTTATATGCTCTCCTTGATGAAGGTGTCGATACAAATGGAGATAGTCTGATTAGTTATGCTGAAGCAGGGGTAACAATAGGATTAGGAATAGATTCCAGGGGCATATCAAATTTAACTGGTATTGAAGCATTTACCGAATTGGAGATCCTTAGATGCAATCGTAATAAATTAACTAGTTTGGATGTATCAAATAATATTGAATTAAGGACATTATTATGTGGTTCTAACCATTTAACCAGTCTGGATATAACAAGTAATACTTTATTAGAATCTTTACATTGTGGCATATCGTGTGACCGAACAGGGTGGTGCCCACCTGGTAATCAAATAACGGCACTGGATGTTTCGAATAATACATTATTGGATTTCCTGGAATGCCGGGGTAATAAGTTGACCACATTGGATGTTTCACACAACCCTTTACTCGAAGTACTTTGGTGCAATGATAATCAAATATCTAGTTTGGATATTCCGAACAATCTTTCGCTATCTTTTTTTAGTTGTAGTAGCAATAAAATAGATAGTATTGATGTTACGAAAAACAAAGAGTTAGTTCAATTCTCATGTTATAATAATAATCTTTTCAGCCTGGATGTATCTAAGAATACCTCATTGGAATCTTTGAAATGTGGGAATAATTATATCCATTTCATAGATCTTTCAAGTAATACCGATTTATTAAACCTAGATATAACGGATATGCCTTCTCTCAATGTATTATGTGTGAGGGAAATGCCTTTTCCACCTTCCGGAGTTAACGTTGATACAACTGGCAGCCCAAATGTTGAATTTAAAGATTGCAGCGGAACCGGAATTGATATTTACAATCCAACAGGGCTATCAATTTACCCTAATCCAACGAAAAATCTCTTAATCATTGAAACAGACTGCACCGGGTGTCATTCCATTGAAATCACCTCACTTAACGGTCAATTAATACTCAACACTAAGAGGGAAGGCCCCAACAACCAAATTGACCTCTCCTCCTTCGAGAAAGGAATATATTTCATCACCATCAGGTCAAAGGATTTTGTAACAACAAGGAAGATTATCAAGATGTGATGAGGTCAAATGACTACCCGATAGTATAATGTATTAACTCATTGATAATAATTAACTTAACGTAAAACCACCGAAATTATGAAAAAACTATTTATTGCAGCAGCCTTTATCCTGTTAACAGGAGAAGCTTTCGGGCAAAACTGGTTTAATGCTGGTAGCCATCCTAATGATTATGATATGGGAGGAGATCCAACGGTTAAACATGGTTCTGAAAATAGTGGATATATTAAGTCGATAGCATCTGACATAGACGGATTTGGAACATGGATGACTCAGATTGAAGCTGACAAGTATATTGGCACCCGTCTTAGATTGTCGGGGTATGTTAAATCGAATGAGGTTGAAGATTGGGTAAGCTTATGGATGCGTGTAGATGCGGCGGACACAACAACATTGAGTTTTGACAATATGGAGGATAGACCGATCAAAGGTACAACTAAGTGGAAGAAATATGAGATTGTTTTAGATATCCCTGAAAATAGCACTGGCATATTTTACGGAATTATGTTGATTGGGAAGGGGCAAGCCTGGGTCGATGGTCTTCAATTAGAGACGGTAAGTAATGAAATTCCAGTAACTGAATTGCCTATGATCTCCATGATGAACTATTTTGGACAAGGCAAATATTTAGCGGCTGCCGAGTCATTTCAGACGTATTATAAAGAAGATAATCCTTATGGACCATATTATATATATGAGCATCTTTTATATTTCATTTCTCTTTATCGTGCAGGTGAGATTAGTAAAGCACAGAGTCACATTTCTGAATTTTCAAATTCGCTCAAAGATGACACATGGGCTGCGCCTGTCGCTCATTTTTATGCGGGAAAAATTACTGAGGATGCTGTTTTAAAAGCTGCTGAGAACGAAGATGGTAAAAAGGATATAGAACAGAAATGTGAAGCTTACTACTATATAGGAATGATGTATACTTTAAAGGATAACTTATCAAAAGCTAAGGACTATTTCGAAAAATGTGTGGCCACGGATGTTAAATATTTCGGAGAGTATAATTATGCTAAAGCAGAGCTGGAGCGAATTAATGAATAAATTAATACTTCTATCAAATCAGATTAGTAAATTACTTCTAAGAAGTAACACCTCTTCGTTTAGAAGCGTGGTTTTTTTCTTCTACAAGTAGGAATGAAATTTTCATAAGGTAGATTAGTAGTCCCTTACCCCCCCGGTTCACGCTGGGGGTTTTCTTTGTTATTTTAGGTCAAGACGGCCTCAATACAAGCCTATTTCTGGCGTTTCTCGGATCGGGAGAGGCAGGATACCAGCGAAGTGGTTAAGATCCATTGTTGGTGAAATTGTTGGTGATATTATGAAAAAGCAGCTACGCCACTTTTGACATAACTGCTTTATTTTCAAAGTAGTGAGAGGGAGAGTTGCTCCGCCTTGCAGGCGTCGCGAGTCTTAAGGGGGTGCTTTACAATCCAAAAGCCTTTTGCTCGCTTTGCTCTCAAAGTCCTATTTCCGTTCTGACCTTACAAAAGCAAGCTTTTGACGGCCGAAACGAAAAAAGCCCTTCAGACTGCGTCTGTTGGGCTTTCTTTGTAGCGAGAGGGAGACTTGAACTCCCGACCTCATGATTATGAATCATGCGCTCTAACCACCTGAGCTACCTCGCCATCAATAAATTCCGGTGTAAATTTTACGCAGGAGAGCGCATTTAACCAGCACCGATTTTTATAAATTCAGCGCAAATATAGGTTTTTTAATCAAATAAAACCTGGGAAATTGGGAAGGGTATCTAGATATTCCTGCCAGTCAGGTCTCCCGTATCTGCTACTACAAAACTCAGCTATCTTTGGTAAAGGGTATTTGCATCTTAATTGTACGCGTTGATCCATCGGTGCTAATCTCCCAAATGCCACTAATATGTTCCCCATCGGTTAGATTCTCGCAGGATGAGGAAATGATTAGTATTACCCCAAAAGTTAGGAGTAGAATTGATCGGGCCGTAAATTTTTTCATAGGATTGCTGATTAGATGAGAACGCTGTTAATTATTGAGAATGTCAGGTAATTGATTGAACTGCCCTCAAATTCTTCACTTTTATGTTTCTTTTAACACATTAAGTAGTAAGCCCTTGTTTCGAAGTAATTAAGCTATCGGTCATATTTTTCAAGGAATAAAGCCACACTCCGGCCCCTTTAACATGTCGTGCATTTTCTTTATATTACGATTTATTGATTTGAGAGGAGGGCTATGGATGGTGATTTGAGTGTAGTGATGCAGGTAATTGTCTATCTGGGTGCTTTTGCTATCGTGGCTGTAGCATCCGGAAGAATTGCGGGAATGTTTCAGCGGTTGAAGCTGCCCCTGATTACCGGATTTCTTGTGATAGGAATGGTATCCGGACCCGAACTTCTGGGATTGATCGATGCCGAGGCCCTCTCAAGACTCAATTTTCTAAATGATATTTCGTTGGCTTTCATCGCTTTTGCTGTAGGTTCCGAGCTTTATTTAAAAGAGCTGCGAAGCAGAATGAAGAGCATTATCTCCATGACAATCACGCAGGTAATTGTCACTTTTTTACTCGTTAGCCTGGCAGTGTATCTTCTTTCAGGAGTGATTCCTTTTTTTGGAGGGATGAAACTTGCGGCTAAAGTTGCCATTTCGATGCTTGCAGGTACCATTGCCATTGCCCGGTCCCCGGCATCGGCCATTGCGATTATCAATGAACTTCGTGCAAGAGGGCCGTTTACCCAAACAGCTATAGGAGTTACGGTGGTCAAGGATTTCGGAGTAATTGTCTTTTTTGCTATAATATTTACGCTGTCAAAATCTCTGATTCAGGATACTGAATTCAGATTGGTATTTCTTCTACAGGTATTCATAGAATTACTGATTGCGTTTGGTATGGGATTTCTGGTCTGGATCCTGCTCAAGCTCATCCTATCCATTAAAGGGGTCCATGTGATTAAGAGTTTACTGGTTTTACTAATGGGCCTCCTGGTGTATTTGTTTACCCACATTACCGGAAATCACTCAAACAGGTATATGGGATTTGAATTGCATATTGAACCTTTATTAATTTGTATAATCGGTAGTTTCCTGGTAACTAATTTCACTGTCTATAGAAATGATTTTGTCAAGATCATTAAAGAAGTTGGGCCCTTTGTATACATCGTTTTTTTCACACTCACAGGGGCAATGATCTCCCTCGAAGTGGTAGCGGCATTGTGGTTCATTACTCTGATTCTGTTTGGAACCAGGATTTTATCTCTCTTCCTCGCGGGGTATTTGGGCAGCGCCATATCGGGTGACCCCAGGCTTTACAGAAGGACCTCATGGTTGCCCTATGTTACCCAGGCAGGGGTGGGGGTCGGACTGGCGACAATCATCGCAACAGAATATGAAGGGTGGGGAGGGCAATTTGCAACAATTATGATCTCTGTAATTGTGCTTAACCAGTTAGTCGGGCCCCCTTTATTTAAATGGGCATTGCATTTGGTCGGAGAGGTACATGTAAAATCGGATGGATCTTATGAGGTGGAAAGGAAGGTCCTGATCTTTGGGTGGGAGAACCAGTCAATCGCATTGGCGAATCAGTTACAGAAACAGAACTGGAATGTTGAATTTGTTGTCAGCAATCCTTCCGTGGATATTCTTGGGAACAAAGAGTTTGTGGTTCATGAGTTTCAGGGGGCCGATCATCTTTCAATGAGGAAATTTAATGGAGAAACAGCCGATACTATTGTTTGCCTGCTCTCTGATGAGGAGAATTATGCCATTTGCGAAACTGCCTATGAACACTTTGGAACAAAGCATTTGATCGTTCGATTGAACGATAGAGAGTTTTACCGGAAATTTCATAAGCTCGATGTGATGGTCATGCATCCCACCACGGCCATGGTTTCCCTGCTCGAACATTTTATAAGGGCGCCTATCGCCACCTCGCTGTTATTAGGCATGGACGAAACACAGGATTCTATCGATATAGAATTACGCAATTCTGACTTCCATGGTCTGACACTGCGGGACCTGAGATTGCCATCAGATGTAATCATTCTTTCGGTCTCCAGGGGAGACCATCCCATTATCTCTCACGGATATACCCGGTTGCGCCTTGGCGATGTCGTGACCATGGTTGGTTCCAATGCCAGCCTCGACAAAGTTCGCCTGAACATTCAGGGGTATTAAACGGCAAGGCATGTTAATCTAATCTAATTCACTTACCTGGTAGTTTGTCGTCTCAAGCCAGTCGGGATGGATCGTAACACCCCAACCAGGTGCGGAGGGAAGCTGCAGAACACCCCCTTCGATCTCAAATTGTGGAGCATACATGGCCCTGGCTTCTCTGTTGATTCCATCTTCAAATTCGATGGAGTATTCCAGGTATTTACCGGGATTCGGAATAGCCCTCATCAGATGCAGGGTAAACAAGGTGACCATTCCATGATTGGCGGGATCTTTCCCAAGTACCCTGTGAGCAAGGTTCCTGTGTAGAATGGTGGCAGCAATATCCGAATTATAGGTTGAAATTTGTCCCCATCCGGATTGTCCGTTATCGGTTGTCACCCTCACTACAGCAATATTCTGTTTTGAGAAATAATCTGGGTTTCTATGGTTTAAAGTTTTGTGATCATATGATTAATCAATATCATGTGCGTATCATTTTATTTGGTGTAAGGTTAGCTTAAACCGGCAAGGGAACCAGATACCAATTTACTGAATCGATAGTACATCGGAGGGTTTTCCTTTGGAAATTGCGAACTTTTGGTACTTTAATTGGTTCTTACCTAGATGGATTTTCACCTTTCAAGAGAGATCACGTTTGGCCCAGGGCATGGAAAGCACCCCCTGGGGAATAGAGAGGATCAGTTGAGTCATGGAAAGCCTCGCATGAGATGGGAATTGAAAAAGGTTGTTCTGTTCCTGTGCGCTTCGATGCTGCTCTCCTCCTGCAATCTGAAGTATGATTCGGATATACTTGATCTTGCTTTTTACCAGTGGAACCAGTGGAAAGATACGGAGGCTTTGTATAAAAAGGAATCCCTGAACACTCAAAGTACAGAACTTTCCCAAAACGTTCCAAATCCCCCCTCCTGCGGATGGGATGTACTCCATAGGGGGAATGGGAAGCTTGTGAGGATACCTGCCAGTCTTGAGGGCTATTCAGGAGTTTCCTGGTACCATTGCCGGTTTACCCTGCCCGAGTTATGGGATAAGAAACAGATTGCACTCATGTTTGATGACGGGGGGCCAAAGGTCGAGGTGTATCTTAATGAAACCTTGGTGGGTTTTCACCAGGGAAATCATGCTCCTTTTGAAATTGATGTTACTGGCAAAATCTACTATACCCGGGACAATCACCTGGCCATCAGGATAACGGATCCGGATGCTACGGGGGGTATTGGAATCATTACGGTGAAGTCCGGTGAGCCTTTACCCTAACAATTCAATAATCGTATCGGCCATAACTCCCAGCAACAATGCACACGAAGCAGCCCCTGCATCGATCACTCCCCTGGAGCGTTCGCCCAGCCGGCTGGAACGGCCTAACTTTGCCACCATATCCCCGGTAGCGTCACGTCCTGATTCTGCGGCGGCCTTCATGGCCCACAGAGCTTCCTTGAATTCTTTTCCTTCGCCGAACGATTGGGTGAAAGCATCAATGGCAGGATAGAGTGCATCCACCAGGGTCTTATCTCCGACTTTTGCGGGGGACAAACTTCCCATACTTGCTTTCATGGCTATCAGTGCTTCACCGAACAACCGGGCATCCACGCGGTCCTGGCCCGACAGGACTTTCCCCAGGGCTTTAAAGGTTTTGCCGTAGAGGGGTCCCATGGAACCACCAATCCGCATCATTAAGATTTTAGCAAGAAGTAAGATACCATGGGAGAAATCTCCCGGTTCCTTCTCCAGGGCTTCATGTGCCAACACAAATCCCTTATTCATGTTAATACCGTGGTCGCCATCTCCAATGGCACCATCAATATCACTCAGGTATTGTTTGTTTTCCTGAATGGATTTGACCATGCGGTCGATAATGACCGATCCTTCCAAATTACTAAATGAACTCATAGACATAATTGCTGTGCGTTACCCTCGCTGAAACTGGCGCAAGCCGACTGAGTCGGCCTCATAATCGATGCATTGCTTCAACTCCTCGTCCAGCCTGAGTAAACTGAGCGTGGCACCGGCCATTTCAAGTGAGGTAAAATAGTTGCCCACATAGGATAGATAGACAATGAGTCCTTGCGCTTCAAGCAAGTTTAAAATGTCTCTGTACAAGATATAGAGCTCCATTACAGGAGTTGAGCCCAGTCCCGATACCAGGACAACCACTTCGTCTCCCGGTCTAAAGGGCAGATCGGGTATCACCACGTCAATCATTCTCCTGGCTACAAGGAAGGAACTCTCAAGCCTGGCAATCTCAATTCCCGGTTCACCGTGATGCCCGATGCCCACTTCCATATTTCCGGGTTCCACTTTAAAATTAGGATGGCCCACTTCTGGAATGGTACATCCACTTAAGCCCACACCGATACTGCGTGTATTATCAATGGCCTTTTGTGCAGCAGCAATAACCTCATCAAGGGAAGCTCCCATTGCCGCTTTTGCACCGCCAACCTTCCACATTAGAATTTCCCCGGCCACACCTCGCCGCTTTTCTTTTTCAGAGTTTGAAGCGGATGGGACATCATCATTGGCGACCACTTTTTTAACTTCAATTCCCTCATCCTCCGCCTCTTCAATGGCCATGTCCACATTCATGTTGTCCCCGGCGTAGTTCCCGTAAAGGATGGCAACCCCCTTGCCACCGTTGGCAGCTTTTATGGCATCAAAAAACATCTGCGCCGGAGGAGAAGTAAAGATTTCACCCACAGCCGCTGCGTCGCACATATTTTTACCTATATAGCCTATAAATGCAGGTTTATGGCCCGACCCGCCACCAGTCACAATGCCAACTTTCCCTTCTACCGGGGCATTAATATATTTTAAAACTCTGTCATTTTCCGTATTGCTGATAAGGTCTTTATGGGCTTTCACATATCCCACCAACATTTCATCCACCACCTGGGAGGGCTCATTGATAAACTTTTGCATGGAGTTTTATTTTTTAAACGATTCCTTTTCAAGATTGCGCATGGTATCCACCTTGGGGGCCGACCGGCCGCCCTGGTATTCCGAATTCAACCACGCATCGACAATGGTTTTTGCCAGCTCATCCCCAACTACCCTGGCACCCATGGTAAGTACCTGGGCATTGTTGCTGGCCCTGAGTCGTTCAGCTGAATAGACATCGTGGCAAACACCTGCGAAAACTCCTTCTACCTTGTTGGCGATCATTGCCATTCCAAGCCCGGTTCCACAAATTAAAATGGCCCGGTCCAGTTTTTCGTCCCTGACCTTTATAGCCAGGTTATAACCTACTTCAGGGTATGTGGCACCTGAATTTGTCCCGTTGAAATTCAGGTCTTCTACTTCAATTCCTTTGCCTGTCAGGTGATCGGTTATTACCTTCTTCAGTCCGAATGCAGCATCATCCGAATCAATTACAATTTTCATACTTTTCTTTTATTGTGTTTCCATTTATTACTTATCACCTATGATTTTTGCCGGGTTCATTGTGAGCCAAATGGCTATGGCGATGGCTGACAATACCACACAGAGATAGAAGAAGGGCGTAAAGCTACCGGTCCACTCGTAAAGATAGGGGAATGCAATGATGGTCACAAATGCACCCAGGTTCCCGGCCATGTTCATGGTTCCTGAAACTGCACCGGCATTTTCCTTCCCGATATCAATGCAAAATGCCCAGGACGGGCTCAGGGTCATATCGGCTCCAAAAATTGCGATGGCAAGGAAAATGATTGCTACCTGTGGCGTTTCGATGTTCGCCATCATCCACATTCCGAAGGCGGCTAATGCAAATCCTGTGACTGCCGGTAACCTTCTTGATATCTTAATGTTCTGTCTCTTATACAGGCTATCTACCCACAAACCGGATACCCAGTTACCGGCAGCGCCTGCCAGGAGCGGGATCATAGAATAGAGTCCGGCTTCCACACCTCCAAGGGCAAATCTGTCCTTCAGGTAAGGATACATCCAGGTAAGGGTAAAGTAGAAAGTGAAATTACTGGCCATGTATTGCAGCATGGCCAACCACATATTTCTGGAGGCCACTATCTGGCCAAACCGGAGGGATGTTTGCTTGCCTGAGGAGGATTGCTCCCGGTTTTCAAGGATATAGTTTCTCTCTTTTTCGCTAATAGCGTGTGACTCTTCCGGGCTGTTCCTGAAAAGAAGGTACCAGAGGGTCGCAAACAGGATACCTATGAGACCAAAAATAAGAAAGCTTGTCCGCCACCCAAATTTACCGATGATAATAGCTACCAGGGGAAGTGCAAACGCCGCTCCAATCCGGGAACCTGAAAAGTTGATGCCCTGAACAATACCCCGTTCCTTCACCGGGAACCAGCTGTAGACCACCCTGGCCAGACTGGGAAAAGCACCTGCTTCACCTGCCCCAAACAAAAACCGGATGACCATCATGGAGATAAAGTTCCATGCGGCGCCTGTTAAGGCTGTAAGAATGGACCAGAGAGAAATAATTGATGTGATCACCTTGCGTGGTCCGTGATTGTCCGCCAATTTGCCAGAGGGGGTCTGGAAGAGGGCATAACCCAGGGTGAACATGGCCATAACCCATCCAAAATCGGTCAGGTCAAAGCTTAGGTCACTTGAAATTGCCTCCTTGGAAGCCGAGATGCATGCCCTGTCGATGTAGAGCAGGACAGTGAGCATAAAGGTGGAGAAAACAAGCAGGATTCTGATGGGTATCTTTTGTTTTTTCATATGGTCCAGGGTGAAGTCATGAAGGATCAATCATTAACGGGCATTTTTTGCTTCCGAAATATCATCCAGGACCCATTCATAGATTTTGTCCCAATCCACATACCCCACACGGTTGGTCCATAGCGGGTTCTGATAATTCTTTTTTGCCTCTTCGGAATAGTTCTTCCAGTAAGCAGAAGCCCTTGTAAGCTTTTCTATGGCACTCTTCTGATTCTCTGATTTCCCGTTGGCCATCTTCCGGAACATATGCAGGTCCAGGGCACCTTCTATCTTGTAAGCATAGTACTTGCCAAGGTATGCCATGCACCTGATATCTTCCAGGGTTATTTTCAGCTCGCTGTTATCCAGTGGTTCCATGGTTTCCAACAGCTTTAGGGCATGATTGGCATGTGCATGGATCTGGGCGGCAAGTTCTGCGGGTGACACAAGGTCTGAAGAACCACCGGTACTGACCATGGTTACATAGTCGGGGATGGACTGATAATTGGTTCCAGGGTGGGGAGGAAGTGTAATAAAACGGTTTACATCGTGAAAACCAGTCTCGGTCTGGGCCGGTCCCGGACGGCTCTTGCATCCCTCAATATACCACTGAAAGTCAAGAGAACCCCAGTGAAAACCGGTGGTTAACGGATAGATCATGGAGGCATCCTGCCATGCCGTAAATAATGACTCCCCATCTACCTCCGGGAAACGGTTCCCAAGCATATCAATGAATCGCCTGTCCTGAATGGTGGGATCGTATCCAAGGCGGCCCCATAACAACCAGTGGTACCAATGTTTGGAAACCTCAATTTGTCTTGGATTCGCCGGATTCTTACTCAGAAATTCCCTTCCCCAGATCCATTGATCCGATCCATAATAGAATCCTTCAGAAACCGCGTATGGAATGTGCTTGATGAAATCACGAACAAATCCGGTTCCACCCCAGCGAAAATAGTAGTTGTCATCATTTCGAAGAGTCCAGATGGTTTTCATGCCTTCAATTTCCTTCACAAATTCGTTGCAGAACGGTTGATGGATGGAACTGAATACATGCGCTTTGGCATATTTGAAACTGAACAGGAACTCAATGTTATTCTGATCGGAGAGAGGTGTGAACTTTTTTGCAATATCGAGGGCACCTGTCATGTGCTGGCGGTGCAGGAAAGTGATCTGGCGATCGGGTTGCTCAGCAGCTGCATCCATGGTTCCCATGGCATAGGTTTTAAAAGCCCAATCCTCTTTTTCAGGCGGGGCTGATCCCTGCATGTTTTCACCGGTTGTTAAACCAATGCCTGCTAAATCGGGATATGTAATGAACATTTGATAGACCGATTTCCTGAAATAATCTATAGTTGTTTCATTAGTGATATCATCGGTAATTCCATATTTCCCTTCTGTTCCATAGTCAAAAATATTCCATGTAACCACGTAGAAATCAATATTCCGAGATTTGCCATATGCCATGACTTCTTTCCAGAATTTGATTTTTTCATCCATGGTGAGTTGCTTCACTACCTTTAGATCAGCAAGGATGGATGGGTCGTCAAATCCGACACCTGTGCCACTATAGTGCTCTTTCCAGGGGCCATTGGACTGCATCACATCGTCAAGTGCAACCTCGGGATAATCAGGCACCTTTACCATGGAAGGGAATGGGTGGAGGTTCCAGAGAGAAATAAAGTTGTACCTGAACTTGGCCATTTGATCCAGGTAGGTTTTCCAGAATTCCAGGCTCCACATTTCCGCGATGTTTTGTTGAGCAGCATCACACACATCCGTATAACTGGGAGTACGTACATCAAGTGGAATATTAAACTTGGACCCTCTCATGTGCATGTAAGGAGCTCTCTCCATCTCATCTACAGCGTTCAGTCCATACAATTTAACCTGCTCGGCAAATTCCAGGCCGCCATACATGGTGCCGGCATCATCTCCCCCGAGGATCCAATAGGTGTTCCCTGCTTTCACAAGCCTGAATCCTTCCTTTGCGATGGGTTCATCTTTTAAAATCCCCCCATGGGCAATTATTTCCCGGATTGTTTTATCATTCAGGCTACCGAGGATGATACGTTTCCCTTCCCGGAAGTGGCCTACCTGATTTAATGGCAGTTGATCTACCGAATAGGAGTCCCCTGACAGGGCGTTCCGGATCTCCCCGGCTGCAAATTGAATTTGCGGGATCGAAGGATCAAAGGCAATCACTGCCTCTTGTTGTGCCTGGATGGCAGCCGTGAATATTAAGATCATTAGAGTCCATGCGGCCCCCTTGTACAATGGAAATAACGCTTTCATGGATTGTAGTTTGTTGAAAGCTCTAAAATAAAAAAATATTTCTTACAAATGTCTTGCATAAATCATTGAATATTCTGGTTTAAAAAGGCAACTTTACATAAGGATATTCAATCTAAAAAACAACAACCATGAGCGAAAAAAGAAACCTCGGAAGACGTGCCTTTCTGGGTACAGGACTAACTGCAGCAGCCTCGGTAGCTGTTGGAAACTCCCTTCATGGAGTTCCTTCCCCAGGGGAGCTGAACCTTCAGAAACTTAAAAGTGAACATCCGTATAACGAACGAACACACCTGGCCATGCCCACCAATGCCTTTGGGAAAACAGGTTTTAAAGTCGGAATTCTCAGTCTGGGTGGACAAGCCACCCTGGAGCAGGCAGGCAAAGAGGAGCTATCGGAAAAGATGATTAATAAAGCCATTGACCTGGGCATCAATTACATTGATACGGCAGCTGCCTATGGGAGGGGTGTAAGCCAGATACACATAGGCATGGTTATGAAAACCCGGAGGAAGGAAGTGTGGCTATCCAGCAAAACACATGACCGAAGTTATGATGGTTCCATGCGGCTGCTGGAGGAAAGTCTGAACAGCCTGCAGACAGATCATCTGGATCTGTGGCAACTCCACAATGTGCAAAGGCGCGACCAGGTGGATCAAATCTTTTCAGAGGACGGAGCACTGAAAGCCCTGATCAAAGCAAAGGAAGAAGGCATGGTAAGGCATCTTGGTATCACAGGACATTATGAGCCGCTCATCCTGGTGGAATGCCTCAAGCGATTTGCCTTCGATGCGATCCTTATGGCAATGAATGCTGCTGATGTACACTACCTGAGTTTTAAGGATTTTTTATTGCCGGAAGCACAAAAACAGGGGATAGCTATAATTGGGATGAAAGTGGCCACCAGGGGACGAATGATCTCCACCTGGACTCCGCCACCTTTGGAAGAGCAGCCCCAACGAATGAGAACCCCCCTCCCGGGAACCATTACCATAAAGGAGGCTTTATCGTACAATATGTCCCTGCCGGTGAGCACCACCATTCTGGGAGTGGATAATCTGGAGCAAATCGAAGAAAACCTGAAGATTGCCTCCCAGTTTTCACCTCTTTCTGAACAGGAAATGAAGGATCTGGAGTTTAAAACACTTCCCATCGTCCGCCAGGGACTCTATTTCAGACGTTGGGATTTAGGGGCTTAAGGGCTAAACAGTATCAAAACCCGTTGTACCGTTTGGTGCAGACCAATCTCCGGGAAATCGACGTACCAGGATTTTACGATGTGTTACTGGCATAATATAAGTGATTGACATAGAGGTGTTTGATTCGTAAACTAGATCAACGCAATAACTAAGAACGGGATATGGGTAAACTACTTGATAAGATTGCTGAAGGCCGGGTATTGGTTTCAGATGGGGCCTGGGGAACCTTTTTACATCAGAAAGGGTTGAAGGTCGATGAATGTCCCGAATCCTGGAACCTGGATCGGCCCGAAGATGTGTTAGAAATTGCAAAAAGCTATGTGAGTGCCGGGGCAGATATCATTCTTACCAACAGTTTTGGAGGCAGCCCGTTTAAACTTGATGGCTATGGGTTAAAGGAGAAGACGTATGAGCTTAACCTGGCCGCTGCACAAATCTCTAGAAAGGCCGCCGGAGAAAAAGCACTTGTCCTCGGATCTGTGGGTCCCACAGGAAAGATGGTTTTTATGGGAGAAATCACTCCGGAAGAATTACTGGCCGGGATAAAAGTACAGGCCAGGGGATTATTCGATGGAGAGGTTGACGGAATACTCATCGAGACCATGTCTGATCTGACAGAGGCAGAGATAGCCATTCGTGCGGCCCGGGAGGTAACTGATTTGGATGTGGCCTGCACATTTACCTTCTCCAGGACACAAATGGGAGATTATAAAACCATGATGGGCACAGGGATTGAGGAATTTTTGGATATGGCGGTAAAAGCAGGGGCAGATATTGTAGGGGCTAACTGCGGGAATGGGACCGCCGGAATGATCGAAATCGTCAGGCAGATAAGATTTATTGATCCAGGCATTCCTATTCTGGTGCACGCCAATGCCGGACTACCCCAATACAAGGAAGGAGAAACGGTTTTTCCGGAAACTCCTGATGAGATGGCACCCCAGATGAAGGAGCTGGTGACAGCAGGAGCCAATATTGTGGGAGGGTGCTGTGGTACAACCCCGGACCACATACGCTTGATAGCTACTATGCTGGAGTGACCTGAATTCCTGGAATCAATCGGTAATTTTTCTATATGATCAGCATAAACCTAAAGCCCTGGCAACAATGAGAAAAATCGTTTTATTGCTTCTGATATCCGGTAGTATTTTTTTATCAGGATGCGTCTACTTTTTCGAGGAAGTTTATGACAACAAACCCGAACGGATTATCCGGATGGATACTCCCGCTACCCTATTTGAAGAAGCTTTCCCCATGGGTAACGGCAGGATAGGAGCCACACTTTATGGAGGTGTTTCAAAAGAAAGGGTGATGCTTAACGAATCAACCCTCTGGACCGGCGGACCCGTTGATCCGAACATGAATCCGGAAGCCTATACACATCTTCCGGCAGTGAGGGAAGCCCTGTTCAATGAGGATTATGAGCTTGCAGATCAGCTGGTTAAAAAAATGCAGGGAAAATTCTCAGAATCCTTTGCTCCCCTGGGGGACCTTTGGATTAGCTATGATCTTGAAGGTGAAGCTGAAAAATACGAGAGGGTATTGGATATCAGGAATGCCATTTCGATCGTTTCGTTTGAACTCGATGGGACCAGATACACACGGGAGATGTTCGTGTCCCATCCCGATCAGGTGGTAGTCATCCGGTTGGCGGCAGAAGGCAAAAAGAAACTTGGTTTTCAACTGACAGCCACAAGCAAGCTTCATTATAAAACTGTTGTCCAGGGGAATGCACTCCTTTTGCTGGGTGAGACACCGGTTCATTGCGAACCTAATTACAGGGGTGATATACCCGATGCCATTGTGTATGAGGAAGGCAGAGGTATGCGGTTTTGTGCCATGGCCGATGTACTGGAAACAGACGGCAGCCTGACAGGTGGGAACGGAGGGATTAAAGTTGAGGATGCAACTGAGGCAGTTATCGTGGTGAGTGTGGAGACCAGTTTTAACGGATTTACCAAGGATCCCGGAAGCGAAGGCAAATACGAAGTTGCGCTGGCACGTCATAGAATCGATGAGGTAAAAAGGTTGGATTATACAAATCTGATCAAGGTTCACCGCAAAGATTTCAGGAACTATTTCGACAGGGTTACACTGAATCTTGAATCGACAGGTCATTCTAAACTGACAACCCCGGAACGTCTCAAGTTGTTTTCCGGGGATCAGGCCGATCTGGACCTTGTGGCACTCTATTTCCAATTCGGACGGTATCTGATGATCAGTTCTTCCCGTACCCCGACAGTTCCCGCCAACCTTCAGGGGATCTGGAACGAACACCTTCGGCCTCCATGGTCAAGCAATTATACTTCCAATATCAATGTGGAGATGAACTACTGGCCCGCGGAGGTGACAAACCTGCCGGAGATGCACGAACCTCTTTTGCAATTCATTGAAAACCTGTCCAAAACAGGGGAGATGACTGCAAAAAATTACTACAACGCGGCGGGTTGGTGCCTGCATCATAACACCGATCTGTGGGCCATGACCAATCCAGTGGGTGACTTTGGTCAGGGAAATCCGCAATGGGCCAACTGGTCTATGGGGGGGGCCTGGATATCGACCCATTTATGGGAACATTTCGATTATACCAGGGATACAGCTTTCCTGAGGAATTATGCCTATCCTCTGATGCAAGGCGCAGCCCGGTTCTGTATGGATATGCTGGTGGAAGATCCGAACGATCCGGAACATCATTTGTTGACAGCTCCTTCGACCTCCCCTGAGAATCGATTTATCACACCTACCGGGTATCATGGCGCAACGCTTTATGGATCCACATCCGATCAATCCATGATTCGAGAGATTCTGGGAGATGTGTATGAAGCCAGTATTGTCCTGGACAGGGACACCCAATTCAGAGAAGGAATAAAAGACACCCTGGCAAGGTTATTGCCTTACCGGACCGGCAAAAAAGGGAACCTCCAGGAGTGGTACTACGATTGGGAAGATGTGGAACCTACCCATCGACATGTTTCCCACCTGTTCGGATTCTATCCCGGAAAAAGCATCACATTGAATCAATCCCCTGCTCTTTCAGAAGCAGTAAAACGATCTCTCGAGTTGAGGACCAACGAGGGGACAGGCTGGTCAATTGCCTGGAAGATATCACTTTGGGCGAGGCTCATGGAAGGAGAGAAGGCATATGATGCCATTAAAACCCTGCTCCGGTATTATCATCCGGATGACCAAATCGAGTACCAGGGTGGGGGTACATTTCCCAACTTGCTTGATGCCCACCCTCCTTTCCAGATTGATGGTAATTTTGGAGGAACTGCCGGGATTGCCGAGATGCTTATGCAAAGCCATGACGGAGGAATTGCTCTGTTGCCAGCACTTCCCCAGTCATGGAAGGAAGGATCCGTTAAGGGACTGAGGGCAAGAGGGGGATACACTGTCGATATTCAGTGGAAGGATAACCTGGTAAAAAAGGCAGTGATTCTACCCGATGGTTTTGGACAGGTTACTGTTCATTGGAATGGTCAGAATAAATCGTTTGATTGTAAACCAAGTGAAGAAATAGTCATAAAATAACTTGCGATATGAAAAGAACTACCCTTTTCCTAACCGGCTTTTTTCTTGTGACGTCACTCAGTGCGCAGACAAATATTATAAAAGGAGAACTGACTGTTTTCAATCAGTACCCTGTCGCCAACCTGGAAGTCTCGGCAAAAAAAGCCAAAAAATCTGTAATTACAGATGCTCAGGGGAATTTTGAATTGATTTGTAACGAGAAGGATATTGTTTTTATTTCCGATAAAGTATTCCAGTCTGTCAGCAAACGCGTAAATCGCAATGATGATTTCATCACCATAAACCTTATCTTTAAAAATACACCCAAGAACAGGGAAACGGCCACGAGTTCGGGGTACATATCTGAAGAAGACCTTGCTTACGCACTCGAAAACCTCCAAAGTGAAAACAACGATTTTTGCAATTATTCAGATGTTTTTTCCCTGATTAAAGGCAAGTTCTCTGATGTGGATATAAGAACCGGTTCCACAGGTGAACAAGGTGTCTATGTGCGAAGAGGACAGAAATCCATGTTTGGCGAAAATAAAGCCCTCTATGTGGTTGACGGCATCAGGGTAAATGATATTTCATCTCGCAGTCCATGCGAGATGGCAAGCATCCATATACTTAAGGATGCTGCTGCAGCAAGGTATGGAGCTGGTGCATCCAACGGGGTTGTGGTCATTGAGACCAAAGGAGCCCGGTGATATTAACTAAAAGAGCCGAGATCATGATGAATTACAGAAAATTAGGAAAAACAGATTTTAAAATTTCAGAACTAAGTTTAGGTACCTGGCAGGTTGGAGGCCGATGGGGAGAATCCTTTAATAAACCAAATGCAGAGGCCATTTTACACAAGGCCATTGATAGTGGCATTAACTTTATCGATACGGCAGATGTGTATGGGAACGGGTTAAGTGAGAAAATGGTTGGCAAGGTTGTACGGAGCAGGAACGAAAGGATCTATGTGGCCACCAAGTGCGGACGAAGACTCAAACCACACAACAATGAAACATACACTCCCGGTGCACTCAGGCAGTTTGTGGATGAGAGCCTCTCAAACTCGGGTCTGGATACCCTTGACCTTATACAGTTGCATTGTCCACCGTCACAGGTATATGAAAGGCCCGAGATATTTGGTTTATTTGAGGAGCTTAAAGAAGAGGGGAAAATCCTGAATATGGGGGTGAGTGTTGAAAAAGTGGATGATGCAATACGTGCCCTGCAGTTTGAAAATGTTACCTCCGTTCAGATTATTTTTAATATGTTCAGGCACAAGCCATCTGAAGTGTTTTTCCAGGCAGCCTCTGAGAAAAATGTAGGTGTTATTGTCAGGGTTCCGCTGGCAAGTGGAATGCTCACAGGACTTTATTCCGTTGACACCAGGTTCGGGAAAGCAGATCACCGCAATTTTAACCGCAACGGTGCCATGTTTGATAAAGGTGAAACCTTCTCCGGGGTGGATTATTACACAGGATTGAAGGCTGTGGAAGAGATTAGAAAACTGTTTCCCGGACGGGAAAACCTGGCCCCCCTTGCACTCAGGTGGATCCTTATGTTCGAAGAAGTTAGCTGCGTGATTCCGGGAGCGTCCAGCGTGCAGCAACTGACATCCAATCTCGATGCCGTGAAAACAAATCCCTTTACTCCAGAGCAGATGCAGGGGGTATCAGCGATCTATGAGTCCCTGATCAAGGATCAGGTTCACCATCAATGGTAAGGTGCATCACCATCAAATGAATAATTAGTTACTTTGTTGGATCTAAAATCTATAGAATAATGTGTTTTAATAGAAGGTCCCTTATACCAGTGTGCATTGTACTGGTTGCATTTTTCACAGCTTGCCATCCTGTTGCCAGATACATCAGTGATGAAAGTGTGCTTCGCTGGGAACCCGATATTCTGAAATTCGATTCCCTGAATTCTGTTGAATTCTCAGATGCCAGTACGATTCTTGTTACGGGGAGTTCCAGTGTGCGGCTCTGGGACAGTATCCACCATGACCTGGAAGGCTACCAGGTGATGCAGAGGGGATATGGAGGGGCCAAACTATCGGATTTCAACCACTACGCAGATCGAATTATCAATCCCCAGACATTCAAAGCCATCGTTATTTTTGTTGCGAACGACATCTCGGGAGGAGAAAATGACCGGACTCCCAGGGAAGTACTGCAGCTTTTTAAATCCCTTGTAAATCAGATAAGGGAGCGCAATAGAGATACCCCGGTTTTTTGGATCGAGACAACCCCCACGCCCAGCCGCTGGCATGCCATCAATGAAATCAGGATGGCCAACTCGCTCATCAAGGATTATTGCGAAAAAAACGACGATCTCAATTTCATACCGACCTATGATGTATACATTACTCAGAGTGGACTGCCAGATTCAACTCTTTTTCGCAAGGATATGCTCCACTTAAACAGGGCCGGGTATTTGTTATGGGCAGAGCGGATTACGGCAACTCTTGAGAGCCACAAAATAATGCCCTGAGTGATGGCCGGTTCACGTACACTGCTTACATACCATGATCTCAAAGTTGAGGTGGAAACAACACCTGGTGAGGAGTTGGTAAATCACATGCACAGTACCATCATGGGCCAGCCAGGCGGATTGCGATACCGTCATACTAATCTTGAGAACCGAATCTATTCTCCGGGTGAAAACTACTTCATCTATTTGCGAAAAAATGAAAAGATGCTGGGGTCAGTCGGATTTTGCGGGAAGGCCGCCGAGACTAATGGCTTTACACATGATGCCTGGCTTATTCGGTATTTTTCCATCAAGGCTCCAATGAAAAGGGATCCAAAAAACAGAAAAGAGGCATCAGGGCCGAAAGAAATGAAAAGATCGTCTGTATTGCGACGACTGATTCGGCCTGTATTTGAGAATCCTTCGCAGCTGAGGGGAGACGCGAAGAAGTCAGAGCCTGCCATTATCTATGGCATAATTGAACAGAAAAACCTTCGGTCCATGAACTTCAGCGATCAGATGGGGTTTGAAACTATTGGAACGCTGGCCAGTTTTACCTTTAGCAGAATGCAACCGCGAAAATCCGGCCGGATGGAACATTTACCAGGCAATGAACAGGATTCTATGCTGAAACTACTCAAAGGGTTTTACAGCAACTATACACTTTTTTCCCCCAATCCTTTGTTCAAGGAAAATGACTATTATGTAATCAGGGAATCGGGCAGGGTTGTAGCCGGTATACAGATTTATCATCTTACCTGGAGAATTGTGGATTTTGGAAGCAAGCTGACCAACCGGATAGTCAGCTTTCTGGCTTGGGTCCCCTGGGTGAAAAAGCGAATCAATCCGGACGAGGTCCGATTACTGGCATTGGATGGGATCTATTTTGAAAAGGGACATGAATCTGACTTATATGAATTAATGGAAGGAGTCCTGGAAAAAACCGGTACTTATGTATCTATGGTTATGGTGGACAAAGTATCGGAGTTGTACGGACTCTTCAAGTCAAAACAAAAATTAGGGATCCTGCACAAAATTCTGGGGACCTTTTTTGCTGATATCAGGGTACGTTTCATTCATATTCCAAGTGAAATCCGGCAATATTTTATCGATCATCCCACCTATATTCCAACCTACGATAATTCCTGAAAAAACATGAGCATACCTACAAAAGTTGAAGGCTTCAGCCTTCGTCAGGCCCGCGAAGCTGATACCGGCCTTGTCCTTGAATTTATTAATCGGCTGGCTGAATATGAGAAACTATCCCATGAAGTTGTAGCCACCAGGGAAACCCTGAAAAAATATCTTTTCGGTGAAAAGAAAGTAGCTGAGGTAGTCCTCGGTTATTATAAGGAGAAACCAGTTGGTTTTGCCCTCTATTTTTTCAATTTCTCCACCTTCCTGGCCAAACCTGGCATCTATCTGGAAGATTTGTTTGTACTGGACGAATACCGGGGAATGGGTTTTGGAAAGGTACTCCTCACGTACCTGGCAAAACTAGCCCGCGATAAAGAATGCGGCAGGGTTGAATGGGCAGTTCTGGATTGGAATAAGCCCTCCATCGATTTTTACAAGACTCTGGGAGCCATACCTATGACGGAATGGATCGTCAATCGACTTACCGGGGAGGCTCTTCATGAGCTGGCGGACCAGTTTTGATTTTCCGCAAATTGTCTAATGCGGGCCTGTCACTCCTGTTCTCTTTTCTAACCAATAATACTCAATTCAATGTCTTTTATATCGTTCAATTCAAATTCACTTAAGTCGCTAGTTCGTGCTTTCTTTCAGGATTTGCGTGAGGCCATAGGTGGCTCAGAGAGGGATTTTACACAAATTCCATTAAGCAAGGCCATCATCTTACTGAGTATCCCCATGGTGCTGGAGATGATTATGGAATCCGTTTTCGCCTTGGTGGATATCTTCTTTGTCTCCCGGCTTGGGGCCGAGGCTGTTGCCACGGTAGGGATCACCGAATCACTTATGACCATCATTTATACCGTTGGCATAGGATTAAGTGTTGGGACCACCGCGCTTGTTTCCAGGCGGATCGGGGAAAAGCGTCCGGAGGAGGCTTCGGTAGCTGCCGTACAGGCAATATTTACAGGGCTCATGGCATCCCTTTTATTCTCATTCACAGGTATTTTCTTTGCAAAAGACCTCCTCAGACTGATGGGAGCTTCCCAATCAACCATCGATATGGGGTATATGTATCCCACCATAATGCTTGGTGGAAACGTGGTGATCATGCTTCTGTTTATTATCAATGCGGTTTTCAGGAGCAGTGGGGATGCGGCTATCTCTATGAGGGTACTCTGGTTTGCCAATATCCTGAATATGATCATGGATCCATTGCTCATCTTTGGTATTGGGCCATTTCCCGAACTGGGAGTCAAAGGAGCTGCGGTGGCAACCAATATTGGAAGGGGTGTGGCAGTGCTCTACCAGCTCTACCTGTTAGGAAAAGGAAATCACAGGGTGAAGATTAGCGCCCGACAAATTGTCATCAGGATTCATGAAGTCGTAAAACTGGTGAAGCTCTCCCTGGGCGCCATTGGTCAGTATTTCATAGCCACCTCGTCCTGGATCTTCCTGGTATGGGTCGTGACAAGCCTTGGTGAAGAAGTAGTAGCAGGATATACGGTAGCTATAAGAATCTTAATGTTTGTTATCCTTCCTTCATGGGGAATGGCCAATGCTGCTGCCACTCTGGTTGGACAGAACCTGGGGGCTGACAAACCCGACAGGGCAGAACGGGCTGCCTGGGTGGTTGGAATTGCAAATATGATATTTCTGGGTATTGTTTCGAGCATTTTTATTGCCATTCCGGATTCATTTATAGGATTCTTCATCAACGGTGCGGAAGAACCCATAGTTTTGCAGAGCGGGGTGACCTGTTTGCGGATCGTCAGTTTCGGATTTCTTGTCTATGCCATGGGCATGGTAATGATAAATTCAATTAACGGGGCCGGGGACACAGCGACACCCGTTTGGATCAACTTTATCGCATTCTGGCTGTTGGAGATTCCCATTGCATATATATTAGCCATTGTACTGGACCTTAGAATAAACGGGGTTTGTTATGCCGTCCTGATTGGGGAAACAGCTCTCACGCTCATTGCAGTATCCATATTCAAGCGCGGAAAATGGAAACTGAAGAAAATATAATTTGTCCACGAGTTCGCGCCTACTTGCTATCAATCCTGAAATAGTCAAAACTGGCTCTAAATACCGGATCGACTCCTGTGTTCGGTATGGAAAAAATACCTGGAGGAGGACTTTCTCCTTTCACAGCTAACAATCCGGCATTGACGTAACTTAAAACCACATCTGCCATCCCCAACTCTGTAAAATCTATTCCATCTGATGAATAGGATGCAGTATACCAACTTCCTTCCTTTTCCAGCCGAAGTATAAAGGTATCACTATCTCCTGTCAATTCGGAAGCAGGGATACGTGCAATGGTACTTGCAGAACCGTCAATTTCCGTAATTAATTCCAACCTGGGAATTTGTGTCAATCCCAAAAATCCACCGCTCGAATAGGTAGCTACTAATTTCACAAAATTGTCATCATCGGCAAAGGCGACTAGACCTGCTTGTTCACCCAATTTGGCAGGTGATCGGGAGAATATAATCTTTGCATCAATGGTCCAATCTGAATTGGCGCTCTGATAGAGCAGGTTTTTTGCATTGTTGCTTTCACCCTCCAGATCTCCTGATTCGGCAGTGATAGTAATAACTCCTGTATCTGAATCCAAAGAGATCGAATCTGGTTCATGCCTTTTCCATTTCCAAAAATCACCCTGAGTGCCGCTCTTGAATTCATCACTTTTAGCTTCATATCCGAAGTAAAGCCCATATACCCCGGTTTCTCCCGTTCTACTATCTTTTAAGTGAATGAGAGCAGTGCCGGGAATACGCTGTGCCTGTGTAATAGAAATACCTGTATTTTCATCCACCGGTTCAGCGGTTACTATAGGGACGGTGGTTTGATCAGTTGAATATAGGAAACTATACCCATGCTGGTCGGGCGAATAGTCACCCACAGGTGATTTATCAAGCGCCATTCCTTTAAGAGTCAGATCAGGCATCACTTTGACAGGATAGGTATCAGAAATTGTAACACCACCAATTGTAACACTTGCTTCAATTAATGCCACGCCTGAGCCAACAGCTAAAACCAAACCTTCGTCATTCACCCTGGCAACATCTGACCTGTTGCTGTGATAAGTGACGTGGGCGTTTTCAATATCATAAAAACTATCATCTGTCAGGGCAGCAGTTACTTTTGTTTGTATACGTTCTCCCGGTTCAAGAATTACCTTGCTGCTCTCTGCTATGACGGTTCTCAAAACTGGTTTGAAATCACCACTCAATATAGCCGATACGGTCCCTTTAATTGCTCTGGAAGAAGCCCCGATTTCAAATAAATAATTGCCCTGGTCGAATGCTATTCTTCTGTTTTTTGAATCCCAGAACCACAAATCCGCAATATCAATTTCTATGAAAACGGTTTTTGTGACACCCACGGGCAGAGTCACTCTTTTAAACCCCTTTAATCTTTTGATTGGCCTTTCAAGTTCAGGGAGGCTTTCAGGCGTGGCCACATATACCTGCACAATTTCATCCCCGTCCACATCTCCGGTATTCCGAACATCTACACTGATGGTTACTTTGTCATTTGGAGTAATCCTTTCCTTATTGATCTTAAAATTGCTGTATTCAAAAGTAGTGTAAGACAATCCGTATCCGAATTCATAAGAAACAGGTCCATCATAATACCAGTACGTACGTGCCTTGTTTTCTTTTTGTCCCCTTAAGCCATATTCGGTAATCGGCGCCAGGTCATCGGTTGATTTATACCAGGTAGAATGCAATTTTCCTCCGGGGTTTGTTTCACCAAATAATATATTTGCTATGGCTGTTCCCTGTGCCTGACCATTGTATCCATACCAGATAATCCCGGGTATTCTTTTCAAATCCTTGAATGATTCAATTTCAACCATGCCCACTGTTTGCATCACCACAATGGTATTTGGGTTGGCCATGGCCACCTCCTTTATTAACTCAACCTGATTGCCGGGAATGGATAGATCTCCCCTGTCTGCTTCTTCGGCTGAGGTTCGGTCATCCGTTCCAATAAAAACAAGTGCTACGTCTGCGGATGTAGCCATCGCAATTGTCTCTTCATCAATTGGTTGGGATAAGGGAGCCCTGAAAACAAAGAATAATTTTTGATGTCCGGACACTCCTATCTGGTTGATGTGGGTGGAAATAGTTCTTTCCGATAACAGGGGAGTATGCATGCCTGTAAAATCGAGGGTTGCAAGTACATTTCCTGTAATTGATCCTGTCCTGATTTCTATAATTCCACCATCACCGGGAACATTCATCCGGGTACTGATATTTAAGGCACCTGTCAGGTCGATGTTTTCAAACGCTGCCCAATCGTTGTCATTAATATTCTTGATGGTCATATATTTATAGGGCCCCATAGCCACATTGGTTAACAGGATGGACCCTGAACCTTCCGAGTACAGATCAGCCCCGTATGTGTGCATGGTTCCATCCTCCTTTTGAATGGTAAATGAGGTAAAATGGCATAAATTGCTTGCACTCGCAGTGCCTGCTCCGGCACTATGAACCACCTCTATGCTGGCTCCATTTTCCTTGATATAGTTTTGAATACCTGCGAGTGGAGTAATTTTATTCGCCTCACTGGGCCTGCCTGAATAAGGTCCGAGTTCAACCACATCCGCCTTGGGACCTATCACTGCGATTTTCTTTAAAAGCCTTCTGTTTAGGGGTAGGATACGGTGTTCATTTTTTAAAAGAACCGGCGTTTTCTCAGCTATTTCCAAAGCCAGATCAAGATGTTTTCTTGACTGAATTACATCCGGAGTAATGCTGGAATAAGAGACCATGGAAGGAGGGTCAAACTCACCGGTTTTCATTCGCACGGTATACATGTGAAGCAAAGCTCTGTCAATATAGCCCTCTGTGATCAACCTTTGATTAAGGGCTTCAATGGCATGTTCTCCATAGACAGATCCACAATTACAATCTACCCCTGCAATCAATGCAGCTGCAGCTGCCTCTGCAAGCGTTTCTGAATATTTGTGCTGGGCATAAAGATCGTTGATACCTCCGCAATCGCTGGTAATATAGCCTTCCATTCCCCAGTTCTTTCGAACAATTTGATCAACCAGGTAGGCGTTCGCTGTGATGGGAGTCCCTTTCACACTATTGTAAGCCGTCATAATACTGGGGATCCTGTCACCCAGAATCAGGTTCCTGTAAGGTTTCATGTAGTACTCCCGCAAATCACGATCGTCCATTTCGGAGTCCCCGTTATGCCGGTTAAATTCTGAATTGTTGGCAGTGAAGTGCTTTGCGGTAGGGATGGCTTTATAATATTTTGGATCGTCTCCCATAAATCCTTTTACAAAACCAGAGGCAATTTTTGAAACTAAAAACGGATCCTCGCTAAACGACTCTCCATTTCTTCCCCACCTTGGATCGCGAGCGGGTTCAACCACAGGTGACCAATAGGTCAATCCTGAAATGATTCCGTGATTGATTCCCCTGGCCTCGTCTGAAATGGCATTGGTTTCCCTTTGTGCCAGATCAGGATCCCAGGAAGCACCCAGGGCTACGCTATTAGGAAACGAAGTGGCAGGGACCGGCCGAAAGAAACTTGCAATCCCATGAAGTGCCTCTCCCCAAACCTGATAGGCGTTAATTCCTAATCTGGGTATGGCAGGCATTGTATTGATCAATTGAGCCTGCTTTTCTTCAAGAGTCATTCTTGAAACCAAATCAGCCGCTCTTTCTTCAAAAGAGTAGGAAGTATCCAGATAGACAGGGACTACATCCTTCGTTGGTGAAACCACTGCAGGGGGCAGGTGGGTGACCGCTTGCATTGGTTGATTGCTTTCGAATGTCCATCCTGTCAAAGTGATAAATAAAATGGCAGCTATTTTGGAGTTTTTCATTTCTTTGGTTTTAAATAGGTAAATCTTTGATTGCCCGTCTAATTTCAACGTTCATTTATAATGGAGGCCCTGCTGCTCCTGCCCAATGTATTAAAGGTGCTTGCTTTTACAATTCCGTTCACCCTGACAGGAGAAGTGTACTCTTCCGAATCGATGGTTGGTTCACTTCCATCGGTAGTATACCGGATAGATAATCCGGGAAATTGTGTATTCGCATACAATGTTCCCTCAGCTACTTTAAGACCTGGTGGAGGGAGGCGGTAGTTATATCCGCCAAACAAATAATCCAATCGTGACATTTCTTGCTGACCCAATACATTGACAAAGATATTCCAGTCAGCTTGTAAGGCAGCTTCGCGAAGCTCCCGGTCTTCCAGTGTCGCCCAACCGGGTTGCTTGCTCCAGGCACGCTCCACAAGTCCGAATAATTTTGGGAGGTAAAGGTATTCCAGCATTTCTGGCCCTTTAATTGGTTCGCTCCACAACTCCCCTTGAAGTCCCAGGATGTTATTTTTTGCCCGGGGATCCAATCTTACCAAATGCTGAAAATCAATCTCAGGATCATAAGTCCTGCCCATGGTGGTTGCGTGAATAGATTTTAAAAAGTCCAGGGGTATGAATTCAAAAGCCTTGCGCGTATCAACAAAGCCCCCAAAATATTCTCCCGGTTCTTCAGGGTCTTTATTGTACGCCAATTCGAAGTAATAATTTGTGGCACAACAAAGCACCACCGGATAACCGGCATTCGCCACCTTAAATCCAATGTCCTGGTTGCCTGGTGTAAAATTGTCCCAGATATAGGCCTGAAATGTATTCTCCGCTACAGGCGATTTTACCCTATAACCTCCGGTTTCATCTCTGTTCAATGTAATCTCTTCCCAGCCAGCCAGGATCAGGTCCCTTTCACTGAGGATTTCAGCTGTCTTATTCACGAAATAATCCATTAAAGCTGAAGAACTAAGAACGATGCCATTCTCTTTGCAAAAATTGATGCAGATGGGAGAATTTTCCCACGCGCCATCAGGAACTTCATCCCCTCCGATATGTATGGTGGTTAGCGGCACATCTGCCTCCTTGTGCATTTCCACGATTTCATCAATGCATGCTTCGATAAATCTGTAGCTGGCCTCCTTGCTCACACATATCACATTGTCATTGTATTCTTGGGCAGAACTGTAAACCGACTTATCATCCGGATCGGATAGAAGAAATTCATTTGCTTTTTCTTCATCACCTTCTCTCATAAATCGCCGGTATCTTGCCTTCATCGCCACAATCGCCGCTCTTGCATGTCCGGGTAAATCGAATTCAGGAATCACTTCTATATGCCGGGTATGGGCATATTTTAAAATTCGCACATAATCTTCACGTGTATAAAATCCATTTCCATAGCTAGCAGGGTCATCCGGGTCAGGTCCCGATCCATACGAGGGATGGAGGTGTTCATGCTCATCCAGGGTGTGCCCTCTAAAAGCACCCACATCAGTAAGCTCGGGCAGTTTTGAGATTTGCAAGCGCCAGCCCTCGTCATCCGTCAGATGGATATGAAGTTTATTCAGCTTATAATTCGACATTACATCGATAAGCTTGAAAACAGCCTCTTTATTATTGAAATTTCTTGCCACATCCAGGTGCATACCACGATACCGGAACCGGGGTGTATCTTCAATGATGCAGCCAGGAAGAGTGATACTTTCAGATTTACCCGTAAAATTTTCTATGGGTACAAGAGCAAGCAGACTTTGAATTCCATAAAATACACCGGCGGCATCACTTCCCTGAATAGTGATTCCATCCTTTTTGTTAACTTCCAAATGATAGGATTCCGGAAACTTATCTTCACGGAAAAATTTCAGATTAATAAAAGCCCTGCCAATTTCCTGATCCTCAATTCTGTCAATCGACACGCCAAGAATGTCCTGTAATCTGTTTGCCAGGATGGAAGCCTCAGACTCCAACCCTTTTTCATAATTTATTTTGTAAGAATTATCCAGGCTGACATTTGCCTTTGTAAGACTTACCATGGAAGGGCGCGGTATAATTAATGGTAAATCGGATCTATTCAAATTGGAAAGATTTTCATTCTGTTCATACTGCCATTCCGGGCTTGGAATAGGTACCTCATCAAAGGTAAACCGGTTTATCTGCTCCGGACGGTGAAAAGGTTTAATGGTGTAATTCCCAATTGAAAACCGGGATCTTTCTGCACCCCCTTTATTGTAAAACACAATATAGATACCAGCTGGCGCCTGCTCTTCCTTTATCATCCAGCCGGTATGATCTACCTGTATGCTTGTCTCCTCACCTGGTAAAAGCTTAAAATTTTCCTCCGGAGCAAGGCGATAAAAATCGCCGCTGAGTCTGGTGAAACTGACATCCTTTGATACGGATTCCGGTATCACTTCACCAGCCTTGTGATTGAAATAGATTGCCCACCCCGAATTACCGAGAGTCTGAGCACTCATATTCTTTATCTTAAAGACACTGCGGCACCGTGGTTTATCAGAAACCTGGTTGCTTACCAGCTCCCATTCCAGGAAAATCTCTTCTGCAAACAATCTATCCTTCCCTGCAGAGGGAGTTGATTGTTGGCAGGAGGTACCTATCAAAAGACTTAAAGAAGAAAAGCAGATCAAATGGTGGAATTTCATCGGGCAGCGTCTTTTAGGTAATTTACTCAGGTTAATCGCAGGGCATTTGCAAAGAGGG
The DNA here is from genome assembly GCA_964500835.1 of uncultured Bacteroides sp. Taxonomy (GTDB): domain Bacteria; phylum Bacteroidota; class Bacteroidia; order Bacteroidales. The sequence continues at coordinate 110,257 of CAZCQL010000003.1, forward strand.
AATAGACTCTTTTTCTAAGTTCATAAATTAAAAAAAAACGAGGTGATAAACAAAAATTTAGAATGAATACCATATATTTAGCTTAAAAGGTAGTCACATGAATAAGAATGTATTAGCCATCGTTTCTCATCCTGATGATGCAGAGTTTTTATGTGCAGGTACGCTTGCCTTGCTTCATATAATTGGGTGGGAGATTCATATTACTACAATGACAGCGGGTGATTGTGGATCCAAGGAGGTCAACAAAAATGAAATTAGTGAAATCCGAAAAACAGAGGCCGCCAATGCAGCCAGGATACTTCATGGGAGCTATGCATGCCAGGGATCTGAAGATCTGTTCATAGCCTACGACAGGCCAAGTCTTACGAAGTTGATTGCATACATACGAAGGAGACAACCACAGCTGGTAATCACAATGAGCCCCAATGATTATATGATTGATCATGAAGTCACCAGCCAACTTGCCCAGTCAGCTTGTTTTGCGGGAGGTTTTGTAAATATTGAGACGCCGGGATATCAGCCTTTGGACTATATTCCTCATCTCTATTATGCCGATCCCCTTGAAGGGAAAGACAAATTTGGAGCCAATGTAAAGCCCACCACGGTGGTTGATATTACCTCTGTGATAGACATGAAGGCTGAAATGCTGGCGTGTCATAAAAGTCAGCGTGAATGGCTCAGGCAACACCATGGAATGGACGAATATATCTTATCCATGAAACGATTGGCTGAAAGCAGAGGTCAATTAGCCGGCGTTCGATATGCAGAAGGATTCAGGCAACACCTGGGACATGCATACCCGCAGAATAACCTGATTTTAGAGGAACTCAATGAAACTACACTGTTGTCAGGCCATACGGGCTAGTGCATTTCAGCCACACAACTTTTGATTGCCGGACGATAAAAGTTGAATTGGACATTGGGGTGATCTGCAAGCAATGACATGGGTACTGAGCTATCAACGATGCATTGGCTAATCATCAGCGAAGTGAGCCGCATACCAAATGGATTGTCATGGGTACCTGCATGCCAGATGGACACTTTTTCAGATTGCCATGTCTGAAGAGGACCTACAGTAATTGCCTGAGTGGGTACAGAGGTGACCACACCCCCTCCTGAAGTGCGGGCGTTCTGAGAGATGGTCGCCGGATGTAGATCCACCATTCGGGCGGTAAGATTCAGATATTCCTCACGCGAGGGTGGTTCATCCACATAGGCCCCCTCACGCCTGAACGGATCATTAAATGCCCAGTGCTTAATCTCACCCTGTCCACCCTGCATCACCGCACAACGCCGTCCATCCCAACTCTTAATATAATCCGAGGTATCTGCCTTTGGAAAATGGAGGTTGGCTTCAGGCATCCTTAGATTTTTTTCTATTTTATTAAAACAGAGATCCATATCGGCTTTTTTGAACGATAGCGGATGATCACCAGCCACCTCCTTTCCACCCATTACCCACTCGTCCATTCCCCAAAAATGTGCATGCCTTAAATCAAGTCCAAGTTCATTTACCAGTCGGGCCACCAGGGGCAGCTGCTCGGTTGGACCAATAGGGCCACAGATACCCACAGGCTGTTTTTCCGAGGCCTGTTTCCAGGCATGGATATACTCCAGTGCTTCGGCCAGATAAAAATCTTCGAGGGTTTCATAGAAAACAACATTGAATCCCTCGCGGGATAAGGCTAGCAGATCCTCTGCAGTTAATTTAGCTGCCTCATTCAGAAGTGAATTTTCAAGTGTTGTGTAATCCCACCATTCGGGCGCCAGTAAACTTTTCTTTCTTGCCATGGTTAGCTATTGTTAATCGACAGGGTAGTGTAATACACGTACTTCTTTGTCCTAATATATAAAATTTGGTGGATACTCTATTTCAACTTCAGGGCCGACGCATTTAAATTCCAGTACTCCTGATCTCTCGCAGGCTACCGTTGCGCGGTTTTACAGTCTTGAACCTCAATTTCTTTTTTGAATGATCTGAGCGACTAGGGTATCCCATTTCGCAAAAACAGAAGGTCACAGGAGTGTGATTTACTCACCATTATGTGACTTCGCTGTTCTTTTAACGTTTTTACAAGCACCTCCT
>CAZCQL010000004.1:0-107713 GCA_964500835.1 uncultured Bacteroides sp.
TAAAAGGGGTTACGGATGTGCGCCATGTACTCGACGATCCAACTATCGATGCCATAATATTAAATCAGTGGACATTGGGGAAGGTCATCATTTTCTTCAGGAAGACAATCCCCACCTAATTGGCGAAGAGATCTCAAACTGGTTTAAGGAGATTTGATTGATGGTTTCGGCTCAGTGCAACTAGCCCTTGAACTAACCGAGGATGAGAAGGCGGTTCTGAATCTCTTGAAGGAGAACTTCCCATGGACCTGGATGAATTAAATGGCCAGCCCGGGTAAAGCAACAAGAAGTGCGACATAGCCCTAAAAGGGCTCACCCAATACAAACTTGCCAGGGTGGAGAAATCCGAGACAGGCTTATTGGTGTATGGGTGTGACGTAAAGCACTTTTTTGTACCTTGTTTGTGACTTTGAATTTAGGTATTGTAGAAAATTAAACCATTCCGTATGAATACGCTTACGTTCCGGCTTTCTTCGAAAGTCATGTTTTCGGCAATAATTATGAGTGTGATTGCCATGCAGCTTACTGGCCAAGGAAACTATCCGCCAGACATCACCTCTGATAAAGTTGTAATTTATAAATCCGTAGACAATATCGATTTGAAATTATGGATATTTTATCCTTCAAATCCTAGTCCAGGTGCTCAATCACCGGCAATTGTGTTTTTTTTCGGAGGAGGATGGAGAGCAGGTTCTCCTCAGCAGTTTGTAAAACACTGTGAATATCTTTCAGCGCGGGGCATCGTAGCCATGGTGGCAGATTATCGTGTTGAAAGCAGGAATAATGTAAAAGCCAAAACTTGCGTTGCTGATGCTAAATCAGCAATCCGCTGGGTACGGGAACATTCAGCAGAGCTTGGAGTGGATCCAGATAGGATAGCAGCCGGGGGTGGCTCAGCTGGGGGACATCTTGCCGCGGCAACTGCTACTTTGACAAAATTTGACGAACCAGGTGAAAACCTGAAAATAAGCTCCAGACCCAATGCCCTGATACTTTTTAATCCTGCCCTGGTACTGGCTAAATTGGAAGGTGCAACACCTGCAGAAAATTTGAAACTGGAAAATCTGGAGCTTCGACTGGGCGCTAAACCTGAAGATATGTCCCCCTATCATAATATATACACAGGAATTGCTCCTACGATCATTTTTCATGGAAAGAGTGATAAAACTGTTCCCTTCAAATCTGTGAAAGAATTTACAATGCAAATGAGGAAAGCAGGAAATTCGTGTGCCCTGGTAGGCTATGAAAATGAAGGACATGGTTTTTTCAATTATGGGAAGAAGGATAACGGAGCATTTGTCAGCACCGTATCATTGATGGACAAATTCTTTGTAAAATTGGGCTGGCTGAATACATTACCGGAGCCTTTACAAGAATAATATGTAATACGTCCGGAGTGAGTTGAAAGAGTATGAGAAGGACAATAGCCGAAGTCCTCACCCTGATGACCCTGGTGAGATTTTTGCAAAACCCAAAACCACCCCACGCTTTACACAATATATTTCCATTCACAGGGCACTCTGGCTAAAAAAATTGCTTTATATGCATTTACGAACCTGAGAATACCGGATGCTATTCCCTCTTAATTATTGATTATTAGTTAATTATATGTTAAATGCTCCTTGATGTATGGTCATCTCAATATATGATTGTAAGTTACATTAAACTAAAATCAAATGACTATGGGGAATTTAAAAGAGACCAACATTAAAGAGGCAAAAAAGGTCGATCCTTCAAACATTATGCAAATTGGCATGGGTTTTTGGGCTTCTAAAACACTATTAACGGCTGTAAAAATGGAACTCTTTTCATTTTTGGCTTCAAAACCTTTAACAGGAGAAGAAATTAAACGTGAACTGTGTTTGAATGGCAGGGGGCTATATGATTTTTTAGACACGCTGGTAGCTTTGGGACTTCTACAAAGAACCGGGATAAAAGAGTCGGCTATATATTCCAACTCCGAAGATACAGATCTCTTTCTTGACAAAAACAAACTATCGTACATGGGTGGAATACTCGAGATGGCAAACAATCGTTTATACCCTTTCTGGAATTTTCTTGAGGATGGACTAAAAAGAGGAACTCCGCAAAATGAGATAAGAACAGGTGAAGCATCCTTGTTTGAAAAAATATATTCAGACGAAGATAAAACCCGGGAATTCGTAAATGGGATGAGTGGTGCTCAGGCGGGAAATTTTATATCTTTTGCTTCTCAGTTTGACTTCTCTTCATATCATACATTATGCGATATTGGCGGAGCAGGTGCACTATTATCTGTTCAGGTTGTCTCCCATAATCCTCATATGAATTGCATCTCATTTGATCTTCCTCCTGTAAGTCCAATTGCCCTGGAAAATGTGAGTAAAATGGGAGTAGCCGATAAGGTAGAAATAAAATCAGGTGATTTCTTTACCGATTCATTTCCCAAGGCGGATATGATTACTATGGGTAATATTCTTCATGATTGGGGTACAACTGACAAGAAAATGCTCATCCGTAAAGCATTCGATGCATTGCCGGAAAGAGGCGCTCTGGTGGTTATCGAAAATATGATTGACGATGAAAGACGTGAAAACGCGTTTGGTTTAATGATGTCGCTCAATATGTTAATAGAAACCACTGAAGGTTATGATTTTACAGCCTCTGATTTTAACGAATGGGCCACCGATGCCGGATTTACCAAAACATTTGAGATGCGGTTAACCGGCCCTGCTAAAGCTGTTATTGCCATAAAATAAATCATGAAAAAATACATCGTCATTTACCATGCACCTGCCGATTCATGGGACGCGAATGCCCAGGCGACAGAAGAAGAAATGAAAAAAGGAATGGAGCAATGGATGGTATGGGCTGAAAAATGCGGAGATAAATTAATTGATATGGGCACTCCCCTCGCAGGTGGAGTCAGATTAAATCCGGATGGTTCCAGTACTGTCAGCGATAAAGACGTGCTTGGATATTCAATTTTAGGTGCCGAAAACATGGAAGAAGCAAAGTCCTTACTGAAAGACCATCCTCATCTGAACTGGAATTCAGCCTGTTCAATCGAGGTTCACGAGTCCATGCCAACTCCCGGTTCATAAAGCTGGTATTTGATCCGGGAGGATTTGCTCTGGATTTATGTGCAAACGGAGTCCAATTAGAGCGGGCTATACCGATGTTCGCCTTTATTGAGACTGATTCTATACAGCAGGTATTTCTGCTAAATGATGCAACTATGAGCTCTTCTGGCTCGTTACTCAACAAATACGGATCCTTTTTAGATTTGTTGTTTATAAATTCAATAGATGAAGACTGCACTCCGACAACGCATTTTTTATGTCCCGATTGTATTACTTATTGTTGGGATTTCATGCACCAACGAACAATTTGAAGCCTATTTCCTGTCCGCACTGGAAAAAGAAATACCGGGTGGTTGCAACCTGACTGATATAAGTTATGAGACCACAATTTCTCCAATCCTGCAGGAAAATTGTATCGCATGCCATAACAACAATGTGGCTTCAGCAGGGTATAATTATGAGGACCCCGATTTGGTACTCGCATCTGCAGCAGATGGTTCATTACTAGGTGCAATTGATAATTCCCCAGGTTTCTCATCAATGCCTCCGGGAGGATCATTGGACAGCTGTTCCATCGAACAGATAAAAACGTGGGTGGAGGATCTGGGGCAGGATAGCATTCCTGGAGATTCCATACCAAATGATCCCATTCCGAATGACTCAATCCCGGATAATGAAGTAGTATCGAATTGTGATCCTGATACGGTGTATTTCCAAAACACCATTCTTCCTCTGGTAGTATCTTCCTGTGCAACCACAGGGTGCCACAACCAGGCTTCTCACAAAGATGGAGTCACTCTCACCGATTATGCCTCAATCCTTAGAACTGGGAAAATTAAGGCGGGTGATCCCGGTGACAGTGAATTTTATGAGAGTCTTACCGATAAAGACGATGATAGGATGCCACCTCGACCAAAAGAAGCTCTGTCAAGTGAACAGATTTTGCTTATCAATCAATGGATATTACAGGGAGCGAAAGATAATGGATGTAATGACGGCTGTGACACAACCGGTATCACATTTGCAGCAACCATTTGGCCCATGATGCAGAAGTTTTGTACGGGTTGCCATAGCACGGTTAGTCCTGGTGGTGGGATTACTATTGCAAGCTACGGTGATCTGGTGGCTCTCGCAGGAAATGGCAGCTTAATGGCTGCCATCAGGTCCGAAACAGGATATTCAAGTATGCCTCCCAATAAGCCACTATCAGATTGCAATATAAACCTGCTCCAGATATGGATCGATGAAGGTTTCCCGGAATAGCTGAGGCCTTCTATCAATTCAGGGAGCATTTGAATATCCAGCAAGGATATTGTATCTTACTGGCAATAACCCACATTTATCATGAATTCGGATCGAACAAACCTTGCCTGGGTTCTTCAAATCCAGGAAGTTGAGCAATCCCTCGCCAGTTTAAATTGACTTGCAATCCCCTCTTCACCCCAAGTTGGATTTGTGTTTATTCAGTTAATTTATTTCCTTCCGGTGCATGGTATTAACCGGTAAAGAATCAGATGGATGAAAATTCTGTTAACAGGAGCATCGGGATATATTGGGAAAAGGCTGGTGAGAAGGTTGCTTGAGAAGAAGTATGAAGTTATTTGTGCTGTAAGAGACCGCGATCGGATCTCTCTGCCGGATTCCATTATCGATAAAGTGAGCTTTCTGGAGATTGATTTTCTGAAACCTCCGGATTTTGATTCTCTCCCAAAAGAAATTGACGGTGCGTTCTACCTGATTCATTCTATGTCGCATTCCATAAAAAATTTCTCAGATCTGGAAGCAGAAGCTGCCAGAAACTTCAGAGACTACATGAACCTGACAAGTGTGAAACATGTCGTTTACCTCAGTGGCATTGTGAATTCCGACCAATTATCAAAACACCTCCAATCGCGGAAAAATGTAGAAAAGATCCTTGCAGAAGGTAATTACAACTATACAGTTCTTCGGGCAGGAATCATAGTCGGGTCAGGCAGTGCCTCCTTTGAAATTATTCGGGATCTTACAGAGAAAATGCCTGTCATGCTAGCTCCAAAGTGGGCATTAACAAAATCACAACCCATCGCAATCCGGAATGTGATGGCCTTTCTCTCTGAGACCATCTTTCATGAGGAATGCTACAACAAGAGCTATGATATTGGCGGTCCGGATATCCTCACTTATAAGGATATGCTCCTTCAATATGCCGAAGTGAGAGGATTAAAGCGTCTGATTATCCCCATGCCCATAAGGACCAGGAGGTTATCTGCCTATTGGCTATTTTTTGTGACAGCTGTTTCATACAAGCTGGCAGCCAACCTGGTCGATAGCATGAAGGTTGAAGTGGTAGGAAAAGAAAATGATCTAGCCGAGAAATTTGGAATAGAACTTATCCCTTATAAAATAGCTATCGGCATGGCGTTTACAAGACTGGAACAAAATGATGTAATATCCACCTGGAAAGATTCTATGATCAGTGGCAGGCTTATGAAGGATGTACACGAATTTATCCAGGTTCCGCGATTCGGTGTATACCGCAATATCCAGGAACAGGATATTATCCATTTAGATGAAGCTTTGGAGAGGATCTGGTCCATCGGAGGTGAAACAGGCTGGTATTATGCCACCTGGATATGGAATATTAGGGGATTACTGGATAAACTTGCTGGTGGCATCGGCATTCGGCGTGGAAGGACCCATCCCCATGAAATTCATGCAGGGGACTCTTTAGATTTCTGGAGAGTATTGCTTGCAGATAAAGAACAGAGACGCCTGCTATTATATGCAGAGATGAGATTGCCCGGAGAGGCCTGGCTCGAGTTCAGAGTTAGAGAAGACTATTCGCTGCTCCAGGTTGCCACCTATAGGCCAAAAGGTGTATTGGGCCGTTGGTACTGGTACGCTCTCATGCCATTTCATTTCTTCATTTTCAAAGGTATGGCAAAGCAAATCGCAAGTGGCGATATGACCTTCGATTAACATATCCCTATTTAATAAAGGTACCTGTGACAGTCGGAACAGGCCATCTCCTTCCAGGCTCCATCAATATCTACCGGATGTCTGAACTCAAGAGAATTATTAATCGTAGTGGTTTCATAAGACTCATTGTTCCCTTGTGCAACTATCGTATGGCATAAATTGCAATCCCTTGATATTACCTGTCCGTCTGCACTTTCATGGTTTCCGTTGTGGCACCGGAAGCATCCATTGTAAATACTGTGCCCGATGTGAGTTGGATAAGCATCCCAGGAAGCATTCATTTCTGGAAAAATATTCTTCTCATAACCTGCCAGAATTCCCTCCGTAGCCTGGTCGATCAGACTTTGATTCTTATCCACAAATTCCGGATAGTTTGTATTGTAAAATTCAATGATACTCTCTCTAATGAACATCCTTCCGGTATCACGATTACTAAATTCATTATTGAAAATCTGCATGGCCAGAAATTTCACTTCAGGAAGTTCGACCGGGATTCTGCCAGAAGCTATTAATTCATCTGTAAAATCCTGGGGTGGAAGATATTGATGGGATGGGCGATTGTGACAATCCAGGCAATCCATTTCCCTTAACTCCAATGTATCAAGGGCTTCCTGGTCAAGTGTTTCATAAATATCCTGGTATATGACTGTGTCTCCGGTTGCACCATTTACATACCTCACCCATGGCAGGTACTCTCTCTTGATTGAAGATGCGATATAATCTATCTGAACATCGTTATTCACATGCCAGTGAATACCTTCGAGCAATCCTTGTGAGCTATGGTCCGATCCAATTTTCATTTTGAGTTGAATATTCCATTCCGTGTTCGCCGAATCAGCCAAAAAATGCTTTTCATTTCTAAGTTGATTGGAGTAAAACTTTTCAGGCCAATGGCATTCTTCGCAGGTTTCCCGGGCAGGTCTCAGATTATGCAGAGGGGTTTCAATTGGAGTCGGATATTTATTGAACATGACCGAATATACCTGGTATAATCCTGAAAGTTTACTCTTTACATACCAACCTGCCCCCTCTCCGACATGACACTCCACACAGGTCACCTTCGAATGGGGCGATTGTTGATAAGCAACCCATTCAGGTTCCATCACGCTATGACAGAGCGTTCCGCAAAATTCATTGGATTCGGTATAATGAAATGCCTTGTAACTCCCTATCCCCGTTAATAACAGGAATAGAACAGTGACCAAAATAAAAATCCCTACCGCATTCCAGTGCCTCTGATCACTTAAATCAAGAATAATTCTTGCTACTTTACTACCTTCGCCTTCCCGCTTAATTCGTTTCGACCTCCTTGACATTCCGATTGGAATTAGAATGAGTCCTATGATAAGGAAAGCAGGAAGAACTATATATATGAATATACCCACATATGATCCGGTTTCACCCATATCAAACAGGGTCATGGCTAACATGAAGAAAATGATGACCAACGCGCTCACGCTTGCCAGGATACTTCCAAACAGAGAAAGCGGATTGTAATAGGTCCTTGGGAGTTTCATAGTTTATTCCAGATAATAATTTTGTAAAGTAAATAAATTAGCCTCTGTCTCTCGCAATGAAAAGGCGATTATAACCACTCTAACGACTTATTTATAAAGCAAATAAATTACTATTTAATCCAATGGGATATACTTATAATTACAGAAAAAACAGTTGTGGATAGCAAAGGTTATTTTCAATTTTTACGATTACCTTAGCAAGCTTGAACTTTACTTCTACACTTTTTGTGTAGTTCGCCTCTTTAGCTCAGCTGGTAGAGCAGTTCATTCGTAATGAACAGGTCGCGGGTTCGAGTCCCGTGAGAGGCTCAAATATCAGAGTGGACTGGCAGTGATCTCGGTATCAATTCCTATCCGCAGGGTAATAGCCACGTTAGTTTCAGAGGATACTCCTTCAGCACTAATTGTAAAAGCACCCTTCTTATTCAATATATCTTCCACCTCCCCATAGCCTCCGCCGATGTCATCCAGTGTGATTTCAGTTCCTTCTACGATCTCCCAATCGCTCCCCAGGATCCAGCTCACCGTACTATGGCTGTCTGTTATACTAAAAGTAGTCCCACTTTCAAACAGGACATTCTCTTTATTCACAAACAAAACCTCAGCGACAACACCTGAAACAGCGATGTCCTTAATATTATCTACGTACTGAGCAAAATCAGCATCGTCCAGGGGATCAACACTTGTGGCAGAATGAAATTCATAGCTGCTGGTAGATTTTGTGACTGGGTCCTGGATATCTATATCCATATCCCCGCTGAAAGTGCTGTTAAATTCAACATCAAACAGGCTTTTGATTTTCTCGCAGGAAGAGATTCCTGCAGTCAGCAAAACTAATAGAACAATTTTTACGTGGTTTTTCATAAGATCGATTTTAATATGATTGTATTATGCTCCCTTAAATGCATGAGGAATGAGTCCCCTGTGCACTGGTTTTTTCATTTTTTACACATCAATACTCTCCAATGATAACGGTAATAAGTCATTTCATTCTCTCATAATTTTCAATGCTGTAAATTCAGACCAGTCACAAATTGCTTTGATCTCCGATTTGCTAAGACGTGCTTCCTGGTGAATAAGCAGATAGCTTTTTAAAGGCATTGAACCAGATTCCAGTTCTTCACAAATTTTTGAGAGTGTCCCGATTTTTTTCTTTTTGTCCAGTCCTCCAAAATTGCTCATGTTTAGATCGGCTTTCGCTTTTTGGATATGTGTATCCAAATACCAGGAAACTGGTGCTATATATCCGTACCAGGGATATCTGGTCTGGTTAGAATGGCAATTATAGCAAGAATTCTTCAGAACGGAAGCCAGACTGTCCGGTGCATTTGTGACAACCAACATGTCGGTTCCCGGGTTAAATTTGCCCAGATTTCGATCAGGTTGAAAAAACTGAATCAGGACAATGCCACCTATCAGGGCACTTCCAATTATCTTGGCGGATTTTCTCATTCATTTCCTTCCATCAACTTCGATGATTCTTTGTTAGCCCACTGCAAAACCTCCTCCCTTTGTGATTCGGAAAGTTTAGCTTCAGGTTTGAAATCGAGAAATTTCGGGGGTGGCATTTTGCTCTCCCCAACCATTTCATCGATTTTATCAAGTAAGCCAATTTGCTTTGTCAGTTTATATTCATCCCACTTTTTAAAATCCAGTGCCTTATGAGCATCTTCATTTCTGGAACCGGTAGAATGGCATCCTATACATGATGTTTCGATTATTTGGTTCACTTCTTCAGGGATTTCACCTGCAGTGATATTGGCTTTCTGGCTAAATGCCTGAAAAATTAAGAAAAGGCCTCCGGCCAATACGATTAGAGCAATGCTTTTTTTCATGGAATGATATTTTATATTTAATAATAGTAACTGAACTCGATTTGATACACTCTCCAAAATGGATGAGGTACACAGGTATTTTCTCCAAACACTTCCAGATGCAATTTTATCTGTTTTCCATAAATATTTATAAACGTCGGTGAATCAGAGGGATACCAGGCAACCTGGGCAGAGAAATTACTTCCCTCACCCCCCCAGCTAATTCCTCCGAGGTACTCCCTGTCAATGTTGGAAATCCACACACGGTGAGACGGCAGATTTCCTACAAGGTCACATCCTCCAACTACGTAAGAATTAAGAAATAACATGGCTTTTTCCGCATCTTCCGGAACGGCAATGAACTCCTTAAGTGCCATTTGCGTGCCTTTCCCTAAAAGATAAAATCCGTCAGATATAGTTCCTTCGAAATTCCATAAATCCTTTTCTGATAGATAGAGATCCGAAAGAAGCATTCTCTTGATCTTGATCCTGGCATCATATGACTTTCCCGAACCATCCAGGTCAATTTGATAGATGACGGAATCATTTAAGAAATGACTGCCCGGAGCATCGGTTCGTATTAAGATCTCCCTTTTTCCCTTTGGAACAGTGACAATGGAAAACGCACCACCATCATTAGTAAATCCGAATAAATCACTTTCGCTTCCATCGGGGTTTAACAATACCACTTTTAATCCCTCATAGGCAATGTTGTCCACTGTTTTAATAGTCCCGGACACAAGGTGCGTTTTAGTCGGACTGGCTAAAGATATCTGATAGGTTGATTTTGGATTGTCCACATAAACGACCGATTCGAAATCTTCATAGCCGTCTTTTGTGGCCGTCACAACAGTACTCCCTTCTTTTAGATGTTCAATTCTATAGTAGCCCTGCCCATCCGATACTACAGAGAATTTTCCCATTGTTACTTCTACTCCCGGAACCGGGATGGAGGTTCCTGCAAAATTGGTATATCCCTCCATCATGAGCCCTTCTATTACCTGTATTGTCTTCGTTTTGGAAATTGCTTCCTTACCATCTGAAACAGTCAATGTCACACTTTCATAGGTTAATGGTTCGGAGGATGTATATAGTTCCCAGTTGGTTGAAGCTTGATCAGGTTTTGCTATCAGTCCGCCAGAGGATTCCCAGAAATACTCCAACGGGTCCCCGTCTTTGTCAGTAACCAGTGCCGAGACACCGATGTCAGATCCAGGAGTATAGTTAATTGCAGGATCCAGAATAATGGACTCAATAACGGGGGGGTGGTTACCTGGCTGCTTTACACAAGAAACCATCAAAAACAGGAGCAGAAAAGATATGGTTTGTATCCAATTCAAGATTTGTGTCCAATTTTAAGATATCCTTCTACAAAGATAACTCTTACAGAGTATTATTGTTTATTTGCTCCTCAACCTTCGTATCCTGTTCCAATTGGTAAATCTGCGCAGAAATCCAGATAACTACCAGGTTGAACCAGTAAGTATCAATAAGCCAGTTGCCCAGTCTTTATGAAAGTCAGTTCCTGTAGCGTCATCACATCATCTTCGTTGATAAACTCTATCAAGCGTAGAAATACAATAAATTTCTCGCGTTGTAAAAGGCTTTTATTTATTTCACCGGCAATTCGCTTCAGCCTATCCGAATCTGATAAAGTCTGACTTGAGGGTGAATCACCATCCTCAGACACATTCGCAATAATAGCAAAAAGCTGTAAAAGTGCATTTAAAACTGTCACCTTCATGAAGAAGGGTCAGCACTGCACACTGACTGAAACCTATACAATATCTGCCCGCAGAGTTCCTATTTTTTCAGATATCTTTTCCAGTTGTTCCGCTGTCAAGGCATCTCCCACAGACTCGTAGATATCCTGAAGATCAAATAATCCTTTGAATATAGCCGTAACGTTTTCAAGGTCCTTGACAGGTTCCATCAAAGTAACTAGCTTGTCCAGTGAATTATTCTGATGGGCCAGTATTTTAAGAAATTCTGTATTGTCCCTCGACGTATTTGCAATATTGGTGGTGGTATAGATGCCTTCGATCCAACTTCCGCACACAACCAGGCGAGCCAGGATATCCTGCTGATTCGTTACCAGATAGTTCCAGGTGTCATAAAAAGAGTCAGATACAATATTAATAACAGAATCCCGTTCATCCAGATTGCGCTCAATCCGATTGGCATAATTCACATTGAACGGCGTGGAGATCCCAAGCTCATCGATCAGGGCTTTGGTGGCCTCCAGATAGAGCATCGTCCAATGCTTCATCCCATGGGTACTTGCGTAACAAAGGTCTGTCCCAAAAACACCCAGGTTAAGAGCCAGATCACTTTGGGTAATGTAGTCCCCGGCTTTTCCGGGATCATTCGACAGGTTAAGAATATAGGGTGCACCGGCCTTGTAAACCAATTCAGTAATTTCAAAGGCAGTAGGTATTGGATATCCGGATAGTTCTTCAATAACTGTTTCTTTATCTTCAGTAACCACTAACGATGAAGCGTCTTCCACCTGATTTTTTTGAGCATTTTTGCATCCAGCAAGGGTGAATAGTATTACTGCTATAATTCCAAAGATGGGTAACAAGGAACGGATTGTTGTTGCCTTTTTCATGATTTAGGTAATTATGTTTTTGATTTATAGGTTACAATGGTCATGACAAGATATAAAAATCAAGATTGAATTAAAAATATAACACTAATAAGATGACTGTTGATATTATTCATTCTTTTTAACAGAACATCTATCGATTGCAGCATGCGGGGCTTAGGATTTTCACTTATCTTTGTAGAAGCTATTCAACCCTTTTAAAATTTAGACCTATGGCCGTGGAAAAGCCTACAGTTCTTTATGTGGATGATGTTCCCATGAACCTGAAATTGTTTGAAGCAACTTTCAGAAATGATTTTGATCTCATCCTTACCGAGTACCCAAAAGAGGTGCTTAATATCCTGGACGATAGGGATGTACAGGTGCTAATATCTGATCAACGCATGCCGGAAATGACTGGTATTGAGTTGCTTAGTACAGTCGCCCAGGAGTACCCTAATATCCGGAGGTTTCTGTTGACTGCCTTTACTGATGCCGAAACCGTAATCGAAGCAGTAAATAAGGGCCGCATTCATGGGTACATTAAGAAACCCCTCAACGCCGATGAAATCAGGCAGTCAATACACAGCTCCCTCGAGGTTTATTATCTCAAAGAAAAGAACCAACAGATCCTTGAAGAGCTCGAGAATGTCAACAAGGAATTGCTAAACCTGGATGGCCTTAAATCTGAAATTATCAACTCCATCAGTAGTGAAATCAGTACCCCTCTTAACAGGATTATGGGGACACTTCATTTGCTTAAGTCCAAGATTGAAGGTGATGAACTCTCTGAGGTGGTCAACATCCTGGACCAATCGGTGTTTAAACTTGAGCAATTTTCGTTGATGGCTAAGCAGATCTCATTAATAAAATCTCCAGGGTTTAAACTCAAATTGAGCAATGTTTCCATAAAACAGGTGATTCAGTTTGCGTCTATCGAAACCTCCGAAGAGTTGAAAGAACAGGGAATCACGCTTAGAAAAGATCCGAAAGCCGCAGGCCATGAAATAGAGGGTGATTCTGCGTTGCTGGTGAGTTGCCTGGTGGGTCTGATCAGGTTCGCCAAGGAACATACGGAAAACAATGATGTGATCACAGTTGATTCCATCATGCAAGATGGAGTACTTGTCTGCCAGGTGGAAGATCGGGGGGCCAACTATTCCGAGTCTCAATTTGAAATCCTCTCCCACCATTTCTCTTCAGGTGAAAATTCTCTCAACCTGACTATGGGCATAGGATTGGCCGTTTCGCTGATGATTATGGAAGCACATAGGGGAAACCTTGTTTTTGAAAAAACCCCGGATAACACGGGTCGCATGAAAATGCTATTTCCAGCACCTGAGTGATCAAGTTAAAATGACACTCCATGAATGATTCCATGCTTAACTCCCTGATGCGCCTGTTTGCCATCCTGGTAAGCATTAACAGGGAGGCTGTGCATCTCTTTGCACGAAATTTTGTTGAATCGTTCCTAATCCAGCAATTCAGTCAGAAAGTGGCTGACAAATACCTGCTAATTTTTGACGAATACTGCAAAGATCTGGAACAGTACAAAAAGGGGCGAAAGGGGAAAAAAATATCTACCTGGTCGGTTAAAATCCTGGGGATCTGTAACCAGATTGTTGAAGAGCTTCACATCAGGCACCGGTTCATGATCATTCTAAGTCTCATAAGGTTTTCCAGGTATTTCTCCGAAAAAGCAAATAACGCTGCTGAGTTTTCCAATACGATTGCAGATGCTGCAAAAACCGTCTCGGAGGGTTTGCTGATCGAAAACGAGGAATATGAAAACTGTGCTGCCTTTATTATTGACAAATTTTACAATGTTCCCTCTAAGGAAGGCCTGTTGATTATCAACGATGATCGCAATTTTATTGAGGGCGGGATCAGGCATGTTCAGAAGGATAAACTATCCGGACAAATCTTTGTATTGAAGATAAAAAGGGCTGACATTTATCTGTTTCAGTATGTGGGGAAAGCCCAGCTCCATTGCAATGGCAAATATATATTCCCCAGGTATGTGTACTTTTTGCCCAGGGGTGGTTCAATTACAGGAGAAGGGATATCACCACTCTATTATTCCGATATTGTATCTGGCTATATCACATATGCCCGGGGTCATTCGGTGGATTTTCTCGCCAGGGATATTGAATTCCACTTTAGAAACTCTCAGAACGGAATCCAACAGTTTACCTTTCAGGGAAGATCAGGTCAAATGGTGGGAATCATCGGAGGCAGCGGTGCCGGTAAATCCACTCTCCTGAAAGTATTAAATGGGACTCTTAAGCTTGACAAGGGTGATATCTACATTAACGGTCACCACCTGGTTGATGAAGCTGAAGAACTGGAAGGTATCATAGGTTACATTCCTCAGGATGACCTTCTAATGGAGGAGTTAACTGTGTATGAAAACCTCTATTTTAATGCAAAGTTATGCCTGAACGGGCATTCAGAGGTAGAAATCAATGAAGCGGTTAATGCAGTCCTTACCAACCTCGACCTCTATGAAGCCCGGAAACTGAAGGTGGGTACACCCTTACATAAATACATCAGCGGAGGCCAGAGAAAGCGTCTGAATATTGCCCTGGAGCTAATCAGAGAACCTAAAATTCTCTTCGTGGATGAACCCACTTCGGGCCTTTCATCCTCTGACTCGGAGAATGTAGTTTCTTTATTAAAAGAACAAACCCTAAGTGGAAAACTTGTGCTGGCCAATATCCATCAGCCCTCTTCAAACCTTTTCAAACAGTTTGACCAGCTGTTAGTGCTGGACAGAGGGGGATACCCTGTCTATTCGGGCAACCCGATCGAGGGGATAACCTATTTTAAGAAATTGGCAGACCGGGTTGATGCATCCGAGAGTGAATGTGTCACTTGCGGTCTAACGAACCCGGATGATATTCTGCAGGTAATAGAGGCCAGGGACGTAAACGAAGCAGGTGAATTTACCGCACACAGGCGAAATTCACCCGACATCTGGTACAAACATTACAAAGAAAAGATAGAAGCGGGGAAAGAGTTCAGATCAGTAAAAACATGGGTTCCCTACAATAAGTATTTAATCCCGGGGGCACTCAAACAATATTTTATTTTTTTCAAGCGCAACCTTCTCTCAAAGCTGGCTGACCGTCAATTTATGTCAATTGCACTATTTGTTTCACCCCTTTTGGCTTTAATACTCGGATTTTTTTCCAAATATGTTTCAGGAGATGATACGGATCCGCACAGGTACATTTTTAGCCAGAATGATAACCTGCCTGCTTATTTATTTATGAGTGTGGTCGTAGCTCTCTTTCTGGGATTGATTGTAGCAGCGGAGGAAATAATAAAGGATCGAAAAATTCAAGAGAGGGAATCATTCTTAAACCTTAACAGGAGTGCTTATCTGTTGTCGAAAATCTCATTACTGTTTATCCTTTCTGCCTTACAAATGCTGCTGTTTGTGGTTATCGGGAATCTGATCATGGAAATCAGGGGCATGACATTTACCTCCTGGCTAATCCTGTTTTCCACAGCGTGTTTTGCTAACCTGCTTGGATTAAACATTTCAGACGGCTTAAAATCAGTGGTCGCCATTTATGTAATTGTCCCTTTTTTATTGGTGCCCCAAATCCTCCTGGCAGGGGTCATTGTTAAATTCGATAAACTCTACTACAAGTTTGCTGACTACCAGGTTGTTCCGGTATCAGGAGATATGATGGCCAGTCGCTGGGCCTATGAAGCTCTGACGGTCAATCAATTTATGAACAACAAGTACCAGCGTGATCTTTTTGAAATGGAGATGCTCGAAAGTAATGTAACTTATGACATGCAATTTCTCGTTCCCGCCCTGATTCAGGAGATACAGGACGCAAAGGAAGGATTAGCCACTAATCCTGAGAATGGGAAATTGGGACCGCAGCTCAGGACCATTCGCAGTGGCTTCTCTACCATCTTCCTCACAAAACCATATCCCGGACTGGACAACCTGATTCCTGAACAATTCTCAGCCCAGTCAGGGACTAAAGCCATACAGTGGCTTGAAAAATATAAGTCAGGCTTAACCTCCCATAGGCGCAGATTGTCCGTGGCGCGGGATGCCCTGGTGGATTCGCTCCAAATCGTTGCCGGGGGAGCAGAGGAGTACCTGCAACTGAGGAGGAATTATTACAATGACCAGGTGGCCGAGCTGGTATTGAATAGAGCCAGTTTACATAAAATTGTAAAAAAGGACGGCCTTCTGATGCGAAAATTGGAGCCCGTATATATGTACCCCTCAAAAAATAATGGCCGGGCGCACTTTTACGCTTCCGTTAAACGGATAGGGAACTTTTACGTTTCAACTGTTGCCTTTAATTTGTGTGCAATTTGGGTGATGACCATAATCCTCTATTTTTTGCTGAGATATAGTGTATTGCAAAAAGCCACTGGATTTATCGGTGAATTAAGAAACAGGCGCTTCCGCTGAGGTATTATTAATAATTTTGACTTAAATTGTAAAATGGATTCAATCATAAAAAACAATGCCATGAGATTAATACAAGTTACACAACCGCTTAGTACACTGATGATCATAGCTCTTTTCTGCTCCGGATGTCAGTCCGGAAACCGGGGAACACCCCCGATTATCGATGATGTAGACGCTGCTGATCCTTCCGCTGGGATTGAATCGTTCAGTCAGATTTACCATTTATATCCCTCTCCCGGGGAAATGCTCAGCATCATAGATATGGCTGAAATGGCTTACGACGGGAATCTATTGAATCCAGCTGGTGATGCTGATAGGTATCTGGAAACCAGGTCAAAGACGTACAATCTCGGAATATACATGACCGATCTGGCCTATGCTGCATTGTTCGGAAGGCATGAGGCTACGCTGAACTATCTTGAGGTTGTCAGAACCCTGTCCGAGGAGATTCGGATTGACAAAGCCGTGGACGATCAAATGATTGAGAAAGCGAAGAACAATGTGGAATACCTGGATTCTCTTTATAATATATCCAACGAAGCATTTATGAATATTCTATCCTTCTGTGAAAGAAATGAGCGCTCCAATACGGTAGTCATGCTCTCGGCAGGAGCTTTCACCGAAAGTCTGTTCCTCGCTGTGAATTTGATTGATAACTATGAGAAGGCCGATTACCTTTTACAACACCTTGCGGACCAAAAGTATACCATTGATAACTTCATGGCCTTCGCAGCAAGTTTAAAATCAGATGACCCTAATGTAGCAGCCACCATGGATGATCTGAAGAAAATCCATGAAATCTACAATAGGATCGATCCCGGCTCAGGGGCCGTTACCATCAAGAAAGAAAGCGAATCTGACGAGCAGAAAACAAAAAAACTTGTGATCGGAGGAGGCAGCAGTGAGAGCCAGCCCAGGCTGTCCAGGGAAGAATTTGAAATGCTGAAAGAGGCAGTGCTGGAATTAAGAACCAAAATCATAGCAGGCTAACTCAAAAAATACAAATTATGAAACTGATCCATGGTATCCCGCTCCTGATTCTCCTGCTTCTCCTGCTTCCTGCTCCTATACATTCACAGAATTGTGTGGATTACCATATCGAAGGAGATTGCAGGTACGACCTCCAGAGAGGCTTTGAGCTCTATAGCCAATCCAAATCCGCAAGCATTAGTCCCCTCGATACAGTAGAGTTCGATGTGGTATTTTATGGCCAGAAAGACTACATACTCTCTTTCTGTACTCACCGGAAATTGTATCCTATCCATTTTGTGTTGATCGATCAGCAGACCAGCCAAGTGCTTTATGACAATGAAGAAGACAAGTATCTCGAATCCCTGGGTCTGGGATTTGATGTTTCTAAACCACTCATTATTAAGGTTAATGTACTGGCCAGGGAATCATCAGAAAAGGAATTCAAAGAGAAGCTGGGATGCATTGGGTTCCTGATCCAGTATAAGAAATATCCTAATAAGAAAGTCCAGCTGCAAATGTAAATTACCTTCCTGGTACCCTTCTCCTTAATTGATACAGGTCTTTTGTTTTTGTAACAGTGAATTCCTACTTTTAGTCTCACTATATAGAAATAATGAAAGCAATCTATTTTGTTCCGGTACTCACTCTGATCTCGGTAGTGAGCTGCCTAAATTTAGAGGAAGAACCGATTCTTCTGATCAATCCAACCACTGTCATTAGCGCTCATATAAAAAATGAACGGATCTTTGCGACAGCCCTTGTGACGGTAAATCCTCAGGTATTAACCGCTGGCAATATCCCAACTTTATTTGAATTTCTTGGCGAGCTGGCCATTTACAATACAATCACAGGCAATATCATCGATGTCAATTCATTCACCGGGGGAGGATTATCACAGGTATATACGGTAACTGCAGATACAGCAACTCACGACCGGTTTGTTGTCATAGCCTCAGGAACCATAAATGCGTATGCTGACATTGGTAATGATGCTGATCGATCGAATGATAAGCTGATTTCTTCCGGGGACTTTTATGAGGAAGCTCAATATTTTATAACTGATATCCTCCCCTCTTCCGATCCAATTTAACCACTTTTATGCTTTCATGCTTTTCTCCTGACTTTTTTTACTTTGATTGAATGATCCTTTTATTTGATCATTTTGTTAATTTTATGTGAATGTACTATTTGAACGGAAGGAATTTTTTAAAATTGGTACCTTTCAACTGTTCATATCCTTGCTATATGGTATAAGACTGAAATTAAATATGCCGGTTCAAAAATGCATTAGATACATAGTTATTGGACTGTTGGGACTCCTTCTGAACAACACGCTGAAAGCCCAGGTTGTCCCTTCAAAACCGTTGTCAATTCCGGTTTATCATCAGATGGTATTGAATCCTGCCTTTGTTGGAAGCAAAGATTTCACAAACATCAGCATTACCTCCAAGATCCTCTCCACTCCAAATAACCAGATCATTAATCTGCACAAGCGGTTGGCAAGTCCGTCCGGGTTTTTTTCAAATATCGGGATGGGGACCTATATCTTTCAGGAGCAACTGGATAGCAGTTGGAATGCAGGATTAGCCGTTGCAGGTTCTTACCATTTTGCACTTGATGAAGCAAGTATCCACAATTTGGCAGTGGGTCTATCGCTTAAAGGCTTTCTAAATGTGCCTAAGACTTCAGTTGAGGCGCCTGGGGATACTTTGAGCAGCTCATTTAATCCCAACTTGGATTTCGGTGTCTATTATTATGGTCCAACAGCTTTTGCGGGACTTTCAGTGACCTCCTTGCTTGGGACAAAACTTTCAAATGAAATAACCGTTAACTCAGACGCTTATATTCCAAGGGAATATCATTTTCACGGTGGCTATAAGTTTCTGCTGAGCAAGAGCAATTCGATCGTGCTGGAACCTTCCCTGCTGATCTCTCTGAACGATTCCACACTTTCTGAGCCTCATAAACACATCGTACCCTATCTGAAAGTATACCTGCAGAATTTTTATGTCGGAACCTATGTGAAGTCCGTGGACATTTTTGCTCTGTTTTTTCAATACCAGTTCCCCCGGTTTTATACAGGAGTATTCCTTGAATTTCCCAGGGTTGGGTTTCTCAACAATGAAAATATCATATTTGAACTTTCTCTGGGTTTGAACCTGGGCCAGGAAGGACAAAAATTTCTGCAATACAGGCACTGGTAACAGGATGAAGGGATGACCACAATAAGAATACATAGAGGACTAATTTTATTCCTGTTCGTTGCAACCGGATTTCTTCAAATTAATCTGCATGCAGGCCTACCCACCATGAGGATTGAAGAGGATTCGATCCGGGTCCGGGAATTATTGGTTAAGGATACACTTGGTCTGGAGATTGACGGGCCGACCAATGATGTGACCTTTTACATGAACGGCATGGTATTTCTATCCAACACGAAGTTCCATCAAAAAATGATTCCTGATCACATCACCTTCGGGGTTGTCAAAGCTTTCTTTGTTCCGCTCGAATACATCGCTCTCGAAAGCAGCAGGCCCCTTTTCGTGAATGACGATTTTCCTTACTCGCCTGCCGGTATGTCATTTACCAGGGACTACCGAAAGGTGTATTTCACTAAATCTGTCAACATTTCCGGCAGGCGCAGTGCCGAAAAGATCTTTGAGATGTCCATCGTGAATGGCGAAGGATCCACTCATAACCAGCTGTCATTCACGGGAGATCCTTCAAGGTATTTGCACCCTGCCATATCAGTAGATGATTCTTACATGGTATTTTCTTCTGACCGCTCCCCTTCCAATGGTGGATTGGATCTGTTTATCTCAAGGAAAACACCTTCCGGATGGTCAACACCCACAAACCTGGGAAGCAATATTAATACCACCGGAGATGAGTGGTACCCTTACCTGGACCATAAAAATAACCTCTTTTTCTCTTCAACCGGACATATGGGATTTGGTGGGAACGATATTTATGTTTGCTTCTTCAATGGATCTGGGTGGGGTGAGCCCCAGAACATGACAGACTATGTAAATACCATCGAAGATGACCTGGGTTTTTCTATTCACCCAAATAAGAAGACAGCCCTTTTTTCGAAGATGCTCAAATCAGAAGAAACCGGGGAGGTTCTTCAATTGAGCTTGGATAATAAGGCACTTCTGCGATCCGGGATCGAAAATCCCCAGGACCAAGATATCTCCGGATTACTTCAGGATATGTTGACATCGGGGTATACATCGGGGGCGTTTGCGGCATCCACCGAAGTGCTTGAGCAGGTCGGATTTGATCTGAATGCCCTTCCCTTACTTACGGAAGATGAGGAATCGCAAAAGCTTGTTCCGGCACCCGAACCCGAACCCGAACCTGAAACAAAAATAGAAGCCGAACCCATTTTATTTGAGCCCGCTGTGCCCCCTGTGGTCCAGCAGCCGGTACCTGAACCTGAACCTGAACCTGTGGCAGACGAGTCGGTGCCAGAGCCGGAGCCTGTCATTGAAGAAGCTGTCCCTGAACCTGTTGTAGTTGAACCAGAGCCAGAACCAGTGGAAGAACCAATTGAAGAACTGGATCCTAACCGGTTAGTTTTCAGAATACAGATCTTGTCCAGTTCCCGTGCAAACAGCAATCCGATTGTAACTATTTCCGGCGCCAGGCATGAGACATTCGAATACTTTTACAAAGGGGCTTACAGGGTTACGGTCGGAGAATTTGAAACGGTTTCAGAGGCAAGCAAATTCAGAACAAGTTGTAAAAATGCAGGCTATAGCCAGGCTTTTGTCGCTGCATTTCGCGGCAATGAAAGAGAAACAGACCCCTCTGTATTTAGAAAATAAGAGCATGAATCCCCTATCCATGACAAGTTGACCGCAATGAATTAAGGACGTAAACCATGCTTACCGTTGTCCAGCATCCATTACTAAACCATAAACTTACCCTGATTCGAAAGAAGGAAACCGGGACAAAAGACTTTCGTGAAAACCTGGACGAAATTGCCGCACTGATGGCATATGAGATCACCCGTGATTTTCCAATCAGGGAGATTAAGATTGAAACCCCACTTGCACATTGTGCTGCCACCGAACTGGCCAAGGATATTATTCTGGTACCCGTATTAAGAGCCGGACTGGGTATGGTGGATGGCATCACCAACCTGATTCCAACCGCTAAAGTAGGCCACGTAGGCATGTATCGCGATCATACCACCCTTCAACCTCAGAATTACTATGCAAAATTTCCGGCAAACATTAAAGAGGGCATTGTACTGGTCCTTGATCCCATGCTGGCTACCGGGGGGA
The DNA here is from genome assembly GCA_964500835.1 of uncultured Bacteroides sp. GTDB lineage: Bacteria > Bacteroidota > Bacteroidia > Bacteroidales. Next base: position 21,650 of record CAZCQL010000004.1, read on the forward strand.
GTGCAAGTGCGGCCATTACCACCCTTAAGAATGAAGGTGCCAGACTCATCAAGCTGGTATGCATCGTTGGCGCGCCCGAGGGAGTCAACCGCATTGAAGAGGAGCATCCGGAAGTGGATATCTACCTCGCTTCTTTAGATGACGGGCTCAATGAACTGGGGTATATCTTGCCCGGTCTGGGGGATGCTGGTGACCGCTTATTCGGCACCAAATAATTGTCTTTCAGCTTTTTTAGTACTTGTGCTGTCAATTGACAGCAAGTGCTCTTTGGAACCGCCAGGAAGAGATCATTCCCATATTCCCATTCAACCCCTAATGTAGTGGCTGGGAAAATAATGGAGCGATAATCCAGGCCGATGACATTGGATTATAACCATTTTTATCATAATTTTACTCTAAACCTCCTGACATATGAGTAAAAGCCATAAGCAGAAAAAGCCAGACCATTCAAAGAAAGATTCGACCTCATCCCGTCTAAACAAGAAGTTATATTTTAAGGAACTGGAACGGCTTCAGCTGGAATTGGTGAAGCTGCATGAATGGGTGAAATCAAAAGGATTGCGTTTGGTGGTCGTATTCGAGGGCCGCGATGCAGCAGGCAAAGGAGGAGTCATAAAACGCATCACCCAGCGACTTAATCCAAGAATCGCCAAGGTCGTTGCCCTGGGAGTTCCAACCGAACGTGAAAAAACACAATGGTATTTTCAACGGTATGTTTCTCACTTGCCGGCCGCGGGTGAAATAGTCCTGCTCGATCGCAGTTGGTATAACCGGGCAGGCGTAGAACATGTGATGGGTTTCTGTACAGAGGACGAATATTGGGACTTTTTACGATCATGCCCCAGGTTTGAAGAGATGCTAATCCAGTCGGGAATAATTCTTGTAAAGTATTGGTTTTCTGTGAGTGACGAAGAACAGGAGAACCGGTTCAGGGAGAGGATTGAAGATCCCCTAAAACGATGGAAGTTCAGTCCGATGGACCTGGAGTCGAGAAGTCGCTGGATCGAATATAGCAAAGCAAAAGATGAAATGTTCGCATACACTGATACAAAAATTTGTCCCTGGTATGTGGTCAATGCAGATGATAAACGCAGGGCAAGGCTCAACACCATTCACCACCTCCTGTCCATGATCCCTTATAAAGAAATCAAACACAAAAAGATCAGTCTTCCAGCCACCAGTATGGAAGGTTATGTAAGGCCCCCTATTTCAGACCAAACCTTTGTTCCTGAAGTTTACTAATGAATTTCATGCAATTCAGATAAGAAGATCTCCTTATTTAATAGCGAAGACATGAGTGAGAAACCTGCGGGTGAATGGAACAGCTCTGGAGGTTTGATACATGCTACATTTTCAGGAAAGGAATAGTCTGTCTTCTTGATCCATTGATGAGTCCCAGGAAATAGGTCCCTGGCTCAAGGTATGAAAGATCGAGGCTAAACTGATGCAGCCCTGCATCAAATACTTTCCTTGTCGGAGTCCTCGTCTGATGTCCGCCGGAGGTAAAGAGCTGTAGAGTGCATTCGCCATCCGGAACCTCCATGGTAATCATTACCTGATCTTTAACCGGATTTGGATAAAGCTCAAATTTGCCACCCGACTCCGCATGTTCAAAAGTTGTATCCGGCTTTAAAATTGGAAGGGGTTCAAATTGATCAAAAAGGACCTGTTGCACAAGAATATCATCCGCTTCAAACCACTCATTAAAAATAGAGGCATAGACACTTCTGAAATCGAATTGCATGGGAAGGTTATCTGACTTTTCAACCTGATCGGGAATCACAGGATTTGACCCTAGAATGGTCGGATTGACCTTCGACCCAAAAAGAATTGCTGGCCATGCAGTTCCATGATCGGTTCCAAGGCTGGCATTGGATTTGATCCTTCTTCCGAATTCAGAATAGACAAATCCCAGCACATCGTCTTCTATACCTAACAACTTCAGATCATCCTGGAAAGCAAAAAGGGCATCCGAAAGTTTTGATAGCAAGGTACGGTGCCTGCCATTTTCAGGAACTCCATCTTCCGTTTGGTCGGCGTGTGTATCCCACCCGCCTAAATTCACCACATAGATTTGAGTATTAAGCCCACCGGCAATTAGCCTGGCAACAATCTTTAGCTGATCCGCCAGACTATTTCCGGATTCTGGATAGTGGGGCGAAAGATTTGTAGCCCTGGAAGATGCTTCACCAATCCCTTCCAAATAGATCTCAGTCCGTTTCATCACTCCGGCAATATAATCCATCTCCTTCCCAAATGGTGAATCGGGATAAGAGCCAGGCTCCCCCGGTGATTGGTATACTGTATTTATATTCTTAATAACGGCACTGAGATTGCTCCCATAGCCCTGACATGTCTGTGAGGCAGAAGACCCAATCGTTAGAGCAACAGGATGTGGATAAGATTCATTTGGGTAACCCACCGGATAATCAGGATGTAGTTCATTGAGCATTCTGCCCATCCAGCCAGAGTGTAGTACTTCATCTGATGCCGAACCGCCTGTTATTATATCCCTGGCCCTGAAATGAGAAAGGTTGGGATGTGGATAGCCCACATTTTGAATGACCAGGCATTTCTCATCGTCCGAAAGTGCTTTTATCTTGCCAAAATATGGATGAAGTCCTATGCTTTCCGCAAATTTAATAAGTTTGTTTTGTGGAATAATAATATTGGACCGGGCCTTCCGCAGATTTTCGTACTGATCCAGGGGCACAAAGGTGTTCAATCCATCATTGCCTCCATTTAATTGTACCAGTACCAACTTTCTGTCGGGGCGAAAAGAGGTAAGGGACTCCAAAAAAAGATTTCTGGCAACTGCATACACAGGCTGCCCTTTTAATACCAATGGCAGTGCAGATAATGTGGACCCATATTTTAGAAAATCCCGTCTCTTCATTCCACATTCGTTACATGAGATAATATTCAGGCAGGTGCAGAATGGCCTCTAGTAGAAGCCGTAAGGCATTTTCCACCGATTCTTTCAGGGTGGCATCCCCTGCATTGTTTTTATATTTGAACCATTCAACGGTCCACTCAAAATCAGGCAATCCGGGTATCAGGACTTCTTTCAGCTCATTAAACTTCAAGTCAGAGACCGGGGCCGGTAGCAACAACTCACAGAATTCTGTGATTAACTGAATTGGTTCCGAAGGATCGGAAGTCATTTCAGCAAGTGCAATCGCATCAATCTTAAGTTTTATCCCATTTTTCTTATAATTCCCATGAATTAATTTGGAAGCGAATTCGGCTTTCTGTGGCAATGTGGCCGAATTTATCCACAATTCATTGAAACCAGGCTCCATGTAATACGCAGGCCAGCCAGCCACATCGGGCGGATTTCCCAGGTCAAGTTCCTGATAGCTGGCAAGATTGTAAAATAAGTTCCAGAACTCATATTTTGTCTGAAGTTCATCTGGAATGGACACCTCAAGCCTCCTTAGCGATCCAAGGATAAACTCCAGCGGATTTTTAATATAACACCCTCTGAATCCGGTATCAAAAAAATGCTGACTGCTAAGTAAACTTTTTAAGACTGGCAGAATCTCATACCCGTTATCGAAAAGAATGTCTGAAAGAGGTTCGATAATCTGATATTCTGCTTCCTCGTCAATCAGGTAGTAAACAAACCAGCGATAGAGGTCTCGAACAAGGGTTCTTGCAGTTTCTTTTTGATTAAATATCATTTGGATCAAAGCCTGGTATTCAGTATCGCCCTGATCTGCAATGACCTGGTTGCCATAATATTCAGAGAAGATTTTTATTCCTTTGTCATGATGGGAAGCATTAAACCAGGGTGCCAGTGTATTGTTATTGACTTTCCACCCTGTAAGCACTCTGGCCGCCTCTTGTACATCCTGTTCTGTATAATAGGTATAATTCCCCTCCGCCATAAGTGGCCCCTTCCCGATGGTGAATAGTTCAAACAACTCCCTGGCGTAGTTTTCGTTTGGAGATGAAACCGTATTTTGAATCCCATCCAGGTATCGAAGCATCGCAGTATTTACGGTCATTTGAATAGCCAGGGTTTTAAAATTTCCCAGCGAATGCTCTCTGATTAACTGATTATAATCATACAGGTAGGCAGGGATATTAACCACGTTTAATTCTGTAACGAAGTGGTTATGCCAGAACAGCACCATCTTTTCCCTGAGTGTGGTTGATTGGTTTAGAATTACACCTGTCCACCAGGACCTGATGCTTTTTTTTCTAAGAAATCGAATGGATCCATCCAATGCGGAGTCGACCCAGGTGTCACCTATTGGTACATTAGGATCTGTTCCGAAGGCCTGCAAAGGTGGATCAGGAGGATCCTCCACCGTCAACAGTTCATTTATCGCCTCTGTGATTGTCAGGTTGGCAAAATGCAGGATTTCTTCTTTTCTTGGCCCCACGAGAACCCTGTTCAGAAGATGCGTGGATATCTCCTTTCCAAGGGGCAAATCTGTCACAGGAGCCAGGGAGTAATTCATAGCTACAGTGCCTACCAGGAAGACATCGGATCATCCACTTCGATGGATCCATCGTATTGAGCCGCATTGTATCCGGCCCTGAAGCTAAAGCGAGTCATCTTTAGGAACTTATCATAGTCAATTAGTTTTTCCTCATCGCTAACCAGGTGGTAGTTGCGGTGAGTACCCGTTGAATAAAAAAGAAAAGGTATATCCTTCCTGGCAAAATTGATGTGATCACTCCGGAAAAAATACCGCTCAGGATGATTCACGTCATTGTAAGAATAGTTCGCATTGAGGCCCATTTCAGCCAGGGTCTGCTTACTGATATCCATTAAAATTTTACTCTGTAACCCTCCGATAACCTTCACCGTGTCGGCTCCCACTATGGTGAGGCCACGCCTGCTGCTTTCCTCATCTTCTTTTGATTTAGTTCGGCCTACCATATCGAGGTTGATTACTGCCGCAATTTTCTCAATGGGAACCAACGGATGATCGGCAAAATATTTCGAGCCAAATAAACCTATCTCTTCTCCCGAAACCCACAGTATCCCGATGCTTCTCATCGGGTGCCTCTTTTCTTTTAGAAATGCTTCGGCGATTTCGATAAGTGCTACCGTACCTGAAGCATTGTCATCCGCCCCATTATATACACCCCCTTTGCCATCGGTTCCCACATGATCGAAATGTGCCAGATAAATGACAACTTCATCCTTCAAAACAGGATCACTCCCTTCAATCATACCAAATACATTGGACACATTCAAATCATTCACATTCACATGAAGCTCTATTCTGATTCTTGTATCTGCTAAAAGAAAAGATTTGGGAGTTACTTTTTTATCAATTTCCATCTGAAGTTCTTCCAGCGACTTTCCAACACCTTCTAATAATTGATCGGCTACCGTTCGGTGAATCATTACCATCTTTGGTTGTGTGTTATCCGAATAGCCTTCTCCTGCCACATTTTTCAGGCTTCTGGCTGTACCCAGGTAATCGGCAGCCCCGGGGAAAATATCCTCTATTGATTGTATACCGGATTTCGGATCATATACCAAAAGAACTGCTTTCGGGTGCTGCGAATAAATATATTGCAACTTATACTGGTAATTCCGTCTTCCATTCCACTTGTCATTATCAAACTGAGTCTCAGTACCCTTTTCATTCATAGGTGCACGGTTCATAATCAGCACCACCTTGCCTTCGATGTCCACATTGTAAAAATCATTGTACCCGTGCTCCTCATCATTGATCCCATATCCTGCGAAAACAACTTCTCCATCAATGAGAATATTTTCAGCACCGGAAGCCGGAAAAATAAAAAACGACCTGTTGTTCACCACAGGATCCTTGTCGCTGGTTAAAATGGTGATATGGCTGTTGGACCAGTCATACGTTTTCTCCTGAATAATGTAGTGCTGAAAGAATCCATTTTCAGGATCAGCCGGTTTTAATCCTAGCTGTTCTGCCTGAACTGCCAGGTATCGTGCAGCTACGTTTAATCCGGGTTCACCTGTTTCCCTTCCTTCCAGTTCATCAGAAGCCAGGAAAAGCATGTGTGTTTTCAGATCGTGCGTGTTGATGGATTCGATTCCTTTTTTTTGTGCATGAACAGGCTGCAGGAAAAGTGTACTAATAATAAGAGCAATTAACTGTGTGTGTATTTTCATAAGTACCCTGAATTAATAAGTATGGCAAAAGGGGAGGTTCTAACAGCCTTATCCCGGGTTGAATATAACCATAAAAATCAAAATAAGATGAAAATCAGCCTTGTGGGTAACCTCTCATCCAAGGAGGGTAAGTAGTGTTTCGAATAAGTTTTTTAGCTATTTTTGCGGCATGAAAAATATCAGTCTGAACTTATCCAGGGTATTTGATTTCATCTCAGAGGATGCAATTTCAGGACTCGGTGAAGAGATAAGAAGCGCACAGAAAATCCTCTATCAAGGGAATGGAGAAGGCAATAATTTTTTAGGCTGGCTCAATCTGCCATCTGGAATAACTGACCTGCAACTCGCAGAAATAGAAGAGGCTGTGTCGGGGCTGAAAGAGAGCACGGATATATTGGTCGTGGTTGGAATTGGGGGGTCCTACCTGGGCGCCCGGGCAGTGAACGATGCCTTATCAAACAACTTTGCTCACTTCGGCAAACAGCCGAATTCTCCTCACATGCTCTTTGCCGGACACCACATCGGTGAGGACTACATGCATGAAATGTTGGCGTTGCTTGAGAACTATCGCTACTCCATGGTAGTAATTTCAAAATCCGGTACAACCACCGAACCCGCCCTTGCTTTTCGTATTCTAAAGAATCACTTAATTGGCAAGGTTGGGATAAAAGAGGCAAGAGAACGAATAATTGCCGTCACAGATTCAAGCAAGGGAGCTTTAAGACAACTTGCCGATGAAGAAGGCTACCGAAGTTTTGTGATCCCGGATGACGTGGGTGGAAGGTTTTCAGTTCTTACGCCTGTGGGATTGATTCCACTGGCCATCTGTGGTATTGACATCCGTCAACTGGTAGAGGGTGCCAGAGAAATGAGTAGTCGCTGCGATCCCAACTTGCCTATGGAAGACAATCCTGCAGCTTTGTATGCTGCCACACGCAATGCGTTATACAGATCGGGGAAGAAAATAGAAATTTTGGTGAATTACCATAACAAGCTTCATTTTGTTTCCGAGTGGTGGAAACAACTCTTTGGAGAGAGCGAGGGGAAGAATGGAAAAGGGATTTATCCAGCTTCGGTTGATAATTCAACTGACCTTCATTCGATGGGACAATACATCCAGGAAGGGGAGCGAATCCTTTTCGAAACAGTTATCAGCATTGAGAAAACCGATCATCAAATGACAATCCCGCTCGATGCAACAAATCTTGACCAACTAAATTATCTGGCAACTCAACGCATTGACCACGTAAATAAAATGGCTGAATTAGGTACCATTTTAGCACACGTGGACGGGGGGGTCCCAAACATAAGAATCTCCTTGCCGAGACTCAATGCCCACTTTTTGGGACAGCTTCTTTATTTCTTTGAGAATGCCTGTGGAATAAGCGGATATATGCTTGGCATTAATCCATTTAATCAACCAGGAGTTGAAGCATACAAAAAGAACATGTTCGCCCTTCTGGAGAAGCCAGGATTTGAATCAGAAACGGCAAGAATCAAAACAAGGATTTAGACAAAATATTTCGCTCTAAGGTGCATCGAAGCTTCCCGCACCATGATCATCCAGTTAACCCGGAGCCTCTTTGTATCCGGATGTGAAAAAGGCAGGAGCCATACTCGACTCCTGCCTTAAACCCAACTTTTCACAAATACTCTAACTTCCCACTCTTACTCTGTCACACGCACTCCCTAAGAAATTTCAATTTGCTTTGGAGCTTTTTCAACAACTTCTTCTTTCTTGGGAAGATGAATAGTCAGAATCCCTGCATCATGACTGGCTTTGATCTGATCTTCATCAATTGTCTCAGGCAGCTGAAAACTTCTCTTAAACGTGCTGTAATTGAATTCCTTGCGCGTGTAGTTTTGTTTTTTGTCATCTTTCTCTTCTTTCTTCTCAGAAGATATTGTAAGAACTTCATTCTCAAGGTCAATCTTAAAATTGTCCTTTGATAATCCAGGTACTGCGACCTCAATTCTGAACTCCTTTCCATCCTCAACCACATTGACAGCAGGGGTAGTCCCACAGCGTGCATCTGAATTGAAATTATTGAATGAAGTGTCATTGAAAAAATCATCCCAGTAAGCGGGTACGTAACGTCTGTTTAATCTTGCTAACATTTTTTTATCCTCCTATAATTTAGTGTTTGTATTATTTTTTATTCGTTGATCATCCTATTTCAAAGCATATGCCAGGGAGCATTAGCTGTCACTATGTCATACTTTGGGCATCGTAATATGACATAATGTCTTTGTTCAACCGAAAGGTGGCCGACAATAAGTGGAAACAGGATGTTATTTTTAATCCCGGGAGGTTCCTTCGCGAAGGTTTTCGATCTCTTTGAGCAATTTTTCTTCCCTGATTGCCGATTCATTTTGAGCAGTTTCAAGTTGCTCAAAAAGTTTCCTCGTCTGGAGGTTGGCCTTCACCTTGGCCAGGGTGGTTGCCAGCGCTACTGCCAGCTGACGGATAAATTCTCTCTGATGGGGTGGAATCTCTGTCAGAGAAGCCAATTCAATTACACCCAACACATTGTTATCCAGCATAACCGGGGTGAGCAAAATGGAAGAAGGAGCATCTTCACCTAAACCCGATCTGATCTTAATATAATCGGAAGGAAGATCTGTGACGTAAATCACCTCCCTTTCGATGGCAGCTCTGCCTACAAGCCCTTCCCCAAAAATAAACGTCTGATGGTGATACTTTTCACGGTCGAAAGCATAACTGCCAAACAATTCCAATCTTTTCACCTTATTCCCATCCAGATTTCCATCCTGCACCAGGGCCTGTTCCTGGTCATGTTCCTGCACCATGGCCTGTTCCTGGTCATGCTCCTGCTCCTGGTCATGCTCCTGCTTCTGGTCATGTTCCTGCTCCTGGTCATGTTCCTGGTCATGTTCCATGGTGATGAACAGTGCTCCCACGTCCGCTTCTGTATATGCCACAAGCTCTTTCATTAATGTCTTTGAAAGGTCATACAGGTTGTCCTCAGCCTCCCTGAAAAGATTGCTGAACTTTGCCAATCCCTGAGCCGACCATGTTCTGTTCTCCTCCTCTTGCCGTCTGGATTCTGAGTCTTTGAAGGAATCCATGAGGCTTCCTTTCAAAGAAAGGAGTGCTTCACCCAGTTCATCCTTGCTACTGAGCTTTTCAAATTTGCCGGTAAAATCTCCTTTAGCCATGGATCGTGAAAAGGCAGCAATTCCCTGAAGATTTGAAACATGTTTTTCCAGATTCCGCTCCAGGTCGCCAATTTCATCGGCAGATCCGGAGGAGGTGAACTCTGGCATGTTCCCCCTGGTAAGCTTAACCACCAGGCTACTGATCCTGTGAAGCGGCCTTTTCAACCAGAAAATATGTAGCGCACCAAATATAAGGCTGATTGCCAACCCCAAAGCCGATATCCATGTGATCAGGCTGTACTTCCCATCCACTTCGCTCAATAATATAAAGATGAACATTGTAGCAATAATCATGTATGGCAACATGATCTTAAAAGTGAAGGTAAACCTGAGCTTCATTGGAAAATAAATCTTATTAAAGATACAAAAGATTATCTGGTGGCTTGCACGGCGTTTGCCACGCGTTCAATGCCTTCCTTTAACACAGATGAAGGTGTGGCAATGTTTAACCGTTGATGATTTTCTCCTCCCGGCCCGAACATCGGTCCGTCATTTAATCCCAGTCCGGCCTGATGAATCATGAACTCCTTTAGTCCTTTTTCATTCATTCCCAGGAACGATAAATCGAGCCAGGAAAGATAGGTGGCCTGCAATGGTGAAATAATAATTTCCGGGACCAAGTTATTCAGGCTCTCCTTCAGGAGAAGATAATTCTTCTCCAGATAACGAATTAACTGATCAAGCCACTCATCACCATGTGTATAAGCCGCCTCCATGGCGACCTGTCCAAAAAGACTTCCGCCGGCCACATGGACAACATCTAATATCCTTGCATACTTTTTAAATAAGTCTGGGTTTGGTATGATCACTGCCGAAGTATAAAGACCAGCCAGGTTAAATGTCTTACTTGGAGCCACAGTCGTAATGGTTAGATCTGCAATTTCCTTTCCAAGCGAAGCCAGGGGAATATGTCCGCTTCCAAATAGAATGAGATCAGAATGAACTTCGTCGCTAATGACCAGGACCTTGTAACGTACACATAGTTCGGCCAGCCGTACTAGCTCCTCTCTGGTCCATACCCTGCCGACCGGATTGTGTGGATGGCAAAAGAAAAACATCTTCACCCCTTTTTTAAACTGTTCTTCCAAATGATCGAAATCAATCCTGTACTGTCCATAGTCCTCTGCCAGCTGATTGTACAACAGCTCCCTTTTATGGTTGGTCACCGAATAAAAGAATGGGAAATAGACAGGGGGCTGGACAACAATTTTATCGCCCGGCTTAGTGAGCCCCAGCACACAAAGGTTCAATGCCGGAACAATTCCCGGACTAAAATTAATCGTACTGGGCTCGATCTCCCATCCATTCCTTCGCAGAGTCCATGAAGCCAGGGCATTATAATACGTTTGCGGCCGGTAAGTGTATCCATATATGGGATGATTGAGTCGTTCAATGAGAGCCTCCCGGATAAAGTCAGCCACTTCAAAGTCCATATCTGCAACCCACATAGGGAGCACCTTTTCACTTCCAAAATAGGAACCGCTCAGATCATATTTTACACTATCCGTGCCCTTCCTGTTTATTACCTTGTCAAAATCGTAGTGCATCAAATGTTGTTCTATCTTTTATAAAATGCTTCTTTTCCGGGAAAATGCATCTCCTTTTCTGCTTTTAATCTGGGAAGCACAAAATAATCCACAGAACCGGAGGAACATTCCCTGCCCTCTCCATCCATTAACCTCACCTCAATTGTGGCAATGCTTCTTTGTTGCTGAACCAGTTTTGCTCTCAGTGAAATGGATCCTTTTGATATTTTCACCGGTTTCCTAAATTTCGTTTTCATTTGATAGGTAACTCCTGCCGTATTTAACTTTATAAATACGACCCAGCTGGCAATCTCATCCATCATGGTGGACTGGATCCCGCCATGCAATATATCATGGAATCCCTGATAATTCTTCCCCGGCATCCATGTGCTTACAATCTCATCCCCCTTCTCCTGGAATTCCATTCTCAATCCCAATGGATTCGTTGGGCTGCAACCAAAACAATTATATTCCTTGTAATCTGCATATGGATTTTCTAGCTTAATCATGTTGAATTCGTTAATCGATTCCAAAAATACCTAAATCCTTTTAACTTTGGATACCCATGGTACGCCCTAAAAAACATCTCGGACAGCATTTCTTAACCGACCAAGCCATAGGGGAACGCATTGTAAATGCGCTGCCTGCCAATCCTGGTGCTACCGTCATCGAGATCGGACCCGGCACAGGTGTGTTGACTGGACGTCTGCTTGAAAAGGAGATCAATTTATTACCGGTGGAGATCGATCCCGAATCAGTACTTTATTTGAAAAAAAAATGGCCAATCCTTCAGGAGACCCTTATTGAAGCGGATTTCCTGAAACTTAACATAGATGCGTATACCAAAAGCAGCTTCCATGTGATCGGAAACTTTCCATATAATATTTCGAGCCAGATTTTTTTTCGTGTGTTGGAGTATCGACAGCGCGTTCCTTCGATAGTTTGTATGATCCAGAAAGAAGTGGCTGACCGGATTGCATCGTTTCCTGGCTCAAAAGAGTACGGCATATTGAGTGTATTCCTTCAAGCCTTTTATGATATCCAGAAGCTCTTTTCGGTGAAGCCAGGATCATTTTTCCCACCTCCAAAAGTAACCTCGGGGGTACTCCGGCTTACGCGGAATTCAACCCAAAATCTTCCCTGTAATGAAGAACTCTTCTATCGGGTGGTTAAAACAGTTTTTAACCAACGTCGGAAAATGATCAGGAATTCGTTAAAATCTATTTTACTAAATTTAGATGGCAATTTTGAACTCCTTTCGAAACGGCCTGAACAACTCGGCGTTCCCGAGTTTATTAGATTGACATCCTGGGTAGAATCACATCTTACGGAAAACAGGCTAAGTAATTCCTAAAATACAAGGCCATGAATACTGAACTGACAAGAGAATATATTAGCGACCTGAGGTCCATTATTGACCTTAAGGATGACAAGGCAGCATTGGAAAAACTGGAAGCACTGCATCCGGCTGATATTGCTGAAATATATGAAGGCCTCAATATTGACGAAGCCACTTACCTCTACCTTTTACTGGATCCTTCCAAAGCTTCGGATGTCCTGGTGGAACTGGAGGAGGATGACCGTGAAAAATTCCTTAAGGCCCTGCCCCCGGATGTGATTGCCAGTCAGTTTATCCACCACATGGACTCCGATGATGCTGCCGATATAATCGGAGATCTTTCCGAAGGGAAGAAGCAGGAAGTGCTCGGCCATATCGAAGATGTAGAACTAGCCGGGGATATCGTAGACCTGCTTGGTTATGATGAAGACACCGCTGGTGGCCTGATGGCCAAAGAAATGATCAGGGTCAATGAAAACTGGGGAGTGGCCACCTGCATCAGGGAAATGAGAAAGCAGGCCAAGGACCTGGACGAAATTTATTATATATACGTGGTGAGCGATGAGAATGTACTCCTGGGTATCCTTTCCCTTAAAGTGCTGCTCCTGGCAAGCGCCTCTACCCAGATCAAGGATATTTTTGACTCCGGAGTACGATCGGTAAAAACCGCTACCCCTTCCGAAGAGGTGGCGCAGATTATGGGAAAATACGATCTGATCGTATTGCCTGTGACCGACTCCATAGGAAGATTGATGGGCCGGATTACTATTGATGACGTAGTGGACGTCATACGTGGTGAGGCAGAAAGGGACTATCAGTTAGCATCCGGTATTACCGCCGATGTGGAGACCACAGACTCTCCTGCCAGGCTTTCCAGGGCCAGACTACCATGGTTGATTATCGGCTTACTGGGCGGGGTGATTGTCGCAGCTGTCATTAGCCGTTTTGAAGGCCAGATTAAATTACATCCCGAAATGGCATTTTTCATCCCCCTGATTGCAGCTATGGCAGGAAATGTGGGAATTCAATCATCAGCTATAATCGTTCAGGGGATTGCCAGCAACAGCCTGGGACTTGAAAGTACGTTTCGAAAATTGATCAAAGAACTTCTTGTGGCCCTATTGAATGGCCTGATGCTATCCGGACTTCTGTTTCTCTATAATTTTTTCATAAGCAAAAATCTGGCCCTTACGTTCACAGTAAGCTTCTCTCTGTTCGTAGTAATTATTTTCGCTGCACTTTTTGGAACCCTTATCCCATTACTGCTGAACCGCTTGAAAGTTGATCCGGCTCTGGCGACCGGGCCTTTCATAACAACCATGAATGATATCATGGGATTGTTCATCTATTTTCTGATGGGCAGAATACTTTATGGCTTTTTCATTTAAAAGATTGAATATTAGAATGTTGTGTTAATGGCTACCACCGGATCCATTCTGGCGCCCCGCCAAGCGGGAAATATACCACTGACAAGCCCGATAACGCTGGATATTCCAATCCCCAGAAGAATATTAGTAAGGGTTAGATAGACGGAGAAACTACCCGACAAACTTATTACAGTTGCCCCCACGAAAACGATCAGCAAACCGATAATGCCACCTGCGATCGATAGCATGACCGATTCGAACAGAAACTGGAGAAGTATGAAGTACTTTTTGGCTCCGAGAGCTTTCTGAATTCCAATAATGTGCGTGCGTTCTTTTACCGAGACAAACATGATGTTGGCAATTCCGAATCCTCCCACTATGATGGAAAAGATCCCAATAAAGAATCCAGCGATTTTCAGCACTGCAAAGAATTGGTCCAGCTGGTTATTAATGATGCTCGTCTGGTTGAGTGCGAAATTATTTTCATCAGCCGGTTTTAGCCTCCGGTAGGAACGGAGGATTTGCGTTACTTCATATGTAAGCTCTTGAACGTCTACGTTGTCCTTTGATTTTACCCATATCTGGGGACCGGACATCTCCCTGCGAATGTCAATAAATCCTTTGTAATAGTGGATGGGCAGAATGGCAACTTCGTCCAGGATAAATGCATCAAATGTTCCCTTGCCCTCCTTCTCGAGCACCCCAATTACCATAACCTTTCTCCCGAGCATCTGGACAAACTTCCCCACAGGATTGGCACCCTGAAATAGATCTTTTGCTATCTTGCTTCCAAGAACCACTACATTTCTCCCGGCATTATTCTCCATAGGTGTGAAATATCTGCCCTTTTCAATTTCAAAGGATCGGATATCCTGAAAGCCATCAGAAACACCAAATAAAGTTGCTCCATCCACATTATTATTCCCGTATTCAATCCTACGGCCCACTGCAGAAACGAAACAAACGTGCTCGGCTACACGGCTTTTCGATTTGATGAATTCAAATTCATCGTAGGTAGCCAGAGGCCTGTTCATGTATTTCCACCAGGCAAATTCCTCACCTTTTTCAGGAGCCCAGGGCCACTTTTCTACGTATATCACGTCGCTGCCCAGACTATTTAGACTCTCCCGAATATTTTTCTCCAGAGAATCAATTATTGTGAAAACCGCAATGATGGCGAAGATCCCGATGGTAATACCCAGCAACGACAACATGGCTCTCAATCGGTTCATTGTAACAGCCTGAATGGCCATGATTAGACTCTCCCAAATTAATCGAATGATAACCATTAATAAAATGTTGTCTTTCCGTTTCGTTTTGTCAACGGAAACTGTTTCTTTTGCAAAGAAAGTTAAAATTACCAAGATATATCAAGAAATTCTAATGGCTCCCAAGAAACAAATTTCCAGTGCTCTAGTGTCTGTTTACTCTAAAAACGGTCTGGACAAGATTGTAAGAAAACTTCATGAACTGGATATTTCAATCTATTCCACGGGAGGCACCCAGAAATTTATAGATGATCTTGGGATTCCTGTTACAGCCGTGGAGGAGCTCACATCCTATCCTTCCATCCTCGGAGGAAGAGTGAAAACATTGCACCCAAAGGTCTTCGGAGGCATACTTGCACGCAGGGGATTGCGGGAGGACATGACTCAACTAACTGAATATCAGATACCCGAGATCGATCTGGTGATAGTTGACTTATACCCTTTTGAGGAGACTGTGAAATCCGGGGCTCCGGAAGATGAGATCATTGAAAAGATAGATATAGGAGGCATTTCACTGATACGTGCTGCAGCAAAAAATTATCGGGATGTACTTGTGGTAGCCAGCCGTGATCGATACGATTCGTTGTATTCCCTTCTTGAATCCGGAAAAGGCGAGACAAGCCTGGAGACCAGAAGGGAGTTTGCAGGTGATGCATTCAATATTTCATCTCATTATGATACTGAGATTTTTTCTTTTTTTGACGGAGAGAACAAGAGTGCTCTGAAAATTAGTAAAAAGCAGTCCAGAAAATTAAGGTATGGAGAGAATCCACACCAGGAAGGTCTCTATTATGGCGATCTCAATGAATTGTTTGAGCAAGTACACGGAAAAGAAATATCATACAATAACCTTCTGGATATTGATGCAGCAGTTGGACTGATGAATGAATTTGAAGAAACCACATTCGCTATCCTTAAACACAACAACGCATGTGGACTTGCTTCACGGAATCTTCTGGTGGATGCATGGAAAGCCGCCCTGGCAGGAGATCCCGTCTCTGCATTCGGGGGTGTATTAATCACCAACAGGACCATCGATGAGGAAACTGCCGGGGAGATGAACCGGATATTTTTTGAAGTTGTAATCGCACCCGGCTATTCAGAAGATGCCCTCAAGATTTTGAAACAGAAGAAAAACCGGATAATTCTTATTCAGCGCGATAACAAAATGAGTAGGAAGATTATCCGAACAATCTTAAATGGTGTTATCTTGCAAGACCGTGACCGTTCAACCGAAACCGAATCTGAAATGACTACTTCCACAATGACTGAAGCATCCCCTGAGGAACTGGCAGATCTGGTAGTTGCAAACATTATTGTAAAACATACCAAATCTAATGCCATTGTCCTGGTCAAAGACAAACAACTGGTGGCTTCAGGTTTGGGACAAACCTCCCGTGTGGATGCATTGAACCAGAGTATTGAAAAAGCACTCCATTTCGGATTTGAGCTAAAGGGCGCTGTGATGGCTTCGGATGCATTTTTCCCATTCCCCGACTGTGTGGAAATAGCCGGGAAGGCTGGAATTACCGCAGTAGTTCAACCTGGAGGTTCCATTCGGGACCAGGAATCCATCGATTATTGCAATGAACATCACATGTCCATGGTTTTTACAGGTATCAGGCATTTTAAACATTGACAATTTAATAAATAAAGAAAATGGGATTCTTTTCATTCCAGCAGGAACTGGCCATTGACCTGGGAACTGCAAATACCATTATCATCCACAATGAAAAGGTCGTGGTCAATGAACCATCCATTGTAGCCATTGACCAGCATACAAGTAAACTTATCGCAATCGGTGAGAGGGCGAGGCAAATGCATGGCAAGACACACGATGATATCAAAACCATCAGGCCCATGCGAGACGGAGTCATAGCCGATTTTCAGGCTGCTGAATTGATGATCAGGGGAATGATTAAGATGATCAACACGAAACGCAGGCTATTTTCACCTTCGCTCAAAATGGTGGTTTGCATTCCATCGGGAAGTACAGAGGTTGAGCGCCGGGCAGTGAGGGATTCGTCCGAACATGCCGGAGGCAGGGATGTCTATATGATTTTTGAGCCAATGGCAGCGGCGATTGGTATCGGACTTGATGTGGAGGCACCGGAAGGGTGTATGGTGGTGGATATTGGCGGAGGGACTACCGAAATAGCCGTTATTGCATTGGGCGGAATTGTCTGCAATCAGTCGATTCGAGTGGCTGGAGACGGATTTACAAGCGATGTGCAGACCTATATGAGACACCAGCATAACATAAAGATCGGTGAACGTACCGCGGAAGAGATAAAAATCCAGGTTGGATCGGCACTACCGGAATTGGATGAACCTCCCCAGGATTTCTACGTGAGAGGACCAAACTTAATGACAGCTTTGCCCATTGAAATTCCCATCTCATACCAGGAGATAGGCCATTGCCTGGACAAATCCATTTCTAAAATCGAAACAGCTATTTTATCAGTCCTGGAACAGACACCCCCGGAACTTTATGCAGATATTGTTACTAAAGGTATATACCTGGCAGGTGGCGGGGCACTCCTTCGTGGGCTTGACAGAAGGCTGGCCGAGAAGATTTCCATTCCCTTTCATGTAGCCGAAGATCCACTTCAGGCTGTAGCCCGCGGGACAGGCATTGCCCTTAGAAATGTGGACAAGTACCCGTTCCTAATGCGTTAGGTAATGGATTGCACATAGCTTATGAGGACGCTGCTCAGGTTTATTCAGAAGTACTCCAACCTCTTGTTGTTTCTCGTCCTGGAAGCAATTGCAATAGCCTTTATGGTCGAGAGCAGCAGCTTCCAACGATCAAAGCTGGTGGGTGTCAATCGACAGGTTACCGGGTACATTTTCAGCAAAGTTGATGGCGCCAGGGAATATTTCTCACTAAAGGAAACCAATCAAAAACTAGCAGATGAAAACCTGAAGCTGAGGAACAGGTTAGACCAGGTCTCTCTCCTATTGGATAGTTCAATAATCATCGAAGAGACCAGGAATTCGTATCACTATTTTTATATTCCCTCCCGTATTATCCACAACAGTGTTTTTAAACAGTATAATTATATTACCCTGGATAAGGGAAAGAAACATGGGGTATTCAGGGACATGGGAGTTATCTCAGACCAGGGGCTGGTGGGTATTGTCCTTGAAAGTTCCAATAATTTTTCCACCGTTATTCCGGTTATCAACAGGGATTTCAGGCTAAGCGTAAAGATCAGTTCAAATGATTATGCCGGAATTCTTCAATGGGATGGATTGTCGCCACAGAAAGCCATGCTCACAGAAATCCCATTCCATGTGAACGTCCTTGAGGGGGATACCTTGCTTACAAGCGGATTCTCCTCCATTTTTCCGGAAGGGATCCTGGTGGGCGTGATTGAATCCTTTTCATTGGAAAAAGGCAACTTCTATGACATCACAGTAAAACTATCCACAGATTTCCAGAGCTTATTCCATGTAAATGTAATCCGGAATTACAGACAGGAAGAACAACTAAATCTCGAGGATCAGACAAGGTAATGTATATTCTTGGTAGAAATATAATCCGTCTCATCGCAGTAATCACCTTTCAGGTCCTGGTAATGGATCATGTGATGATTAACGGGTACATGGTGCCATACGTTTATATTCTGTTCATTCTTCTGATGCCCTTTGAGACTCCTCAGTGGGTACAATTACTTTCGGGATTTATCCTGGGACTGGGCATAGATCTTTTAGAAAACACTCCCGGATTACATACCGCGTCCACTGTGTTGATTGCATATGTAAGACCCTATCTTCTTAATTTGCTTGCACCACGCGATGGGTACGAATCAGATACCTTTCCACGGGTTCATTTCTATGGACTCGTCTGGTTCTTAAAATATACCCTGATCATCGTGGTGATACACCACCTTGCACTCTTTTATCTTGAGATATTCCAGTTGAAAGATTTTTTAGGTACCTTGCTTAGGGTGATCCTGAGTTCAATCCTATCCACCTCAACCATCTTGCTTAGCCAATACTTTGTATTCCGGAAATAGATGAACCAGTTTACTGATAGAAGGTATGTTTTTGCCATTGCAATCAGCCTGGTAGGCTTGATTTTCATTATTCGCTTATTTCAAATTCAGGTACTCGACAAGTCATATGAACAATATGCCTTAAGTAATGCGCAGAGTGTCAGGGTAATTTACCCGGCCCGGGGATTAATCTATGACCGCAATGGTGATATTATGGTGTACAACCAGGCTGCATACGATATCATGGTTACTCCCCGGCTGCTTGAAAAATTTGATACTACCCAATTGAGCCAAATCCTTAAGATCAGTAGAGAAGGCGTAAATGAGCGTCTTCGATCGGCCCGGTCTTATTCTATGTGGGTCCCTTCGGTCTTCATGAAACAGGTCAACTATGAAAATGCAGCCCTGCTTCAGGAGAAAATGTATCAATATCCCGGCTTTTATGTGCAGACGCGTACACTGAGAAAATACACCAGACCAATTGCTTCTCATGCCCTGGGATACGTGGGAGAAGTTGATCAGCAAATCCTTGATAATGATCCCTATTATCAGCTAGGCGATTACATAGGTGTCTCAGGTGTAGAAAAAGCTTATGAAAAAGAGCTTCGGGGTCAAAAGGGGAAGAACGTATTTCTCAAGGATGTACATAACCAGGCCGTTGAATCTTACCAGTCAGGAAGGTTGGATGTTTCAGTGGAAGTAGGGAGCGACCTGACTGTTACACTGGACGCCGAGCTCCAGGAATATGGTGAGAAGCTGATGTCACCCTATGTGGGAAGCATAGTGGCACTTGAGCCATCCACGGGGGAAGTCCTGGCTCTGGTAAGTGCCCCCAGTTATACTCCCGATCTGCTGGTTGGCAGAAACCTGAACACGGAGTTTGGCAAACTGGCATCAGATACACTGAATCCATTGTTCAACCGGGCGCTCATGGCACAGTACCCCCCTGGTTCAACCTTCAAGACCATCATGGCTTTAATAGGACTGCAGGAAAAGGTAATCTCAACGTCAACCGAGCACGATTGTTTTTACGGATTCTATGTGGGAAATATCCATACTGCTTGTCACTTGCACGACACTCCATTGAATCTGATCGAGGCAATCCAGAACTCCTGCAACAGCTATTTTATAAATGTTTTAAAAAGCATCCTTACCGATGTGAAATTCAGTAGTACCGGCAGCGCCTATGAAAATTGGCGCAAACACCTTCTCTCCATGGGCCTAACCTCACCCCTGGGGATTGAACTTACCAACGAGCTGGATGGCAATATCCCCGAATCAGGCTACTTTAACACTATTTATGGCGAAGGTCATTGGAATTATCTTACCATTCGGTCATTGGCCATAGGACAGGGTGAAATGCTGATCACACCCATTCAGATGGCCAACATGACTGCTTCCATTGCAAATCGCGGATACTTTATCACTCCCCATTTAGTGAAGGAGGTTGATGGGGGGAGTGTCCTTGATTCAATCTATTCTGAAAAGCACTATACTTCGATTGACTCGGCCAATTATGAACCAGTTGTAGAGGGGATGTACCTGGTGGTCAACGGAGGAGCGGGTTCCACTGCGCGCAATGCCAAAATCCAGGACATTGCAGTTTGTGGGAAAACCGGAACTGCTGAAAATCCCCACGGCAATGACCATTCGATATTTATTGCCTTTGCCCCAAAGAATGATCCAAAGATTGCCATAGCTGTATACGTTGAAAATCAAGGATTTGGAACCACTTACGCAGCTCCGATTGCCAGTTTAATGATCGAAAAATTCCTTACACGAGAAGTCAAGAGGACATGGTATGAGAATTGGGTAATGCAACTTCTTCCACCCGTTGCACCCTCCAGGAAGGTTGACTCGACATCTACAGAACCACTGCCAACCGATACCATACCTGTAGTAATTTCTATGAATGATGGTACGCCGGAATAATATATTTGCCAACCTCGATTGGATCTCCATTCTCCTGTGGATCGTTATGCTGGCATTTGGGTGGATGAATATCTATTCAGCCAACATTATGGAAGCCGATGCAGGCATATTAGACCTTTCCCAGCGATTTGGGAAGCAACTTCTGTGGATGGGAGCATCTGTCCTGCTAGCCATTTTATTGCTTGTTCTGGACGCTAAGTTCTATATCTATTTCGCATACTTTTTATATGCGCTGTTACTACTCGTTTTATTGGGAGTCCTGGTGTTCGGAAAAGAGATTAACGGTGCAAAAAGCTGGTTTGTTTTAGGAGGGTTCCAGCTTCAACCGGCAGAATTTGCCAAACCAGTTACCGCTCTAGCACTGGCAAATCTGCTCACTTCTCATAGCTATAACCTTAGGAAAATCTGGCACCTTCTTCAGGCAGGCGCTCTCATTATAGTGCCCCCCATGTTAATCCTCCTTCAGCCTGATCTCGGATCGGTGCTGGTGTATCTGGCTTTCATTTTGGTGCTGTTCAGAGAGGGATTTTCGTCCAATATCATGCTTATGCTTGCGGCACTCATTTTCCTGTTCTTTGCCACACTGATTATGGACAAATTACTTATCCTGGTTTTGCTTGTCCTCATGGGGATAGCTATTTACATGATCGTATCAAGATCATTTAAAAAGGGAGCTATAAGTGCTGCCTGGGCCTTAGGATTATTTGGAATCCTTTATGGAATCAACCGTTTGCTAGATGTCGGTTTCTCCTTGTATTCACTTGGACTGGCCGCCCTTGTACCTGTCTCTATCGGATTTGCTGTTAAAAGATTCCGAACAAGAGAATACGGTCATGTGAAAATTTTAGCCGGCGTGATCATCTCCATTGCTTTTACAGTTTTGGTGGACTATACCATGCATAACATTCTTAAACCTCATCAACAGCACAGGATTTATGTCACGTTGGGAATGGAAGATGATCCACAGGGGGTTGGCTACAATGTGAACCAATCCAAAATAGCCATTGGCTCTGGTGGATTTAACGGAAAAGGGTACCTGAATGGTACACAGACCAAACTCCATTTTGTTCCGGAACAAAGTACCGATTTTATTTTCTGCACTGTTGGCGAAGAATGGGGTTTTCTGGGCACCACATTCGTGATTCTGCTATACATAGGTTTTCTTTTAAGAATGATCATCTTAGCGGAGAGGCAACGCTCCTCATTCAGTCGCATTTTTGGCTATGGATTTATCTCCATTTTTTTCTTCCACTTTCTTATCAATATAGGGATGACCATCGGTTTGCTGCCGGTTATTGGGATACCACTGCCCTTTTTTAGTTACGGAGGGTCATCTCTCTGGGCCTTTACCATGTTTCTTTTCATCTTCCTCAGGTTGGATGCCAGCCGTCTTGAACTGCTTCGCTAAAATTATAAATTCCGGTGCTGCTGGTAGTGGCGAATTTTGAAAGGTCATGCTTAACAATCAGGGTAACCGGTCCTCTGGGTAGGAATGACGATCTTATATTTCTCTTCTAAAAACTGAATGATTGATGGCAGGAATTCAAGGAAGTCAGTTTTTAAGAATTCGTATTGGTCGGTTAGCACTTCCACGGCATATTCCGCATGATTTGGCAAAGAAGTATTCGCTGCCATTCGTTCAAGTACCAATTCAATGCCTTCCACTGACTGATAGGCCATCATCCAGTTATTTTCAAGAAAAGTCGGGAACCACCTCTTTATTGCAGATGGCAGCACTTTATAATTCCGTTTCAAAAGGTCGTATGTTCTGCTCACAAATTCGTTAAGTGGGAGAGTGGAATAATTATCCCAAAGTGAAGCTAAAAAATGATCGTAAAAAATATCAATAATAATCCCCGCATATTTATGGTACCTCGATGCGATATGCTGTTTACTGCGCCGGGTAATGGCATGCATATCAGTAAATGTGTCGATATCCCTGTGAATTATGATCCCTTTTGTTACCTGATCGGGAAAGAGTAAATAATTTTTACCTTTTACATAGTCGCCCATAAAATTGCCGACAATGATTTGCTCATTGCATCCTGACAGGTATGTATGTGCTAAAAAATTCACGTGGGAATGCTATTTATTTCGAATTTCGATAAAATTATTCGAAAAATCTCATTTATTATAGCGTAATAGTTAACTATTCTCAAGTAAATTCGGTACTTAGGGCCATGTACTCAGTTAAATGTTGAATCATGCAAACTCCACAGACTCTCGTCCCGGCAAGCCGTAAGGATAATCAGCCCCACAACAACGTTCAAATAGAAGTGATCCAGGGGGGACTCTGCGACGATACCTTGATAAATCTTTACCCCCCGATTGTTCATGAAACCACCCGGATGACAGGGATCAGGCATACAAATGGCGTTATCTCAATGGCCAGAAATGAGCCTGGCACTGCCTCCACCGAATTTTTCATATGCATTGGTGACCAGCCCTCATTGGATTATAAGGGGAACCGAAATCCGGATGGACAGGGCTTTGCCGCCTTTGGGAAGGTTACCAGTGGCATGGAGGTGGTCAGGGATATTCAGTCACATACCGATACAGCACAATACCTGCTAAAACCTGTCTTAATCCAAGAAATGAAAGTAATTCCCTAAATACAGATCAGTTTTATTCACACACCCTATCCACCAGACCAAGAGCTTTTGAATCCCAACAATGCCAATCTGTGTCACCAAACTTAGCCAGATCCATAACGCGCCCTTCAATGGTGGTGGTATTCCACTCGATTTGAGTTTCATTGGCTGCCAGGGAGATGGTATACGAAGCATCGTATATTTCCTGGGGCATATATGCCAGCATGATGTAGCTTCCGGTCTCTTCCATTTCCTGTTCCACATAAGTATAGGTGAGGTCTGCTTCTTCCGTTTCAAAGTCCTTGTTCCACTCTGCTTCAAGCACTTTAACCGAACCTTCCTTAAAAAAATTCCACGTGGCATGGGTATGATCGTACCGGACTATTCCGTCGAACCATTTTATCCCCTGGTCAGGGGCTAGGGCAAGGCCGATTATCATCTTCATGGAGAATTCTTCGTTGCTGATCCTTGCACCGGTTAACGTTGCGGTATAATCCAGATTATTTAGCGGAAAATCAAATGCCCATTCCCAGGTATTGTCGCCAAGATATTCCGGAGCTTGCTGAAGTGCATAACCATAGGCCACAACTGGCACAGCCATGGTAATGGTCGTGGCAACATTCCAAAAAACTACAGACAGGTAAGCGTGAAGAAAATTCTCACTGGATAATTCTGACGCTTTCTTACCAGCCGGTTGTTCATTGAAAGCTGAAAAATCCATCACCAGACTCTCCACCGGGGGAAGGTTCGGCCTGTTATCAACATTTTCTTTATCACACGAGGTGAATGAGAGGAGCATCGACAGGGCTAGGGAAATAGAAACTATTGACGTAGGATTCAGAAACTTTTTCATCATTTGTTTGATTTTTAGATTATTATCGAGATAGTTATTCGTTTGATAGACCGCAATTGTTGCAAAAAGGATGCATGAACCTAGTTCCCCTGCACATGTTCTTCTGCAGGCACAACCTGGTATGATTTGTCTACGATAAGATCAGCCATAGGTTTCAGCGATACAACCGAAAGGTGCTCTTTTTCCAGGATTCCTAAACGAAAGTCGCTCAGGGCTTCCTTCATTCGTATAATCTGGTTAATCTTGGTTTCATGGTAGGTCAGGTCGATAAATACCCGCAAATCAATGTCAGGCGCTTTTATAGCATAAAGTCCATCCACAATGAGAAGATCAATCTTACTGAAATCAGTAATCAGTTTATCAACCTGTTCAGGAATGAGATCAATGCAAGGGATCATGCACTCCTGTTCTTCTCTGAAATCACGAATGGTTTTCTTGATTTTAATCCAGTCATATTCATCGTGCCCGATCTTATCGAAGCCCTTATTGCGACGCCATTCTTCCCTAAGAAGAGGTTGGATCTTATAATAATTATCTGTGTGGATCACTTTGGCCCTTACATGGTGCTCCTTAAAAATCTTCCCGAGGGAATGTGCGAGTTCAGATTTGCCGGAGCCAGATTCACCGGCTATGGCTACGATATATCGATAACGCTCCTCCTTTTTTTCGCGGTCTTCCACGATCCGTTCATAAATCACCTGAGCAGCATCCTTGTGCATATCATTGATCAGAAGCACGTCTCCTAACATGGTATATGGATTTTTAATTTAAGCTGATTGAAACAGGCTCATCCTGTGACAGTTCAATTTCTTTCCCGCAAAGATGTATTTTTATTTTTTCCTTTCCTTCATTTTTTCCTGAAATTTTAACCAGCTTTTTTGATACATGCACTTTGAATTTCGTTCCTCTGAAAGTGAATCTGAAATCCAAACCAGTCCATAGGGCTGGCAGGCAGGGATTGAGAACAGGAATAGTTCCCTGCAGATTTAATCCGCCGAATCCGGAAATAACATCATAAACAGTTCCAGCCATAACGCCACAATGGACCCCTTCTCCAGTAGTACCGCCCTGAATATCAACCAGATCACTGCGCAACGCATCCAGATAAAGATCCCAACCTGTATCCTGCAGGTTCATTTGCCATGCCAGCTTAGCATGCACCAATCGGCTTAGGGTCGACCCATGGGAGGTACGATTCAAATAGTAGTCGAAGTTTGATTTCACATAAGTTTCCGGAACGTGGTATCCCAATAATTCAATTAAATGTGTGACCTCAGCACTTCCCAAATTATAAAAGCACATGAGAAAATCGGCCTGTTTGGCAAGTTTATAATCATCTGGTGATTTGCCCTCCGCTTTAAGGATTCGATCCAGTCGATGGATATCATCATATTTATTTCGGTAATGATTCCAATCCAGTTCCTTAAGATCAAAATACCCCTTGAATTGCTCTACTATGCCTTCATCCGAAATTATTAATGCAAGTCCAGTCATGATCTCCTTCCAGCGGGTGAGATCATCCTGAGTTATCCCAATTTTGTTTAGAACCCTCTCTTTTTGACCTGCATCCATATCACTCAGTATCCTGAAAGCCTTCTCCATCATCCAGCTTACCATGATGTTGCTATAGGCATTATCTGTAAGGCCGCCCTCTCCGGAACCCGGAATGGTCTCATGAAATTCATCAGGCCCCATAACCTTATCGATATGGTACCTTGAATCGCTTTCGTCATATGTGGATTTGCTGGCCCAGAACTTGCAAATGTCAAACAAAATCTCAGCACCGTATTTTTCCATGAAATCGAGGTCAGCAGTTGCATGATAATAATTCCAAACATTGTACGCAATGGCAAGCGAAATATGCCTTTGTAGGGAACTATAATCCTCCCCCCACTCGCCAGATAATGGGTTCAGATGAATTACCTGTGTCTCCTCCCGGCCGTCGCTCCCACTCTGCCATGGAAACATAGCCCCTTCATAACCATACTCCAGTGCATAAGCCCTGGCAGCATCCAATCGCCTGTAGCGGTACATGAGTACTGATTTGACCACTTCAGGAAAATGGAGGTTATAGAAAGGAAGAATGAATAGTTCATCCCAGAATATATGTCCTCGATAAGCTTCGCCGTGCAGACCCCTGGGAGGAATTCCGGAATCAAGCCCGGCGTGGTGGGGTGAAGCGGCCACCATCATGTGGAACAGGTGCAATCTCAGCAATCTTTGTGCTTCCCGGTCACCTGAGACAGAAACGTCCATCTGATCCCACAATTCTCTCCACCTCCCGGCTGACAATTGTGCCTCTTTTTCATAAGATGACATTTCTTCCAGGGTAGCTCTTGCCTCCTCTAGCGGATCCTCCACTCCAGGGTCCCTGGAGGTAAATATCGAAACCATTTTCTCAAGAATCACGGATTGTCCCTTTTTAGCATCCACCTCAAACTCCCGATCAATCCAGCCATTCCCGGAATTGCCTTTGGAACTGACCCCTTTTCCTCCATTTATAATTTTATTTTTGGCACAAACCGCAATCAGCACATTCGACTGAGTGGTTTCCACCACAAGCTCGATCCTGCCTGGCAGGGATTCTTCCGATACCGGTGATAACTGTTGTTGATTTAATGTGTTGTAGCGCTCCACACCGGCATTGCGATGGTCCCCTCTTAACTCAGATTTAACTCCTATTCTCCCCGAATAATTTACAGGAGTTATCTTGTAACTCAGTCCCGCACGATGCGGATCTGCCATTCCTGCGAATCGCGACGATACCACTCGTGTAATCCTGCCTTGCTCATCTTCAAGGAGCATCTCTCTTACCAGTTTGCCCGTTTTAAATTCCAACGAACGATGGATACTTTTTATACTAAATGTGGATGTAGAATTAATCTCAAACCAGTATCCTCCATCGATTCGAAACGTGATAGGCAGCCAGTTTGTAACATTTACAAAATCCTCGTTTACAATATCCCTTTCCCCGATACTTGAGCTCAGGCGGTTAAACAGTCCCGATATATACGTGCCCGGATAGTTGATCTTATTGGCACGGCTTTCCTCCATGGCTCCCCGTGTCCCGAAATATCCGTTCCCCACTGCAAGAAGAGCCTCCCGGGACCGCTCCATCCCCTGTTCATAATCGTAAAAGTCCAGCTTCCATCCATCTTGTTCCATTCCTGTTTCAAACCACCGATTGATTCCTTCCAAACCGATTTCTCGCAGATCTTCGACCACAATATCAGCTCCGCCAATCTGGAGCTCCATGGTATTCTCTTCCCGGGCCACCCCAAGCACGAATCCAAAGTTTCCTTTCCGTCCTGCCTGAACTCCTGAAACTGCATCCTCAACAACAACCGATCTGTGGTATTTTACACCCAGGTTGTCACATGCTGTGGTAAATATATCCGGCTCGGGCTTTCCCTTCAATCCTATCTCTGCCGAGACAATGCCATCCACCCGTGTCTCAAAATAATGGAGCAAACCGGCTTTTTCAAGTACCGGTTTACAGTTTTTACTCGAGGAGGCCACCCCTATCCTAACTCCTGCCTCTTTCAGACCACGCAGCATTTCCACTGAGCTTTCATAAACCTCTACCCCCTCCATATCAAGCACTTCGTTGAACATTATATTTTTCTTGTTTCCTAATCCACATACTGTTTCCTGATCGGGAGCATCAGATGGATCCCCAAATGGAATTTCAATACCACGGGACTCAAGAAATGATGCCACTCCTTTATACCTCGGTTTGCCATCCACATATGGAAGGTAATCTTCCTGATGAGTAAATTCTCTGAAAGCTTCCCCCAGCCTTTCTTCCCTGGCTTTCATGTAATCGTCAAACATTTTTTTCCACGCAGAAGCATGTACCAATGCTGTTTTGGTAATCACTCCATCCAGGTCAAAAATCACTGCGTCAAATTTGGGTTTAAATGCCATTTTGTTTATATTAAAAATTGGTAGTAGCCTATGAGGTTACTAAATTTATAAAAGCGATTAAGCCCTCGAAGATAATAAATTGAGCATACATGAAACGTCTTATCCTGGCTTCAGATAAACTCCCGATAAATATTTCCTGGCAGGATAAGAATTACTCGATTCTTAAAACGGATGAACAGACCATTTCCGGACTACAGGACTTCTACGAGTTATTTCAACCAATATGGGTTGGACTCACAGATTTCGAAAACCACGATTTCACTGCCAAAGAGATTAACATTCTGCAAAAAAAACTGGAAAATTTTAATTGCATTCCCATTTTTCCGAGATCACGGGACCTGAATCTTTATCTCCACGGATTCTCAAGAAACACCATATGGCCACTGTTTCATTATTTTACAGAAAATGTGACTTACAGCGAGGTATCCTGGAAAGCCTATGTGAAAATAAACAGGATGTATGCAGAGAAAATAATCCAGGTTATTGAAGCAGGTGACATTCTTTGGATACACGACTATCACCTCATGCTTCTTCCCCAGATGGTCAGACAGCAGAAACCCGGTATCACCATCGGGCTATTTATCCACGTGCCGTTTCCCTCGTTTGAGATTTTCAGGTTGTTGCCCTGGAGGCAAGAGATTGTGGAGGGCATGCTGGGTGCTGATTTGATCGGTTTTCAGACTTATGATTATGTAAGGCACTTCATGAGTTCTGTACGGCGTCTGCTGGGAGTCGATTCCATTTTTAACAGAATCTCTATTGGTGAAAGAACACTCAAGGTTGATGTATTCCCCAAGGGCATTAACTACGACAGATTCAGAAACAAAGCCCTTTCAATTCATAGTGATCAGCCGCGACATTCAATCATCCAGCAGGAAATGAAGCAGTTCAGAGAATCCGGACAGATTGAAAAGCTAATCATCTCTATCGATAAGCTGGACTATACCAAAGGAATACCACAAAGGTTAAGAGCATTCGAAAGGTTTTTACAAACCTACCCTGAGTACCAGGGCAGGGTCAGTCTCATTGTCCAGGCTATTCCATCGGGGGAGACCAGTGAATCATTTTTCAATCTGAAAAGCAAGGTGGATGAATTGGTTGGCAGGCTCAATGGCAATTACGGGACACTCACCTGGACCCCTGTCAGGTACCTGAACCAGACCTTTACCATGGACGAAAGAATTGATCTTTACTCGTTGTCAGACATTGCACTAATTCTTCCCATCAGAGATGGCATGAACCTGGTAGCCAAGGAATTTGTTGCCTCACGGCATGATGGTACCGGGGTATTAATTCTGAGTGAACTTGCAGGGGCCTCCAAAGAACTGCACGAGGCACTTCTTGTCAATCCCAACGATCTTAATGCCATTTCAGAGGCCATTAAAGAGGCTATAGAAATGCCCGAACAGGAACAGGTAAGGAGGAACAAGGTGATGATGCAGCGCCTTCAGCGGTTCACAGTAGCACGATGGGCCAATGAATTTATTAAGAGCCTGGAAGGAATTAAAGAAATACAGGAATTCACTCTTGCCAAGAAGGTTAACATCACGCGAATGCGGCAGATGGTGGCGGCATATCTTGGGAGCAAGCGCCGCATTTTTTTTCTTGATTATGACGGTACACTTGCCTGGTTTAAGAAAGATCCGGAAGATGCGAAACCGGACAAGCAGCTGTTCGGCATCCTCATGGAATTAACTTCCGACAAAAATAATACGGTAGTAATCATCAGTGGACGCGACAAGGAAACCCTGGGCAGATGGTTTGATGATTCTTGTCAAATCCATTTCATCGCAGAACATGGAGTCTGGTTGCGTAAACCTGGAAAAGCATGGCACATGCTGGAACAGATCGATAATGAATGGAAAGAGTCGGTGCAGCCCTTGCTGGAGTACTATGTGGACCGGACACCCAAATCGTTTATCGAGCAGAAGAATTTCTCCCTGGTCTGGCATTACCGGAATTCCGATCCTGACCTTGGTATGCAGCGGGCCTGGGAATTAAAAGATGAATTACGGACCCTGACCTCCAACCTGAATCTGGAAATTATGGATGGGGACAAAGTATTGGAAATCAAGTTCGCCGGTATAAATAAGGGGCGGGCTGCACTCCAGAAGATGGGCCAAAAATCATATGATTTTATCCTTGCTGTAGGAGATGACTGGACCGATGAATATACATTTGATGCCATGCCTGAGGAGGCTTATACCATCAAAGTTGGGACAAAGGCTACCAAAGCTTCATACTATATTGAGAGCGTCGAGTTGGTAAGGGAATTGTTGTGTCGATTCAGAAGAGAGAATTGTGATGGGTAAAAATACCAAGATTCGTTGTTTTATGCATGTGCCCTTTGAGGGTCCGGGAATTATTGCTGATTGGGCAAAAAGGAAAAACCATCCCATGGAGTATACCCGATTCTATGAGAGCGACCCCTTGCCCGAGATCTCGTCGGTCGATTTTCTGGTGATCATGGGCGGACCCATGAATGTGTTTGATTTCCATATTCATCCCTGGATGCAGGACGAGATCGACTGGGTAACCAATTACCTGAATGCCGGCAAGCCTGTTTTGGGAATATGCCTTGGTGCCCAGATACTTGCAACTGCTTTAGGGGAGGAAGTCTACCCGGGCTCCCAGAAGGAGATTGGCTGGCACAACCTGCAGTTTCTTCCCTCTTTGGGCGATTTCAGGCTCTGGAAAGATCTACCTTCTTCCCGAAAGGTATTTCACTGGCACGGAGATACATTTCCCATACCGAATGGGGCCATTCGGATTGCCAGTTCACAGTCATTCCCTAATCAGGGGTTCATATACCAAAACAAAGTTCTGGCTCTCCAATTCCACCTGGAAGTCACTCCTGACTCGGTAAAGGGAATAGTGGAAAATAACAGGAATGAACTGGTTCCCGGTCCTTTTATTCAGTCCGAAGAGGGAATCCTGGGTGAGCTGAACATGTATAAAGAAAATCAGGATTTGATGATCCGGCTTCTTGATTATCTTTGGGGGTTTATTTCTTAAAACCGGCTGTAACCACTCTTCTCGTATGAAACCAATACTGACGATTCTCCTGGTGTGTCTATTCGCAATATCCCAATCTCTTATGAGTCAGGCAATCCCAGTCAATAGAGGCTCTTTTAGCTTGCATGCCAAAAAAATAAACCAACACATGGAAATAGATGGACTCCTGGATGAACCAGTCTGGTCGGAGAGTGAAAGGACTTCGGCCTTTCACAGGATCCTCCCAATCGATACAGGGTATGCACAGGCTCAAACAGAGGTGATGATCGCATACGATGAAACGAACATCTACATGGGGATCATCTGTCACGATACCCTCCCTGGCAAAAGGCCTGCGGAATCCCTTCGGCGGGACTGGAGCTTTGGGAGAAACGACAACTTCTTTGCAGCCATTGATACGTACAATGACCAGACCAATGGGTTTGCATTCGGGATCTCGTCTGCTGGAGCACAATGGGATGGTATGCAGGCCAACGGCGGGTTTGTTGATAACAATTGGGACGGAAAATATTATTCTGCTGTCCAGAATTATCCCGATAAATGGGTAGCGGAATTCAGCATCCCCTTCCGAACAATCCGTTACAGGGAGGGCGATAGTGAATGGGGCATCAATTTCAGCCGTCTGGATCTGAAAGCCAATGAAAAATCGAGCTGGGCACCGGTACCCAGACAGTTCCAGTCTGCGAACCTGGCCTACACCGGCTCCCTTGTATGGGAAGAACCCCCTCCTCCTTCCGGGGTGCGTTTTTCGGTAATCCCCTATGCATCAGGAAAAGCGACCCATCAGAAAGAAGCGGCGGAAGATATTAAGCTGGGAGGCGGGGCAGGCCTCGATGCAAAAGTGATCCTCTCCACTTCCTTGAACCTGGATGTAACCATCAATCCCGACTACTCGCAGGTGGAGGTGGACAGACAACAGCTGAACCTTGATCGGTTCGAGCTGTTCTTTCCTGAAAAGCGGAAGTTCTTTCTTGAAAACAGTGACCTGTTTGCCAATCTGGGAGCTGAAAACTTGCGCCCTTTTTTTTCCAGGCGGATAGGACTCAATAGTCCGGTACTTGCCGGAGCGAGGCTCAGCGGCAATGTAGGTGAAGATTGGCGGATAGGAATAATGAATATGCAAACAGGAGTCAAGGAACAGAATTCTGCAGATAATTTTAGTGTGGCCGTGCTGCAGCGTAAGGTATTCAGTCGCTCCAACGTCGCTGTTTTTATGACAAATAAACAGGTGGTAACCGCCCCTGATGATACGGCCTATAATGCATATAGTTTTAACCGCGTAGCGGGGGCCGAGTTCAATTTTGCAAGCGCCGATAACAACTGGACCGGTAAAACCTTCTTTCACCAATCATTCACTCCCGGGCCTGAAGGCAATCGATTTTCAACAGCTGCCATGATCCACTATAATACTCAACAATTCTCGGCAGGCTGGAACCAGTCTTATGTGGGTGGCAACTACCTGGCCGAGATGGGATTTGTCAGGCGAAAAGGCTACCACCAGGCGACTCCGAATATCGGATACCAGTTCTATCCCATGTCCAAAAGCATCGCCAATCACGGTCCAGAGGTAACCGTGGATCTCTTCTTTGATCCGGATTTGTCAATGACCGATCGGGAAATTGACCTGAGTTATTCTCTGACATGGATCGATAGAAGCAGAATCTCTGTTGAATTAGAGGAAGGCTATGTCAAGCTATTTGAGCCTTTCGATCCAACAAACACAGGTGGCGAGATGCTGCCTTCCGGTAGCGAATTCAACTGGACTGAGCTGGCACTGACCTACCAATCCAACCAGCGTCAACTCTTCACTTACCAATTGCAGGGGCGGTATGGTGGATTTTTCAATGGTACTCGGAAAAGCCTGAATAGTGAACTGAATTACCGTGTCCAGCCTTACGGAAGTCTTTCACTCATCACATCTTTCAACAGGATTGAGCTTCCGGATCCCTATACCAGCGCCGACTTAGTACTGATAGGACCCCGGCTGGATATTACCTTCACAGAGGCCCTCTTCTTTACCACCTTTATCCAATTCAACAACCAGGTCGATAACCTGAATATGAACATGCGGCTTCAATGGAGGTTCGCTCCTGTATCAGACCTTTTTATCGTCTATACGGAAAATTCCTATCCAAAAGGACTTCTTACGAAAAACCGGGGGATTGTGCTAAAGCTCTCTTACTGGCTGAATTAAAATTTTCCCGGAATTAGAAACAGGAACGAAATACTTCATCATTTCAAGAGTATTACTTTTTCCACATGGCTGCCAATTTTTATCAAGAGGAAATTTGAATTGTAGACAGAAAGATCAAGGATTGCTTTTCCAAATTCATTTAATACCGCTTTTCCTGCCAGCTGGCCATTAAGATTATATATTTCAATAAGTTGCTGTGGGTAATGTAAGCCTTCTATAGTTACTGTACGTCTCGTTGGATTGGGAAATATTTTTAAGGCCACTTGAGCAGCAGCCGGGGGTACTGAAACAACATGCTCCAACGAATCAACCACCCAATTTTCAGGAAAATGATTATCCAGACCGGGATCCATGAGTTGGAATACACCCAAATCAGAAAATCCTTCCATGGGCCACCTCCCGATATTTTCGTACTGCAGAAAATCAATGACTATCCCATGGTTATCCTCTAACTGGATACCCTCTCCATTATTGGATAATTTACCACTCTCCCACTTTAAAACCTCATAGGGCTGACTCCGCCAACCTGGAAATGCCACATCATCGGTGAGATAAATGACTTCTTTGGGGTCTAATAGAGTTCCTTCCGGAAGTGTAACGGTGATGCCCTTCGTGATGGAAAAGTTCGAAAGATCGACTTGTAAGGAGGATGGATTATAGAGTGATAAAAATTCCGGGACATTCAGGTTGCCTGCGTTAATATAAAATTGATTAATCATCACTGCGGGCTCAATATCATCATGCAAAATCTGGGTCCCCATATCAACCGAAATACCATCGTGCAAGCCCGACAGGAGACCCGGGGATTCGGAATTTAACCTGAAGTCGAAAAAAGATGGCCGCTCAAAAAGTGGATTGCCAAACAAGTTGGATGACTGGCCTGGTACCAATGGGTTATCGGTGAGGCTAAAACTGATCTCCAACGAAGAGTACGGATCGACATACAATGGAGCATGTGATGTATTGGAAAGAATGCTGTTGGTAATCCGTACATTCCCCCCTGCAAAACCTAGGTTCTTTTCATAGCTGGCCACAGCGTCGACATTGTTATAAAAAATACACTGGTTAATAATCGTACGCCCTGAATCTTTAACTGCCACACCCGTATGACAATTAATAAATACACTGTTCTGAATAGAAGCGGATGATCGTTGTCCAATCGAGACACCTTTGTCGGTGATATTAAATACGAATATGCTGTCGATGGATATATTTGTGGAGTTCTCCCCGATATCAATGGCATCACTATTCACACCCAGAAAGTCCCGGATTTGACAGTTCCGGATAATGCCGTTTTCAATTTCATCATAATCGATCGCATCTGTATCGGGACGATCATTTCCAACAAAGCGGCAGTTTTTTATTATTGCGCTGCCATATTTCACGTTGATCAGGTCACCTGTCACCTCGGAATGAAGGTTACTGTTAGTAAGTGTTATTCCTGAATACCTGGCAGAAATCGGATTTCTACGCACATTCGTGAGAGTCAGGTTGTCAAGAACCAAATCTGCGTGAAATGCCGAAATGGCTGCAATGTCTATCACCGGATCCGGTCCAATGGAAGCATCTTCAATGGTCAGATAATTCAAGATGGATTCCCGGGGAGTATTTCTGAATGAAATAATGCCCCAACTGCCAGTTTCATAATCTGGATTTAGCCTGATGGTGATCCCATTGTCCCTGGTTCCCAGGGCATGCACAATTCCTCTAACTGATATAGAAGCACCAGTGGGCATCCAAATCTCAACTCCTGGCTCAATGGTCAATGTGGCATTTTCGTTGACTGTTACTTCCCCCCTGGCCAGGTATGGAGAGCAGGCAGCTGACAAGGTCAGATCCTCTGAGATAGTATCCGGAATGATGCAGTTACTGGTGGCTGTATAGAGGGCAGTTAAACTGATATCCTCCTCCAGAACGAGGGTGTAGAGCTTGGATTCCGACACGATTAGGTTGCTTGACTGATAGACTGACAATTCCAAATCGAAGCTTATATCGCTGCTGGTACTGTGATACTGGTGAACTTCAACGGCTAAAATATTCCCCCCCGCATGCATCAGGCTGCTATCCACCATGTATGAAATGTAGGTCGACTCCGCATTCCCGGACATTGCTTGTGTTGCTTCGGTGTGGTAATTTACATTGCCAGAGTTCATATTTGAGCGTGCAATTTCAACTCCATTGAGGTATACAATTGCTCCATCATCCTTCAGTAAGTTGATGGTAAATTGCCCTTTATGTTTTTCCTGCTCTGAAACAGTAAATTTCTTTCTGAAGTACGTGGTTATGTATTTATTCTGACTATCTGCTCCGAAACCCACAACGGTGCTCTCATCGCCGTCGCCATAACCCAATTGGGCATTCCCGGATTTCCATGAGACATCGGAGTATCCATCTCCGATCCAGCTGGTCCCTAAATCTGCTCCCGTATCCAGATATTTCCATACCGACCCTTTTGGAACGATGGTTTGTCTAACCGATTTTGCCCAGCCAAGAAATTCATACCCGGGTTTATTCTCGGCTAAGAGCTCCACGGGCATATCTTTAAGGAAAGGGCCGCTGCAAAACGATCCTGGTACGATGAGTTGATCTATTTTCAGTGAGCCGGCATTCTCGGGAAATATGGCAAGTCTCAGGTTGGCGGAAGCACTATAGCCATGCGATTTCATATCGGCTAACAGCGCGTACGGCCTCTCCTTCACGAAGATTTTCAGTTTCTCAACTTCACTTTTCCAATAATCAACGGAAGGCATGGCATTGCCGTAAGCGGAGGTGGTTCCTTCCCATCTGCTTACATGCCGTGGTATTTCTGCTTCAATATCCTTCACGTGACCCTTAATCAATTGCTTCATCCGTGTTGGATTAAAGCTGGTAAAGAGATGTCCGGCCAGCCTTCTGGCAAAATAGTCCTTATAAGATTGATTATCCAGAAGCTCCTTTAACAACAACTGTTGTTTTGAAATGTAAAAACTAATCAGATTGCTGGTCGGATTGAAATATCCCCGGTCGGTATCCAATAATACCCACTTCCATTTACCCGACTTTTTTGGTTTCCATGCCATCACATTGTGATCAATAGATGTGTTCCCTACAGCCATTTCTGTGATCACATAATCGGTAAAATTTTTAATATCCACGATTCTTGCCACCGAATCATAATTCGCTGTCAATGAGAGATCCTGACTGAGCAGCGAAAGAAGGTGGTTATATGCAACAAGGTCACCCGCTTCGGCGAAGTTTTCATTCTCCACTAAATCGAAACTCCCGGGTTCCATGTGGTAGCTTTTTTCAATGTAGTCATCATCCGCCTTCTCCCTTATATTGTGAATACCCATATATTCTCCATTGATATATACGACGGAGGGCCTGAAACCCAAAATATCAATATCCATATTTAATAAGGTCGCATGCTGTGAGAGCATATCTCTGAAAAGTGTATAACTCCAGTCACTTCCCGAGGCCCTAAGAGCAAAGGACTTATAACTGTTACGCGTGCGTTGATGAAGAACCGGATATGTCAGGTTGCCCGATCCGTATTGTTTCTTAAAATAGATTCCGAGCATTTTTTGAGGCAACTGCCATGAATGGAGACCATTAATCTTGGCTCCTGCCAGTTCGTTAAATGCAGCGCGATCACTGCCATTGTTTTCAAAAAGTTCGATGTTTACCGGGATATCCCAACGCGGCTTGAAATCCTGGACATAAATTCCTGTTTGCGGGTCCCAGATATTTTCCGGAGCTGTGGCCAGGGATACCACCGGCAATTTTTCCTGAACAGAATTCTCATTAAGAAAGTATGATTGCGTGTATGTCGGACCAGGAATCAGACCGGCTTTAAAGATCCGCGACCGAACAATGGTTGTGGACTCGACGGGTATTGAAGACGAATAGATCCTTGAACGTAAATCGGGTTCTGATCCATCTGAAGTATAGCGAATTTCTCCGTCAAAATCGGTGTCCAGTTCCACAGAGAGTGGCGTGGAATAAAAACCACCCCTGACTGAAAAATTCGGTATGCTGCTGACAAACCCATGGAATGGTTCAGTAGTATTTGAGGCATTGGGAGTCGACTGTGGAAAGAAACCCCATTCGCTGTTACCGTCGGAAATCCTTCCCAGCGAAACATCTGTTTTCTGTTTAGAAAAGGAAACGGAATCAATCAAAATAAGCTCAGGGGAAAAGAGCCCTATTTCTTCACCCAGAGACGATAATTTATAACCGGTATGCAAACCAACGTTTTTGCCGTCGGCCCAGATAAGCAAATAGCTGCCTGCAGCAATTGAAACATCAAAGGAAATTTGCCACTTATCAGGAACCTTGAAATTATCTGTGATAA
Organism: uncultured Bacteroides sp.; assembly: GCA_964500835.1. GTDB lineage: Bacteria > Bacteroidota > Bacteroidia > Bacteroidales. The sequence goes on from CAZCQL010000004.1 coordinate 59,294, forward strand.
AATACCCGTTCAAGTTCAGGTCGACCGGTCCCCCATTATAAAGTTCAATCCAGTCGGCAAAATCAGTGTAATCAGGATCTTCAATCTGGGTTGAATTGGAAGCTGCAAACTCGTTAATCACCAGTTGCCCCCGGGCAGCAAGTCCAGTTGTAAATAACTCGATAACCAGTGTCATCCGGAAACAGTATGTTGCCAAGTTTTTTTTCACATGAACCATAGTATCGTACGCTTCTTATTGTTCCTTAATTCGATTGTCCATTCAGATAAACTGATGGTTGCAGGGGAGATATGGAAAAGAGTTCAAAGATATGTTCTTTTTCAGAAATTTTTAGCTTTGTTACATGATCAATGAAATAGCCGAACCCAGGGAAATAAAACCCATCACCATGCCTGGAGTTCATAGCCGGGTCTACAGCTATCTTAAAAGACATATTAGTCCAAAGAAACACAAGAAGGTTCTGGATATTGGGGCTGGTCACGGAGCTATGTCAAAGAGACTGTATGAAGAAGGCTTCAGTGTTTCTGCCTGTGATTACGATCCTAAGAACTTCTATCTCGAGAACGTAGAATGCAAGTGGGCTGATATTACCAATAAGCTTCCGTACGAAGATAATAGTTTCCATGTAGTTTTGCTGGTTGAAGTGATGGAGCACATACACGATCATCTCACCCTGTTCCAGGAATGTTTCAGGGTATTGAAGAAAGATGGCATTGTGTTTTTTTCAACCCCAAATATCCTCTCATTAAAATCCCGGATCCGCTTTTTGTTCACCGGATTCTTTTATGCATTTTATCCACTGGATCAAAACAGAAATGACGGGAGACAACACGTCTCCTCTTTAACGGTTGAACAGTATTCCCATTTATCCAGGATCTCTGGATTCCGAAATATCGAGGTTACGATTGATAAAAAACAAAAGTCCTCGTTATGGTGGTCCGGATTAGTTCCGTTTATCTGGGCATGGTGCCACATAAAAGGAATCCCTTACAGACTCCATAATAAAAACGAGTTCCTCATGGGACGGCTGTTGTTCTTTAAATTGGACAAGCAGGATGATGAAATGTTGGCGGATGAGATTTAGCCGGGGCATACTGTTTTTATTACTTCTGCCTATGGGTGCCAGTGTGTTTTCCCAGGTACAGGACAGCCTGCGTACAAAATTATTAATTCACCGCAGTATTTTGCCCATCGGTTTCATTGGTGCCGGGATAATTGCAAACCATGGTCAGTTTGAACAAAACCTCGCAGCGGATTTAAGAAATAAAGTGGGCCACGATTTCAACTTGCGTATCGATGATTATTTGCAGTATGCACCAGTTGTGGAATTATATATGGCAGATATTTTAGGAGTCAAAAGCAGGCATCATTGGTTTGATCAGACAAAATATTTGCTCATCTCAAATCTTCTTTCGTCGAGTATTACACACGGATTAAAGCGATTAACGGTAAAAAGCCGCCCCAATGGATCTCCCTATTCATTTCCATCCGGGCATACGACTTTTGCATTTACCAATGCTGCTGTTCTGTGTAATGAATTTTATCAAACTTCGCCCGTTTTGGCGTACAGTGGCTTTGCGTTTGCGGCAGCAACAGGGACATTCAGGATGCTAAACAATAAACACTGGATTTCAGATGTGCTTGCAGGTGCCGGAATTGGAATACTCGTTACAGAATTAATCTATTATTTTGAGCCCTTTAAAGCGTTTAATCCCTTTAAAAAATCAAAGACAGTTTCCTTTATTCCGAAGTTTTCAGACCACGATTATGGCTTCTATTTTTCATACAAACTTTGAGATTTCCGGATGGATGGATCCGCAAACCACATCACGCGGGCTCCGAAAGCATCATGGACATAGGAAGCCATAACAAATGCCACAGCCATGGAAATCAGTACATCATTCTCACTTCAAATGTGCTTGTATTAGCTGCATTTAGAGACCGGGAAAATTGTGTCCATCCCCACCAGATAAGCAAAAAAACAAGTGTGGCCTGGAGTATATGGATTTCATCCAGGTTGTGTGCAGAAAAAGCTCAACAAAGTCAGCCCCCTGATCCCCGGGCGAAACTATTTTTTTGACCTGATAAATAAGAATGCCATGAGTCCTCCCAAAAAGGTTAATAGTGAAGCGATATAGACGACTTTATTGAAGGCAACAATAAATGATTCATTCAGATGCATCTGTACAATCGCCCTGGTTTCCCCGGGAAGTTTCTCTGGCACCTGCGCTGCGGTGAAATTTGTCGATTCTATCATAATTTCACTTTTCATTTCATTTGATATGTCCATAGAAGATATTTCCTTCTCCAGCGTTCTATTGAAGGAGAACAAAACTAAAGCTCCCATTAGCGCAACGGCAAGCACCCCGGCCGCTCTGGCCACCGTGTTGTTGATGCCTGATGCAATACCCGCATTGTCATCGGAAACGGCACCCATTACCGCAGTAGTAAGAGGCGCAACTGTAATTCCCATACCAATTCCAATGAGCAAAAAAGAAAGAAAGAATGTATTCCAATAATCCTGAGGTCCGGAGGTAATTCCGTAAGTAGAGAAAATGAAAAAACCGGCACTCGTAATTAAAGGCCCAATCATAAGCGGAATCCGTACTCCTCTCCGATCAACAATTTTTCCGATAATGGATGATATACCAGCTATACATATAATTATGGGGAGCATAGCCAGCCCTGCATTTAGTTCACTATAACCCTGTATCTGAATTAGGTTGAGAGGCAGAAAAAACATTGCACCGCCAAGAGCTGCATACACAAATAGCGTCAGAAGATTACCACCACTGAAAGTGGAAGACTTAAATAATCTTAATGGCATCATCGGATGTGTTGAATTATTTTGTGAAATAATAAAAGCAATTATCGCAATTCCACCGACAAGTAAAGAAGACATGATTTTAAGATTCCCAAAACCGTTTTTGGGGGACTCGATAAATCCGAATGTAATTCCGGCTAGTCCAAGGGTCACCAGTAGCGCACCTGTCAAATCCAATTTTTCAGCATTGGGATTTTGTGATTCAGGAACTTGGGTGATCATTGTGACGAATACAAAAACGGATAACGGGACATTGATGAAGAAAATAACTCTCCAAAGCCCTAAACCGGCTAACCATCCTCCTAATATTGGTCCGAAGATAGCAGTTAATGCACTAAAGGCGGACCATAAACCAATCGCTTTCCCACGGCTTTCAATCCCAAATTGCGAACTTAGTATTGATAGGCTGCCCGGAGTTAGCAACGCTCCGCCTATTCCTTGAAAGGCCCTCGCAATTATTAATTGCAGTGGGGTCCGGGAAACTCCACAAACCAAGGAAGACATTGAAAATAATCCCAAGCCGATTAAGAATATTTTATTTCTGCCATACAGATCACCGAGAGACCCTCCAACCAACAGGAGGGCTGATAAAAAGAGTGCGTACCCGTTGATCACCCAGAGCAATTGTGTGCCAGTTATTCCTAAGTCTTCTTGCAGGGTGGGTAGTGCTACATTTAATGCGGTGCTATCGATAAATACCATACTGGATGCCAGGATCGTAGCGAGAAGCGTCCATTTTTGTGTAGCTGTATAACCTGAATTTACAGAACTCAATGATCGATGTAGTTTATACTGATTAAGAAACTTAATCTTCAAACAACGATTTGATCATTTTGTGCGAACAGTGGAGTCTTCTCCATTAAGAATGAAAAGCGAGAGCGATGGTTGGTCCGACCCAAAATCTTCCTTTTGGAATAGCAACCACATTAGTTTCTCCTTTCCAGAAAAATAGCAATCCTACTATAAAGGGAGGCCATTTCTTCTGGGGGGTTGTTTCCTGGCAAGCCTGACAAATCGATTAAATAAGAGTGGAACAACGATTGGTTGATGTGACGTTCCATTGATTCTCCTTCAAATGTATCCCCTTCATTTGAAAAATCAGCCTCTGAAATTTCTGAAGTGACTAATTTATAGGCTGTTGTAAAATATTCAAGTGCCTTGGAATCGTTTCCCTTTTTCCAGAAAATATATCCTGACAGAAAATTTGAAATATCATTCTCAGGGTCGGTTCCCAAGACAGTGGAGAAATATTCCATCGATTGAGTCACATTTCCCTGGTATAGTGAAATTTGACCTAAATGAATGAGGGGTTGAATAAAATCCGGGTTTATTGCTAAAGCCTTTTTTAACTCTGATACGGCTTTCCCCAGGTCGAATAGTTCGTTGGAAGCAGGCTGCATATAAAGATAACCCAATTGGTAATGGGCTCTTGCACTGTGATTGTTTAGCCTTACTAAATGTAACCAGGTGGCTTCGGCTTCCTGACGATTCCCCGATTCAAGAAACATATTCCCAAGATAGTAAAGAGCATCTTCATGCTCCGGGTTTATTCCTAAAGCCTCTTCGTATCTTTCAATAGCTTTACTCCATTCGCTGTTAATTCGAAAAGCAGTTGCTTCCCGGTACAGAGACCAAAATTCTTTATTATGTACAAGCTGCGGGTTTTCGATAGAATTGTCTGATGGCCGGCTATTTCCCTTATCCCTATTTTTAACAATCGTGACTATAATAAATGCCGATATCAGGGCCGCAATGAGAATGAGCCAAGTCTTATTGATCATGCGCGTCAATCTTATAATTACCTCTTCCTTCAGTGATTTCCAACGTCTGGTTTATCATCGGATCGTACAGTGATTGTGTATAGCCGGAAGGCCAGATAATCTCCAAACTATCAATCCTCCGGTCACTGCCAAGTCCAAAATGTTGCGTCAAACTGTTTTGAGATAAATATGAGCCCTGTGAACCGACTTCAGCAACCTGGATTCCAGATGCTGAGAATACCCTGATTCTTGCACCAAACGCATCAGCATTACTTTTCTCCCCTTTGAGTTTTGCCTGAAACCACGAGCCAGAGTTTCCGCCAGAATTATTCAGCAATTTGCCGGGACCCCCGTTGTTTGCTACATAAATGTCCAGGTCTCCATCTTTGTCATAATCTGCAATTGCAGCTCCGCGTCCAACATATTCCTGATCAAAATATTCTCCGCTGACAGATGAAACATCAAAGAAACCCTCTTTTTTTCCCTTATTCCAAAATAATTTATCCGCCATCGGGATCAGTAATTCGGGGTTCTCGCGCTGCTGAAAGGTGCTTCCATTAGCGACAAAAAGATCAAGTAACCCATCGTTATTGTAGTCAAAGAAAGCTGTTCCAAACCCAATAAATTCAAGAGCTATCTGTCCAAGTCCATAACGATCCGCTTCATCCATAAACCTGACCTGGCCAGGACCGGATATGTGTAATGCGCGGCTTTGAACCAATAGATTGCTGTAGAGTGCATTTTCCTGTGCAATCCAATGGGTGATAAACATATCCATATCTGTATCACGGTCCCAGTCACCCACCGCTATTCCCATCGCACCACGGTAATCGGCAACGAATGAGGAATGGCTTATTTCTTCGAATGTCCCGTTTCCCAAATTCCTGTAGAGTACATTGTCAGAAACGTCGTTGGCCACATAAAGGTCCGGCCAGCCGTCTTCATCAAAATCACACCAGACGGCCTCCAGACTCCGGCCCTCTTTATTCTGAACCCCTGCTTTTTCAGCTACTTCCGAAAAGGTGCCATTTCCTTTGTTTACGAATAACAGGTTATTCGCCGGAGAGAATGAGGATGGATTGATACTCGAGGGAACTTCAACATTAAATTGCATGCTTACATTTTCGGATTCCTGAGGTGTAAACTCCACATAACCACAAATATACAGATCAATAAAACCATCCTTGTTAAAATCTCCCCAGGACGCCCCGGCCCAGTAACCTTCCTCCGAACCAATGTTGCTTAGAGTACTGATATTGGTGAATTTTCCGTTCTGGTCATTGCGGTATAAGGTGTTCCGGCCATAGGAAGTCACCACAAGGTCTATCCATCCATCATTGTTGAAATCTCCCCATGCCGCTGCATTCCCCCAGTTTGAAAGGCCAGTTTGTGAATTATCTGTCACATCGGTAAAAGTTCCATCGCCATTGTTGCGAAACAGCGCTGATCTTGAGGATGAGTCAGAGTGCCGATCCGGATCATTTTGAACCGGACCGTTGAAGTTAACCACGTACAGATCCGGCCAGCCGTCATTGTTGAAGTCACCCCAGGCAGCTCCCGAGCCCATATCTTCTGGTAACTGGGTTGTTCTTGTGCTGTTAAAATGAAGAAAGTCTATCCCTGCTTCGCTGGACAGATCTGTAAAAGTTACTTTCGGATAGTCTGCAGGCAAACCTCTCTCAAGGTCTGAAGTGAGGCCGGCAATATTCTCCCCCGGGATATATTCCTCGTGCTTGTTGGAAGTAATCCAGAAAACACTGATTAATGCAAATACAAATGCTCCGCCAAAGAGGGCGGTATGAATGAGTCGTCTTTGTCTTTTTGTCCGTTTTTTCTTCATATTTCTGTCCAGGTGATAAAGCAGGATCTGTAGTTGAGTCCTTCTTGGTCACAAAATTAAACTTTTGAATAGAGATCTTATTTTGAGACAACCTCAATCATTCTGGAATCTTCTGACAGCACAGTTATTGGAGCAGTTATTCCGGCATCTTCTCCAAACAGATAATTTAGCAGGTACTGATCGAATTTCCTGTACAATAGGCGGGCACTTACATTTAGGCGTGTGGCCTGGTCTCCGGAATCGATTATGTTAATCTCTGTACTGTAATCTTCGGGTGAGGGCATTTCAGCCAGGGTTCGAATAGATGCAGGACAGGCAAAATTAAATTCGGCTTTATCTGAAAAGCCAGGGAACATGGATCTGCGAAACCTGACACCCACCATTTCCCATAAATTATGTTTGTCAATCAAGTTACCATATTGATCCACTGGCTCCACCTTGAATATAAAAGAACCGGGTTGGATAAAATTTCTGTCATCAACATGCCCTGACGAGAATATGACTTGGTTGCTGGGGTCTTTAACTGTCAGTTCAACCCATGCCTGAATGATGTCCAGCGGCCCCGTTGGAAAATCATGCCCGACTTTGTTATTGGTGATAATAGTCTGGATCTTTATTTCTTCCCCCGTACCAATACTGTCCGGTACGATCAGCTCAATAGGTACGGCCGGGCCTGCTTGCCATTTGTCTTCAATTTCCGGTATATCGATTTTCCCCTTGAGCCATTTTTCGGTGAGGTCCACGTGTTCTTGAGCTCCCGGGAGATCCATGGCCAATGGCATAAACTGGTTGGCTCCCAGAAATCTGTGGCTTCGGTGTTTCCCGTCATCCGGAGTTCTGTTATAGTCAAGATCGTCCCCTCTGGCAGGTTCATCGGATGCTACTAATGGCATATGGCATTCACGGCATTCAATCGTAGTCGATGGATCTCCGGGGTGGTTCCACCGGCTGTTCTTCCAGTTGTCATATTGATTTTGCAATTGTACCCATCCAACATTATTTACTTCTTCATCGATAAATTGCTTGTGACAGGCAGCGCAAAATTCAGGGCTCTTAAACAACTTGTGCTGGAATGTTGAGATGTGATAATCCGGATAAGACCGGATCAGAAAGTCGCTGATAAATTTGGCTGTTTTTCCTTCATTTAACTCATAGATGTACCTGTTTGGCTGTTCAATAACGTAATTGGCATTCCCTTTTATATCTGTTTTTTTTATGGAATGACAAGCAATACAAGATATTCCTTCCTGATAACCCATCAGGTTGGATAAGTTTTCAACTCCAATGTTTTTTGTTCCTGAAAACAATGAAATAGGATCATGGCATCCTCCGCAGTACCTGGTGGAAACTGGTCCGTTCTGTTCAGCCATCACACTCTGAATAACCTGGAATCCTACATCCATGGAGGAATATCTGTGCGCGCTTGCCTTCCATTCTTTCAGTATTTCTTCGTGGCAGCCTATCGTACCACAACTTTCAGATTCTCCGAGGGCACGAGCTTCTAAAGCACCACCCGTGCTGGTTGTAGCAAGACTGGGAGCAAAGGGCCGGTCTTCACCATATAAGTAGCTATAGTCTTCTGGAAAATCGTTGATAAGATCAGGTTCCTCGTACGCATAGATCCAGATAGCAATCACTGCAAAAGGGAGAATACCAATTCCCAGGGCTCCCTTCATATAATAGGAAATGGATTTACGGATGATCTTCTTTGAAACAGCATGATTTGCTTTGAAGTTCCGCAGAATTATCAGGATAATATGAGGGACAATGAACGCGATCATCGCAAAAGTACTGACAGTATGGACTTTATCCCATAAACGATTTATTCTGATGCCGAACAGAGATTGATAGGTTAGTACAGTTCCTGTGACTAAAAGAATGATGAGACACATCATCAGAATATACCCGGTAAGCTTAAAATGGCTCATGGGCATGGACTGATATATTATCCAGTGCCTGATTAAATACCAGAAGAACGGGATTACAAAAACAAGCCCCATGATGGTATGGAGCAGTACATTGATCTGATTGGTAGGGCTGAAGGGCAACATGTAGATCATCAGCCCAGAAAGAGTTTCGAAGAGCATCAATCCTGACACAAACTGCAGCAGCGCATGCCTCCACTCTTTTTCCCGGTAATTGATGTCTCTTTTATTCATTTTTCAATAATGGATTTAACAACAGGTTTTCGCAATACGAATGCGTCTCCAATAGCATCCAAATATATCAATTTATAAAATGGCCATCCTATGATTCAAGTATTTTTATTTGGATCGGGTCAGTTTGAAAGACGACGAATTAGGATTGTGTTGGCATAAGAATGCTATCACTAAATATGAGCATGAGAAAATTAAAGGTTTGAAATATGGGATTTTCTAAGATTCACTACACGGTACAGTCCCGGAATCACCAATAACGAGAGAAACATAGATATGCTCATGCCACCAATCATCGATATGGCTAATGGTTGAAGCATTTCAGAACCTTCACCCATTGACAGGGCCAGTGGTAAAAATCCAAATATTGTGGCGAGCGTAGTCATCAGAATCGGGCGAAAGCGAACTTTACCGGCCATCATCAGTGCTGTTGAAATATCACTTGTTTTTTCCTCCAGGTATTTTTCTGCATAATCAATCAGTAAGATGCCATTATTGACCACCACCCCTACAATCATGATCATGCCCATAAATGCAGAGATATCCATCGGGATTTTCACTATCCAAAGCATCAGGAAGACTCCACTGACCGATAGAATGGTTCCCAGCAGGATAACTCCTGCCGTTCGGAAGGAACGAAATTCAAAGAGCAAAATGGAGAAAACCAACAGGATGCCAAAACTGAGAATAAGCATCAGTTCTGAAAAGGCTTTCTGCTGACTTTTATATTGCCCTCCCAGGCTGACTGTAACCCCCGGAGGCAGGTGAATCCGCTCCAACATCACTTTTATATCTGATGAGATACTGCCCAGGTCGCGGTCAGATATTTGTGCTTTCACATTGATTACCTGGCTTAGATTTTCGTGTTCAATGTCTGTCTTTCCGGGAATCTTTTCAATGGAAGCCAATTCGTCCAGGAAGAATACCCGATTCAGGGAGGCAAGGTAAATTGGCATCTTTCCTATTTTTTCGGCATGGTCAAAGTCAGGTTTGGGATAGCGTACTCGTACCGGTATCATTTTCAGGCCTTGCATCATTTGTGTGGACTCATCACCCCAAAGGGCCATACGAACAGCATCACTCACATCCCTGATGGATAATCCATACCGGGTGGACGCTTCCTCCTTCACACGAATGGTGAGCTCTGGTTCACCTTTGCTGAATCCCTTGTACACATCCACGGCTCCATTAATTCGCTCCAACGAATCGGCAATTTGACTCGCTGTTTGCTGGATGAGTTCCAGGTTTTTTCCAAATACCTTGATAATCAGAGGAGCGATTTCTCCACTCAAATCATTCAGACGATCGGGCAATACCTGGAACAACTCCGGTTCCAGGAGAGGTTCATGACTCTCGTCAAAAGCCCTGATCTCATCCATGATTTCGAAGGAGGACCGCTTATGTCCTTTTCTTAAACTGATTACAAAATCCCCGTCATTGGCATGGGTTCGCGGATGGGCAAGGCTCCTGCCCGTTCGTAACGAGTAACCTTCTACTTCAGGGATAGTCATAATATAGGTTGCTATACTGCGTAACATGCTTCGGGTTCCTTCAATAGAGCTTCCGGGAGGTGCTATATAGTCATGTACAATAGTCCCTTCATCCCATTCGGGTAGGAAACCACTGGGAATCCTCAGGAATGAATAGGCAGCCACACCTCCGCAAAGAATTATAATCAGGAAAATAATAAAGGGAGTATGCAACAACCGTTTCAGCATTCTTTGCTGCACGTTTACCACTCTGGGAACTACTTTTCCCGGCTTTTTCTTTTTGGTTGAGATAAATACAACAGCCAGGGCGGGCGTGAGAAAGACTGCCAGGATCATTGAAACCACCACAGCAATGGCAAGAGTAGAAGCCAGGGCACGGAAAAAGATACCCGGAACACCCGTCAGAAATACCAGGGGAACAAACACAACCAACGTGGTTAGGGTGGCTCCTAACAAAGGAGGAATGATCTCGCCACTGGCTTTTACTACAGCCTCTTTTTTCGGATATCCCTCCTCAAGATACCGCTCAATATTCTCTACCACGACGATGGCATTGTCCACCAGGATACCAATGGCTGCGGCAAGCCCTCCCAAACTCATCAGGTTCAGATTCATGCCAGCCAGCTTGATAAATATAAAGGTGATTAAAAGGGCCACTGGGATGATAACGATCGTCACCAGGGTGATTCGCAATCTTCTTAAAAACAGGAGGAGGATCAAAAAAGTGAGAAACGCTCCCATGAAAATGGCATCACGCACGCTCTTTATAGCACTTTTAATAAAGTCGGTCATGTCGTACCATTTTGTCAGCTCGATATCCTGTGAGATTACACCAGTAAGCTCATCCAGGCGCTGATCCACCTCCTCCATAATAGAAACGGCATTGGTGCCCGGCTGTTTGATAACTGTAATCAGAACCGCCGGTTTTAAGTTGCTTTCACAGGCAATAAAAGTCTCCTTTACGGCAGGTTCAACTTCAGCAATTTCGGAAAGATAAACAGGCGTTTCCCCCTTCCGGGAAATGATGGTCTCTCTAATATCATCAATATCAAGAAACCGGTTGTCGGCAATATTCAGGTACAGTTTATTGGCTTCATTTAAACGGCCGACATATTGCAGGTTATTCGCATTTTTTAAAGCCTCTTCAATCTTTCTATAATCAAGTTGTAAGGAAGCCAGTTTTTGAGGATCAAGGTTTACCCAGTATTCCCTCTGGTGTCCGCCCATTACCTCGATATTGAATACCCCCGGAATACTGGCCAGTTGCGGACGTATGGTAAAGATGGCCACATCCCTTAATTCCAGCAGATCAAGTTTTTCTGAAGTCAGTGCATACCCTGCTACAGGATAGGTACTGGTAGTAAAACGCCTGACTTCGATTATTACTCCCGGAGGTAATTCGCTCTGTATGCCACTTACCTGAGCCTGAACCAGTTGATAAGCCCTGAACATATCCTGTCCCCACTGAAAATCAATATTAATCTCGGCCGATCCGCGACTGATACTGGTCCGCACCGTCCGTACACCTTCGACCATCATGGCCGCCTCTTCGATGGGTTTTGCCACCTCCATCTCCATCTCTGTGATGGGAGCCAGTCCATAATCAACCAGCACGGCAATGCGCGGGAAAGTGGCATCCGGAAACACCCCCTGGGGAATATGATATATCAGATAACCGCCAATCAGCGACAGCAACAAGGCCATAAAGATCATGGCTCTATTATTCTCAACAGCAAATTGAGACAGTTTTTTCATTGAACTTGAACCTTCATTCCGTCGGTGAGTGAATATGCCTTCCTGTTGGCTATAATGTCTCCTTCTTCCAATCCCCGGATCACTTCCACAATATCGTCGTGCTTAATTCCAATCTCAACCTTTCTTTTTTCAACCTGCTGATCTTTTACAACAAATACGCTGTATATCCCTTCCTCCTCCAGCAGTGCCGGCCTTGAAATGACCAGAGCTCCCGCATGGACTTTATTCGGAAATACCAGGCTCACCATCATGCCCGGTCTGTACACTTCCCGGGGATTATCCAGCGTCATACGAATCTGGATAGTCTGCTTTTGAGCATCCACTCTGCCATCAAAAGCGCTTATGGATAAAAGCAGGGGCCTTTGCGGATAATCAATGAAAGTAACCCTCAGTTTGTTTAAGCGTTTTACCTGTGTCAGGTATACCAAGGGGAGATCACCATAGATGTCGAGTCTGCCCAGATCGGCAATATGAACAATTGATTCCCCTCTCTGCAACACATCACCATTGTGTTGCATAACTTCCAGTACTTTCCCGCTAAGAGGGCTCAACAAAGGGATCTCCCTAATTTCACTGGCCATGATTTGTTGTTGCTTTTCATTCATCCCGGTAATGGCCTGGTTCAAAGCTTCACGCATTGGTGGAACAATGATCCCTATTTCCTGACCCTTACTCACCTCGTCACCCTGCAAAAGGGAAAAATTTGTCAGGCGACCATCGAACTGTGATGCCAAAAATGCTTCCTGTCTCAATTTCACCTTGCCAAATATCTGAATGCTGTCAGTCAGATCCATCCGGGAAACTTTTTCAACCTGGATACTGAGAGGAGGAAGCTCTTTCCGGATGGCTGTTTCAGGTGAATTGCAACCAACCGTAACGATGGTTATCAGGACATAAGAGTAATATTGCGAATGTATCACAAGAATATATTTTTATTAAATTATTGACCTTGGGAAACTTACCATGACAATATTATCATGGAAATTTCATATATGAAAAATTCATTTCCCACTCTTGTAATCTCCCATGGCAACAATCTGATCAACCTGATTGGAAGAGATATAAAATTCTATAAGACTCATGGTATATTCCAGCCTTGTCTCCTCGATAGCCAGTTCCGTATTGGTCAGAACCTGCTGTGAGGAAAGGAAATCAAGATTTGAAGCTATCCCTGCTTCATAATTCACCTCTGCAAAATCGACCGTGCGGGCAGATATGTGTAGCCGTTTATCCTGCAACTCCATCAACCGTTTGAGGTTGACCAGCTTTTCATGGACTTTTACCAGGTGGATCATCATCTCCCGCTCTGCATCACTCCTTAGTGCGTCCAATGATTGCACCATGGCCTTGGATCCCTGCTTCTGATAATCAATGGAATTGCCAAAATAGATTGGAATAATAACGGCCGCATTGATCTGCATATAATTACCATCACCGGTAGGGTCACCATCCCCCACATAACCACTGCCAAGACTAATATGCGGTATCTGCCGGGCAGAAATTTCATCGGTTCTGAGTTGCTGGGCAGCTAGCCTTGAATCAAACGCAGTCAGTATGGGATTTTGCGACAGGTCCAGAATTGAGAGCTGGGGTACCGGTTTGATTGCGACAGAAACCAAATCTACCGGAGCAAGGTGCAGGCTATCGGCATTTTCCCAACCCATTAAACGTACCAATTCAATTTTCAAATTATCTCTTATAATGGCCAATCGGGCGGTATCTTCCTGCAATTTTAAAATCTTCGATTCCGTCTGTAAAAGATCCATTTGTGATTTGAGGCCCGCTTCCCACATGCCCCGGGATATCTGGGCGTGGTGCTTCAGGAATGTGACCCTTACCCCCAGGATTTCCATTTGTTTCCTGACCTGCAGGATGCTCATGTACAGGGAAGTTGAACGACCTATTACGTCCAAGTGGTGTTGCTCCTTTTCCAATCGCCGTGTTTCAATATCTTGTTGGGATGATTGACCTGTTTTTTTGATCAGGTCACCCAGTGACCAATCTGCATGGACCGATGCCCACAACTGATTAAAATAATAAGGTCTTAAGAACCTGTGATCGGTGGCAAGTTCCCCACTGATACGGGGAATCGATCGAGATTCAGCGATCGATGCAGTATTCTCGGCTACAGCTATTTCATTATCGTCCGACAGCAGACGAAAGCTGTGCTGTTCCGAACGGCGAATACACTCCTCAAGGGTAAGCAAAGTAGGTAGCTGAGCAAGAAGCATACTATTCCAGCATCCAATGAACAGTAAAATAAGCATCCTCCGCATTGCGTAACCATAATTTTCCCTAAACTTACGTAAAATCATCTGATTCTAATCCTATGAAAACAGCTCTGAAAGCTCTGACACCTGTACTGGCGATTGTTTTAATGACCGTTGCCTGTTGCAATTCCAACTCAAAACCTCCCCTGGCCGGGGAACAGGAGACCACTCCCCAAACAGAAGTGAATAAACCCGTAAAAAAGGCCCCGACTCCCAGATTTGATTTTGAAAATTATGTTTCCGGGCAACTCCCCGAAGGCTGGTCACAGTATTATTCCGGTCCCGGTGGCACCAACTGGAAAGTGGTGGATGAGAATGGCAACAAAGTACTGGCTCAACTCTATTCCGACAATCCAAACGGGCATTTTAATATCATCGTAAATGACGTCTTGACTTTGAAGAATATGACCCTTTCGGTCAGGCTCAAAGGAGTCAATGGCAGCCTTGACCAGGGTGGCGGATTTATCTGGAGGTTTACCGATAAAGAGAACTACTATGTGGTCCGGTCGAACCCGTTGGAAGACAACGTGGTATTGTATAAGGTTGAGAATGGAAAACGGACCGATCTTCCGTTAATCGACAAGGGCAGAACTTACGGAGTGGATGTACCATCCCTGGGAGACTCGTGGCACACCATGAAATTGAACGTAAAAGGGGATCTGTTTACCGTATATCTTGATGAAGGGGAGCTTTTCAGGGTGCAGGACACCACTTTCCCCGACGCCGGACAAATCGGACTCTGGACAAAGGCAGATGCCGTAACTTACTTTGATGAGTATGTGATTGAATAAAAAAACATCGGCCACGCTGTGTATCAAAATGCGGTGGCCACGTGAGCACAATGCTCTGAATAAATTCATCCGGTTCGAAGGAAATTAATCCAGCGGTCCCAGCATTTGAAAAACGTTCAAGGCTGTTAACCATTTCCTGAACAGATACCGTGAGCCCGGGTAGATTGATCACCCTGTCATCCCCCAGCTTTTCCTCCTCAAGCATTTCAGCATGGATGAAGTTTTGAATAACACATGCAGGGGACTGAATCCAAATTTCAGTCTCTGGAGGAACGGAACAGATAGGGATTTCCATCTGCGGGCCCCTCCAGACTAAGCTCGTAAACATTACACTGAAATATCTTCCAGTTCCTGTCCCTTTTTTACCCATTCTCTGATTCCGCCGGGATAGCGGAACACATTTATATATCCCAGGCTTTCGAGCTGGTAATACATTGCAATACTTTTATTGCAAATATGATCTGCTAAGCTACCTCACCATACCCCATAGTGGCCTGATTTGTCATGATGATGGGATCACTTCCAAATCGTTCCTGGATAATTTCAATCATTGCCTTGCGAATGAGTACCTTTCCATTGTCCCCTAATTTGTCAAATAATATTTTTACCGGTGGAGCTCCTACTGTTAGCAAGTTCCATAATTTGTCAAAACTGTCGAACGTTAAAGATTTCGCCACAAATTCGACCTTCACATCCTTAAAACCTGCATCTTCCATTTGATTTTTAAAGCTTACAGGATCTGCCAGACTAAAAACAGGTAAGGGTGTTTTTGACTGCGGAAAATCGGGAATTGCCCTTTTGATTCCTTCCATAAACAATGCAAATGCTTCAAACCTGTCCAGACCGGCCCATCCTGTCACAACTGCTTTTCCTCCGGGACGAAGCACACGATATAACTCTGAAAAACCTCTGTGGCGTTCAGGAAATAACATGAGCCCAAAACAACAAACTGCTCTGTCATATGAATTGTCATCTATTTTGAGCGCCTGGCCATCCATCACTTCAAGAGTCGTATTCTCGAACCCTGCATTTATCATCCTTAATTCCAGCAACTCTAGCATTTTTGGCGAAAAATCGGTTGCATGAACCGATTTTACTCTTCTTGCAAGTGATTCTGTTAAAGCGCCGCTACCCGCAGCTATTTCAAGCACACGGGTTTGATCGTCAACATCAAGACAATCGATGAATGCCTCAACGAACGGCTCCATCAGGAACGGTGCAATACTCTTTGCATAACCCTGACTGGCCGCATCCCAATTTGCGGGAGTATCTATAATTGGTTGTTCTGTCATCATTTACAGGATTTGTCTTCTATAAATGTACTAAATAAAATTAATTTAAACTAAATAATAATAGGGACGGATTAACACCGCATCGTCGGAATGCATGCAGAATTATTGTGAGGTTGCTGTGGTTTGGAGCTGGAACCTTTATACCTTATCTTTTAAACAGGTTTGTCCTGTAACTGAACCGTTGGTCATGAAATCAGAAAATACAAAACCACTAGAGAGAAGCCATTTATCCCGCCGGGAGTTTACAAAAAGATCTATTGTATATGGATCAGCAATTGGGCTTTTACCCAGTTTGGCTTTTTTAATTGTGGAAAACAGCTCTGCCGACACTCAATCTGAGGATTCAACATGGTTCGATAAGCCCATGAGATGGGCACAGCTCACTTTGTAGAGAATGATCCGTGTAAATATGATCCGGATTTTTGGCCCGACTATTTTAAGCGCACTAAACCGCGCAACAGGAAAGCTCCTTCACATCTTTATGAAAAGTAATGGCAGCCAGTTTTACGCCTTCAGAAAGGGTTAGATAAGGGAAAAGAGAATTAGCTAACTCTTCAGCCTTTATGCCATATTTGATGGCAAGACTCACCTGCATTACCAGCTCACCCCCCTCAGGAGCCACCACCCTGATCCCCAACAATTCATCAGTTTCCGGATTTCGGATTAGTTTGATAAATCCCCTTGTATCATAAGCAGCAATCGCACGAGGTACGTCAGTAAGAGAAATGGTTGCAGTCTCAGATGGAATACCTTTGGATTCTGCCTGTGCTTCGTCCAACCCTGCACCTGCAACCTGTGGATCGGTAAAAACCACCCAGGGCAAAGACGAATAATCAGCTTTACTTTCTGCTCCTGAGAAAGCGTTTTCAACGGCAATTTTTCCTTCAAAAGCAGCTGTATAAACAAATGCAGGCGTGTTAGCTACGTCTCCTGCTGCATAAATATTGGATAGATTGGTTTCCATCTTTTCGTTTACCGCAATATGACCGCTTTTAGTCAGTTCCAAACCAATGTTTTCTAAACCTAATTGGCTTGTATGAGGTTTTGTGCCGGTGGCAACCACGAGTTTTTCGGCTTCAAACAGTTTCGTTTCCCCTAATTTTTCAGCATGAACTGTTACGCTGCCGTTTTCTTGTGTTACCGAGTTAAAAGTTAATCCGGTGGTAATGTTTATCCCTTCGCTGCGCAGATGCCTGAGCAATTCATCCGAAATATCTGGAGTGAGCTTTGACAGCACATGCTGCGAGCGTTGCAACAGTGTGACTTTTGTACCTAAACGATGATATGCCTGTGCAATTTCGAGGGCAATGTAACCACCACCTAAAACAATCAATGATTTTGGCTGCTCCTTCAAATCGAACAACGAAACATTGGTCAAATAGGGTACATCTTTCAAACCTTCGATTGCCGGAGCAGATGTGGTTGCGCCGGTGGCAATTAAAAATTTAAGCCCTTTGTATGCTTTGCCATCCACTTCAATGGTTTTGTTGTCTTTGAAAGTTGCCCAACCTTTTAGCATAGTCAGATTTTCAAAATCGCTCACTACATCTATATACTTTTTTTCCTGAAGCGTAGCAACCAGTTTTTTCTTGTCTTTGATAACCTGCGGGAAATCAATATCAGCACCCTTGGGCTTAATGCCTGTAAAATTGGAATGAGAAGCGTGATAAACTGTCTCGGCAGCCCGTATCAGGTTTTTTGAGGGTACGCAACCTACATTTACACATGTTCCGCCAAAGTCTAAACCACCGTTTACCATTAAGGTAGTTAATCCTAAACTTTCGGCCTTAATGGCAGCTGCAAAAGCACCTGATCCACCGCCGATAATAATTAAATCAAATTTATTATCTGATGAATCCATTGACTCAATTTCACCATCGACTGTATAGTGACCGGTTGCATTTATAGTGTCGATGATCTCCTCCTGAGTGATTTGATCAGGATCATATCTAAATTCGCCGGATCCGGAAGGATAGCTGACCTTACTCTCAATAATTCCTTCATTTCCGGCAAACTGCTTTTCAACGGATTGTGCGCAATGATCACAGGTCATTCCCTTTATTTTAAATGCTGCTATTTCCATTATTGTATTATTTTAGAAAATTCTTAAATATGAACCACAAATTTTTTTCATTTTTGTACTACATGATAACTGGTTGCATCAATTGATTCAACGATCTCATCCCTGCTGGTTTTAGTTTTATCGAATTTCACTTCCGCCTTCCCAGTTTTGTGATCGGCTTTTGCCTCCAGGACACCATCAACTTCCTGTGCTGCATAAGCCACGTGGTTGTCACAGGCTTCACAGTACATCCCATCAATATCCAGTTCAATAGTCTGGATATCGAACTGATTTACAACCACAACTTCTTTGGCGTTATCCGGGAAAAAAATGAATGAGTAATAGGGGAAAGTAAGCATCAGTGCAGAAAAAAAAGTTACAATACCCAGAAATTTCCTGGATTGCCAGAAGGATGGTTTTTCATCCTCTTCACAGTCACAAGCAATTTCCTCGGCTGTTCTGGGTCTTAATTTCTGATACCAGGCAAATCCAAGTACAAGGACCGTGAATCCAATTAAATAGGGTCTGGCCGGCTCCATCCATGAGAATGAAGATGCAATGCCGCTGCTTCCAGCAATAACAGCTAATACTGGTGTAATACAACATAAAGATGCTGCAATGGCCGTCAGCACTCCTGTGCCCATTAAGGCTTTGTTTGACTTTGTTTTCACAACAATTCCTCTTTTAAGATTTCACTATTTGATTTAACCATATTGAAGAGAGATTCAAGAAGGAGGTGATAATCAGTTTTCAGGTAATAGAAATATGTCTGTCCCTCCTTTCGATGATCGACTATAGTTCCATCTTTGAGTTTTCTAAGGTGCTGGGAGATTGCAGACACATTCATATCTAATATGTCACTTAGGTCGCATACACATAATTCGCTCTCCTCATTCAAAAGATAAAGGATCTTAAATCGCACATCATTTCCGAATAATCCAAGTACATAAGAAAGATTACTTATTGAATTCTCCTTTGACTTAAGTTTTACCTTGCAGCGGTTGATTTGCTCCAAATCAGCGAGTGCTCTTATACAAACCTGCTTTTCCATAATATGATTCCTTTGATTAAAGATATTTTAGTATTTCAGCAAACGCTAAAATAGCCCGATTGTTTTGTCGAAGTGAGATTAATTTCCTTACAACTGGAGAATCATAGACGACTATTACTCCGATTTCATCAGGGTAAAAAGCATCAGGCCTCCAACCACGATAAACAGTACCGAAACTCCGATTTTCATCACATCTTCAGGTAGTTTCTTCTGAAGTGAGGGCCCAATTTGACCACCAATAATCACACCGGGTATGGTATAGAGGATGACGTTGAATACCTGATTCAACCCTTCATTTTCGGCATGTGCTATAAATTCGTAAAAATGGCCAATTGATGCGACCAGTACCGTAACCACCACCACAAAAATGGAAGTTGCCACGGCCACCGGAGCAGGTATTTTACATTTTGCTACCAAATGATATTCCTGCAGTTCGGCCAGTCCGACAGAGATCAATCCCACAAAAGCCCCACCAATTCCTGCAAAAAACCGTCCCATACTCTTTTGACATACCGTATACTTGTATTCTTTGCCGCTTTTGTCGACAAGTAATCTTTCGTAAATAGTTTTGTATTCCTCCCTGCGCTCGGACTCCTGCTTTTCGCGCTCCTCTTTTCGCCAGGAAGTAAATAGCTGGGTGCCAATAAAAACAATCCCCACGGCAAAAATTGTTTTGAGAATATCGGGGGGTACCTCACTCCCAAATAACGTTCCAAGGATGGCCAGTGGAACAGAAAATAGCAGCAGGTTTAGCCCCAGTTTATAATCAATAAGTCTTGCTTTTACATAGGCGACCAGGCCGGACGAAAATCCAAACAATTCTGTTATCAGAGCCGTCCCAACCGCAACCATCGGGTCCAATTTCAGTCCTAGCATAAAAAGGGGAGAAAAGAATACGGCACCGCCGATACCGCTCGACATGGCCAATGTTGCAATAAGAACAGATATTGGGAACAGGTACCAGAGTTCGAAGGATAATTCCATCAGGTTAGTTCTTAAAGTGAAACATTCCACGCTTCAACTAACACCTGCGTAGGCTATTCCAGTGAGGTGATGCATGTCACGGTGAACCGTTACAAGATCATCAGGATTAAAGTTGTTAAAATCATCATATCCACAGGCCCTTGCCACAACCTGCATCAATTCAGAGGTGGTATTTAAAAAACTGGCCAGTTGTTTTGCTGAGCTTTCAATAATAATTCGCTGTCTGAGGTCCTTTTTTTGAGTGGCAACTCCCACGGGACAATTGTTGGTGTGGCATGCGCGCATTCCCAGACAACCAATGGCCTGGAGGGCTGAATTTGATACGGCAACAGCATCCGCGCCTAACATCAGGGCTTTTACAAAATCATCAGCGATACGTAATCCACCGGTAATAATCAGTGTCACATCATTTGCCCCTGTATGGTCAAGATGCTTCCTGGCTCTTGCCAAAGCAGGTATTGTGGGAATATTGATGTTATTTCTCAGGATGGAAGGGGCTGCTCCTGTTCCCCCACCCCGCCCGTCCAGGATGATATAGTCGGCACCGGCTTCAAGGGCAAAATCAATATCCTGTTCAATATGTGAAGCTGCGAGCTTAAACCCAACTGGAATACCTCCTGTTTTCTCCCGAACCTCCCGGGCAAAATCAGCAAAGTCCTGTGTAGTGATTAAATCCGGAAATGCAGCCGGACTGATGGCCGGTTGTCCCTCTTCAAGTCCTCTTACTTCAGCAATTTCTTTTGTGACCTTACTCCCGGGAAGATGTCCGCCCGTACCGGTCTTTGCGCCCTGTCCTCCTTTAAAGTGAAAGGCCTGGGCTTTTCGAACCTTATCCCAGGAAAATCCGAACCTGCCTGAAGCAAGTTCATAAAAATAACGGGAGTTATTTTCCTGTTCTTCAGGCAGCATCCCCCCCTCACCACTGGCTATACCTGTTCCTGCCATTTCTGCGCCTTTGGCCAGGGATATTTTTGCTTCCTTCGATAACGCTCCGAAACTCATGTCCGATACAAAAATGGGGATGTGTAGAATCAATGGCTTTTTAGCATTCTTACCGATGACGACCTTTGTAGAGACTGAGGCGTGATCGGGCAAAGGGCGCCGGGCTAACTGAGCAGGTAAAAACTGGATCTCTTCCCATTTGGGAAGCGTGCTCCTGTCCACCCCCATGGCTTCCGTAAATCCATGATGACCAATATTTTTCAGACCATTTTTAGCAAGTTCGGTAATATATCCGGTGTATGGTTCCGTCGCTTCAGGATGAGTATCTGCATATTGACCCAGGTAATCATCCCTGCGGAACGGTTGTGGATTTTCAGAAATAAAAGCCAGAATCTCATCCAGATCAACAAAAAGCCCGTCATCCTGCACAAATGCAGTAAATTTGTGGAGTACCTCGTTGTTGTTATATTCTGAAACACCTGTATCGTACCGATAATCCCAACCATGGACACCACAAATTATATTATCTCCTTCCACGTGTCCATCCGCCAGAAGCGCTCCCCGATGGAGGCAGCGGCCATATAGTACAGAAACATCGTTGTCAAATCTTATGATGACCAGGTCAAGATCTTTGATTAGTGCATGTGTTGGCTGACGGTCTTCTAATGCTGAGAATTTTGAGATTTCAATCTTATTCATTTTTGCAACGTTGATGTAAAGCAGCCGCCTTTCTCAAAGCAGCACCATAGTGGATAAGGATAAGCAGCTATCTAAATACAGACTCACAGGGCTGGTCAGCCCTGTGAGTCCGGAGTCCATTAATTAACTGAAGTTACTGCTTTGATAATTAATATACAACCACTTTTTTTATGGTTACATCTGATCCTACTACACTGCGGATAAAATAAATCCCTGCGGATAACTCGCTCACATTCCAGGAAGTTTTAAAAGAGCCCTCCGGTAACTCGCGGTTTACAATAGTTTGTACTACTTTCCCTGTTATATCTAATGCTTCTACAGCAACCCGTGATGACCCTTCAATATTAAAACCAATGGTTGCCAGGTCACGCACAGGATTTGGATAAACTTGCACATTAAAATCATTCCGGAAAGAAGCATTCTTAATCCCTGTTGCCTGAAAGCTTAACTGGGCTTCTTCAGCGAATACTGCAGCAAGCTGATCGGGCTGATCAGCCAAGTAAGGGATCCCATCTCCATCAGAATCATTGCCTGTTTCACCCGTTGGATCAAACTCGGCCAGTTGCATGACATTGGCAACCTCTTTGAAGAACCGGGTATAAATAGTTGCAGCATCTGTATGTTCCCCGACCAATGCTGCTTCACGCAGCGCTCCGGCAACTACCGCAAAGTTAAAGGGAGTGTAGGTGGCAACGTCATTGCTTAATTCAGTTCTAAATGCCTTTTTATCAGCAACATAAAAATCTGAAATAAGGAAATTATAGGCATCATTCGCGGCATCCAGGTAACTGGTGGTTCCGGTTAATGCGTAGGCTGCATACAATCCCCGGGCTGCTGCAGCTTGTGCAACAACTGTTTTGGCTGTATTATCTGGACCTTGATTAAGCGTATATCCGTTATAATAACCTGTCCCTGAAGTATCTTTCAATGAACTCATGAGGAATGAGCTCTGTGCATTGAGCGCATTTAGTGCCATCGGTTCCAAAGGTGTTCCTTCAAACTCCTCAGTCATTTTGGCCAATACCATGGTGATATACCCTGCATCCAGTGTGCTTATTTTATCTCCCGGCTGGGGAACGCCCTCTGCTAACCCCGAAGTATTTACAAATGTACCATTGGTCATGTCGAAATGCATCGCCATCAGGTTCATGAATATCACCTTACTGGTTCCCATCATCAGGTCGAATGGGCCTGGCAAACTTGTTTCGGACATGGGAGCTGGAAACGGATCGCCATCGAATACAGCATGATACGCAAGGTGTGCTTCATCGCTGCTATTCCCGGGATCCATCATGTTCTTAAAGTTCAGGGTTCCCCATAAGTAGGATAACTGATCAAAAAGGTCACTGCTTGCATCTGATACTTGTAAATCTGTAGCCTTGGGTGGCAACATATCTGCAACCGGCGTTTCGGTCACGCTGATTCTGTGTGGGAAGTATTTGATGCCCGCGGTTGGATCATAAGTGGCCGGATCCACCATGCCCAGATTTGTTCCATCATAGGCAAGAGATGTGATCATAAACTTAGTCTTGTTAATTGCCTCTGCTGTCAGAACCTGTCCAATAAATCCATCCAGAGCATCTCCCCCGTAAAAAATATTATTTTCCGGGTCGAAATGCGGGCTGCCTGTTGAGTCAGGAGAATTTATCCCGTCAGGAGTAACCCCTTCGTCAGCACCATCATGAAATCCACCAAGCATGTCCTGTGCCCAGAGGTACTGCTTCATCAGAGATTGACCCATTGCTCCGGGATTAAGGGTTTTGTCCATTAAACTCCTGTCCCAGCGTAAACTAGAAAAATCCATCTGAAAATCAGGTGCTACCGCTTGTGGCAGATGGGGGTCCCCACTTTCAAAATCTGCAAATTGTGGCCAGGGATTCATGGGAGCCATCTGGTTGGCCAACATCCCAAAGTGCATGATGTTTTTCATTAATTCATCGTCCTCTTTATACCCATTGGGAGTCCCCCCGGTAAATGAACCATCAAATTCAGCCGGTTCCATGGCTGCCATCTGACCGATTACAGGCGCCCACATCATGTGTAGCCCAATACCCGATCGGGAGACTATAGTACCCAGCAGGTACCTCGAATATTCATAATTTTCTATCCCCAGAGTATAGGCGATAGAATCAGGCAGGTTGAGTACCATAGGGTCCAGAAGATCGAGATCATATCCCAAAGCTTCTGCAAATGGTTCGCCGCTTTCATTAATCTCATTGGCAAGCAGCATCTGGTCTCTCGTAATGAAACTATCCGTTGATGTAACTGTAACTTGTGCCTGAGACATAGAAGCCGCAATGAGCACACTAAAAAATAATGTAATTGATCTTTTCATGGTGTATGTTTTTTATTGATTTCTATAACAGACAGTGAAAAGATCATTTCCTGACAATTGATTTTCGTAAATTGCACCGCTAATAAAAGTGATGTAACTTAAACGATCATTTATATCTTTAACATTCAATAAGATAAAATCAAAACTTGAAAATGGAAGCAACTGTAAGTAACCTTACAGAATGGGTCGAAACATATACCGGGGATCTCTATTCATGGGCATTATTTAAAGTATCAGATCCTGAAATGGCTAAAGATCTGGTTCAGGATACTTTTCTGGCTGCCGCCGAGAAAATTCAGGGGTTTCGAGGTGATTGCACACCCAAAACATGGCTATTTTCCATTTTAAACAACAATATAATTGACTGTTACAGGAAGAGAGTCAAGCAGCCGGTAAGGATCGAAAACCAGTTAATTTCCACATTTTTTGATGAAGAAGGAAATTGGAAGGACACTCAGCGACCCAGCGATTGGAATGATGATTCTCATTTACTTGATGATTCGGAATTTCAAGAAGTGCTAAAGAACTGTCTTGATGCACTGCCTGATAAGTGGAATACCTGTGTTAAACTAAGATACCTCATGAATAAAACCGGGGAAGAAATCTGTCAGGAACTGAACATTACTCCATCTAATTTTTGGCAGATCGTACACAGAGCAAAGCTTCAATTACGATATTGTATTGAAAAAAAATGGTTTGATAATTAAAGCTACAGGATGAAAAAAATAATGCACAAAGTTTTAGTGTCATGTCTGCGGGCAACAGAACTCATCGAGAAGAAACTGAATTTCAAGCTTTCAGTCAAAGAAAAACTTCAGTTGAGAATGCATAAAATGATGTGCAATGCCTGTTCGAACTACGAAAAGCAAAGCACGCTTATCGATAAAGGTATTTCAATGAGCCTGGAAGGGGAATTCTCCACTGATGATATTGAACAATTAAAAAATACCATTATAGAGAAACTCTCTGAATAGAATAACAAAAAGAATATCCACATTGATTGTCAGGGATAGTGTATTATTTCGACTATTTGTCCAAAGATAACAGGAATGATTTTGAACAGATATTTCCTGATTATTGTTTGTCAGTTCATAGCAATAAGCACTATAGGGCAATCTATCAATCAGTTCACTTCTGAAGAATTACGTAACACCCTCGGTCGCGGTGAAGTCACTCTAATTGATGTGCGCACACCCGGAGAATTTGCGAACGGTCATATTGCCAATGCCGGGCAACTGAACTATTACACCCTTGATTTCAGACGGAAACTACTGTTACTCCCCCGGGATCAACCTGTTTATCTTTATTGCAATACAGGTTATCGAAGTCAGCGGGCTGCTGAAATACTCGTAGACAACGGATACAAACAGGTGTATAACCTGGAGCACGGCATCATGGAATGGGACCTGTACGATCTGCCTGTGGTGGTTGAACCGGATGCCCGTCCTGATGTGGAAAATAAAATGGAATCTGACGAATATTATGCGCTGATCAAATCTGAAAGACCTGTTTTCATCGATTTTTACGCTCCCTGGTGTGGTCCCTGCCGAACCATGATGCCTCTAATCGATAGCCTGAAAATCGAATACAGGGAACAAATAACCATCGTTAAGATTAATGCAGATGCCAGTAAAAAACTTATAAAGGAGCTCCAGATTGGAGGCGTGCCTTACCTGGTGCTGTATAAAAGAAATAAAGTGCAGTACACCCACAACGGAATCCTCAACCGGGCGGAGCTTTCAGAAATTTTGCAAAAAAGCTTGATGCCTTAGGAATCACTTGCATCCTTTTTATTCCTTGATTTATTTGAACTATAAGTTTTCTTCTGCTGATTTTTGTCAGGTTATTTTTTGTTCACCGACTGACTCTTTAATAACAATATGCGGAATAAGAAAAAAGTACGATAAGTAACAGGATAATCAGATAATCAGATAATCAACCTAATAATCAGAAAAAATGAATAAATCAATTTTTTTATCAATTGCGGCCTTTCTATTAATGGCAGTTGCAGTGCATGGACAAACCTCAGCGAAACTTGTCAGCTCAAGATCAAATATTAAATTCTTCTCTACTACAGCTGCCGAAGATATTGAAGCAAACAATACTGCATCAGTTAGCACCATTCACAAAGAAACCGGTGAGGTGGTTTTTTCAGTACCCATGCAGGGTTTCGAATTTGAAAAAGCTTTAATGCAAAAACACTTTAACAGTGATAAGATCCTGGATACCAAAAAATATCCAAAAGCCAAGCTCAAAGCAACAATTATAAATATCAATCAGGTTGATTTTTCCAAAGATGGAACTTATGCAGCCAATGTGGAAGGGGAGCTCACTATTAAAGGAGTGACCAGGCACATAGAGGAAAAGGGAAGTGTAACTGTGAAGGGGAGCCTGGTAGAGGTGAAAAGCATTTTTAAAGTGACTCTTCCTGATTACGGGATCACTTTTCTTAAGGGAAAGCCATCAACAAACGTTGCCAAAACAGTGGAAATTACGGTTCAGGCTGAATACCTTTAAGATGTATAATTATACTCTTTACACATTAAGATCATTAACCAGTGCCAGGCAAAATGTCATTCCGGAAGAACAGAATTGTCTTGCTAGTTCTAGTCATTTCATGGTTTGACGTTTCAGGCTTCGATACATGTCAAACCAGGAATAAGACTGAAAGCCAGATTCTTTTTAAAATAGAAAGGAGCAAGGATCCGGATGAGATTTGGTATACGACAAATCTCAATTCAGATGGCTCCTTGAACCAGGATATGCCGATAAAAGTATTCTGGGTAAAAAAAACAGAACACAATATTGTAAAACCTTTAACCCTGATTCAAAAACGATTCTCCTATGGTATAAAAGAGATGGATTCCGTAGACTCCGTAGGCAATGAATGGCATTTTCAACTTGCTGCTTACAGATCTAGGATTTTTAAGCTAAAAAGAATGGCCAAGGGGCAATTCAAGGTATTCACGCATTCAGGAGCCAAAGAAATAGCTCTTACCCGGATTTTTGTCAAGTTCGATGGCGGCAGTTTCATGTTCCCTACCATTGCGTATGCAAAACTTATTGGGGTAGAACCCCAAACTGGTATTGAAATAACAGAAATCGTTGCCCCGGAATAATATTTGGCCATGAATCCAATGTATATCTTAGTAATAGCAATTCTTTTTACCATCATTGGGGCTTTGCCTTTTGGATTGGTGAATTTATCCGTACTCGACATTTCTTACCGCAGGAGTAAAGGGGCAGCATTGCATGTGGCACATGGCGCAGCTTGGATTGAAGTACTATTCGGATTAACCGCATTGCTTGCAGGCAGCCTCATTGGAGAATATACCCAGAATCACTATATAATGCGTTATTTGGTTCTAATTATACCTGCCGTGATGGGATTAGTATTTATACTGAAAAAACAACCTGGCGAAGCTAAAATGACTAAGAATAATGCCAGCTTCATTAAAGGGATGCTGCTCAACCTAATTAGCATTCAGGTTTTTTTGTATTGGCTCTTTGCAATGACTTATCTCAATACCCGCTGGGAACCGGAATTCAATGCACTATCCATTACTCTCTTTGCGTCGGGTATATGGTTGGGTAAGATGGGAGTATTATGGCTTTATGCGATTTTCAGCCAGAGAATATTTACCAGCTTCAGTTTTCTTGCCAGAAATATTAACCGGGTAATAGGTATCGTGCTTCTTATCACTTCTTTTATCCAGCTTTTTAAATAAAAAATGCAGAAAGCAATTTACTTTATGCCCGATATTAGTGGATTTACAAAATTTGTAAATAACACTGAACTTGAACACGGCATTCACATTATTTCGGAATTGCTTGAACTTTTAATCGATCACACTGCTAAGGATCTGCAATTAGCTGAAATTGAAGGTGATTCCTTGTTTATGTTCTCCTCAAAAATACCCAACTATCAGCAACTTGTAGCTAAAACAACCAAAATGCTGGAGGCATTCCATACACATACCAGGAGTTATGAAAGCAAACGAATTTGCAACTGTGGCTCATGTAAAACTACCACCAACCTGGAACTTAAATTCTTGGTTCATTATGGAGATCTGGCATTTATGAAAGTAAAAGATTTTGTAAAACCCTTTGGGAGCGACGTGATCAAAATTCATCGATTGCTTAAAAATAATGTACCAGTAAACGAATATATGTTGTTCACCCATGCTGCTTTCAAATTGTATGAAGATCAACTCGATGAAACCTGGATAAAAAAAAGTGATTCGTTTGACTTCGGAAATATCAACTATTTTTATAAAAACCTGGAAAACCTCATCAAAATTAACCAGCCTCAGATTGAGGGTTCCGAAAAAGAGAACTTAGAAGGAGCCTTCCCTTCACTCAATCTGAAAAGTACCTTTGATGCTAATATACATTCCATTCATACCTACCTAAGAGAGCTCAAATACCGTCATTTGTGGGATAAGGATGTAAAAAGAATGGATTTTGATTCACACAAGGTGAATAGAGTTGGTACCCAGCACAATTGCGTAATCAGTTTTCAGAATTTCAAATTTGAAACATTGGGTTCAAATTCAGTGGATACATTGATGTATGGCGAAGCAACAAAGGATATGATGTTTACCAAGAATTATTCCTACCAAATAAGACTGAATGAAATAGAGAACAATAGCACGAGTGTCGAATTGAGTGTATTTTTAGAGTTTACCACCCTGGGAGCATTAATGAAGGCTTTCGTTATAAAAATGCTTACCAAAACATGGAAAAACAAACTTGAAAATCTCAACAAACTGTCGAAAATAAATCCAATCTCATAAATTTTATTTGTCCAGCATGAATCCGAATCCAAATCGAATTAACAATGCCTCTTCAATTGAAGACTCAAACATCATGGTAAATAAATAGTCACGTGTAAGAGGAGCAATATAAAAACCTCCACCGTATCCTGTATGCCAACCCCCCTCAGAGACTCCATCAAACCATATTTTCCCCGTATCATAGAATCCAATAAGACCAGTTTCAAACGGAATAAAAAGATTCCTTACCTTTCCTAAATGGAGTCGAAGTTCACTGTTCAAATAGGCGCTGGCATCTCCGGTAAAACGATTTCTTCTATACCCTCTTAAATTGCTGTATCGTCCCAAATTAGCGTATTTGAAAAAGGGGGGTTGCATTCCGTAATTTTTGCTCCCACCGACCTTTAAGACCAGCGTAACAGGAATTAACACTTTTACAGTACCATAGTATTTCAGATAGCTTTCGGCCAGACCGAAATTCCCGGATGCACCATCCAGTGTGGTATAGCTTGTATTTTCGGCGAGGAATTCAAGTCCCCTGGTTGCGAAGATCTGCCTGTCCCTAAAATCCAGGTAAATCCTGGTGTTGATTCCTCCCATGGCTACTAATGCTTTGCCTGGTGTACTGTTATCACCTATTTCAAAGATAGAATCTGTTTGTGAAACCGAATTGAAATTTTCAAACAGAAGGCCCAGTCTGAAGAATCCCTTTTTTACAAACTCATTTTCTGCATAAAGTTTTGTCTTCAATCCTCTTAAATCAACTTTGTAATAATCGGCATTAAATAGTCCAGGTTCTTTTATTGTGTTATTTCCCAGTCCAAAATAATTGTAATAGGGATAATAATATCCATAACCCACCTTCAAGCCGGCATCCCAATGGCCAATCAAATCGTTCCAGAGACCATGTACGCCAAGTTGTATATTGCCAAACGTACCAGCCTGAACGTAAAAACCACGCTTGCTTTTATATCCCTCTTTTCTGAATCCATGAGTGGTCCAGTCGATTCCAAATGATGCTAGTAATCCATCATCGGAGGAGTAACCAATCGATGGCATTGGTAAGTACGTGTTATACTTGAATGATTTTCGGTCGTACAAGTTTACCCCGGGATCATCCGATGTTTTGTTTTTTGATTCCGGTCCCAGGTTCAATTTGGTCGATTCAGTGTCATAAATGATCGTTTGTCTCACCAACCCTTTCACGGCAGATTGATCATTAATCTCATCCTTGCCTGGTCCACCAATAATCCTGACAAGAATACTATTACCAGCCGATCCGGTCACATTAAACACATCAGCACCATCAAGACCATAAATGCATATTTCTTTAGTCTCCCCTCTGACAAACTCACGGCCGTACATGGGGTCTTCTCTAAAGACCTCTCCCTCTTTGTTTCTTTTAAACATGTCCACCCGAACATTCCCGTTTGCCAATCGTTCCACATCAACCAGCTCATGCTTATTAGACCCAACTACATCGATCTTTCCTGCAAGTAACGAATAATACTCATCTACGGCATCCGGAAGTTGGGCTCTCCTGGATTTAAGCATTTTACCTAATTCAAGGCCTGATACTGGTAGGATTTCGGGTGGAAGAGACGAAATGGCTCTATCGATCACATCGTCAGTCATCGTTTGCTCAATATAAGATGAGATATTTTTCCATTCGTTATAGTCCAGCTCACTGAGCAAAAATCTATCCACATGTCTGGCTGGCCAGGTTAAGCTTTTAATATCATGAAAATCATTGTCAAAACTCTCAACCATTGTCATAGCCCATTCTCTGTCAGCAATGTATGGAATCACTCCATTCCATCTGCAAAATGCATGATCCCTGTCTCTGGGTATGGGATAATATACACGCTTATCACCTCTGTCATAACCAGCCCATTTCCAATTATCTTCATGCCTGCCCCAATCGCCAATCAACATATCAAATACCCTTGCTCTTCCAAGAGCCTCAGCATCAACAATGTAATCATTGTCTTTATATAGTTTTCTGAACAATCCAACACTACGCGTAACGTCATTGGCCCCCATAAATCCCTGGATTTCTCCCTCAGGATCTTTGGGCCGGTCTTCCAGCATCCCGAATAAGCCCGCAAAGGGTTCCTGAAATGCACCCAATCCGGGATTATCGGGGAGCACATATAATTTTGGTCTGGCGTGCAGTATGTCAGTACAATCCAGCAGGGAAGATGCGATGATTGCTCCATAGGGGTACTCAGTAGCAGTCACCTCCTTTATTAATGTGGCAACAAACGTATTCCTGAATTCCTTGGGAAGTGCATTGACAAGGCTTTTATCTACTGAACGGAATGCATATTCTTTACCGTCATTAGCCTTGAATTTTAGGGTGGTGGTCTGCCGTCCACCTCCAATGGCAAATGGTGTTAAACCACCTTTTGTTGTATCAAGATTCAGATAGGGGATTGACACCGGAGTCTGCCATGTTGCCCTGTGAAGTGATCCCAGAAATAGAGTTTTCAAACCTTTAGCGGGGTATGAGCCCCCTGTTACAATAGCAGGTTCAGTGGGAAATGGTGTTTTTTTAGTCGTTTCGGCTATCTCTTCCTTAATGCAGGGTATAAGGTACCTGTTCATTGGGATCGAACTGTCGGATCCTTCTTTGCATGCAGATCTAATTAAAACCTTTGAATAAACTTCAGTTGACTCATTGTCAGCAAATTCAAAAAAGCCAATATTGATCTGACCATTATCGAAATATTCCAGTTTTGTATAGCCATATCCCGAAGAAGAAAAAAGCTCACCCGGCTCCTTCCCTGTGGGCTCCTTTTCAATGATACTTCCGGATACAACCTGGTAACCCTTCTCATACTCCAGTAATTGAAGACTGTAATCGTGTGCAGAGGCATAAATTAATCCCGGATGCTGCGAGAGCACGTCACTCAAGTGGTCGATAAAAATCTGATAATTTTCGCTGGCCATATCTCTTACTGTCCCCACATTCTGACGAAAAGCTGCATAAAAACTACCCAGCACGGGTAAGGGGATTCTGTTGCCGGGTTTGGCATCGGCAAATGGGAAAAGATGTTTTTGAAGCGGCATATGGCCCCCATAAACACCCGTAGAAATAAGCGGATGATGACCTACAAGAAGAATATTCCTGCCCTCTGATTCATCAATTGTTTCTTCCAGACTTTCAATAAACTCTTCTTTTGTAAGGTTCTTGCAATCAGCGTCGGGAGCTTCCGGAATATCATAGGGATGTAACCACCATTGTGTGTTGATAAAGATAACTCTTAAATTGGCTGAGAGGTCCACAACTTCTGGTCCGGGGCATCCATTGGATGGCATGAAAATATTGGCTCCCTCCTGCATGCCTTCCACCTTCTTCTCTAATTTTCTAACAGCCTTCAGGCCGTCCCTCGCAGAGTTGTTCCAGTCCTTATCGCCCGGAGTGAAGAAAACCTGACCTTGCCTCTGGTCTTTTGTCAGATTGAAAATAATTTCAAGTTCATTCTCCCGATTTTCAGATTGATCCGGCTTAACAATATCGCCAAGATGAAGTAGCGTGAAGGGATTATGTTCAGTCAATAACTGTTCATGCAGCAAAGTCAGGTTCTTCTCATTTATCTCACTGGTAGCAGTATTGCCAATAAGGTACACGACGTGGTCGACGCCATCGTTTGCCAGTGATCTGCAATAGTCAACGAAAATGAAGTTTGCAATAAGAAGTAGAAAGACTGTTTTATTCATTTTTTGGATTTGACGTCATTTTTATGATCAAATTACAAATAGCGCAGAATAATTTTCTAATGGACAGTGAGATCCGAATACTAAAATTATTCGCGATCGAATGGTTTCGGGACATCTCCAAGTTTTGTTCAGGGTAAAAAATTCTGCTTACAAAATGAAAGGATAAGAATTTTAGAAAGACTAATAGGCTGACGCTGCTAACGCATCACGTTGTAGATTATATCTGGAATTATAAATAGATAAGAATTAATCGAAAATCGAATACAATGTCAAAGAAGAAAAAGAAAAAACAAAATCCCTTCACAGTTTCTGAAGACCAGGCAAAAGTTCAAAAAATCAAGATCGAAGATCATAGTTCAAAATTCAATGTCTTAGATACCATCAAGAAAATCAGGTCACTCAAGAGCATAGATGAGCTTCAGGCATTCACAAAAGGAGAACAACGATTAACTAATACTAAGGTGATTTCAGTAGCAAAGAATCGGTTGAATTGATTTGTCCAACTCAAAACTCAATTTGTGAAATGAGAAACCGGGTAGTGCATATTATTTTGTCTTTCACCATGCTAAGTCAGGGTTTATTTTCACAAAGCCAGATGGAGGAATTGCATTTGGCTGGAATATGCGATGAAGAGGGGTATTGTATTCCCAGTCTCCAGGGATTACCCAGATCAAAAGGGTTTTCTCTTAATTATACCACAATGCAAAATCAATTTATTAATACAGAGTTTGCCAATGAAAGTTATTCGGGATCGATTGAAGAGAGTTCAATCATTGAAGTTAAAGCCAAAGTTCCTCTCCTGTTGAAGAACAACTTAAAAATAATCTTAGGAGGAGAATACAGTACCTACGATTTTGAGTTTTCAAATCGAGATGCCGATCGGAATCCGGTATATGAAACACTTGACCAACTAAGGTATAGTTCTTTAGAAGCCAAGCTGTATGTGGTGAAACCATTTAAGGGTAATAAATATATCTTTTCCAGGATCAGTACTCAGTTGACCGGAGACTTATCAAAAGGAGGTATCAATGACTATTTTCGATCAACATTTTCCATTTTATATGGTATTAGATCGTCAATAAATGTGACATGGGGGGTAGGCCTGAATTATAGATATGCTTTAGGCAGACATCTGGTATTTCCAACCTTGGCATATTCGCGAATATTGTCTGAAAAATGGAGTTTTGAAGCATATCTGCCAGTAAGTACAAATCTCAGATATATGCACAATAGTAAGAATATCTTTGAACTCAGAAATCGGTTGGCCGGAGAGCATTTCAATATAAACTCCGGAACAACAGGAAACGAAAGCATATTCCTCCGCAAGACTGATTTTTACTCCACCCTGGTTTATGAGAGGGAAGTGCATGATTTTCTTTGGGTATCCTTGGCTGGAGGCGGGCAATTTAATATTGGCTTCGATTCATCAATAAATAATACTGTTCCGGGCAATGGCCCTTTCAGGGTAACGAATGATCTTACAAATACTTTTTTATTGCAGATTGGCATTTTTATAGTCCCCCCGAAAAAATGGGTTGAATAAGGTTGTTTATGAACCGAGCATGAACTTTCGTAATCAAAAGTTTCACACAAGAAAATGATTAAAAAAGTCCTTGTGAGAGTGAAGCGGTTCCATCTGGTAAAAAATTTTAAAATGGTGAAAAAAGTATATTTAATTCGTTTTTTCATTGTCGTGATTCTGACGATGTTACACATTGCAGATGTCAGCAGTCAAGAGCCTTATTACAGTCCTGAAAATTTAAATTGGAAAGACTCTCTTGTCGAATTACACGATATTCGGTATACGGTGTATCTTATTGGAGATGGAGGTGAATTAGATACCCTTGAGCAAAATGGAATTAGCTTATTAGAACATCATTTGATAAATGAAAGTGAGAACAGCGCTGTGATTTTCCTGGGAGACAATAGTTACCCCAGAGGGTTGCCGAAAGCAGGACACAAAGACAGAAAGAGGGGTGAATTAGCGTTGCTGGAACAAATAAAAATTGCTAAGAATTATGCCGGAAAAACGTTCTTTATACCTGGTAATCATGATTGGAATTATTGGTCAGAGGGTGGATGGGAAAGTATTAAAAGGCAAGAAATATTTATTGAAGAAGAATTAAATCGCGGAAACACGTTTTTGCCAGATCTGGGTTATCCCGGCCCCGTGGAGATTAAGCTTAGTGAGAATATACTACTGGTAATTATAGATACCCAATGGTGGTTGCACAAATTTGAAAAGCCTTACACTGAAAATGGATTTCTTAAGAAATTAAGTGAAATAGCTGTAAAAAATCCAAATAAACAAATTATTCTTGTAGGACATCACCCCTTATTTAGCAATGGAAATCATGGCGGTCATTTCACCTTGAAAGATCATCTATTTCCTTTAACCGCAGCTAATCATTATTTATACGTACCGCTTCCTGGTTTGGGTACTTTGTACCCTTTCTATAGAAAGTACATTTCCTCTATCCAAGATATCTCACATCCAACATATCAACTGTTAAAGAAAAATATTCTGGAAACTTTTAAAGATCATAAGAATTTTATCTACGCGGCAGGACATGAACATAACCTACAATATTTTAATGTAAAGAATCAACATTTCATTGTAAGCGGTTCAGGAAGCAAAACAAAATATGTAGCCAAAAAGCACAATGCGGGGTTTTCCTTTGAGGCACAGGGATTTGCCAAGGTAATTTATTTAGCATCAGGAGAAATCTGGATTGAGTTTTGGACCTTATCGGACGAAGACAGGGAAAGAGGAAGGCTCGTATTTCGGAAGAAAATTGCAAATGCATTGAAGCACCCTTCCAAACAATTATAGAAAGTTTTTTGTTAGTCTATTCTGTCAGGTTCCAGTAAAAGAACGACCAAATATATACCAGAAATTGAATTGTCATTTTTATAAGTGAATTTATGAAAACCACAGCTAAAGAAAACCTGTTTCAGTTAAAGGAAATTGTTACTGTTTTAGGAATTGAATACTTTAACAAGGAATCAGAAATATTATCCGGAGCAACCATTGGACAGCATATCAGGCATATCCTTGAATTCTATCTTCTGCTAGTATCCGGCTCATTTACAGGTACAATCAATTACGATAAACGGGAACGTGATTTGCGTATTGAATCTGATCCGTCTTTCGCCTCCAAAGTTATTGATAGGTTACTGTCCGGTATCGATACACTCGATGAATCTCAATCCGTTAAGTTTGAAGCAGACTACAGCAGAAACGGTTCATCACAAAACAGGATTATAAGTTCGGTTGGAAGAGAACTGGCCTATTGTATCGAGCATAGCATCCATCACCAGGCTATAATAAAAGCCGGTTTGATAGACCTCCATCTGGGAGATTTGGTAAACGAACAATTTGGCGTTGCTTACTCAACCATTCGATATCGAAATGACTCATGTGCACAGTAACCTACATACCCTCCTCAAATGACTATGACTTTATTCTCACCTCCAACCGTGATGAAAAAGTCCAAAGGCCAACCTTCCGTCCGGAAATATATACTATCAGGGGAACCCGGGTGTGCTTCCCAAAAGATGCTTTAGCAGGGGGGTCGTGGATAGCCGCTAATGAAAAAGGCCGCCTTTGCTGTCTTTTAAATGGAGCATATATATCGCATGAAAAACAATCATTTCATACACATAGCAGGGGCAGAGTACTGACGGATCTGGTCGCATCTCCGTTGGATGTAATGGTTCATTTCAGTCAGCAGGACCTGTCAAAAACAGAGCCATTTACAATAATTACTGTAGAGATAAATGGAAAAAAGATTCTCCGTTTCACAGAATTTATCTGGGACGGTTCTAAAAAATACCTGAAAGAGCTTGACAAGGGTCAGCCTCATGTGTGGTCCTCGGTAACCCTTTATTCTGATGAAAATAGGCGTTTGCGCAGGAGGTGGTTCCAAAGTTTTCTATCCGAAAATCAACTAAATGTATCATCTGATAAGGTCTGGAAGTTTCATTCAGGAAGCCACACAAGTGATCATTCAGTAGATTTAGTCATGAATCGTGAAGCAGGATTAAAAACTGTGAGTATTACCCAGGTAACACCGTACAATGGAAAATTTGCCATGAAGTATGTGGACCTGCTGGAGGATGCAGAACACAAGATTCAAATATGAATCCGCAAAAGACAAAAGGAGGATTTGCAATAGCCATTGCATGGCCAAATACATTCTGTAAGGAACCGGGAGCATGGTATGACACAATTACCAGGTGGTTAGGAATTAACAAGTACAATTACTACAAAGCAGGCCACGCGGCATTGGTTTTGATCGATGGAGATGCTAAAAAATGTACCTATTTTGACTTTGGCAGGTATCATGCTCCTTTTCAACATGGGAGGGTACGTAGTGCCGAAACTGATCATGACCTTGAATTGAAAACTATTCCACAGATATCCCGGGATGGTAAAACCATTCAAAACATCAAGATGATTTTGGAGGAGTTACAACAAAATCCGGCCTATCATGGAGAAGGTGATTTACATGCCTCTTACAGCAACGTTTATTTTAAGGCTGCATATGACAAGGCATTGGAATTGCAGAAGGCCAGTCCAATTCCCTACGGACCATTTCGCCGGAATGGAAGCAACTGCTCCCGCTTTGTCAATACAGTGATTCTGGCAGGAAAGCCGAAGTGGAACCAGAGGATCCGGTTAAGGCTTTTTGTTCCGCTTACTCCAACTCCAAGGAATAATGTTAATTCACTTCCGCATAAACTGGTTCTGCCAAAGTCGCGTACGTATGAACCATTCTCTCCCAGTCGAAAACTCAATAAATCAGAATTGAAATCTACATTACCGCAACCCGAAAGGCATCCTGATATTCCTGTAGATGCACAGTGGTTAGGTGGGGAAGGAGCCGGCTCATGGTTTGTGATGGAAGTGCAGAGTAAACTTCTGAAGGTTACCAGGTATTCTCCAGAAGGTATTGTTGAATGCAATGGACTGTATGAGGGATCCAACGGACAATTGCCTGATCCAAACGGTCTCTTCACGGTAGACTATCCAAGCAACTGCCACGTAGTAAATGTAAAGTCTTATGATGGTGACTTAAAATTTGAAAGAATTATCGCCTTCAATAATTAAATCAAGCAGCTGGCTATAACGATAAATGACGATGACGAGGTATTTAAGTTATGTAATTAATTGGTAATGATAAAAAAACCTCAGATTAAGGTCGCCAACACAAATCCTGAAATGTGTATACCAATAGGGAGGTAAAAAGAAGGATTCGCCTCTGAAGTTGTAGGTACTGTCCCCGGTAAACCGGTAGCCCTTGAATATTCAAAGAACTATAATGAGAATGACCAGCGAGCAAAGATCTAATATGATACTTATACTGTTGATTGAATTTTAATTGTTTGAAATCAACTGGTATCATTTCACCGCCATACCATGGATCTTGAGGAATCACAACAAGAAACTTATCAAAATGATTTTGATGGAAATTTCTTTTTAATTCATACTTTGATTCGTTAAGAGTATTGCATACCACTGAACATATAAATCAATTATCGCAAATCTTAATGATTCATTAGCTATGCTTTCAAATTCCATAGACTTTAGAGATTTATTAACACCACGAACACTAGCGATTGGAAACTCATTCATTTGGACCTGATGAAAGAACCCTACTTTGAGCTATTCAATCTGCAAGATGATCCTGGTGAATTGAAAAACGTAGCAGTGCTCTATCCTGAAGAAGTCGCAAGACTTAAAAAGCTTATGGATGAGGCCCATTCCCCCTCAAAGGAATTTCCACTATAAGCATTCCATTCTGATTCGTCAGCTTCTCTGATAATACCGGATTCTAAAACAAAAAAATGAATAAATTTGATTGAATAAAAAAACAAATCGGGTATGGTACGAAGAAAATTATTACAACATACAATCTGTTGGTGTACATGCAAATTCAACTCAAAAAGCTTCTTGAGATTTACTATTGTTACTGTCTTTATTCTTTTCCAGAATTATACAACTTTCTCTCAATCAGATAAACAGGTAAATGTTCTGATTATTATGACTGATCAGCAATTTGCCGACGCCATGAGTTGCGTGATGGGGGATCAATATCTTCACACCCCAAACATGGACAGACTTGCAGAAAATGGTGTTCGGTTTTCGAAGGCATACAGTCCGAATCCCCTGTGTAAACCCATGCGCTCTTCGATGATGACGGGCAGGTTTCCCCATCAAACAGGAGTACTTTCAAATGAAAAGACTAAAATCGATCCTTCTGAAAATGTATTTCTGGGGAGGATTTTTAAGGATGCCGGTTACCAAACGGCATATTTTGGGAAGTGGCATGTTGCTTTCGACGAAAAACAAAAGACGGTACATGGGTTTGATATTTTTATGGGAGATACAAGTCGTCTGGATCCAAATCCAGCAGCAACATTTCTGAAACAAGAACATCAAAGGCCGTTCCTGGCTGTAGCATCTTTTCTCAGCCCTCATGAGATCTGTCAATGGGCTCGTTTTGAGGAATTGCCGGGCTGGCCTATAGGTGAAATTCCGGAATTGAAAAATCTACCTCCCCTGAAATCAAATATGAATCCTCCTGAAAATGAAACCGATATAATGGAATATATGCGAAAATCTTATCATGCGAACCGGCGGTTCCCCGTAGGTAATTATACCGAGCATGACTGGCGAAGATTGGCATGGGGATATTACCGCCTGATTGAGCGTGCAGATGATTTTGTCGGTGAAGTCATGGATGCCTTAAAACAATCCGGTCTGGAGGAAGAAACCCTGGTCCTTTTTCTCAGCGATCATGGAGATTGTGCCGGAAGCCACAGATGGAACCAGAAAACGGTTTTTTACGATGAGTCATCCCGGGTTCCTTTTATAATTTCATGGAAAGGTACTACTGAAAAAGGAACTTCAGATCTCCTGCTAAATACCGGGACAGATATACTCCCAACCCTTTGTGATTTTGCAGGTATCCAAATTCCAGCCCATTTACCCGGAAAAAGCATTAAGGCAGCTGTTATGGGAGAAAGAATACCCTGGCGAAGAAATTTCGTGGTATCTGAAAATTATATGGTTCAGGGCGACCCGGTTGATGGGATAAGTTTGCAGCCGCGTGGCAGGATGGTGAGAAGTCATCGGTTTAAATATTGTCTATACAGCGAAGGGAAACGCCGGGAATCCCTTGTGGATATGATAAACGACCCCCTGGAAATGATAAACCTGGCGGAGGATCCTGATTATAAAAATGCCATAGAGAAGCATCGCTCATATCTGAAGCAACACGCTGAGCAATATGATGATTTGCAGGCTTTAAAAATGCTGTCTGAAACGACAGGCAATTAAAATATCCTAAAAACCTTAGCTTAATCGTGGTTTCTAATTATATATGCACCAGGATGGATAATTAGTTCAGATTTTTATTATGAAGACTTAACTTCATTCCTGGTTCAACTCAACTTTAGTGTCGGAAGTCCTATGTAGGCAAGAGTTTTCATAAACTCGATATTGAAAGAATGGAAGATGGTCATTATACATGGGGATTGTCAATTAGTATTAATGTAAATATGTTATGACGCACTCTAACAGCGTGGATATGATACGCTAACGGCATAGCTCTAACTCTGACAAGCACTGGAGATAAAACATGAAAAATAGATTATCGCGTAGAAAGTTTTTGAAACATTCTACACAAGCAGCCGCTATTGCTTCATTGCCGATTTCCATTGTGCCCAGCAAGAT
Organism: uncultured Bacteroides sp.; assembly: GCA_964500835.1. Taxonomy (GTDB): domain Bacteria; phylum Bacteroidota; class Bacteroidia; order Bacteroidales. The sequence continues at coordinate 99,782 of CAZCQL010000004.1, forward strand.
GATGGGTAAAGATGCTCCAAGTAATAAACTCAATATTGCTGGTAATGGCGTTACCGTTATGGCTGAGACTAACGCGGGGACTGGGGGCACCACCAAGTACCATTGGTTTGGCTATTACGACAAACTGGCATTTGATCCCAGCGAAAAATACGTGCTCGGTATGGAGTACGACCTCACTGAATTGAAGCTCCTCGAGCAGAGCTCCGAGGAATCTTGTCGAGTAGACCAAGGGAATTTCACCCTCAGCCTCTCACAGAACCGTGCATGATAGTCTCCCATCACACGGCTCTTCGTATTCAACCCTTAGACTTTCGAACGACGGTAAGGAATGTAACCCTGTTGCCAACGATAAAAGGGCTTAAAGGTTTCAGCAATGGCTGCTAGCCGATAGTAGGCAGCAATAACCGATTTCCTCGCATACCTCTTGTACTTCTTCATTATCCAGTAAGCAATGACTTTGTTAAAATATATCATCACTTTACGGAATTCCGTCTTACCAAATTTACCGTAATAATTCACCCACCCACGTATTACAGGATTATATTCGTTGGCGATATCCTTCATACCGACGTATCTCTTGCCGGAAAGATACCAACTTCGAATTTCATCCCGGATATGTTGGGCAGACTTTGTGCTTATGGCTGGTAAGAAACTAGTAAAAAGCACATTGTTCTTCCTGTCCTTGGCTCGTCTTGGTCTGAATGTGAAACCAAGAAAATCAAAACTCATGTTTCCATAGCTGCCACCTCTACGAGTTGTTTTGCAGTAGACAATCTTTGTCTTGCTTTCATTTAACTCCAGATGACACTTTTCAAACACATAATGCAAGAACAGGTTAGCCAAGATTGGACCTATGACAGATCCTTCCATAAGTAGCGGAACGGATGATATAAGACAAGCGCCGGAGCGGCCTAATATCATCCTGATCATGGCTGATGATCTCGGCTTTGAAACCATTGGTTGCTATGGAACTGCCAGTTATAAAACGCCAAGAATTGATCAACTGGCTTCAGATGGTATTCGATTTGATCACTGTTATGCCCAGCCCCTCTGCACTCCCTCAAGGGTGAAAATAATGACCGGGAAATCCAACTTCCGGAACTATGAACACTTTGGATACATGAACCTGAATGAAACCACCTTTGCACATCTGTTTAAATCACAGGGGTATGCCACCTGTATCGCAGGAAAATGGCAATTAAAAGGAGATGAATATGCGCCGTATAAGGCAGGCTTTGATGAATACCTGTTGTGGCAGATCACCTTCACCAGTTACAACGAGCGCTATAAGAACCCCAGGGTGCTTGAAAATGGCCGCATGCTGAAATACAAGGATGGTGAGTATGGGCCACAACTATTTACCGATTACATAAAGGATTTTATGGAACGTCACAAGGACGAGCCCTTTTTAGCCTATTATCCTATGGTACTACCTCATCGGCCCTATGTTTCCTTGCCGTATTCCAATGACTATGATGGATTTGTGGTAGCTGAAAAAGGTGATTCCAAGGCCACAATTTCGGACACTGCATATTTCAAGGATAAAGTAAGCTACATAGTTAAAATTGTGGGTGAGCTCCTTGACAAGGTACATGAGCTGGGGATCAGCAAAAAAACCCTGATCCTGTTCACTGGCGACAATAGAACCGGCCATGAGGTAGTCTCTACGATGCAAGGAGGAGAAAAGATACCCGGTATGAAGGGATATACCAACCAATACGGGACGCATGTTCCGCTGGTGACGTACTGGGATGGAAAGTTTGATCCGGGACAGGTAAATGATAACCTCGTTGACTTTTCAGATTTCCTGCCAACCATGTGTGAAGCAGCCGGAGTAAGCCTGCCAGATTCTTTTATTACAGATGGTTATAGTTTCCTGCCTCAAATGTAAGGTAAAGAATTTACACCCCGTGAGTGGGTGTTTTGCCACTATTATCCAGGGAAATCCAACTTTCCAAACAAAAGATTTGTACAAAATAAGAAATGGAAGCTCTATGAGAACGGCGAGATCTACCATATTCTGAATGATCCAATGGAAAAAAGATCAATCCCCCCGGAAGAACTGGATTCTGATCAAGCGTTGCTTATTTCAAGCTTTAAGGAGGTATTGAAGGCAATGCAATAGGAGCCGAGCTGAGTCCCTGTCTGTTCTTTCCAGATCAGCTGGAGACATAATAGCTTAGTTATTGATGCTGTTAACACGAACATGACCGGGCAGACTGGCCGGATTTGTGCCCAGTTCTTTGTTGGGCAACTTTCCCATCTCCAACAGGAGTTTCCCTCCCTGTATGAGCTCATCGTGGTAGATCCAAACTTTATCAAGGACTTTTCCATTCAGGGTTATGGACTGAATGTAAGGGTTCTCATCCGAATTATTCCTGGTCTCGATGATAAATTCCCCTCCTTTATAGTAGTCAGGATGAAGATCTATGGTAATCCTGTCAAAGAATGGACTACCAATTTCATATATCGGATCTTGAGCCGCTCCTCCCCTCATCTGAAACAATCCCATTTTCAGCAATACTGACAGGGAGCCCATTAAGCCCTGGTCTTCGTCACCGTTGTAACCATGCCAGGGATCCAGGTCCGAATAAATCCGCTTTACCACTTCACGGGTCCAGTACTGGGTCAGCCAGGGCTTACCGGCATAGTTAAAAATATATCCAACCTGCATGGAGGGCTGGTTACCATAATTAAGGTAGGTATTCCTTCGGGCATTGTGGACCACCCTGTCCTGCTTGTAGGGGCGACAAACAAAATCATGGACTTCAGAAATAAGGAATTGCTGGTTCAGTTTCTCAGCGGCTTTCTCCCTCCCTCCCATTAGTGAGAACAGGCCATCCAGGTCATGGGGCACGAACCACGTTGACTGGGCTGCCGTGCTCTCCACAAAACCGTGATGGCTCTCGATGGGATTAAATGGATCAATCCAGCTGCCATCCAACATCCTGGGCCGCATCCATCCCGATGTAGCATCCCAGACATTGCGGTAGTAGCCGGCTCTTTCCATAAACATCCGGTAATCATCCTCCTTTCCCAGGGCCCTGGACATTTGGGCCAGACACCAGTCCTGGTAAGCATATTCAAGGGTTTGCCCAGCTCCCTCGTTGTGATAACCAAAAGTACCTTCTGGCAATGGGTAAGGGACGTATCCCTTATTAATATAATATTCCAATCCCCCACCAAAGTTTGTGTTATGCTCATAGCCCGCCTTTCCCATCATGCCTCCAGGCAGGGCATTTTTGCGCATTCCGTCATAGGCCATGGCCACATCATAACCCTGAATGCCCTTCTGAAATGCACTCACAATAAAGGGTGTGGAAGAAGCGCCGGTCATCACATAGGTATAGTTCCCACCGGATGGGCCCCTTGGAATAAGCCCACCATCCATGTACATCAGCAGCATGGAATTAATAAATTCCTCGCTGATTTCGGGATATACCAGGTGCCAGAGTGTATTTAAGGTCCACTGTGCACCCCAGAACGAATCGGAATTATAATGCTTAAACCTCGGCTGGCCTTTTTCATCCAGGGGGATCTGGCCGGTCCGTGGCTGCTGGCCGGTCATATCGCAATATTTACCATTATAATCACTGATAATACGCCTTCCCTGTAGTGCATGCCAAAGGTCGGTGTAAAAACGGGACTGTTGCTTCTCTGTTCCACCTTCAAGCCTGATCCGGCTCAGCATCCGGTTCCACTCTTCAAAAGCATCGGCTGCAACCCGGTCAAAATCCCAGTGTGAAAGCTCACTTTGCATATTGAGCCGGGCCTGTTCAGTACTTACATAGGATATGGCCACTTTCATCTGAATTCTTTGTGCTTTTTCCTCCGGAAAATTCACATATACGCCCCCTCCGCTTCCTTCGAAAGTCTTTTTACTGCCCAGAAGTTTGCCATCCTGCCAGGCCCGCATCTCTTCAAAAGGAGTATCAAACTTGATCACATAGTATACAAAGGTCGCTTTGGGCCGTCTCCTGGTGGCTTCCATCAGAGCATAACCGGAAATTTCATCCTGGCCGCTTTGCCGGGCATAAGCTTTTTCAGTACCGCTCGGACCCAGCAGGGTACCCAGATCCAGTAAGAGGTATTTCTCTTTATTCGAAGGAAAAGCATAGCGATGAAAACCCACACGGGTGGTGGCTGTGAGTTCAGCCTTTACATCATAGCTTTCCAGGTAAACTGAATGATATCCTGGCCTGACCACCTCATCATCATGGGAATAGGCCGAGCCATAAACCTGTGGCCCAAGGTGTCCTTTAAACTCCCCGGTAAGGGGAAGCACAGGAATACCTGACAGTTGCCAGGCATGAATGTGGCTGAAAAAACTGATGGTATCCCGGTCGTAACGGTAGCCCGAATCCCAGGCACCTCCCACTCCCATGTCCGGACTCAGGTTGACCATTCCAAAGGGGCGGGTAGCCGAGGAGAAATAGAACCACCTTGAGTTTGCTGCATCCAGTAAGGGATAAACCAGGTCAGCAGGCGTAGCTCTAACTTCCCTTTTAACTTCCTTCGACAAATGCTGGCATGAGCAGAGAAAAGACAGCCCCACGGACACCAGAAACATCCATTTGTTTCTCATACTATCGTTCTAATTAGCGCCTGCAAGAAAACCTGCAATTAATTGTCACACAATGAATTAATGTTGAAAACTTGTTCGAATATACCACGTTTTAGCTTTGGTAATTTCGTTGAAAATACAGATATTCAGTGTATTAAGCAAAGGAGATTCGAATATTTCCGACAGATCATCAAACAAGGTTCAACCATGAGAAAAAGATTCGAGCAGCAATTTGTCCTGGTAAAGTGCCGCGAAACCCAGCGAGGGCAGCAAAAGTAGGCAGGAGGTCCAGTCCGGTCACCGGAGTTTCACTCACTCTGCCTGCCCTGATTCCCGGCCCTGCCACTATGAAGGGAACCCGAATCCCCCCCCCCCTCATAAAAGGAATGTTTCCATCACGAAGGGGAAGATTCCTCCGGTGTTGCGTGGAATAGCGGGCCTCCTTCAGCTGACCTTCCTCATCAATAATGGCCAGCTGGCTCAGGGATAGTCTCCCCCCATTGTCACCCATGAGGAAAATATAGGTAGCGTTTTCTAATGCACGCTTCTTTAAATAATCCATGGTAAATCCGATCCCACTGTCCAGGTCCTTCAACATGGCAGCAAATTCCGGATTCGTATGCCGCTCCCCGGCGGGTTTATTTCTGAAATAATCATAGGTTCTTACCCAGACACAAGCGACAGGTGGGTGGCATAGTGAGATAGTTGTACATAGAAGGGCCTGCCCTGGAAAAGGCAGGAATCCATGAAATCACGGGCCCTGTGAGTAATGCCGACAATATCCTTGGGATTGGCGTCACTCCAATAAGCACTGGGTTTCCCGGCCCTTTGTGCCTGAGTGGGATTCTCAACATGATGTTGCCTGAGGTAGGCATCCGCACTTTCCGTATAATCCCTTGCATGGAGATAAGTATCACCAAAAAGCTCTCCTTCTGCGTTGGAAGTCATCCCGTCATGGAGATCAAATCCGGCATCGCCGGGTTGCATGGCGATGTGCCACTTCCCGAAATGGGCGGTCTGATATAGTGGATTTGCCAGTTTTAGTACTTTAGGGATGGTCAGCCAGTCGGATGTATGCCTGTACCAGTTCAGATCCTGGTTATAAATGTGCCGTGCTGTATTCTGACCGAACATAAGACTGTTCCTGCTGGGTGAACAGATAGGATTGGGCGCGTAGCCCTGGGAAAAGATGATGCATGAGGCTGCCAGCTCATCCAGGCGGGGTGTTTAATAATAATCGCTCTTTGATTCCGGAATCATTGGGTCAGCTCGGTGAGAAGTATGAGTCCAACCCTGATCGTCGGTAAGAATAAATACAATATTCGGACTTTTAGCCTCATCATCGATAAAGCGGATATCCCCGTTGCACTTCGCTATCTCGAAATAATCCGGATCCAGTTCGCTGATGTTTTTCCCGGCGATAGTCAGCTTACTGAAGCTCACCTGTAAATCCTCTTTCTCAGTATAAGAAGCCAACCTGGAAATCTGGATCTTCTTGGGAAAGGCCTGTTCAAAGGAACAGTTTTCAAATCGCACATTCCGTATTTTGCCTGTCCATGGCTGGTCATCTTCCCGGTGGGTAATGTAAATGTTCATGGCCATCTGTCTCCGGTCCGGAAAACTGTACTCCGAGCGGTTGTTCCGGAACAGTACATTTTCCACCAGGGCCCGGTCCCTGACGTTGACACCAAACACCCGATCAGCCTCTATGATTTCATTGTCTTCAAAAAGGATGTTCTTCATGTTCGCACAGCGTGTCTCCGTCCCAATTTTCAGGGAGGTTTTCCTGGTAAGGAACACATTGCCGCGTACCGTAATATCTTCCACATTTTTACAGCTATCCAGCCCCCCCAGACCTGTACATTTTATGGCCACATTATCATCTCCGGCCCAGCCAAAACAATCCTCGATCAGGACCCTTTGTGAGGCATCCGGATCCCAGCCGTCCAGACTTCCGAGGAATTCATTGTTGATAGCGCTGTTCATAAGCTTGCAGCGCCGGAAACTGATATCCTCGCTGCCCACGATGTGCGTATTCCACCTGGCTGCATCTTTTAAAATGATTCCCTCAAAATGTATATTGGAGGAAGAACGGATCAGCAGAAGGCGCATCCCAATGAGCTTTTTCACCTCGTCCGGCCCATTGGTACCCAAGATCGTGCTCCCGTTTCCATCCAGGGTCCCAAGTCCGCTCATATGTACATCCTTCACCTCATTCACGTAAATAAAACGGTTGATCCCACATTCATCCCTTGCAATGTACCGATCAGGGGATGATGCATCAGCAATGATCCTGGTATCTTTTGAAAGGTGAATATGGCTGTGACTGCGAAGCGAAAGTCCAAAGCACTTGTAATCTCCAGCGGGAAAGTTAAGGACCTTATCACTTCCTGAAATATCATCCAAAGCCTGCTGAATCTTATCCGTTTCGTTTCTGGCCCCACTGTTGTCCACCTGGTAATCCCGTACAATGTCGACGAGCTCCCCACCTGGCAAGGCCTCATCTTCTTCGACCAGGATAACCAGGCGCTTGGTGAAATCCTGGTCTTTGCTGAAGCGCACGACAAGGTAGCCCGGCCTGTTGATTGCAAAGTTGAGTTTGTTTCCTTTTTTCCTGCCCTCAATGCCGTAGCTGTGGGGTGAAATATCCCAGTCGTCCTTTCCAAAGGAGAATCCTTCTGTGGTGATTTCCAGTTGCAGTGGATGCCCTTCATAACTTAGCCTCGCAAACTTGTAGCTATTCAAACCATAGGACAGGGGCAGATCATTTTGCTCCCTGACCTCAAGGGCCTCTCCATTGCAGCGCAGGAATATTGACTGAGTTTTGGGGGGACAGGCTGCCGCAGATACCAGTAGTGTGGCCAGGCTGATGGAATAAAAAATGTGAAATTTCATTGCGACTAATTTACCTTATTTTGGGTTCCGTTCAATGCATTCAGAGCATGGTTGACCACCCTGATCACATATTTATTTGAGTCTCCCTGATCCAGTTTACTTTGCAAAGCCTGTTCAGACGGTCTCGCCTGCTCTCCCATCTCATCAAGCTCCAGGGCTGCCAGTAACCTGATCCAGGGATCTGCATGGTCAAGGCCAGCCTCAAGGACTTCCAGGGCCCGGGCACCGCTACCCAGGCTGCACAGGGTCTCCGCGGCTGCAATCCTCACCGCATAGTCACTGTCTTCCAGAAGTGGATAGAGCGATTCTATGATACTTTCCTTGTTGACCTGATCTTCCGACTCACCCATTCCGATGGCTGACCAATACCTTACCGCTTCGTTTGGATGGGAAAGGCCCGACTGTAGTCTTTGCAGGTTTTCCTCCAGGGCTGCCTGCCTGATTTCCTCCAGGGGGACTTCTCCTGATCTGAC
>CAZCQL010000004.1:107813-109403 GCA_964500835.1 uncultured Bacteroides sp.
TTTCCTCCAGGGCTGCCTGCCTGATTTCCTCCAGGGGGACTTCTCCTGATCTGACCAGCTGATAAATGCTTTTCCCATATGCTTCCTCCCAGGACCTCATGATGGATTCGGGGATGAAACCCACATCCAGGCTTTGTTCGGACCAGGCGAAATGTGCCTTGCGCATTTCCTCTAACTTTTCGTTATATCGTGGATCATCTGCCAGGTTGTTCAACTCCAGCGGATCAACCCTCAGATCATACAGGGCTTCTTCGGGCTTCTGTTTTGCCAGGATGTGTTCACCTTCAGGGGGTAATTCCCCAAGGGCTCCGGCCTTTCTGATCGCACTCATGATGGCACCTTTTTCAGGGGTATTCATATACTGGGTATAAGGCTTTTTTGCCTCGTAGTAGCGAATGTACTTAAATTCCCTGCTGCGCACTGCGCGCTGCATGTCATAACGCTCATCCATACGACCCCTGTATGCATAAACATAAGACGGTTCAGGCCCGGGATTTTCTCCCAGGAAAGTCCGGCCCTGCAGATGCCCGGGAAGGGGAATCCCTGCAAGGTGGAGCACTGTGGGCGCCAGGTCCACAAAACTTACCAGTTCCTCATTAACAGAACCGGGTTTTAAGCCAGCCTTCTTGTGGTATTTTTCCGGCGCCACCACTAAAAGAGGAACCTTCAGTCCCGAATCAAAAAGCCAGCGCTTGTGGCGCGGAGTTCCCGTTCCATGATCGGAGTAAAAAAATATGATGGTGTTTTTACCTAGCCTGTCTTCTTCGAGCTCGGCCAGTATCTCCCCAACACGGATATCCATCATGGCAATATTATCATAGTGCCTGGCCCATGCCTCTCTCACTTCCGGAGTGTCCGGGTAGTAAGGTGGCAGGTCCAGTTGTTGCGGATCTGCCCTCAGTGCTTCGGGAAGTTCCTTTGTGAATCGGGCATGTTTTTCCACCGATGTTATGCAGCTCTCATGGGTCAGTGTCAGGTTAAAAATGGCAAAAAATGGCTGCTCCCTATCGTTTCTGTTCCGCCAGTGTGCATCCTTACCCGACTCGTCCCAAATATCGGCAGACTGATAATTAAGGTTATAGTCTTCCTTACTATTGTTACTGCAAAAATATCCCTTCTCCTTTAAAAGCTGCGGGAAATAGGGAAGTCCTTCAGGCATCAATCCCTGACAACGCATGTGCTGGGATCCCAGGGAAGTGGCATGCATGCCGGTGATAATGGACGAACGGGCAGGCGCACATACCGGGGCCGTGGCTATGGCATTAGTATAGCGAACACCCTTGCGTGCCAGGCTGTCCAGCACCGGTGTATGTGCATGTTTATCGCCGTAAGATCCCAGGTCAGGACTGATATCCTCCACGGTAATCCAGAGAATGTTCGGAAGATCATTTTTTGGGGAACAGGCAGGAAGAAATCCGATAGCAACAGCTAACAGAAATAAAGTATATTTATTTTTATTGTGCATGAAGTCATGATTAAGAATTCATATACCCTAAGACGAAAAAATAGGCCCGGGACCTGATCGCCACTTATAAATTAATTTTCCACATACAGGAAATAATTCCCGGGCCCGGGTGTAAGGGTAGGCGG
>CAZCQL010000005.1:0-102569 GCA_964500835.1 uncultured Bacteroides sp.
TTCTATCTGTTCTGTGAATGCTATTTCATACGCATGGAGTTTTGGAGATGGAGATGTCTCAACCGAAGCCAGTCCTACTCATACTTATTCTGATGGTGGGGCCTTTACAGTCACACTCACAGTTGCAAATGCTGCGGGAAAAACGGATGAGGCCAGCCAACACATTACAGTTGCTGCCCCTGCTTTTATAGAGCATACTGGCACACTGGAATCCGATGAAACATGGGTGGAGGGATTGCACATAGTGACGGGGGATATTTATGTGGATGGAGCAACGCTTATGTTTGAACCTGGTGCAACAGTTATGTTTAAGGCCGGTGCCGGGATGTATGTGGGTTACCATAGCGGTTTTTCCGGAGCAGCCCTCATTGCGAATGGCACAGCAGAAAAGCCAATAACTTTTACCTCTGCGGCTACTTCCCCGAGTCCGGGTGATTGGGACTATATTGGATTTTACCAGGGTGCTTCCAATCTTTCAAGCATGCTGCATTGCGTGGTAGAATATGGTGGAGGCTATAGCGCGAATTATGGTGAAATCTATGTAGAAGGAAGTTCGGTCACCATTGAAAATTCCACCCTCAGGAATTCACAGACTTATGGGGTCAACCTGGCAACCGACGGATCCTTTGCCTCCTTTACCGGAAATACGGTGATGGATAACGGGTCCAGTGCCATAAAAATTTATGGGAATTATGCCCATACGATCGGAGAGGGAAATACAATAACCTCTGAGAAGGGTGTCCTGGTGGAAGGCGACGATATTGAACAGGCGGATGCTACCTGGCTGAAACTGTCCACACATTATATCCTTAACGGATCTTTTTATCTGGAATCAACGACGGGTGCTAAATTGACCATCAACCCGGGTGCTGATATCCGTCTTGGTCAGGATGCACGTTTTCATGTGGCCTACCGCAATGGGAAATTCGGAACATTAATCGCCGAAGGAACTGAAGGGGATCACATCAAATTCACCTCTTCCGCTCCGGTTGGAACTGAATCACCGGGTGACTGGGATTATATTGCCTTTTATGAAGGTGCTGGCAACAGTTCTTCATTTGCCTATTGTGATATCTCCTACGGGGGAGGTTATTCTGCAACCTATGGAATGATCCATGTCGAAGGATCCAGCGTTTCCATTTCTCATTCAACGATTAAAAATTCACAATATAGCGGGGTCAATTTAAGAACGGACGGATCATTTGATTCATTTAGCGACAATGTCTTTGAGGGGAATGCAACCGTTCCCATTGAAATCTATGCAAATTATGCGCATACTATTGGTTCTGGAAATAGCTTCAATACCGGTCCGGGGATCATCGTAAAGGGAGATGATATTGATCAGGCTGATGCCACCTGGCTCATGCAAGATGTCCCCTATATAGTGGATGGTTCCATTTTCGTAGAAAGCACCACCGGTGCCAGGTTAACCATTGAGGCAGGAACTACAGTCAAGTTCACTACGAATTCAGAAATGTATGTCGGATATCGTCAGGGAAATTTCGGCATACTGATTGCAGACGGTGATCCTGCCAATAAAATTACGTTCACCTCCGGAGCTCCTGCGGGATTTGAATCCGCGGGTGACTGGGATGGTCTGTGGTTTTACGACGGATCGGGGAATGGTACAATCCTCGACAATTGCATTATTTCGTATGGAGGAGGCTACTCTGCTAATTCAGGCAATGTGAATGTGAAGAACGGAATTGGTGCGGGTGTACCGATCATATCCAGTTGTGAAATTAGTAATTCGGCGAGTTATGGAATCTACCTGGATAATGCTGTAAGTCCGACACTGACTGCCAATACGTTTACCAGTAATGCGTCTGGAGATATGAATTAAGTTAGATTGCAAAGGAAAGGATCCCTGAATCTATGGGAGCGATTGGATGTAAACCGCAGTGGCCCAGCGATCAGCTTCGACTTGCAGAAAGTTCTTGATTTCTTCCAGTGAGGCCCAGCGTGAATCTTCCCGCTCCCACAATGAGTAGAACCTGTAAGGAACCGGATCATCAGGCTTAGCCTCAAGAACAGCATAATATGTCTGGGTGATCCCATTTCCGCTTTCTTTGGATTCGTCTATCTTCTTTAGAGATGCCGAAGGCACGATGAGTGCCATTGCCAATAGGGTGGTGTCTTCTGCCTGCAAGTCATAGGTAAACAATCCGGTGAATTTATCGTTCAAATTCATGACATAAAGCGAATCACTCTTCATATTCACGATTCCAGGCACTAAGTCAATTACCTTTTCAGTACCCGTATACGTAACGAAGCATTGGTAACAATTGTGTCCTGCAACTATTTCGATATAGTGCGTTACGTCGATCGGGGAATTTTCCACCTCCCAATGAGTATATGAAAGAAGGAACCTGCTTCTCTGTGAACCTTCAAAAAGGAGTTCATAGGTGCCTGACCCGTTATCACCCACCCTGTAGATCGAATCTTCGTACATGTAGCCTATACTGCCTGCACCCAGGCTTGTTCCGACCTGGAGCACATCCATTCCCCAAGCTGCAGGTTCGTGATAACTGGTACTTCCGGCAATATCCACACTATCCAACACCATCTCCGTGGTAAGTTTGCCGAAAATATCCATACCGTTGCGTTGATCCAGGTAGTTTCTGAATCCAACCTTATCATTCTCCCAGGCCGGACCTTCCATCAGATAGGCTTCTTTTGTAAGACTATGATTGTGATAGGTAACACCTTCCAATCTCTCTGCTTTTTCCAGCTCGGGAAAGCCCGGTTGGTTTGCAGCCAGTCTTACGTTAGTGCGTTTCTTAAAACCCGGGTATTCTTCAGGTGAAATAAATGTCAACAACAAGGTTTTCTCTTCAAAAGGGCCCAAATCCGAAAGACCAAATAGTTCATCCCAAATACCGTCCCCGTCCGTATCATCAAGCTGACAGGGTAGAGGATCCCTGCTTTCTAAAGAGAGAACTGGTACTTTTCCATCCGGAATTTTGCTCCATCCGGATATTTTCTCACGAGTAAGCACCAGTACTGCATCGTTCCTTTGATAATCAAGGGGATTGATTACAAGAAGAGAAATTTCCTTGTTTGAGTCACAGGATATCACCAAAAACGTAAAGAAAAGGAATTGAAAAGCGATATGTTTCATATTACTCCTCGTTCGATGGTTTTCCAATGGTGGCTAATATCCCGCCATCCACGTATACCACAATTCCGTTGACAAAATCGGAAGCTTTGGAAGCCAGAAAGATGGCTGTGCCTGCCAGTTCTTTCGGATCACCCCATTTTCCCGCAGGTGTTCTGTTGAGAATGAACTCGTTGAAGGGATGTCCGCCCACGCGGATGGGTGCGGTTTGGGTTGTGGCAAAATAGCCAGGCCCAATTCCGTTGATCTGAATGTTGTATTTGGCCCATTCTGTGGCCATATTCTTTGTAAGCATTTTTAGACCTCCTTTGGCTGCTGCATAGGCCGATACTGTGTTTCTTCCCAGTTCACTCATCATCGAGCACATGTGGATGATTTTTCCATGCCCACGTTCCACCATTCCCTTTGCCACGGTTTTGGACATGATAAATGGTCCGGTCAGGTCAACATCCAACACCTGCTTGAATTCTTCCGCTTTCATTTCTAAAATGGGAATCCTCTTAATAATACCGGCATTGTTTACCAGGATATCTATGGGTGCAACTTCTTTTTCTATCACAGGAATGGCTTGCTCCACAGCTTTTTCATCTGTGACATCCAGTACAAAGGTGTGCGCTTCGATACCATTTTCTGCATATTCTTTCTTCGCAGAATCCAGTTTCTCCGGAAGCACATCATTGATGATAATGGTCGCGCCAGCATTGGCGAGTCCGGTGGCAATGGCCATTCCCAGTCCATGGGTCCCACCTGTGACCATGGCTGTTTTTCCTGTAAGATCAAATAGATTAACTGACATATCCGTTTTAATTAATTGTTATAAACTGTGTTATTGATTAGCGTATTTCGTTGGGCTGGATGGAATCCATATCCCCATAATCCATGTTTTCGCCTGCCATGCCCCAGATAAAAATATAGTTGCTGGTCCCGGCGGCAGAGTGAATGGACCATGGTGGTGAAATTACCGCTTGCTCATTGCCCATCCACACATGCCTTGTTTCCTCCGGATCACCCATGAAATGACATATGGCTTGTCCTTCGGGCACCTCAAAATAGAAGTAAGCTTCCATCCGCCGGTCATGAAGATGCGGTGGCATGGTATTCCATACACTCCCTGGTTTCAGTTCGGTCATGCCCATTTGTAACTGGCAGGTATCAACCACCGAATTCACCATCAGCTTATTTATCTTTCTTGCATTGGCTTGTTCCAGGGCACCCAACTCCACAGTCTCCGCATCCGCGAGGGTGAGAAGTTTGCAAGGATATGCCTTGTGTGCCGGGGCGGAATTAAAATAGAGATGAGCGGGTTGATTTTCACTATTGCTGATCATTTCGATCTTTCTCGAACCGGCTCCCACATAGAGTGCATCTTTATAGGTCAGGTTAAATGCTTTGCCATCCACTATGATGGTCGCATCGCCTCCCACATTGATGAACCCAAGCTCTCGACGGTCGCAGAAGTGTTCTGATTTAAGTGGATCGATAGTAGTCAGATCAAGTCTTGTAGTGGGAACAGCGCCGCCTACAATATACCTGTCGTTCATTGAGTAGACCAGGTTGATCTCTCCCGGGACCATTAATTTTTCGACTAGAAATTCACTGCGGAGTTTTTCTGTTCCGTAGTGTTTGGCGTCCTCGGGATGATTGGAGAATCGAACTTCATAATTTATTGCCATGTATAGATGTTTTTTTAATTAAAAGTGAGCTATTTCTAATTATTAATTCAGGAGTTAACACAATTTTTTCATGGTCATGTGAATAGGGTGTGTTCTCTCCGTTTCTGAGGAACATGCCAGCAACAATTTTACCCATTTCACTCCCTCGCTGATCGATGGTGGTCAGGGATGGATCAAGATATTCTGTAAATGGCTCATTAGCAAATCCGGATATTCCCACATCATTTGGAATAGTGAAACCAGCACTCTTTGCAGCCAGCATGACCCCGAGTGCCGCGAAGTCCCCGGCACAGAAATAGGCATCCGGGGTTCTCTTCATCTCCATTCCTTGTAAAAACGCTGATTTGCCTCCCTCCAGGATCAATGGTTTTTCCATGATCCACGAGGGAGGTACATCCAGACCGGCTTCCGACATTGCCTTAAGAAATCCTTTTTTTCTTTCTCTGTAGATGCTAATCTGACTGGACCCTGCCACATGAATGATTTTTCTGTAACCTTGTTTAATGAGGTGCTTCACACTAAGATAAGCTCCTAACAGGTCATCGCAAACCACTGAGCCGGCTTTTATGTCTTCCAATACCCGGTCAAAAAAATAGAGGTGGATTCCAGAATCTTTTAATCTTCGCAGGTGGTCACCCGCAGTTGTTTCCATGGAAATAGAGAGGAGAATTGCATCCACACGGGCATTGGTTAATGTTTGAATCGCAGATATTTCATCTGCTTCTTTTTCACGTGTCTGACAGATCATCAGCCGATACCCGGAAGCAGCTAATGTTTCTTCCATGCCTCCGATCACATTTGCAAAAAAATTCCGATTAATTCGGGGTACAACGACTCCTACCGATTTACTTTTCCCTTTCCGCAAAGACGTTGCCACCACATTGGGGTGGTAGTTGTATTGTGAAGCCAGCTTCGTGACGGCCTCCCTGGTGGCCTGACTGATGCGTGGATGGTTTTGTAAAGCTCGTGAGACTGTGGACGCGGAAACATTTAATTCCTTTGCGATGTCATGGATAGTTATGCGCTTCTTGCTCATGAGTTAAGGCAAAGTTACAAAAAGTGTACAATCGATTGCGCATCGAAAGAAACTATCTTCAATAAAATATGTGAAAATACATGGTTTTATGCGGAATCCTTCCTGTCAGGATAGGGTTCAAGGTGAATTGTAGCTTCTATTCCCATTTCCTCCCTGAGTGCCTTTTCGAGGCTTGTGGCAATTTGGTGCCCTGTGGTAATGTCCATGTTGCCCTTAAGCATGATATGAAACGTCAATTCCCTGTGGTCTCCATAGGTGTGAAGATGAAAATGATGAGGGCAAATCTCCTTGTCAGACACCTTCTCAATCAGCTTGTTCACATCAGAGATAAGTTGGTCATTTGGCTGTTCCCCGAGCAGATTGTCTACGGAGTTCCGGACAATTTCAAAAACAGCATAAAAGAGCATCAGGCAAATAAGGAATCCCAGGACACTGTCCATCCACCAAAATCGATTTCCGAATCCTATTCCGATAAGAACCACTCCCGATGAAAGGGCATCGCTTCGATGATGCCATCCGTCGGCCCGAAGAGTTTCAAATCCAGTTTTTCTGTAGGCCCAGTAAGCATACTGGGCCAGTCCCTCCTTGACAACTACCGAAAGGGAAGTGACCACTAATGCAAAAAGTCCGAATTGGGTGGCTTCGTGGTTCCTGAATTTATCCATTGAATCGGTTAAGAACTCGTAAGCGATAATCCCCAGCATAAATGCGATGAACAGGGAAGCGATCTGCTGGTAGCGTCCGTGACCGAAGGGATGCCTGTCGTCGGCTTTCCTGGATGACAATTTCACGCTACCTACCACGATAATTGAGCTGGCCGAATCAGAAAGAGTGTGCCAGGCATCAGCTAATAATGCCAGTGATCCGGTTACGATACCGACCCAGTATTTCAGCCCGAACAGCACCAGATTGGCCGCAATTCCAACGATGCCCTCCTGGTACCCGTATCTGCTCTTTTTATCCATTTGTTATTCGCAACTGCAAATTTACAATTTAGATCCAAAGGAAGCATTTATTTATATTTACATCTCTAAAACCACTTATATGAATTCGCCCACTTCGCGCTGGCTTCACTTTTTATTGGCCGTTATTGTTATTCTGGAACTGACCGGCAGGCTGACCCGCCACATTCAGCTGGAATACTTCGTCAAACCCTTGGTCATGCGCGGATTGGTCCTGGAGAAGTAGAAGTTGGGTACTTCCACTAGTGATTCCTGATGAATTCCATGGCCGGATCTATTCCCTTCTTCAACTGACTGTACGAAATGGGTGTTAAAATATCAGGTATCAGGCAGGGAATATCGTCTTCCAGTATCTTGAAGTATTTGGTTGAATAGGTAACTACTAAATTTGATTCCGGCAGCACAAACCGCTGTACATCCCCAAAGTGGTTGGGCCTTCCCCCGGTTCCTTCACCAATGAGCAGGATTTCTGCATGGTTCATAAAATCGACAGTGTTCCTAATCGCCGAAGAAAAAGTCTGCCTGCCCACGATAACATAAAAATTTCCGTGACCCTTAAACCTGGCGTTACTCAATTTCTGTATGAATTTAGTCCCCTGATCTGAATTCCCGCCACCGTTAAACCGCATATCAAATACGAGCTTATTGATGTTCTGTTTCTTAATGGTTTGGAAAACCTTTTTCTCAAACTCTTTGAATGAAGGCATAAACAGCGCACTGGCACCCGTTCCGTATTCTTTTTCAACTTCTCTGCTCCAGCACTTATTGTACTGGATGTAGTAGATACGGTCCTCTGGATAATAGCGATCCCTGAAGAATGATTTTTGATCTTTCCAACTCAGCGGCAGATCTTCCGTATTTAATCCCGTTTCCTTACCTGTTACTCCGGATAATGTCACCTCAAGTTCTTTAACAAGACCCAGACTATCCCTGTATTCCAATGACAGTTTATTGGGTTGTGCAAATCCAAAATAGACCAACAGAGGTGTCCATGTGAGCATCCTTGGAAACTGTGATTTGAGTAAATAAGGATTCTCGCTCACAATGAGAGTGGACATGGAATCGACGATTTGATCCATGGGGTGTCCATTGATTGCAGTAAGTTTCTTTCCCAATAGTTCTGAATAGATCGCCCTGGTTCTAAGTACGTAAATGCCATCCTCGAACCAGTAGCATTCCAATGGAAGAATGGAACCGCCGTTGATATTGAAATGGAAGTTAATTCGTGTGTGTGCATCACCTAAGCGCGCAATAGCCTGCTGTAACTGTACAGATATATCGAACAGGGAATGTCCTTCAGCAGCGTGTGCAATTCTGGCCAGTGAATTATAGAAAGAAGCCGAATCGGTCTTAAAAAACAGGTTGGAATGCCGTTGTGCCAGTTCTTTCCCCAGTAAGTCAATTTCATACTTCCAGTCAATTTCATCCCCGGCCTGACCCGGCAGCAAGCGTGAAAGTAACAATATGATTATAAGAAAGACAGTGGATCTGGATCCGGTCATATCGACAGCATTTATTAAAACCTGAAGTTTATCCTTGCTCCAAATCCTTTGTAGTCTCCCTCCTGGAATGCCACATATACTCCAAGATCCAAAAGGAAGAAGAGTTCATTCAGATTATATCCCAATTGCATATAATGAAGTGCCTGCGGAGTATATAAATAAGTGATTCCCAGCGACTCCTTCCAAAGCCTCTCACTGAACCATGGAAGATATTTCAGCATAAGATAGGATGAAGTAAGGCCCACTTCAGCTTTTGCCCAATAATCAGAAGTACTGGCCTCGTAATAATCCATCAGCAAAAGGGCATGATCAAATCCTGCCATATCGAGTTGTAACGGACTTGATTTAAAGTGCTTGAAATCGGCAAAGTGAATGGAGCTGGAGGTGATGAAATAGCCTGAAGAAACGGACCAGTCAAGTTGGGACATCAATCCCACCTCCACTTGATGGGTTAATCCCAATTCTGCCACATTGTAATCCGACCATCCTTGTTCCACAGGGAATGCCTGGGTATAGGAAAATGTAAAGGTTGGCCAATCGGAATCCCTCAGGGACTTCCGGTGGTTACGTACTTCGTAATATTGCCTGGGCGTATACTCAAGCGAAACGCGGGCTGAAAGCATTCGATGATCTGTGAATAGCGGATCATCCGCTGGGATCCCCATGGGGGAATTCGGGGTGAATTCCTTTTTCTTATTAAAAAGGATTGAGAAAGCGGTACTGTTGGTCAGCGTATTTTGTTGTCCGATCATGGCTGATGTGGTGAGAACCAGTCCGTTAGCCACATCGATTCTGTTGAATAGGGTTGCATCTACCCGCTCGTACATTTTCAGATAATTTTCCCTGAGGAACAGGGTGTAAATTAGGTTCGTGGCACCGGGGATCCCTGATATACCGTTAAAATCGGAAGAGAGGTAACTTAGGTATATAGCTACTTTCCCCCTCGCCATGGGGGCATACAACAGGTCCGAGTTCCACATCACCCTGGGTGCCATGCGGTGGAACGCATATCCTAGCTGAAGACGCGATCGAACCGTATGCACGCTATCAGCTCTCCATTCCATTCTGAAATCCTGGCCATAGAACAATCCATCCACCGTGTTGTAGCCCAAGCTTTCCAGGTCGAGCAGTCCGCCATGGGTAAATCGAAACCTGCCTTTGTGAGAAATATATGTGTTCCCCAGCGCCAGATTTTTCCCCGGTTTACTTCTTCGGGATGGAGCAATAGTGGAATCAGATATTCCTGTTAAAGTACGTGAACCGATAATGGAATCTCTTTCCTGAATGGTAAGATGTTCCTGTGGAGTAAGAGGTATGGGCCGGACATTATTCCAATAGAGCGAATCGTTCTTTACTGCATTGTCTGCCACTGTAAAAGTTGTTCCGGTCTGGTTAAATTCTGCAGCGTCTTTATCCGGACTCTCCATTTCTGCTTCTTTCTCCATTAATTTGGAGAGTCTGGCAACATCCCTGTTGGTTAATTCCTCCTTTCGCAAAAGTTCATTAATTTTCTCCTCCTCCTTTGTGACAATTTTATTAGTCTGAATTTCATCCGATTCCTCCTTCTTTTCATGAATGGAAGTGAAATAGGCATCCGGCAGATTGGGATTAAGGGTTACATCATTGTATTTCAGGGAAGAGACATAAGTAACCTGCGCTTTTACACCCACCACATCAATATTGGCCTTGATTTTATGATTTACAGGCACCCATGCATCCATGATTATATTCGCGTATAGTTGCTGCAGGAAAATAGTCCCGGCAACAGTCTTAATGGAGAGATCGGAAGAGTGTAAACACCATAGATCTTCTACAATGTATAAATAGCCTTCACATAATTGCTGACTTTTTCTTTTGGGCGTGACTTTGATCTTATTGATCATATGCGTGCCCTCAAGAAAGGTGCTTTCAAAACTAAAACGGTAGTATGAAAAGGCATTCCTCGCCAAAGGCGAAATAAAAGATTCTATTTGCTGCTGGTAGAGGCTCGCATTAATGTAGTCCATGGGATTCACATTCTGCGCATAGCCGGGAAGCGTATTCTGGGATGCAATCACTTTCATCTCATATTTATCCGGAGCCGTAAAATTTACCTCATTCAGGGATTCCAGCATGTAGGTCTCATCCTCCTTTACTTCTATATCATTGACCTCGATTCTTTTAGCAATTGCCCTGGGCAACTTGTCAATAATGGCCGAACCTTTGATGTACACCTCAGCGCTATAGCTGGAGACTTCATTCAGGTGGTAATTGGCCAGTCCGATAGTTTTTCTCATGATCCAATAAGCCGGGTCCTCTCCGCTGGCACTTACCCTCACTTCGGGTATAATGTACATTTGAGGTGGAAGCAGGATCACAAAATCCATGTATTCCTCCCCCACTTCGATCGTTTTTGAGACTTCTGTATAGCCCAAACTTCGAAAGAAGATCGTGTAGGTTCCATGAGGAAGAGGCAACGAGAATAGACCGAGGGCATTGCAGGTAGTTCCCCTGGTAAGCTCTTTAATAAAAATCGCAGCATAGGGTACAGGATCCCCATGGTTGTCCTGGATTTCCCCACGTATTCCCCCACGTATTCCCCCACGTATTCCCCCACGTATTCCCTGTGGAGTAGCAACTGACAGTAAACAAAACAGGAAAGAAAATATACAGACAAGTTTTCTCACGGACTGCACCCAATTAATCCCGGATAAATGTACAAATTGTATGTCCACTAACCCACTAATTCATTCACTAGAACCCAAAATATGTTTTTGCATTGAAATAACTTATGTTTTTCACGAGGTTTTCCAATAGCTCCATATCATTGGGCAATTCTCCATTTTCCACATCTGTTCCAATCAGGTTGCACAATATTCTTCTGAAATATTCATGCCTCGGATAGGACATGAAACTTCTGGAATCCGTGAGCATTCCTACAAACTTGCTTAGCAGTCCGAGTGCTGAGAGAGTATTCATCTGATCGATCATGCCATATTTCTGATCCATGAACCACCAGCCAGAACCAAATTGCATTTTTCCCGGGATGATGCCATCGTTAAAATTGTTGACCATGGTTACAACCAGATCGTTATCTACAGGATTAAGATTATAGACTATGGTTTTAGCCAGCTGACCCAACTCATCGAGTTTATCAAAAAATCTTGACATGGATCGTGCCATGTCAAAATCACCGATGGAGTCAAATCCGGTGTCTGGTCCCAGTTCATGAAACCGCCTGGAATTGTTGCTTCTTATAGCCCCCACATGAAATTGTTGCGCCCAGTCCGTTTCAAAATCCATAACCGCCAGTTCGATCAACATGGCTGATTTAAATTTTCTAATTTCCGGGTCATGGAGTGTTCTTCCCGATCTGACCTTCAGAAACAACTTTTCGATTTCAAAGTGATCTATCTCCTCTGCACAGAATGTTTCCATGCCATGGTCTGATATACGGCATCCCATATCGTGGAAAAAATCATGCCTTTTTCCTAACGCTGTCAGCAGGTCCATGTAGTTTGAAATGGAAGTATCTGACGCAGCCTCCAATTCTCCCAAATAGAGGTTATACGAATTCGGATCTTCCACAGCCATTGCTTTATCAGGACGCCATGCCGGAAGCACTGTGGTCTCAAATTCATCATCCTTAATCTTCTGATGGTGTTCGAGCGAATCAATCGGATCATCCGTTGTGCAGATTATTTCCACATTCATTTTTCGGATCAAATTTCTCACACTGAAATCCTCAGAAACCAGCATTTCATTGGCCCTGCGGTAGATGCTTTTGGCAGAACCGGAATTTAAAAGGTCTGAAATACCGAAGTAGCGCTTCAGCTCCAGGTGTGTCCAGTGATACAATGGATTTCGCAATGTTTCAGGAACAGTCCCGGCCCATTTTAAAAACTTCTCTTCATCACTGGCATTTCCGGTACAATACTTCTCGTCCACTCCATTGGCTCGCATGGCCCTCCATTTGTAGTGATCGCCGGCTAACCAGATCTGTGAAAGGTTTTCGAAATTAATGTTCTTTGAAATCTGCTCCGGAATCAGATGACAGTGAAAATCGATGATGGGCATTTGAGAGGCCGCCTCATGATAGAGATGCATTGCTGTTTCCGTTTCCAGCAGGAAATTTTCACCAAGGAATTTTTTCATTATAGCTTCTTTGTTACCGGTTCACTCATTGGGTATATTATATGCCAAATAATCTCCTGATATGCCTGTCATAAATATTGGTCGTTACCTGTTCTCCTACGGTACCACTATGTTGTCTAAGCATGGACAGAAAATCATTTCCCATTTCTGCGGCTACTTTATATCCCACATGAATCAGTTGTCTGAATCCGGCGTCGTATTCTGGATGGCCTGGTATATGGCGAAGTGTATTTGCAAATTTCTCACCATCCCACTGATTCACTTTTACTGGCAGGGGAAGTGCAGACGGATCAATATCAATAACTGCAGCATAAGGTCCACATAACTCATCCTGCCGTTCGTAAGCAAGGGCATAAATGGTCTGGGCCAATTGAAGCGCATCCGGTCCTGACAATGAGAGTCCGATTACCTCTTCCAGCCATGTGGTACCGGCTGTTTTAACATGAATCCCTTTGTCGTATTTTTTTATAAGCTCGCCCATGATAGGATAGATGGTGAATTTATCACTGCCGGAGTGTACACTAAGTTTAAGGTTGTCAGGAAGGCCAAAGCTTTTCACAGCATAATCTATTACCAGAAGGTCCTGCTCAAATTCTTTTCTGAATTGATCCACGTCACCTACATAATCAACCCCTTTATTAAACCTGCCCGTAAACTTTGGGGCAATTGTCTGTATTGGAATATTAAACTGGCTGGCCATCAAAAGGATAAAGAACATTTCTACAGGGGTTTGGGCATTTTCCACTTCATCCATTGATACTTCTGCAATGAAATAATCAGCCCCCTTTCTGGATACTATATGATTATAGATGGCAGCAGCTTCATGAACAGCACCCAGAAAGTTATTTGCGATTTCGACCAACTCCGCCTTTGTCACTGCAAACGGGTCAGGTATACCCGGAATTACCAGATTTCCCTCATAGGGTGCAGCGAGGGTAAGAAAGGCATTTACCTCATCTTCAGATATTTTGCTCCCAATATAATCAGCCACATCAAGGGTGAAAAAATTGGAGTGGTCTATAAATAAATCCACTGTTTTCAAATTGATATGGTCGGCATCCACGTAGTACGGTTCGTCCCATTGGAGTCTCCTGACTGCGGCATCGGCTTCATTTCTTGTATCCACCGGTGAGGAATGAATTATCTGGTGTTCTCTGTTAGATTTATTCCAGACTGGTACCATATCAACTCCCACTTCCCTTGCCTTTATTATTGCTTTTAATTGAGCTTCACCCTGGTGCGCAAACCGGTCACCAATTCCAAAAGAATATTTTTCCAGCTTCATGAATCTTGTGTCAGATAATGTGAAAATTCCGTGTACGAACACGAAATTACTATTTTCCTTGCTTATTTACAAGATTTTTTATTTATTTTTGTTGATAAATATGGCCCTTCGTTTGGTTGTATAATAGATATAAAAGTCTATGTAATAGTACTTATGAGCAAGGTGCGAATCAAAGATATAGCTGAAATAGCCAATGTTTCCATAGGCACAGTGGACAGGGTAATCCATAACCGGGGTGAAGTTTCGCAGTCAACTCGTGACAGAATCCAGAATTTACTCAGGGAATATAACTATAAGCCTGATATTATAGCAAGTTCTTTGGCATTGAAACGAGTCATTAGACTGGCGGTGGTGATGCCTAATCTCGTTAACGAACACGCATTTTGGAAATTTGCTCAATCCGGGATTCAAAAAGCGATAGATGAACTATCCCTCTATCAGATTTCAATCGATACCTTCTATTTTGATCAGTTCAGGCCTGAACATTTTGCCCGAAGTCTAAAAGACTTCCCATATGATCAGGTACACGGTGTGCTGTTTGCACCTGTTTTTCAGGAAGAATCAACCCTATTCCTCAAAAGATGCGAGCTCGAAAACATTCCTGTTGTACTTTTTAATTCTTTGTTGGAAGACTCCTCTATGAAAAGCTTTGTTGGCCAGGATGCATATCAAAGCGGATATGTAGCAGCCAAACTGATCAACTACGGATTAGAGCCTCAGAGGGACGTGGCAATCATAAATATGTCTTCACGGAAAGATCACTATGCTCATATAATCAACCGGGAAAAAGGATTTCGCAGCTATTTTGAAGAACATAGCGGAAGGTTAAATCACTTGCTGACCATGGATTTAAATGGGGTAGATGATCAGGAACTGAAAATTAAACTTGATGAAATCTGTTCTGTACATGATATTGCCGGACTTTTTGTGACCAATTCAAGAGTATATAAGGTGGCCGAGTTTCTGGCTGGGAGAGGTTCCATGAATATCCGATTAGTGGGATATGACCTGCTTCCTGAAAGTATAGATTATCTAAGGAGGGATTATATTGATTTTTTGATATCCCAGAAGCCTGAAGAACAGGCCTTTACAGGATTGTTTTCGCTTTTTTATTTTGTGGCACTCAACAGAGAGCCAGAGGAAATGCAATTGTTGCCTATCGACATTATCACCAGGGAGAACCTGCGTTATTATAAACCTTAATAACAAGCTACTATGGAAGATCTGTCTTTTAATGACTTACATAATAAAGTATGTGTTATCACAGGAGGGGGAGGTGTTTTAGGCACTTCTATTGCAAGGGGATTGGCCTCTGTGGGAGTAATTACTGTAATTCTTGACATTAATGAAGAAGCGGCCAAAAACGTGGCTTCTGAAATAACATCCGAATTGGGGGTGAAGAGTTTCGGATTAAAAGCCAACGTCTTAGATCGAGGCTCATTGGAGAATGTGCGAAAGCAAATTATCGATGAGATTGGAGAGATTGACATGCTGATAAACGGGGCAGGTGGAAATTCTCCAAAAGCCACCACCAGGCTGGAAGAAATAACCGAGGAAAATCTGAGCAATCTTGAGGATGGGATCTTTGGTGTGGAATTGGAGGGATTCCAGAAAGTTTTTGATTTGAATTTTTCTGGCACGTTATTACCTACCCTGGTTTTTACAAGGGATATGGTGTCTCGACAAAGAGGGGTTGTGCTTAATGTATCTTCCATGACTTCTTATAAACCGCTCACTAAGGTTCCTGCTTACTCTGCAGCCAAAGCCTCTGTCAATAGCTTTACAGAGTGGCTTTCGGTCCATTTCGCAAAAGTAGGTGTTCGGGTAAATGCCATAGCCCCGGGATTTTTTCTTACAAATCAGAACCGCTTCTTGCTTACTGATGAGAAAACGGGAGATCTGACTCCCCGGGGAGAAAAGATCATAGCCAATACACCCATGGGTATTTTTGGTCAACCGGAAGACCTGAACGGAACAGTCCTGTACCTTTTGTCAGATTTAAGCAGGTTTATAACTGGGATTTGTATCCCTATAGATGGTGGCTACAGTGCATTTGGGGGCGTTTAGCAGGATTAAAACAAAGGCAGATAAAAATGATATATTTCGAAGCGGGCAGCATCGATACGGTACTATCGGACAAGGATTTGAGAAATGGCCTGGTATCTGCACTTGACAAGATAGGGGACCGTCACAGAGTGCTCAGCCTTCCACCTGATATGACCAGGTATCACAGCAAAGCAGGGTTACTTACGGAATATGCCTGGGAATATTTCGGTGATTCCATGAAAGATATTTTACCTGCGCTGGGGACACATGCGGCGATGACCGGACCAGAACTTGAAAAGATGTTTGGATCTACTCCGAAATCACTCTTCAGGGTTCATGACTGGAGGACTGATGTAGTTACACTGGGCGAAGTACCTTCACAATTTGTCGAGAGAATTTCGAAAGGAAAAGTATCTTATGCATGGCCTGCACAGGTTAACAGGTTGGTGGCAGATGGAGGTCATGATCTGATACTTTCCATTGGCCAGGTAGTACCTCATGAGGTTATTGGAATGGCAAACTATAACAAAAACGTCTTTGTGGGAACAGGTGGACCGGAAGGTATTAATAAAAGCCATTTCCTGGGAGCAGCGTACGGAATGGAAAAAATAATGGGGCGGGCGGATACGCCTGTAAGACAGGTTCTTAATTATGCCTCCACACATTTTGCCAGGGAGCTGCCACTGGTTTACGTACAAACGGTGATCGGTCGTGATCAGTCTGGACAACTGGTGGTCCGTGGCCTTTATATTGGAGATGATGAGGAATGTTTTATTAAGGCATCTGATCTTTCCCTGGAGGTCAATTTTGAAATGCTGGACGAACCGCTGGAAAAAGTAGTAGTGTATCTTGATCCTGAGGAGTTTAAGAGTACCTGGTTAGGAAATAAGAGTATTTACAGGACACGCATGGCAATTGCTGACGGGGGAGAGCTACTTGTACTGGCACCTGCTGTAAAGGAATTTGGAGAAGACAAAGAAATAGATAAATTGATACGAAAATACGGCTACCAAACCACACCTGAAATATTAGATGCGGTGGCAAAAAATGATGATTTGCAGAATAACCTGAGTGCGGCTGCACACCTTATCCATGGATCCACAGAGGGAAGGTTTAAAGTCACCTATTGTACCGGGAGACTCTCGGGAGAGGAGATTGAATCTGTAAATTATTCCTATGCCCCTTTGGATGAGGCGATAAATAGGTATAATCCTGCTGAATTAACGGATGGATTCAATACTCTTCCGGATGGGGCGAGGATATATTACATCTCTAATCCGGCACTGGGACTCTGGTCCTGGAAAGAGAACTTTAAATAGGCCAATTATGGTTCGAATTGTGGCAGATGATAAGATCCCGTTTTTGAAAGGAGCTCTGGACAGGGTTGCTGAGGTGGAATATATTCCGGGTGCTGAAATCTCAAAGAGTGATCTTAAAAATGCAGATTGCCTGATCACCCGCACAAGGACTATCTGTAATGCCGGTCTGCTTGAAGGAACAAAAGTAAGGTTTATAGCTTCAGCTACCATTGGAAGCGATCACATTGATGCCGCATACTGCAAAACCAATGGGATTACCTGGACAAATGCACCTGGTTGCAATTCATCCTCGGTAAAGCAATACCTCTTATCTGCTCTGTTTTACCTGGCTTCACTCCGGCAACTTGAGTTGGGTGAATTGACTCTTGGGATTATTGGGATTGGAAATGTGGGGAGTAAAGTTGCCGATGCCGCAAAAGCAATGGGTATGAACGTATTGCAAAATGACCCTCCCAGGCAGCGAAGAGAAGGAATAACTGATTTTGTTGAATTGAAGGAGGTTTTAAATAAGGCTGATGTAATTACGCTTCATGTCCCGCTGATAAAAGGTGGCACAGACAATACCCATCAACTGGTCAACTGGGATTTTATACAAAATATGAAACAAGGAAGTATGCTTATCAATACTTCACGGGGCGGTGTAGTGGATGAACAAGCCCTGCTAAAGGGAATCAGTCATGGAAGGTTGTCAAATGTGGTTCTGGATGTTTTCAATAATGAACCGGGGATCAACCTGGAGATCCTGAATGCCATCACTCTGGGCACACCTCACATTGCCGGCTATTCTCTGGATGGAAAAGCCCAAGGCACCACTATGTCGGTTAGAGCCATAAGTCACTTCTTTCATCTGGATCTTGATCACTGGGCACCCGGTTCGATTCCAGTACCTGAGAACAATGTACTCATGGCAGATGCATCACATGGAACTGCCCAGGATGTGATCTGGGAACTGTTTCGGCAAACGTACGATGTAACTGTAGACGACGGGCGTTTAAGAAATGATCCGGGGACATTTGAGCGGTTACGGGGGGATTATCCTTTCCGCAGGGAACCTCCGGCATATTCCGTTCGATTAAGCCAGGGGTTCCGGGGAATCACTTCAAAACTTGAAATATTGGGATTTTCGGTTTTGTCCGATTCTTCTGTCACAAATGAACAAATTGGAAAATTAAAATAACAACGAAAACAATTAATCAGATGAAAATGAAAGCTGACATTGGCCTGATTGGACTGGCAGTAATGGGAGAGAATCTCGTGCTGAATATGGAGAGTCATGGTTTCACAGTTGCTGTATTCAACAGAACTGTCACTAAAGTGGATAAATTTATTGAAGGCCGCGGAAAGGACAAGAACTTTATTGGTGCGCATTCTATTGAGGAGTTTATTAATGCCCTGGATCGCCCCAGGAAAGTGATGATGCTGGTGAAAGCCGGAAGCCCTGTGGATGATTTTATCGAGATGTTGCTTCCGCACCTTCAGCAGGGAGATATTATCATTGACGGAGGTAACTCCCATTTTCCTGACACCATCAGGAGAACCAGCTATGTGGAAAGCAAAGGATTGTTTTTCATTGGCACCGGAGTTTCAGGTGGTGAAGAAGGGGCTTTGTTGGGTCCTTCGATTATGCCAGGTGGCTCAGCTGATGCCTGGCCACATGTCAAGGAAATATTTCAGGCAGTGTCCGCCAAGGTTGAAGATGGAACTCCTTGTTGTGATTGGGTTGGCAATGACGGTGCCGGCCATTTTGTGAAAATGGTCCACAATGGTATCGAATATGGGGATATGCAATTGATAAGTGAAGCATACAACCTGATGAAAAAACTGCTTGGATTAACTGCCAGAGAGATGCACGATGTGTTTCAGGAATGGAATGAAGGAGATCTGGATAGCTACCTGATAGAGATAACAAGGGATATCCTTGGACACAAAGATGAGGATGGCGGACCCCTGATTGAGAAAATACTTGACACAGCCGGCCAGAAAGGAACAGGCAAATGGACGGGTATTGAGGCATTGAGTCTGGGCATCCCCTTAACCCTGATAGGAGAATCTGTATTTGCACGGTGCCTTTCCTCACTAAAAGAAGAACGGGTGGAAGCCTCGAAAGTGCTTTCGGGACCAGTCCCTTCCTTTACAGGAGATAAGACTGCCTTTATCGAGGATATCAAAAGCGCTTTGTATGCTTCTAAAATTGTATCGTACGCTCAGGGTTATACCCTTTTGCGGGAGGCAGCAAAAGAGTATCATTGGCAGCTCAACTATGGAGGAATTGCTCTGTTATGGAGAGGCGGATGCATTATTCGATCAGCTTTCTTAAGTAAAATTACAGATGCTTTCAAAAGAAATCCGGGACTTCCGAATTTACTGCTTGATCCATTTTTTAAGGAGAAAGTTGAAGCAGCGCAGGCAGGATGGCGGAGGGTGGCTGCAACATCCCTCACCAACGGTATTCCCATACCTGCCTTAACCACAGCACTGAATTACTTTGACGGGTATCGTTCTGAGAGACTACCTGCAAACATGCTTCAGGCCCTCAGGGACTATTTTGGAGCCCACACCTATGAGCGGGTTGACAAACCGAGAGGTGATTTTTTCCACACAAATTGGACTGGCAGGGGAGGAGGTACAAGCTCATCGACATATATCGTCTAGCCAGTGAGGCTGATTAGAAGTGGAAATTTCTTCCCGGCAGACAAAGCAATTCGTTATCCGTTAAATCCGCCAAGCCGGTTATAGCTCTCTTGTGCGTTGATATAAAAGGCTTTATACTTAATGTAGTGGTTTCCCTTCTTGAATTCCCAGTGAACATTATGGGCTTTAAAAATCTTTCCTATACAGGCCTCAAAGATCAGGGAATAATTGATCCCGGTAATCTGCTCAGCCTCAAGAATATTCTTAAATTCCACGCTTCTGTCGGCAAAATGACCTATCACTGGAAGTGTATATTTCTTCTGAGCTCTCTTCTTTTTTGCTCCTTCATTAATAAGTGGGAGTCTCTTGACTTCTGCTGGTTTACCTGCCATCTGCCTGTTTTTTCTTTAATACGTAAATGTATATCAAATTGTTATGCCATTGGTAAAAATAAGAAAAAAAATAGAAAACAAAGAAGGGGGATTTGTGAACAAATAGTGTATTTTTGAGGCCGGAGGACGCAACAGGTATCACATGAACTCTTTGATTGCATATTCCACCACACTGGGTTGCACCGAGCAGTGCGCAGCACAATTGAAAGATGACCTGGGTAACGGTGTAGAATTGATTCGAATCTCTAGAAGGAAAAAGTACAACCTCCATGAATACGATACCGTCATAATTGGAGGTTCTATTCATGAGGGCATGATCCAGCGTTCAGTCTACAAATTTTGCGAAAACAACCTTGAAACTTTGTTGCAAAAACAGGTCGGATTGTTTGTTTGCTGCATGGATCCGGATGCCAATGAAGAGGAAATAATCGAAAGGGCATTTCCTGAGAACCTGGTCAGTCATGCACTTTCCAGTGGTTTTTTTGGAGGAGAATTGAACATAAAGAAGATGAATTTGCTGCAAAAAATAATGACCAGAAAAGCAGCCAGGCTTCAAAAAGAACCAGATATTAACTTCCAGAAGATCATTGATTTTGCCCGGGAAATTCAGGAACTCTGATCAGATTTTACCTCTAGAGTACCATCGTAAACATGCACTGCGGGACCAGTAAGGTAAATATCATGAAATTGATCACGATGCCGGGCATTAAATGATACGTTCAATTCACCGCCCCTGGTATTCACTGAATATGAAGAAATACCAGACCTGAAGTGGAGGTAAGAACTAATTGCAGCTGCTGCAACTCCCGTTCCACATGCATAGGTTTCCGCCTCCACCCCTCGTTCATAGGTTCTCACTGTTATTTTGTCTGAACTACCTTCCTGCGTCACAAAATTTACGTTTACACCTCCTTTTCCAAATCGGGACTGATACCTGATTTCCCGACCTTGCTTCTCCACATCTATTTGTTCAAGTTGGGGGACAAATATCACACAATGAGGTGAACCTGTATCCAGAAGATAACCCTCTTCGATCCTTCTAAAGCCATCTACATTTTTTAGTTTTAAACGAATTTCTCCATTGGGAAGGATGGAGGCGGAGTGCTTGCCGTCAATACCCTCAAATGTGGTTTCCAGTCCAATGATTTTAAGGCTATGTGCAAATGCAGTGATACACCTTCCACCATTGCCGCACATGGTTCCTTCGAAACCATCCGCATTAAAATACTGCATCTTGAAATCTGACTGTTCTCCCTCTTTCAGAATGATGAGGCCATCGCTGCCTATTCCAAATCGCCGGTTACAGATTTCGTAAATAATATGGTTGTTCAAATAGGTGATGTCTTGTTCCCTGGCATCAATCATAACAAAGTCATTACCAGCCCCATGATATTTCGAGAAATGAACAATCACCCTTTGTGGTTCGTTAAAAAAGGTTAAAAGCTGTCTTTGTTATCAATTTTTTTTCAATTCCAGTTGTTAGGATAGTACATTGCCTTGATAAAGGCAGTATTTTTACATACTGGTTTAGCAATGCCAAAGGTATTAATTTAAAGTATAAAAAGATGAAAGCGAGGAGATTCTTCGGACTGGCAGCCGTCACGGTTTTTGGAGCCTTGTTGGCAGTTTTAGCGTACGCAAAGCTTTTTCAACCAGAAGCGAAGGTGGTTGAAGTACCCGTTGAGAATAAGGTCAGGTATGTGAATCTGCCCGGGACGACTGGGGGCGAGGTGATGGATTTTACACAGGCCGTTAGTCAGTCAATCGATGCGGTGGTACATGTAAAGACCAAAGCATTCAGAGATTATTCAGTGAATCCACTGTATGAATTCTTTTTTGGGGATGAACCGTCAGGTGACCCTGCACCGGTACTTGGATTCGGAAGTGGCGTGATATTTTCTGACAAGGGATATATAGTTACCAACAACCATGTCATAGATGGTTCCGATGAAATTTCTGTAGTGCTGAATGATAAGAGGGAATTCGATGCTGAAATAATTGGAGCGGATCCCACAACGGACGTTGCTTTGCTTAAAGTGGAAGCTGAAGGATTGTCCCCCCTGAATTTCGGAGATTCTGATGCATTACGCCTGGGTGAATGGGTCCTAGCCATTGGCAATCCATACAACCTCACAAGCACGGTAACTGCAGGGATCGTCAGCGCAAAGGCACGTGATATTGATATACTTCGCAGGCAAGAGTTCGGTATAGAGTCCTTTATACAGACTGATGCCGCAGTCAATCCTGGAAACAGCGGAGGAGCGCTAATCAATACCAGAGGGGAACTGGTCGGGATTAATACAGCCATTGCCTCTCGTACCGGTGCGTACACAGGATATTCTTTTGCAGTTCCGGTAAGTATCGTTGAGAAAGTTGTAAATGACCTCATTGAGTACGGCGCCGTACAAAGGGCTATCCTGGGAATCGAAATCCGGGATGTGACAGCAGAGTTGGCCGCAGAAAATAATTTCGCAGATATAGATGGGGTATACGTGAGTGTGGTTCGGGATAACGGAGCAGCTCATCAGGCTGGAATAAAAAAGGGGGATGTAATTCTCTCGATCAATGAAACGGCGGTTCATAGTGCCTCTGAATTGCAGGTACAGGTTTCAAAATACCGACCCGGTGAGGAAATTAAAGTAGTTTTGCGCAGGGATAAAGATTTGAAACAATTTGACGTCATTTTACGTAACCTGGAAGGCAATACAGAAATTGTTAAGAAAGTGGATCTACTGGATGTACTGGGAGCCAGTTTTGAGCCGGTTTCTGATCGGGATAAGCATACTTTAGGGATTCGTAACGGACTGAAAGTTACCTCCGTGACACGTGGAAAATTCATGAAAGTGGGTATAAAAGAAGGATTTGTCTTAACTTCTGTAAACAAAAAGCCTGTGAACAGCGTTAAGGACATTGCGGACATATTAAAGAACACTGAAGGGGGTGTAATCATTGAAGGTGTTGATAAGGATGGCTCAAAGTCCTATTTCGCCTTTGGATTGTAAAATAACCTTCACATAATAAACGTTTTAATTACAAAGAAGATCGACTCGATCTTCTTTGTCTTTGTTTGGTGTTTACGCTAATTTAGTTTGATTAAAGATAAATAAGCAGGTAAATTTGCAGAGATTTTTTAATAATTTGAATTGAGGAACATTACATGAGACAGTTAAAGATCACCAAATCTATTACCAACAGGGAAAGTGCTTCTTTGGACAAGTATTTACAGGAGATTGGTAAAGAAGAGTTGATTACTGTTGAGGAAGAGGTTGAATTAGCTCAACGGATCAAAAAGGGAGACCGTGCTGCCCTTGAAAAACTTACGCGAGCAAATCTAAGGTTTGTTGTATCTGTAGCAAAACAGTATCAAAACCAGGGGCTTAGCCTTCCTGATCTTATCAATGAGGGCAATCTGGGTTTGATTAAAGCTGCCGAGAAGTTTGACGAAACACGGGGTTTTAAATTCATCTCCTACGCTGTATGGTGGATAAGACAATCGATCCTCCAGGCGCTGGCAGAGCAATCAAGAATCGTACGCCTTCCATTGAACCAGGTAGGTTCACTAAACAAGATTAATAAGGCGTTTTCGAAATTTGAGCAGGAGTATGAAAGGACACCGACCCCGGAGGAACTCGCTGAGGCACTCGACCTTCCCAAAGAGAAAGTATCCGATACTCTCCGGGTTTCGGGAAGGCATGTATCTGTTGATGCACCCTTTGTCGATGGTGAAGACAACAGTCTGCTGGATGTGCTGGTGAATAACGATTCACCCAACGCGGACAACACCCTTATTAATGAATCACTCTCCAGGGAAGTAGACCGGGCACTGGCCACCCTTACCGAAAGGGAGAGAGATATCATTAAGCTATTCTTTGGAATTAGCACCCAGGAAATGACTCTGGAAGAGATAGGCGAAAAATTCGGACTGACACGTGAACGCGTTCGTCAGATCAAGGAAAAAGCAATACGCAGACTCCGCCATACCTCCAGAAGCAAATTACTTAAAACGTACCTGGGGTAAAAACCATATTTTTTATCGTGAAACGGGGTTGTCATTGCGGCAGCCCCGTTTTTTTTCCTGGAAGCACTGCTACTTGTTATAATTTCCACAAATAGTTATTTTTAGCAAAAATAGAAATGCCTGGATGATGGAAGAGTTTGGAAAATCGACATGGTTTGCGCCTGCTGAACGTGCGCATATGAATATAGTTCTGAAACAATATGCAGTTATCAAAGAGACTCCTCAGCTGATCCGAACTCTGAATGCAATATCTACCGCAATAATTATCCTGAATGAGCATCGCCAGGTGGTGTTTGCCAACAAAGCGTTCCTGGATATTACCGAGGCAGGTGATATTCACAGGATTATAGGTCAGCGTACAGGGGAAGCACTGGGATGTGTTTACTCGGGTCTGATGGATGGTGGTTGCGGAACCAGTGAATTTTGCAGGGAATGTGGGGCAGCCAGGGCTATCCTTGCAAGCATTGACGGAAACCTGGATATTCAGGAATGCAGTATCACTCGGAGCGGTGAATTCCCGGCCCTTGACCTTAGGGTTATGGCTTCTCCCATTGAACAACATGAGGAGGATTTTACGGTATTTTCTATTTCAGATATCGCCCATGAGAAAAGGAGGGAAGTGCTGGAAAGGATTTTCCTGCATGATGTAAAGAACACGGCAGGAGGATTACAGGGTTTCAGCAGGCTGTTAACTGAAGTTGCACCAGAAGAGCTGGAGACCTTCAAGCAGATGATCCAGAACCTGGCTGACAAGCTGCTGGATGAGATCGACTCCTATAATCAGCTGGCACAGGCAGAGGATAACCGGCTTTCTGTACTTCCGGACGCGTTCAGTACAATTGGCTTATTGAACAGGGTAAAGATGTTGTACTCGAACCATGATGTGGCACACGATAAAAGATTGGAGGTCGATCCCCAAGCAGAGGATTTAACCATTATTACCGATGAAACCATCCTGGGCCGGGTTGTGGGCAATATGACAAAAAATGCACTTGAAGCCATTGGTCCCGGTGAAACGGTCACTCTCTCCTGCATACGTGACGGAAGTCAGGTCCGTATTTCTGTCAATAATCCCGGAATGATCCCAAGGCAAACACAGCTGCAGATCTTCCAGAGATCATTCTCCACGAAAGGTACAGGAAGGGGTCTTGGAACCTACAGTATTAAATTATTAAGTGAGCAATATTTGGATGGCAAGGTGGATTTTACCACCTCCGAAACGGAAGGAACCACATTTTGCGGGACTTATCCCCTCACATTAAAGAGGACCTGATTCCCTGCTATTCTGTTTCACTTTTCGTCAACAACTCCTGGTATGCGTACATCTCATCTCTAAACCTTGCCGCCTCAATAAAATCGAGCTCCTTTGCGGCCTTCTCCATCTGCTTTTTCGTTTTATCAATGGCCCTCTCCAGTTCAGGTTTACCCATGTATTTTACCACGGGATCTGCTGCAATATTGCTCCTTACCTGATCTGCATAAACGCCGCTCCTGTTGATTTCTTCCTTGTTCTGATCGAAGAGAGAATAGGTTGACTTGATGATCTGCTTTGGGGTAATCTGGTGCTCTTCGTTATACCCAAGCTGCTTTATTCTCCGCCGTTTGGTTTCATCGATTGTTCTCTGCATGGAACCGGTGACTTTATCGGCATACATGATTACCTTTCCATTCAGGTTTCTTGCTGCCCGCCCGGATGTCTGAGTCAATGATCTTTCGGATCTTAAAAACCCTTCCTTGTCCGCATCCAGAATGGCCACCAGGGATACTTCCGGCAGGTCCAGACCTTCTCGTAACAGATTTATTCCGACCAGTACATCAAAAACGCCCTTTCGGAGGCCGTCCAGGATCTCCACACGCTCCAGTGTATCCACATCCGAATGGATGTACCTGGTGCGAATGTTGAGTTTAATCAGGTAGTTGGATAGCTCTTCTGCCATCCTTTTCGTCAGGGTAGTGACAAGGATTCGTTCTTTATCCTTTATTCTTTTATTTATCTCGCCAATTAAATGGTCAATTTGATTCAGACTGGGTTTAATTTCAATCACCGGATCAACGAGTCCGGTAGGACGGATTACCTGTTCAACGATTACCCCTCCACACTTCTCAAGCTCGTAATTGGAAGGTGTGGCACTGACAAACAGTGTCTGACCGATAAAATTTTCAAACTCGTTGAATTTCAAGGGTCTGTTATCCACCGCAGCCGGTAATCTGAATCCGTACTCCACCAGGTTCTTTTTCCTTGAATAATCCCCTCCATACATGGCGTGGATTTGCGAGATTGTGACATGGCTTTCATCAACGACCGTAATAAAATCTTCCGGGAAATAATCCAGCAGACAGAAAGGTCTGGTTCCGGGAGACCTTCCGTCAAAATACCTGGAATAATTCTCGATACCCGGACAGTATCCTAATTCCCGAATCATTTCAAGGTCATAGGTAACCCGTTCCTCGATACGTTGGGCCTCAATGTGTTTTTGTTCCCCTTTAAAGAAATCGATTTGTTTGACCAGATCGTCCTGGATTTCTTCGATGGCTGTCTTCACCCGCTTTTTTGAAGTGATAAAAATATTGGCAGGGAAGATGACTACTTCTTCATGTTCCTCAATGGTATTGCCTGTAATTGGGTGAATCGTTTTAAGAGATTCAATTTCATCTCCCCAGAATTCCACCCTGTAAGCGAGATCTGCATATGCCAGATGAATGTCCACCGTATCGCCCCTTACGCGGAAGGTCCCCGGTTTAAAATCAACTTCGTTTCTTGAATAAAGCGCATCCACCAGCTTCCTCAGAAACACATTTCTGCTAAGGATCTCATTTATCATTATTCTGATGGTAGAACTGTGAAAATCCTCTGGATTTCCGATACCATACAGACAGGATACGGATGAGACGACTATGACGTCCCTTCGACCAGAGAGCAACGATGAGGTGGTGCTTAACCTGAGCTTTTCGATTTCATCATTGATGGACAGATCCTTTTCAATGTATGTATCTGTCACAGGCAAATAGGCTTCTGGCTGGTAATAATCGTAGTAGCTTACAAAATATTCCACTGCATTTTCAGGGAAAAATTGTTTGAATTCGCTATACAATTGAGCAGCGAGGGTTTTGTTATGACTAAGAACCAGGACAGGTCGCTCCAATTCCTGGATAACGTTTGCCACGGTAAACGTCTTTCCCGATCCGGTAACCCCCAACAGCGTCTGGTACTGGTCGCCAGCTGTTAAACCTTCCACTAATTGTCTGATAGCCTCAGGTTGGTCACCTGTGGGTTTATAATCCGATGCGAGTTTAAAATTCATTCTACCAGGTAAAAACCACGTAAATGGGAAGATGATCGCTGGGGCCGCCGTAATATTCCGGACCGCCATAGGTCGCAGAAGGTAACTTTTCATTATATTTATCGCTCTCATACATCATCCATTCTTCGCTGAGAATATGTCCGCCTTCATAAGTGGTGGTCAGTCCTTTCTCCTGATTCAACAGGTTATATGAAATAAGTACCTGGTCCAGCATGTTCCAGACTCCATGGTAATAGTAAGTTCCTTTACCATAAGTGTTGTGGAGATCATAAAAGAGGTTATAGTGATCTCCAAACTGTATATTCCGGCGTTTATTGGATGCCGATAAGCCGCTTGTAATGCTCCTGTTGGTGGGTTCATCATTAAAGTCCCCCATGATGATCACTTTGAAATCGGATTCCCTCGAAAGAAGCTTATCCAG
Source organism: uncultured Bacteroides sp. (assembly GCA_964500835.1). Lineage (GTDB taxonomy): Bacteria > Bacteroidota > Bacteroidia > Bacteroidales. The sequence continues at coordinate 27,840 of CAZCQL010000005.1, forward strand.
TTGCTTTCTGAGTGTAATAGCCGAAAACATCCGTTGCCTTTCAGTCTTTTGTTGCCCGCCGCTTCTGGACTTCCAGTGATTCATGTAGATGTGCAGGTTGGATCCATCCGGTCCGGTTCCTTTCACGTGGAGGATTCCTCTGTACAGGTAAGTGGGATCTACCGGGTCTTCAATGGGGATGTAGTCGTGGGATTTGTACCTGAACAGAGCCGGTCTGTAGAGAAGTGCACAATCAATGCCTCGTGGGTCCTGACTCTCCTCGTGAATTATTTCATATTCCCCCCTCCGCAATCCACGATTGTTCACCAGGTCCTCCAGGACATGTCTGTTCTCAATTTCAGCAAGTCCTATAATAGCAGGTAGTTCTTTTTCAGGAATAGTGAGGATCACCCTGGCCAGGTCATTAACTTTTTTCTCATACCGGTCGTAGGACCATTTCTTTTCGCCTGAAGGGGTAAATGCATCATCATCAAACTGAAGCGAATTAACGGTGTCAAACAGGTTTTCAACATTATATGTAACCACAATGAATGTATTTTCGTTCTTCTGAGAGAAAGCCAGGCTTGAGGCTGCGCCTAGGAGGAGAATATAGCAAGAGATAAATTTCATAACAACCGGAATAGATTTGAACAAAGATACAAATCAAAAAAAATTGAAATAGTCCTGAAAAGGATATATTTTTATTGATATGGGACAGAAACAGGATGAGCTGCTTAAGAGAATACAGAAACTGGTTAAACAAAACCAGGACCTGATCGATTCCAATGAAAACTTTCAGAAAGCTGTTACTGAACTCTCCGAGCAGAATGAGATGATGAAATTGCGCCTGAAGGAGGCAAAGGTAGCATTGAAAGAGGGGACCCTCCCGGAGGAGGGGGAGAGGGTGCGGAAATACAACATGGCCACCGTACTTTTTGCTTACATAGGGGGATTCAAACATCTGACCGATAAGGATGAATCGGAAGTCATCATGGATCAGCTGGATGAGGTGATCATTGAATTTAACAGGATTCTCAAAAGATACCATATTCTCAAGATAAAAACCATTGGGGATACCTATATGGCTGCCGGAGGGATTCCCGACAAAAATATTACCAATCCCATAGAGGTTGTCATGGCAGCTTTGGAAATGAATCTTTTTCTCGATCAGCTAAGACGTATTGATGGCAAACGTTTCTGGGATCTAAGCCTTGGCATCCACACCGGCCCGGTAACAGCCAATGTATCCGGGAAAAGGAAGATTTCTTATGATATCAAAGGAGATACAGTGAATATCGCACACCGTATGCAGGGAATTGGAGATAGCGGGAAAATCCTGATTTCGGTAATGACCTATGAGTTGATCAAGGAATTCTTTTTATGTGACTATTACGGGAAGATGCCCGTAAAGTATAAAGGTGACCTGGAGATGTTCGAGGTGAAAGGCATTCGGCCCGAATTTTCTGTTAAAGGCAAAGGCCTGGTCCCCAACGACCTTTTCGATACAAAATTCAAACTTATTCAATTTACTGATATACAAGAACTTGTCCTTGATAATTTGGAGAGTGGGCTGCCTGATTCACTCTATTATCATAATGTGAAACATACAGTGGATGTGGTGACGGAGGTAGAGTTGATCGGCTGGGCCGAAGGATTGGATGATGATGGAATTCTCCTGTTAAAAACCGCTGCGTTGTTTCATGATGCAGGGCATACCATTGGCTACGACGAACATGAGTTCCATGGGACCCAAATGGTGAAGGAACAACTTCCTGAGTTTGGATATACCGAAGAGCAAATCGAAAAAATCTGTCACATCATCATGGCCACAAAGCTTCCCCCCAAACCGACTGATATTTACGAGGAAATTATTTGTGATGCAGACCTGGATTACCTGGGCAGAAGCGATATGATTCCTGTATCTAATACACTTTATAAAGAATTGAAGGAGCAGGACAAGATCGGTTCCATGAACGATTGGAATAAACTTCAGATAAAATTCATTTCAGGGCATTCTTACTTTACTAAAACAGCACGCAGCCTTCGGGAGGTGAATAAGCAAAAGCAGATAGAACGAATTAAAAAGTTGATTACAGAGGATTGATCAGACATCCGTTCTTCTATTTTCCAATCTTGAAATTAATATTTATTCCATAAAGAAATGCATTGGCTGTGAGGTTTTTGCCGGAAGAGAGAGAAGTCTGATCAGGGTCCCAGGTGTATGCATAGGAAATAAATGCCTGGACTCCCATAAAGAATTTTGAGGCTATGTGCCTGTCATAGCCATACTTAAAGGTTGCACCCAGACCATATGTATTCGCAGTGGCCAGATTGGTGGTTTCTATTAAGCCGAGGCCCATTCCGATTTCTGCCGCAAAATAAGAATTTCCTCCCTTAATGTAATGCAAACCTCCCAAATTCAAGCCGGCCAGAACCCATTGGGTCAAGATATCATTCAAACCCACTTCTACCTCCTTCAATGTACTATTTCCTGAAAGCGAAAAGTAAGCGCCGAATTTCCTGTTCATCCGTTTTCCAAGCTCCACACTAAAATTCACCGGACCGACCACCAAATCTTCATACAAGTCATGGTAGTTGTAACTGGCCCGGGCAAATCCCAAACCACCCCTGAAAAAGCTACCTGAAAATAATTCCTTGTTTTCAATTTCAGCCAGTTCCATATCCACATGTTTCTGCCCGGCGGCATGGAAGGAAATCAGCATCAGAAAAACTATGAGAACAAAGACGGGCAATTTTCGTATACGCATGATGGATGAAATATTATATGGTTTAAAAATAGGAAACCATGTGGGATATCGCAACAACAAAGCCTGTTATCGGGTGCCGGCTGAGGCGCAATGCGGGGTCTTTGATTCTGGCACTTGCCTTATCTTTATTGCATAGTGGGCTATATGCCCAGAAAAATTCCTCTGAATCAAAGGACCGGCTGGCATTGGTCATCGGCAATTCCACCTATTTAACCGGGCCCCTTCTAAATACCGTTAATGATGCACGGGCCATGGCATTGGCTCTCAAAAGTTCAGGCTTTGAAGTCATCCTTAAGGAAAATGTGACCAATCAGAATGAGATGAAAAAGGCTGTGCGAGAATTTGGTACAAAACTCAAAACAGGGGGCACAGCCCTTTTCTACTATTCGGGGCATGGCATGCAGGTGAATGGATATAATTATTTAATTCCCACGCAAGCTGTAATGAACATCGTTGAGGAGATTGAATACGAGGCACTGGATGTGGGTTTCGTGCTTGCCTATATGGAGAGTGCAAAATCAAATGTAAATATTGTAATTCTGGATGCGTGCAGGAATAATCCGTTTGCCCGCACATTCAGAGATACCAAACAGGGATTAAGCAGCATGGTAGCTCCCAAGGGGACGATGATAGCCTATTCAACTGCTCCTGGTTCCATCGCTTCGGATGGAGAGGAAGATTATGGATTGTATACACATGCGTTACTGGAGCAGATCCAAACACCCGGTCTAAGAGTGGAGGATGTGTTTAAAAATGTGAGAGCCGAAGTTTTAAAAGATAGCCGTGGTCAGCAGACTCCCTGGGAATCAAGTTCGCTCGTGGGTAACTTTTATTTTCACAAGGGGACAATGCAAGAACCGCAACAGGAGTTTAATGCATCAGTAATTCCTCAGGATGCAATCAAACTTACAGGCACGAAGCTATCATTTAGGTGGAAGGCTACCCCGGATGCGAATTACTTCCTTGAAGTGGAGGATCGGGAAATTAGCGCTGAAACAATTTATGAGTGGCGCGGGGAGCACCTCTATGTCTACCATGAAGCAACCAACAGGGTTTTTATATTAAAGTGGTTCGGTTACCGTCTTGACGGAACCTGGCGCAAGGGTACCTACTTTGAATAAAACGGGTCCATTTTTCGGAAAGGACGACTCAGATATCTGAATAATCGGATGGAAACATCAGGTACTGCGTAATATTGGAAACCGTATTCTGATATCTGTCAAGTTCCTTCATCTCCAGCCAATCGGGATGGGCCCTGAAAGCATCCCAATGTGCTTTTTGGGACAAAGTATCAGAAAAAGTGATCATGTACATCAAGTGCGGCATGTGCGCACTGGAAAGAACCTCCCCAAAGAAGACAGGATTGAATTCTAATTCCTTAAAGAGTTCGATCTCACCGGCTTCGTTGAACATTTCTACTTTACGTTCATACAACAATTCTGTAGCACCTTCGTAACTTCGTAACTCATAGACTCTTTGAGAAATCGGGCCCTCCAGTTCGGGTATTTTGAATTGGGGCTTGGAACTGAAGCTTCTCAGAAGGAAGCTCTCAATTCTCGTAAAGGGTGGGTTGTCATAAGGCGCTTCTAAGTAGTTCTTTGCGTCATGTCGATAGGTTTCATCATGGGAAAGAAGACCATCAAGTTTTTCAATATCAACAAAGGATTTAAAAGGCGTGAGAACCAAAATGAATTTCCTGTTGTCGTTCCTTCCTTCGATGGACTTGAATACCCCGACATTTTCAATGCCGGTCCGGTGAAGTGCTGGCAATAAAGCATCCTCAAGGTAATTGTCCATTCTTGATTCCTGTTCTGTAGTTTCAAGATCGTAAATTTTAATCTGGTAAAAATCCCTTGCCTCGGGGCTGTCACAGGCAGTCGAAACCAGTAGTAATGACCCAAATAAACCTATAAGAATACCTTTCATTTTATGAAGCTTTAGTTTGCATAAATATAGCAATAAGTTATTTGTTTGTTATATGCCACTTATTGTAGTAATTTCGCCGTTGTTCACAATTTTCCAATATTTTTCATGAAGTCTGCCCATCTACTCATCGCGCTTTCGATTTATTTGGTAACGATCCCTGTCCAGGCTCAACGCATAGATTCTCCGAAAGAAAAAGGCGATAATTGGGATCGGACAAAGGAAATCCTGGACTGTTCTCCAAAACTGACTGATCGAAGAGATCTGGTAGAAGATGATTTTGAACACCGGTATATCACCAATAATCCCAGGGATATTGAAGTGGGCTATTTTTCAGTGGAACCCATCACTTATTTTGATGAAGGCAGGCGCTTTTGTGAAGCTTCCCTTCCGGCAGCAGGGGTGAGCGATTCTTACTTTAGAGGCACCTATTCTACCAATTACACCTTGCCTGGAAAAGGAGTATATCGCCTGGCTATCGAATCGAATGCGTTGATATTCAATAACGAGGTCAGAATAATCAATGCCCAGAACACAGTCGCAACCATCGAAGCTTCCCACCGGTTACAAATTATTGCAGATACCACCGTGGCCACTGATACCGATTTGAATCCCAATTCATCTACAAACAAGGTATATACCTGGGAAGTGGAGGTAGAAGAAAATGGGAATTGGCAGGGAAGCACCTGCAAAGGTGATTGCAATGATTTATTCGAGGAAGAGATCCCGGTCGGGACTTCAAACATTCGTTTGTCAAGAAAGTTCAAAGGCCCTGGGATGATTGCGATCAGGGAATCAGTTATTTTCCAGATTAGCGCTCTCTCTTCCTATAAGTATGAACCCATTTTCCAGGCCGTAAGCCTGTTCAATTTAGAACCTCTCAGCATTTCAGCCAAGCTGTTGCCTTGTGAGTAGTGAACGAACTCGCATTGGAGTGCCTGCAACCGATTATTTGTTGCTTCAAATCCTATGTTATCAGATTTTTTTCTCACGATTAATTATACTTTGTATCTTTGTCCTTCGAACTATTCTACGAGAAGTCTTGCTTGGCAGATGAAATTCTTATCCGGGATTAATTACCTATAAACGCACAGCTGACTTATTCAATGAGCTTTGTCTACATATTTTGGGCCATGTAATTTATAATTCTTTGTATAAGAAATTGGTAGAATAGGAAAAGAATAATAATTTCGCATTCACAAAATCAGAAAGTAAAATTGCGTTCTGGTTCGGTGGGTTAATAACAAACTTGCATGCAGAAGATGGAGAGAAAAAAGAGAGAACCCTTGGCAATTGTGGGGATTGGATGCAGATTCCCGGGAAATGTAACAAATACGGACGAATTCTGGAAATTAATTATTGATAGAGTTGATGGGTTGACAGATATCCCGGCCGATCGGTGGAATTCAAGCGCCAAATATGCGCCCGATTTCAAAACTCCAGGTAAGATTAGCGTTCGAAGAGGAGGATTTATTAAGGATATTGACAAGTTTGATGCATCTTTCTTTGGTATCTCGCCCCTGGAAGCATCGCGTATGGATCCTCAACAGAGGATGATTTTGGAACTTTCCTACGAGGCTGTCGAAAACTCCGGTCTTACCCTGAAAGACCTTGATGGGTCCCGCACGTCTGTTTTTATTGGTATTTCCTCCCATGATTATGGTGATATCCAAAACTCCCCTGTGGAACAGGTCAATATAGGAGCGCACACCAATCTTGGATCTGCACTTTGTATCGCTGCCAACAGAATCTCATATTTTTATAACCTTAAGGCCCTCAGCATGGCGCTTGATACAGCTTGTTCATCCTCTTTGAATGCTGTTCATCTGGCTTGCCGGAGCATTTGGGATAAGGATGCTGATCTTGCATTTGCAGGGGGGGTTAACTCCATTTTAAAACCCGAGCCCGAGATGGGCTTTTCCAAAGGCGGATTTCTCTCCCCCGACGGAAAATGTTATGCATTTGATTCCCGTGCCAATGGGTATATCAGAAGCGAGGGAGCCGGCATAATTATCATAAAAACCCTGTCCCGGGCTATCAAGGACAAGGACCTTATTTATGCTACTATTAGGGGCTCCGGGGTGAATCAGGATGGCACTACCAAGGGAATATCAGTTCCCAGTCAGATTGCACAGCAGGAAATGATTCAAATGGCTTACGACGATGCCGGTGTTGATACCAGACAGGTTAAATTCATTGAGGCACACGGTACAGGTACCTTCGTGGGTGATCCTATTGAAGCCACATCTATTGGGAAGGTCCTCGGGAGCAACCGAACAGATAATTGCTATTTGGGATCTGTTAAATCCAATATAGGACATCTTGAACCAGCCTCAGGCATTGCAGGAATTATCAAGTTGGCTCTTGCCATGGAGAACAGGATCATCCCGCCAAATATTCATTATAAAAAACCAAACCCAAATATCCCTTTCAGCGATTTGAAGCTTGAGGTGCCGGTTGAACCTGTCGAATGGAAAGACGAGGAAAACGGAAACGTTTATGGAGGCATAAATAACTTTGGATTTGGAGGAGCCAATGTACATGTGGTTTTGGAAGGACTTCCCAGGCCAACTGTCATTTTGCCTGATAAAGTTGATAAAATGAGTGTATGCACGCTCTCTGCCAGAGATTCCCAGGCCTTAAGAGAATTGGCGGAAGCATATATCAGCTATTTTAAAGACAGCACCAATACATCGAGCCTGAGTGATATCTGTTACTCAGCCACAGTTCGCAGAACACATCACAACAACCGTTTATCTGTCGTGGCTGAATCAAAGATGGAGATGGCAGATCACCTTCAGAAGTACCTTGATGGTGAAACTCTTACTGAAGTTTCTACAGGACGGAGCAATGAACCCAATGATAGGGTAGTGTTTGTTTTCTCCGGCCAGGGGCCTCAATGGTGGGCCATGGGCCGGCAGTTACTCAATAATGAACCGGTTTTTGCCAAGACAATTCATTTGCTTGATAAGCTTCTCAGTACACATGCTGATTGGTCTCTGCTGGACGAACTCACAAAAGATGAGGGATCTTCAAGGATTAGTGAGACTAATATTGCACAACCTGCCATATTTTCAATCCAAATCGCCCTTTTAGAAATGTGGAAGGAGTTGGGGATATCTCCTTCTGCGGTGGTTGGTCATAGCATCGGTGAGGTACCGGCTGCATATGCTTCAGGGGCATTGACCTTAGAACAGGCAGTCCTGCTTATTTTCCACAGAAGCCGTGTACAGGTGAAGGCTACAGATAAAGGAAGAATGCTGGCCGCCGGATTACCCATTGAAGAAGCAACTGAGCTAATTTCTGGCCGTGAGGATAAGGTGTCTATTGCGGCAGTAAACGGACCGGCCATGGTCTCCCTGTCCGGGGATACAGATGTGATTGAGCAAATTTCAGAGGAGCTGGAAAAACAGGATGTATTCAACCGGATGTTGCAGATCAATGTTCCGTTTCACTGTCACCACATGGAACCATTAAAAGAAGAGCTCTTGAGCTCGCTTGAATCATTAAACCCAAGAGCTACATCAATCCCATTTTATTCCACGGTGACAGGAATGGTAATTGAAGGAGAAAAACTCGACAATAAATACTGGTACCGTAATGTAAGGGAGACAGTTAGTTTTGCAAGTGCTATTGATGAATTGATACATGACGGATTTGATACGTTCATAGAACTGGGTCCTCATCCCATTCATGCCATGGGGATCAATGACCTTCTTGATGTAAAGCAGAAGAGCGGCCTTGTGATCCCATCCATCAGAAGACAGGAAGAGGAAAAACGCACGTTTCTTTCCTCGCTTGGAAAGCTTTATACCTGGGGCACCGAAATTAATTGGGAATCATTATTTGATGATCCCCATTTTGTGCGCCTTCCGGCATACCCGTGGCAGAAGGAAAGACATTGGCTGGAGACAGAGGATGGAAGAAATGAACGCCTTGGATCCTTGGTTCATCCACATTTGAAAAAGAAAACCATATCGGCCAGAGAAAGCCACAACATTATCTGGGACATCAACCTGGATAAGAGGACCCACCCTTATATTGATGACCATAAAGTACAAGGTCCCATTGTTTACCCCGGAGCCGGTCACATTGAACTTTCAATCTCGGCAGCATTGGCTTCATTTGGTGAGAAATTTGAATTCCTGGAAGATCTCAACTTTGAAAGCGCCTTATTTCTCCCTGATTCAGGAGACCCCATTAAGGTACAGATGGATATTTCCCATGACGGTGGGGATTATTTTATATATTCAAAACCACGCAGCGAGAATGCATCATGGGTCATGTGTTCCAATGGCAAAATGAATCATATAATGGATTCTTTTCAATCCATTAAGGTTGATTTTGAGGATGTGCGGAATCGGATAAAGATACCTGTACCTGTAAAGGAAATGCACGAAGAGCTTCTGGAAAGCGGACTCTACCTTGGACCCACCTTCCGGGCAATAAAGCATTTATGGAGAGGCGAAAAGGAGTGGGAGTCATTCAGTGAGATAGAAGTCCATGAGAGCATCCGATCGGAGTTCTTCCAATTCAACCTTCATCCCGGAGTACTGGATAGTTGCTTTCAGACCGTATTCGGGATATTTAATGTCAGGGAAGACACTGAGAAAAAAATGGGCGTCTATGTCCCGGTCCATATCGATCGGATAAAGTTTCATAAAAAGCCCAATTCCTTTAAAATGTTTGTCTACGGGAGGTTAAGGGAATGGACCGATGAATATGCATTGGGAGAGTTATGGATATTTAATGAAGAGGGGGAAATCCTGGCAGAATTTCAGGGATTCCGTTCACAATACCTGAAAGGCTCAAGGGGAGAATCAGCCGGAGAACAGGAAAAATGGTTTTACGAATACAACTGGAACATGAAATCCAGATCTGACCAGGAACTTGTCCGAAATCCCGGCGAATATATCTCCTCACCCAATGCCATCAGGGATCAGGTAAACGAGACGATCGATCAGATAAAAGAGCTGCCTGCACAGGCTGACTATTATTCTAATTATGAGCCCAGGCAATACAAGTTAACCATTGGTTATATCTGCAATGCCCTCAAAGAAATGGGGATGTCCTTCAGTACAGGGACAAAGATCAATGTGCCCGGTCTGATTAAGGAATTAGGGGTGATCAAGGATCATCACCGGCTCTTTTACCATATATTCACTTTGCTGAGAAATGCAGGAATCGTGGAGGGTGCCAAGGATGAGTATCGGGTCATAAAAACCCCTGATTTCAGGGATACTAAAATCTGGATTGATGAAATCAATAAAAAATATCCCCAGTTTGAGCATGAAACAACCCTTCTTGGTCGTTGCGGACCTGAAATTGCAGGGGTTCTGACCGGTTTGGTGGATCCTATTCAGTTGATTTTTCCTGAAGATCAATGGGATCTTATTGTTAAATATTACGTAGAAGGATTTGCCTTCAAGAAGTACAACAGTCTCGCTTCCAGCATTGTTACTGAGTTGGTGAGTAAGATACCTGAAGATCAAACCTTACGCATACTTGAAATTGGAGCCGGAACAGGTGGAATGACCCAGGCTGTTCTGCCATTGTTACCTGCCGGGAGGACAGAATACTATTATACAGATCTCTCCCATATGTTCATGTTGAAGGCACAGCAAAGGTTTGCCAGGTATCCCTTCGTGCAGTATAAGTTGCTGGATATTGAAAAGGATCCGGGAGAGCAAGGACTTGATCTGAACTCATTTGACCTGGTCATCGCTTCTGATGTGATCCATGCCACACGAAATCTGAAAACCACTTTTGGCAACGTGAAACGTTTGCTTGCTTCGGAAGGAATACTGCTTATGCTGGAGGTGACCAACTCTCCGGTATACCTCGATTTCATCTTTGGGATGACAGAGGGCTGGTGGTTATTTGAAGATACGGATATACGGCCGGATCATGCCACCATGAGTCCTGATCGCTGGAGGCAAGTTCTAGAGCGGGAAGAGTTTTCGGATGTGGCAGTGTACAGTGATTTTGAAAACAATGATTCCTCATGCCAGAGTGTGATTCTGGCCCGGAATAATAAATTGGATCTGACCAATAAAGCATTGGAGGAATCTCCTAAGCTTGGAAAGGCAGATTGGCTTGTATTCGCCGATGACACAGGGATTGCTGATCTCGTTCAGTCCAAACTCAGGGCAATTAATAAGAAACCTTACCTTGTAAAGCGCGCTGAGCATTTTAAGCAAATTAGTGAAACTGAATTTGGGATTGACCCTGGGAGCCAGGAAGAGACAGACCGGGTAATCGATATGGTTGCTGATAAAGGGGCGTTTGAGGGTATAGTGTTCCTGTGGGGATTGGATTCTGTTTCCAATGAGCAGCTTACTGCTGAAAGCATAGTACATGCCGAGGATAAGTCATCCCTTGAGATGATGAATATTATGCGGCGGTTGAATGAAACCAATTACGAAAAGAATCCTGAGATCTGGATGATCACATCAGGTGCCCAGTCGGTTGATCAATCGCCCGAAACAGTCCAACTCTCCCAGGCCGGATTACGAGGGGTTAACAGGGTTATTATCAATGAATTTCCAGTTTTCAACTCCACCATGGTTGATTTCAGTAATCCAATCAAGGAGGAAGAGATTGAGGCATTTATAGAAGAAATTCTGGTGGGGGATAACGAGGATGAGATCGCTTACAGAGGAAGGAACCGGTTTATCAACAGGCTTGAAAGAATCTCTACGGATAATATTGCCCACCGTGCCTTGCGGACTCTGGCCGCTGAGGATTCACCTTATAAAGTGAGTATCGACGAATACGGTGTTCTGGACAACCTGGTTATAAGAGAAACAGCCCTCAGGGAACCTGCTTATGACGAGGTGGAGGTAGATATCAAAGCATCGGCTCTAAATTTTAGAGACATCATGCTTTCCATGGGATTGCTTTCCGAGGATGCCATCCGGGGAGGATTGTTTGGAGCTACCATGGGATTGGAGTGCTCAGGTGTGGTAACGGCTGTTGGAAAGGATGTTCAGGGGGTGAAGGTGGGTGACGAGGTAATGGCCACTGCACCTTCCTGTCTGGGTAAATATGCCTATCCAAAGGCCTGCCATGTGGTGCAAAAACCGGAGAACATCAGTTTCTCCGACGCGGCAACACTGCCGGTGGTTTACGTGACTGCTTATTATTCCCTGGTCTATCTATCCAGGATTAGAAAAGGGGAGAAGATACTTATTCATGCTGCTGCAGGTGGCGTAGGCATTGCTGCCATCCACATTGCAAAAGCGGCAGGTGCGGTAATCTATGCCACAGTGGGCAGTGAAGAAAAGAAGGCCTATCTGGAAAGCATCGGTGTTCCATCTGGCCATATCTTAAATTCCAGGACACTGGAATTTGCAGATCAGCTTATGGAGCTGACCGAAGGAGAAGGAGTAGACATAGTTCTCAACTCTCTTTCCGGAGAAGCTATCTTTAAAAGCATCAGGTGCCTGGCACCTTACGGAAGATTTGTCGAGATTGGGAAAACCGATATTTACCGCAACAGCAAGCTCGGATTACAGCCATTTGGCAATAACCTCTCCTATTTTGGAGTGGATGTGGACAGGCTTTTTAAGCAAAAAGAGGAGTTCAGCGGAGAGCTGTTCCAGGAATCAATTGATTATTTCGTTGATAATAAGTTTCCTGTGCACCCATCGGTTGTATACCCTATTTCCGAGATCAAGGATGCCTTCCAGTTTATGGCAGGAGCCCGGCACATTGGCAAAATAGTCATCGGTATGCAAGGTGAAGTACAAGTTGCCCCACCTAAGGAGATCCGGTTCAAAGAGAAGGCTTCCTATTTGCTCACAGGCGGATGCTCAGGATTTGGACTTGCTGTGGCCGACTGGATGACCACCCGGGGTGCGAAGCACCTGGTTCTGATGAGCAGGAGCGGTCCCAAGACCAGCGATGAAAAGAAGACCATTGAAAGGATACGCGAGCGGGGTATTGATGTGATGATTGCACAAGGGGATGTGTCAAAGAGGGCGGATGTTGACCGGATAATGGGCGAGGTAAAAGAAAAAATGCCCCCCCTGAAAGGAATTCAGCATGCAGCCATGGTTTTAGATGACGGTAGTATACCTGAAATTGATCATGAGCGCTACCTGAAGGTTTTTATACCAAAAAGTATAGGTTGCTGGCTATTGCATGAGGCTACGAAGAATTTGGAACTAGACCATTTTGTACTTTATTCTTCCATATCTTCTATTTATGGCAATCCCGGACAGGTGAGCTATGTAGCTGGAAATAGTTTTCTGGAGAATTTCGCACAATTCAGGCGCTCACAGGGAATGCCTGCGATGACTATTAACTGGGGGGTACTTGGTGATGTTGGATTTGTTGCGAGAAGCGGAAATGTAGGTGGGTTGCTATATAAGCAGGGATGGAAAACATTTACATTGAAGCAATCAACCGATATCCTTGAGCAGATGCTGCTTACCAATCCGGTACAGCGTGTAGCCACCGATTCGGATTGGGAAATGGTGGGTAATTTCTATCCGCATTCGAGCAAAACAAGCCGTTTTGGTCACCTGATTAAAGAAAAGGAATTGATTGCAGGTTCTGCATCAGGCGCAGGAGATGGTGGATTGAGTGCCACTTTAAAGGAATTAAGCAAAGAGGAACAACCAGACGTTCTGGTAACTCATTTGCGTGATGCCGTTGCCCGGGTTCTTGGTTCGTCGGCAGAGAAAGTTGATCCTACGGAACCGGTGACAAAGTATGGTCTTGATTCCTTAATGGCCAATCAGATCAGGAATTGGATTCAGAGCAGTGTGGCTGTGGATTATTCTATGATGCGGATAATGAAAGGGCCGACTTTGCAGGAAATGACAGCTCATATCCTGGATGAAATGAATGGTCAGCTAAGTGGTGGAGAAAGTCAGGGTGAAGAGAAATCAGAATTGGATAAGTGGGTGCTGAGGTCAGCAAAGATAGATAATCCGCGGATGCGGCTTTTCTGCCTTCCCTATTTTGCAGGGGGCGCATCTGTTTACAACAGCTGGAATGAACATTTACAGAATGGCATTGAGGTCTGCGCCATTCAATATCCGGGCCGGGAAGAGCGTATAGGTGAAAAACCATTTGATAATTATCTTGACCTTGTCAAGGCGATTTCAGACATTATTGACCCGTTGCTGGACTGTCCCATTGCTTTTTATTGCCATAGTGCAGGTGCAGGTATAGGATTGGAACTGGCCAGGTACCTGAGAAAGGAAAAAGGCATCCAGCCAGTTAAATTTATTGTGGGCGGTTGGCGATCTCCCCATCTTGAGAGTCCCTTTAAGTTCCTTGATGCCATTCACGATGATGAGGTTTATATGGATAAAAATATACCAAATATTCTCAACCACCTGAGATCCCTGGAGATACCGGAATCAGTCCTGCAGAACAAGGAATTAATTGACGAGATGCTGCCGGCCCTTCGCGCAGACATACTTCTGGGCAAGCGCTACACCTATTATGAAGATGAACCTTTGAATTGTCCTGTGACGGCGTTGACAGGGAAGGATGATACCGTTTTTTCCGAGGAACAGGTCAAGGCGTGGAAGAAGCATACATCGGGTGAATTCAGATTCATAAAAGTGAATGGTAGTCACCTGTTTTGCAGGGACAACAAAGAAGAACTCCTGGAATTACTGTCTGAGGAGTTGATGGAATTTGCGCATGTCTGATCCGATTCTTCTGAATCTTACTAAAACAGTAACATTTACGCCACTATTAAAAGGAGAGGTTCACTTATGGACTGCATCTCTGGTTGTTGGAGCAGACCAGGTAAACCGGCTAAGGTCTGAATTATCCACCCCTGAGCAGGAAAAGGCCTCTTTTTATAAGTTTGAAGCTGTCCAACGCCGGTACATAGTCTCCCAGGCAATTTTAAAATTGCTCCTTGCGGCTTACACTGGTTCAGAACCTTCGGAAATAGGGTACGGATACCATACAAAGGGCAAACCTTTCCTGATGAATGATGCTTCCCTATTTTTCAATATGTCCCATTCCCATGAGATGTGTGTGTATGCTTTTTCACGAGATGCTGAAGTGGGCATCGATATCGAAATGATCCGGGAACTTCCAGATCTGGACCAGCTGATAAATACGAATATAACTCCCAGGGAGATGAAATATTTTCAGAATGGGCCGGAGGAGAGGTTGCACCGGTTCTTTCAATTCTGGACCTTTAAGGAGTCTTATCTGAAGGCCATAGGAGAGGGAATGCGCCTGACACCGGAGAACCTTGAGTTTTCAATGGAGCAGGGGGGAATTATTAAGCTGCAATCCTCAAATTTTGGAGTGGATGAAGAAGACTGGCTATTCAGGTGTTTTACCAGGGAGGGCAACTACACAGGGACACTCACCTATACAGGAAAGGATACCGTCTTCAAAGAAATGAAGGTCGACTTGGAGGCCGGCCTAACCCTTCCTGGCTCCTCCTAACCCTTCCTGGCTCCTCCTAACCCTTCCTGGCACTACTGGCCCCTCCAGGCTCTCCTGACCCCTCCTGGCTCCTCCTGGCTCCTCCTGGCTCCTCCTGACCCCTCCTGGCTCTCCTTACCGCTCCTGGCACCAACCTTCCCATTACTTCTTCAACATAGGAAACAACCTCCTAATCTCATCATCAGTTGGTTGCTTGCCGTACTCACAAATTTCAAATGCCTCGGCATGTTTAGCTGAAGCTGCTTTATCTCCATACCAGTACTTCAGGCTTTCCATGACAGATTCACCCGGAGTATCCGTTCTCCATTTAGCTAAAAATTCCAACCTTGATTTTTCATCTTCGGGAACTTTATCCAATCCACCGGAAATCCAGGGGAGCCAGTCAAAATACTGGGATTCATGAGCGGCCATGGCATAAATTTTCTGATCAAACACGTCATCGGTGATCACGGCAATATCCGGCTTAAAAGGATTCGGTTTCTGAAATCTGTCGTTGGAGTATAAAAAGACCGGATTCTTCTTCAACGCAGGAACTTCCGGTGCAATATTGGGGACAATGACCATAAAAGAAGCATCCTGCACCAGTACACCGGTATACCGGTGATCGGGATGGTAGTCGTTGGTTCTGGGCCCGATGACAATGTCGGAATTCCATTTTCTGATCTCCCTGATCACTTTTAACCGGTTTGCCAGAGTAGGCATGAGTTCTCCATCATGGTTATCGAGAAGAACGTATTCCACGCCGAACCTCCTGCCGGCTTCCTGCGCTTCCGCAATTCTTATTTTTGCCAGCTCCCCACCGCCCATGGCATAATGCCCTGCATCTCCATTGGTAAGGGATACAAATTTCACATGATGACCCATTTTTGCGAATAAGATGGCAGTGCCTCCGGCATCGGAATCACAGTCATCCGGGTGGGCTCCGAATACAATGACATTTATGGGTTCCTCTTGTGCTGCAATAAGACCAACACTGAAAACGAGGCAACATATGATGATTAGTTTTTTCATAGTATGTGATTTCTTGATTAAGTAAGTCGCATTAAATCAGGATCCCAGCTCACTGGGTTTCCGCTGAAGTAACTTTCATTGGCTAAAAGGGCCGCACCTGCAGCACGCAGGCCAAATGTGGGATCTTCGACAATTTTTGTTACTCCCCTTATGCCCTGGAAGAAATTATTAAAATGATCATAATGACTACCCTTGTAATCATCGGGGGCTTCATAGACAGTTTCACCTATATTCAGATCGGAAGATCTCTCTGCGGCAAATCTTTTATCGTAGTCTGCAATAATCTTTTTCTGATTCTCCTCCGTGTTTGCGATCAGGGCATAGCTACCGGGTTTCATCCCCAGTTTTGAACGGGTTAATTTTACACGGCGCGAATCTACTTCCATTTCGCCTTCTGTTCCAACCAGTTTAAATCCGCCGCCTCCTCCTCCTCCGGCAATGAAGTTCACCCTGAAAGAAGCATTAAATGCAGCGTGTGTTTTTGTTTCCGGATAATCATACAAGGTCATGGTCACATCGGGAACATCCCTGCCGTCTTTCCAGTATCTCAGTCCGCCCGTTGAGAGCGCTCTGTTCGGCCCGTTTGAAGTCAGGATAAAATGCAGTGTCGAAAATGCATGAACAAAGAGGTCACCAGCTACTCCGGTACCATAATCTCTGTAATTCCTCCAACGGAAAAAGCGCACCAGTTCGTAAGGTACTTTTGGGGCATTCCCGAGAAATTTATCGAAATCAACCGTGTCCGGACTTGCATCTGGCGGTATGGGGTACTGCCAGGCACCTTCCGCAGAATACCGGTCATTGTACATATCCAGCATCACTATCTCGCCAATGGCCCCTTCGCCATACAATTTTTTGGCCTTCTCATTTCCGAGGGAAGACATGCCCTGACTGCCTACTTGTAATATGTTCCCGGAAGCCTTCTGTGCTTCGATTATCTCCTGCCCCTCCTCAAATTTTTGCACCATGGGTTTTTCACAGTACACGGCTTTCCCTGCCTTCAAAGCTTCAATACTGAGTCTTTTATGCCAGTGATCCGGGGTGGCAATAATGACTGCATCCACGTTCTTGCGATCAAAAATCTCCCGGTAATCCCTGGTTACGAATATATCATTGCCCCACAATTCTTTTGCGCGATCCAGGCGGCCTGTATATAAATCACAAGAAGCGACCAGCTTTACTCCCGGAACCCGGAGTGCTGTGATTGTGTCATTGATTCCCTGAATACCTGTGCCGATCAATGCGAGATTTATCTGGTCGTTTGCCTCAAACGAATTCGCTGCATATGATCTTGATTCCATCAATAACCTCTGACGGTAGGTCTTGGCCAGAACATAAGGTGCTGTAGAAACCATCGCTGTACCCAGCACGGTCTTTTTAATAAACGATCTCCGGGAACTTTTGCTTTCAAATTTTTTCATAGGATGAAGAATTACTGAATAATAAAGGAAGTTGTAATTTACATTTTCCTGGGTATAGAAAGAATTGATTTTGCAGAAATATATCAAATTACGTTATCAATAATCGGACGGCACATTCGCCTGGTGGACGCAACGCATTCAATACACAGCCTATGAAGGGTATTTCACAGGACAGGTAAGTGCCTAACTCAATTTCTGAAACCGAGAATGATGTCCGATTTACTCGTATCTGAGAGCTTCAATGGGATTCTTGTTGGATGCTCTCCAGGATTTTACTGAAACAGTGAGTAAGGCAATAATAACACCCGCAAGACCTGCTATGGCAAATATCCACCAACTGAGGGTAGTTTTGTAGGCAAAGCTCTCCAGCCATCTGTTCATGGCAAAGTAGGCAAACGGAATTGCCAGCATGATTGAGACGAGAATCCATTTTAAAAAATCCCAGGTAAGCATGGTCATGATTTCTATTGTTTCCGCACCGTTTACTTTCCGGATCCCAATCTCCTTGATTCGGCGCTGGGTTATCAACAGGGACAACCCAAGTAACCCCATGGAGCAGATAAACAAAGCAATTATTGTGAAGATAGTTAGCAACTGCGCCTGAAGGAGTTCGGTTGAATAAACATTCCTGTACATCGAGTTGACATATTCTAAATGTGCAGTATATTCTGGAAACAATGCTTGCCAGACGGTTTCTATGTCCTTCAGGGCCGCCTCCTGCATTCCGGTTTGAAATGATATGACAAAATTGATAAGCCACAGGTCCTTTCTTTTAAACAGTACCAGGGGCTCAATCTTTTTCTTTAAGCTCGAGAGATGAAAGTCCCGGACAACCCCGATGATGGAACCGGAAGGAATGGGTATGCTTCCATCCCCAAACAGCAGGCTAAACTCTTTACCTACTATATCTTCCGGTTTTGAATAGTTCAGCCGTCTCATGGCTGACTCATTAATGATATATTCTCCCGAACCTTCATGGTCCTCATCCCTTTCAGAAAAATCTTTCCCGCCAAGGAATTTCAATCTAAACAAGCTGGCAAAGGAGTAATCGCATGGAAAGACACCAATCATATTATTCAGTTCATTCACATCGTCCCGAACCATTCCTTCCAGCTTGAACTGAAACATATCATTGGCATCACCCCCCGGGGGCTCAAACATGGCTGACACCGATTTGATTGAATTGTACTTTACCATTTCCTCCTTAAATTCTACGAATTTTTGCTGGACATCGGAATGGACGCCCTCTATGCATATGAGGTTATCGTCTCCCGCTCCCAGGCTGTTATTGAGGGCATATTTTGTCTGCCGGTGGATCACAAAGACACTGGTTATCAACGCGATTGATATAGTATATTGTACTACAATAAGGCTCTTGTTTATCCCTCCCCGTTTATCATGGATCTTGTTCTGGAAATCCAGTGAGGTTTTGAACCTGCGAATGAACTTCCTCAACAACGGTAGAATACCTGCGGCGATTCCGAGCAGGCTAAACAACACTGAAACCGATGCGATGAACAGCGTGTTCCCTGTGTAGAGGTTCAGGTTAAACTGTTTTTGAACGAATATGAAGACAATCGATGCAATGATAGCGCTAACCACCAGTGAGACGAGAGCAATGACAATTCCTTCAGTCAGAAAATACCTCAGTTGCATCCGGTTTGAAGACCCGTACACCTTCCCCATGAAAAGGAATTTGTCGCTGTAGCCCGCCATCCCAATATTTAAATTGGCGTAGTTAATGAGTGCAATGATCAGGAGCAACAGGGCAGCTAATGTAAAAGTGTATATGACGGACATCGTGCTGTTTGCTTCTATCTCTCTTGTTTTATTGGAATGCAGATGGATATCAATAAGAGGTTGAAGATGGGCAATCGTTCGAATACTATCTGAATCTGTGGATGTGTAGGTGGCAAGGAAATCTTTAAATCCCGATATAATGTTTTCCGGATTCGAGTTGGCATGCAAAACCAGGTAGGTCCATGCCCATGCCTGAAAAATACTATCATCAGGTGGAGTGGTAATGAAATCAGGATGGAAATGGCTGCTTTGCGGGAAATCCTTCATTATTCCCGTGATTGTATAATCGGCGTTCCCGGCATAGAATTGTCCCGGTGGCAGTGTCAGGATTTCCCCTATGGGATCAGATTCTCCAAATGTTTTACTTGCAAAGCTTTCAGAAACAACCATGGAGCCCGGGCCATCCAGGACATATGCCGGATTGCCTACCACGAGTTCGGCGTCAAATACCTGAAAAAATGTGCTGTCACATTCAAATGCCTGGCTGAATGTAAAGAATTCTTCCAAGCGTTTCATTACACCTCCTCGTATGGGCGCCAACCTCACAAATGTTTCAACCTCAGGAAAATAATTTACCAGGTCAGGAACATAAGAGGGATTAGGCATCCTCGCAAAATGTTTCCCGTTGAAAAAATTCTGGCTGGTGGTGGTGAGCCGGTAAATCCTGTCTGATTTAGAATGAAACCTGTCAAAAGTAAGTTCATGTTTCAAAAACAATACAATAAGCAGTATGCAGCTGAGTGCCAGGCTGAGTCCCACAATTTTCACAAGATTGAGGAACGGTCTTCTCCGGAGATTCCGGAGTACAAATTTTCCAGTCATACAACTAATTTTAACTGAACTGAGAAGTTCGGATCAACAATGTATATAATCCTAACGAAGATTGTCGAGCCGTAGTAAGTTAGCTTCAAATTAATTTTTTTGAAATAAAATTCTTGTTTCATGTCCATAGAAGAAGTTATGTATATCTGTAAAAGCCTGAATGGGGTAACCACCGACATCAAATGGGAGGACCACCTTTGCTTCAATGTCGGAGAAAAGATTTTCCTGATTTCCTCTCCTGACCAGGTGCCTCATTCAGCATCTTTCAAGGTAAATGAGGAAGATTTTGATCAATTGGTAGAGAGGGAGGGAATCGAACTTGGAATTGATTAACAGACCCGTCCGGAAGCATGCTGTCATGCACTTTAGCTCTTTCCTGTTACCAGATTCTATTGTCTTTCAAACATAAGCAAGCGCACATCCATGACCGTCTGCCCCGGTTTTTCAAGTGCCCTCAAAGTCAGTTGACCTGCACCTTTCTCAAGGTGCATTATTCCAAGATTAAGAGGTTTAAAATCCTTTACGTAGGATTCCCCCCGCAATTCAGTCCGGTCATTTTCCATCCCCGTGAGCGGCGGATCAAAGGAAGTCTGAATCTTTCCTTCGATGGTGTTTTCACCCAGGGAAAGGTGGAACAGAGAACCCTCATCCCCCTCAGGGCATGTATAGTACAAAGTTACTTTAAATTCACCTTCCTCAAGCACTTCAACATCCCAGGTAATCTTGTCCTCCAGACTGATCCAGTTGGTAAAAAAAGAACAATTGGGCCAGCGGTTGGAGCGCTGGATATTCCCATGTGCGATGCCGTCCCTGGCGGGAATCTGGGTATAGGTTGCACCAGGGTACCCTATGGAAAATGCACGCAAGTCCTTTTCCGGCAATTCTGCCACCACATCTTTTATGAAGGCAGCTTTCACCTCCAGAAGTTTTTTGTGTATTTCAGGATGCTGTGGGGCCACATCCACCCGCTGACCCCTGTCGTTCTGAATATTAAACAGGGCACCCTTTTCACCCAGCCTGTACTTCTGGCTTCTCACGCTGATCTTCTTTTTCCACTGGTTCACAATATAACGGTCGCTCCAATCGGGATTCTCTTCCATTAATAAGGGTTCCAGGCTAACGCCATCAAGCGGCTTATTGATCTTGCTTTCAAGTCCGGCAAGATCGGTTAATGTGGGCAGCAAATCGATCACTGAAGCAATGGGCTCAATTACCGATCCTTTCTTAATTTTCGCCGGCCATTTAACGAACAGTGGTGTGCGGACACCGCCCTCATCAGTGGATCCTTTCCGACCTTTCATGCCGCCGTTCCAGCGCCAGCTGTTGGGCCCATTGTCACTGAAGTAGATGACGATGGTGTTGTCATCCAGGCCCATCTCCTCGAGCTTGTTGATGACCCGCCCTACATTCCAGTCGATGTTCTTACACATCGCCAATGCTGCCCTTGTAAAGATGATATCTTCCTGGTCCGGATTTCCAGCTCGAAATGGCAGATCCTTATTTTTAAACTTCTCAAACCACTTGTCGGGCACCTGCATGGGACTGTGTGGGGTGTTGTAGGGGAGGTAGAGTAAAAAGGGTTTGTCCTTGTTGGATTCAATGAATTCGATGCCGTGGTTGGTCAGATCATCCACAAGGAATCCTTCACCCTTAACCAGGGTTCCATTGTGTTCCAGAATGGGACTGAAATAGTTACCCCAGTGGCCCGAGCAAAATCCATAGAAGTCGTCGAATCCCCTGGAATTGGGGTGGTAAGGAGGCTGCATCCCGCTGTGCCATTTGCCGTAAGCCGCTGTGGCGTAGCCTGCCTGTTTAAAGACTTCAGCGAGGGTGGTTTCATCCAGGTCGATTCGTTCTCCCCCGGCAGAAGTACTGTATACGCCACACCTGGTATGGTACCTGCCTGTGAGCAGTTCGGCCCTGGTGGGAGAACAGACTGCCTCCACATAGAAATTATTGAAGATGGCACCATCACCTGCAAGCCTGTCGATATTTTTTGTTTCAATGTTTGTGTTCCCGGTTATGCTAAAATCGCCCCAACCCTGGTCGTCCGATAAAAAGATCACCACATTGGGTTTAGACGGATCATTCAGTCCTGCCGGTTGACAGCCTGAAAGAGTGACTCCAAGGACCATGGCCAAAACAATAATTGCACGAATCGATTTCATTTTTTTTGACGTTGAGTACTGGCAAACGAATTTTGCCATAAATATAACCAGTTCATCATTGACAGGCTGGTGTATTTTTTTTCTTTCATTTCAATTGCTTGCCATTAAGAAGCTCTAAATTATTTAAAGTTTCAGAAAATCGAGTATAAAATTAAGTAACAATTAATCGAAGATTGACTAAATAAAAAACTCCGGAGGATGCTTCCGGCAGGTACATTTCCCGACTCTGATATGAAGGGGATGCCGGAGAGATCGCCGGTATGCAAAAAATGTTAAAAGAATTGATGTGCAGAATAAAAAGTCTTACATTTAATAATGAACCACGTACTACGTACCATTGAGAATCACCTGATGATCCAGGCTCATTTATAAATCTAAAAGAAGTATTATGAAAAAAATCACAACTTTGGTAATGCTGCTCCTGACCATTGGGGCAAATTCCTTTGCCCAGAAAAAAAATGGTATCGTCTACTCTGAGCATGAAACAATTGATAAAACCAGAGAATTATGGAAAGCCTTTGTCAACGGTGACGAAGCAAAGTACAGAAGTTTTTTTGCAGATACTGCTTTCCTTACCCGAAACGATAATCGCACACAAAAACTTGCTAACGCAGAAATAGGGAATGGTATAGCTGACATGAGCAGTAATTATAAAAATTTCATGGTGCGAGACCAGAAACCAGCTTTCCCCGATGCGATTGAATACAAGGAGGGAGGAACATGGGTCCAGGATTGGCTCCTCATGACAGGGATCCACAAAGAGACGGGAATAATCCTGGAATTGCCGTTACATAACCTGTACAGATTTAATGAGAAGGGGAAGATCACATCCATAACAAATTATTTTAATGACGATGTGTTTGAAGAAATAGGCAACAGTCAGAGAACCAGGGAAAATGGCAAAGTCTATATAAATCATCCATACATTATTACCGTCCGGAAGGTCATGAATGCGCTTGTAGCAAAGAATATGGAAGAGTGGGCGAGCTATTTTTCACCCGATGCCAGGTTTTCCAGTTTAGCCATGCAATTGACTGAAAAACAAGGCATTGAGGAATGGAAAGAATCCGCGGCCGGTTTGTTTCTCAGGGATGATTTGCAAATTAAATTGGCTCAGGTGGGCTATCCGGACTGCATCTTTTATGAAAAGAGTGGTCAGTATTCAGTTTACTCCTGGTGGAATATGATCATTGTGAAGGATAACAAGAAAATTGAATTTCTATTTATGGTGACCCATGATTTCAATGAGGATGGAAAGATCGTCTTCACGAATCTCTACTCAGACAGCAATCACCTGGAAGGACTGTAAGCTCACAACTACTGATTTTTTGGCTTTTCAACTTTTTTAATACTCGGATATCCAGGGACGTATCCTCCACAGGACCGAAACCGAAGAAAGTCCCCTGCCTCTCAGCAGTGATGTGCTGAGCGTACCGGGAACTTATCTGGTAAGGATGGAGAGTGATCAGGGCGTGGCCTACGGAAAGATCGTTAAAACAGGATACTGATGAAGAAGAAATTGATTGCCGGCAGGGAGGATGTCATATACCGCAAGCTGGCGCGTCTCTGATCCTTATCCATGGAACAAATGTTGTGGTCTCTGTTGCGCAGGTAACATCGGCTTGGAATTCCACTACTGATTTCAGAAATTGGTTCCAAACTGAACTGCCATGAAAAAACTGTTCCCGAATTTCATCCTGGCGGCCCTATTCTGTGCCGTCTCATCCTGCGCGGATGAACCGGACCTGAGTTATCCCTGGGCCAATTCGTTATACCTGGGTCATTCCGGATACTGGAAACAACGCATCCCTGTGAGAGTGCAGCACCCCGGTGAATCGGACCTGAAAGGGGCTCCGCTGACCCTGGCCATTGGAAAGGGCAAAGGGAAGCTTCCCGTTCAGGGAGTCATGGCACAATCGTTTAGGGTGACAAACAGCAAGGGAAAGGAACTTAAGTGCAGGGTGGATGATCCGCAGGGAGGGCTCCTTGAACGTGGACCGGTTCAGGTTGGGTCGACTTTTACCTTTCCGCTGGAGAATGAAGCGGGACAGGAGGCTCTCTACTTCATATACTTTGATAATGAAAAGGCCTGGTCGGAGGGGGAATACCTGTTTACACACCGGGAGGTACAAAACGGAGGGTTCGAAGTCGAAGGGGACTTTGGAATTCTGAACTGGGAGCTGGACTGGCCAGAGGAAGGCCGGGATGTGCACTGGTCGGAAGTGGCGCATACGGGAAGTCACTCGGTGGAGATAATTGCAGAAAATGCAGGAGAGCGCAGGCCCTATGGAGCAACCCAGACCAATATCCACCTGGATCCGGGAGCGGAGTATCAGGTAGAAGCCTGGTTCCAAACCGAAGGCCTTGAAGGCGAGGCCGGATTGATCCTTTCGCCCGCCAATCTGGCCAGGACAAAAAGGGAAATCAGGCCCGAACCTGTACGCCTGATGGCGGAAGAAGGGACCACTGACTGGCACCGGGTGGAGATAGAGTTTACCGCTCCCGAAGAGGCCAATGTCCTTGAGGTCGCTACCTTTGTCAGCGGAAGCGGACTACTCCGTGTGGATGAGGTCAGCATTCGGTGCAGGAGCAGTTTTGATCCCGGCATAGATATAGGATCTGTGGAACGGCTGGAACTCAAGGAAGCGGGTGATAGTTCCGAATGGTTTAAGGATGGCGGGCTTTCCTGGCCGGTGCGGGCAAGTATCACGGTCACCAACTTTACGGAAGAGGACCGACCGGATTATCCTGTTTATGTGGACGTGCAGATGCTTATGCAACGCCTGTTCAATGAAGTAGATGAAACTACTACTGTCCAGCTTACCTACGGCAATCGTCCTGTTCCCTATCTGAAGACGGGATATTCTCTCCTGTTCAGGCAGGATATTCCTCCGCTGACCCGGAAGACCTTCTACCTTTATTTCGGCGGACCAGGGGAGAGGGGTTACGAGACCACCACCTATGAAGACCTGGGAGGGGTAACCGAAAACCTGGTGGTCAACCCGTTTTTTGAGAGGGCACTTAAAGGTTGGGAGCTTGAGGGGGAGAGCGATACGCGCCAGATACTGGTGGAAAATGAAGAAGGGCAGGACCTTGTACGGCTGAGTTTCAGGCTGAGCGGAGAGGAAGGCCGTACCCAGGTATCGGATATTGAGGAAAGCCACATGTCCCTGGACAGGGAGATGGGTATTTCCCAGTTGCTTGATGTAAAGGCTGGTAGTCAGTATTATTACACTGCCCGGGTGAAGAGCTCCCAGATCCTCGACCGGCCCTTCACCCTCCGGGCCACCTTCCTGGATGCAGGCGGCGAACCATGCGGGGACCGTGAAACCCGCAGGGCCAATCCGGATATGCATCAGAATTTCCAATGGGTGGATGAATCCATGATCATTGTGGCTCCTGAGGATGCCGCGAAGGTAAAGATCGAGCTTGTGAATACGGTCCCGGGGGATATCTGGTACGACGATGTGTTTTTCATGGAGATCGGCACCGGTCATACCGGGGCCATGTGCGTGGAACGGCTGGCCGAGAAGGATATCGAGGGACTCGTCCTATGGGAAAAACCGGCCGTGGCCAAACCCTTCCCGGACGATCTTCCGGTCGGGGATCTGGAAAAACTGCACTTGTCGGCGGCTGGCAATGACCGGGAACCTGTGCAGGTACTCATGAGGAGCAGGGAGGAGCTAAGGGACCTGGAGATCCGCGTGGAAGCCCTGGAAGGCCCTTCCGGAGAAGAGCTCAAAGATATTGAGATAGGGACCGTGGGCTATGTGAATATTTCCTATCCCAGCAATTATATACGGGATATTGTAACACCGTTCTGGCAGACTATTCTTCCATTTGGAAAGATCGGATCCGACGGGTGGACAGGACCCTGGGCCGATCCCATCCTTCCCTTCGCCACCTTCGACCTGCCGCCCGATCACACCACGGCGGCCTGGATCGAGGTGAGCGTTCCTTCCGATGCGGTGGCCGGTATATACACCGGGCAGTTCCAGCTCCTGCAAAAGGGCAAACTGCTCCGGGAGATCCCAATGGAGATGCAGGTGTACGATTTTGCCCTGCCCGAAGAAAGCAATGTGAAGGCTACCTATGTACTCCGCTTCAATGAGCGGGAAATGTTCGGAAGGGATTACAGCGAGGAGCAATGGAAAGACCTGCTCTGGGCTTACATGGCTGAGCACCGGGTTAGCTCCAAGATGGTCAGACCCGAACCGGAAGTGAAGATGGTTGACGGGATGCCCGTACTGGATTTCACCAAGTTCGATAAGGCAGCCGCCTATTACTTCGACACCCTGAAGATCGCTTCCACCTGGTCGCCGCAGTTTTTCTATCTCTTTGGATGGGGCCGGCCGCCTGCCGACAAGTTCGGCCAGAAACCTTACCCTGGGGAATATCCCTATTCGGACGCGGACCACTTGAAACTGCGCCCCGAATACAAGGCCGTGTACCAGAGTGCCTTGAGGCAATACTGGGATCATATGAAGGAAAAGGGATGGGCCGATAAGACGGTTATCTATGTTTCGGATGAGCCCCACTCTGATGAATATATCAACAAGCAGATGTATGCGGTCTGCGATATGATCCACGAGGTGGATCCGGAGATCCCCATTTACGTGAGTACCTGGTGGTACCGGCCCGAATACGAGGGATACGTGGATGTTTGGGGTGTAAGCCACCGGGGTGGTGGCTGGGGCCACCCGGTCCCGGAGGAACACCTGAGGGAAGCTGTCCGCAATGGTGGTGACATCTTTTTCACTACCGATGGCATGCAGTGCACCGATACACCCTACCTGGGTTTCGAACGCATGCTGCCCTGGTTCTGCTTCAAGTATGATGCCAGCGAATACGAGTTCTGGGCAGCCAACTGGCACACCCTTGATCCCTACTATTACGGCTGGCACCGTTTTCACAGGCAGAGTCCCTCGGCGGATGTGGTCTACTGGATGCGCTATCCTAACGGGGACGGGAACTTCATATACCCGGGTGCTCCCATCGGGGCAGGACCCCTGGTGGCCACGATACGCCTGAAACAGGCCCGGGAAGGAGTGGAGGACTTCGAGTTCTTATATCTCCTGGAGCAGCTGATGAAGAAGACAGGGGAAGCTGGTATGGATGTAAGTGAGGCGGAAGCCGTGATGGATGAGGCCATGTCCCTGGTGAATATTCCCTGTGCTGACGGACGCTATACCACGGATTATATGCCCGATCCGGCACTGCTGGCGGATATCCGGCACCGGGTGGCGCTGAATATTGAAGATCTGAAACAAAAACTGAAATAGACTGAAGAGAAATAACTATCTGAGCATCTACCTGGGAGGCCACCCTCTTTACCTCAGAATCCATGGCGGGTCCCTGGAAAAGACTGGGAACAATGGTTGTGAATGATTCAAACCCGGGAGAAGATCTGTAACTAATACAAAGCTTTATGGCACGTTCAGGGATTATGAAGTTTACTGCGATGCTCCTGGTGCTGATGGGTCTTCATTCCTGCGGAACCACAGCGGACGAGGGGATATCGGTGGAGAGTCCGGCCGGGGATCTGGTTTATTCGGAGATCATAGCCCCGGTATTTGTTGGCAGGCCACTCTCCGATGCCTATATCGGGCTGTCACGCCTGGAAGACGGGGAAATCCGTTCCTACGACTATGGGGAGCAGAGTCAGATCGAGTTGGATGAAATCCGGGAGGAGATGCGCCCGGCCCGAAAGTATATTTACAGCCGGGACAATGGTTTGAACTGGAAAATGAAGACTGTACCCGTGGGATTCATCGGGGCCGATGTCAGAAGTCCGGTCTCAGGCGAATACCTTCGTCTGCTGGTAAGCCATGACAGCATTTTCTCGGTAAGATCTGAGGGTGGACTGGAAGGGAGCTGGACACGCCAGCTCATTGAAAGGGATACTTTTCATATGTTCGCTCCGCCGGTATTCATCAGGAATGGAAAACGGGTGCTGGTCTCCTGTCATAAGCTTTATCCGAACCGGGTGGCCCGCGTATATTACTCAGATGATGACGGCCTGAGCTGGAATCATTCGGATGTGGAGCCCACTCCTTTGCATGTGCCTACCGGCGCACACCAGGGTCCCCGTTGGCAGAATCCGGGCATCGAACCCACAGTGGTGGAGATGAAGGACGGAAGGCTGTGGATGATCCTGCGGACCGCGCAGGACAGGCACTACCAGTGTTTTTCCCGTGATGGGGGTGAAAGCTGGACGACCCCGGAGCCCTCCCCGTTTTATGGCACTATTACCATGCCCCGGATCGGGCGACTTTCTGATGGCCGACTGCTATTCATCTGGAACAATACCACCCCACTTCCGGAGCTTTCACCCGATGATCCCATCAAGGCGGTGCTGCCCCTGACTTCCAGGGACGGGACCTGGGAGGATGTTTTCACAAATCGTTCAGCCCTTCATGCGGCCATATCCGAGGATGAGGGGAAGACCTGGAGGGGATTCCGTGAACTCTACCTGGATACACGCAGGAATGCGGCTGACTATGCGGAATCAGGTGGCATTGATCATTCTGTCCACCAGAGTCAGTTCGTAGAAACAGATGGTGGTAAGATACTTGTGGCCTTCGGTCAGCATCCCCTGCACCGGGCCATGGTCCTCTTTGATCAGGACTGGTTGTATGAAACCTCAAGGGAGACTGATTTCAGCGAGGGACTGGAGGACTGGTGTGTTTATAAGTTCGTGGCGGAGATCCGGGGGCATTGCAGCTTCAACCGGAAGACCGGAGCTTATCTTGCCGATCATCCGGACAGGCCCGGGGATAAGGTCCTGCATGTACGCCGACCCGAGGATCCCTCCCTGTTGATTGAGAATGACGGGGCGGTCTGGAACTTCCCGGCCGGACTTAGCGGAGAACTCACTACTTTGGTATTGCTCCCCGAAGGGAGCCAGGGTTTCCGGATCAATCTCAGCGACCGCTGGTTCAATCCTATCGATACTACGGCCTGGCACTTTGCAATGTACAGCCTGGTGCCGGAATTGACTCAGGGTGTGTGGCACGAACTACGTTTCCGGTGGGATGGCCTGAGCCCGGAGAAAGACCAATATTGTAAACTCTTCTTAGATGCTTCTGCAGATCCAATCCTTCTTCCCCTGAACAGGGAAAGCGAACATGGCATTAGCTACGTACATTTCATCTCCAATGCCTCGTCTCCAGATCCGGCGGGTCTAATGATCGAATCAGTTAAAGTAAACCTTGATTTATGAAAAAAGCATTATTGGTATTGCTTCTGGTGTCTGTGACTTCTTTTCAGGCTTTTTCGGGTGACTACCACATCGACAATTATGGAGCGAAGGGTGACGGTGTTTCCCTGGACACAAAAGCCATCCAGGCTGCCATAGATGAATGTACGGAAGATGGAGGTGGAAGGGTGATCATTCCTGCGGGTAAAATCTATCTCATTGGCACCATTTACCTGAAAAGCCACGTGACCCTCTATCTTGAGAACGGTTCCCTCATGCGTGCAAGTACCGATATGGCGCACTATGGAGAGGATACCTACAGGACCCGTTACAAGATGGAAAAGCATATGAACCAGTGCCTCATCTATTCCGAGGATGCGGATAATATCGCCATCGAGGGTTACGGCACCATCGACGGTAACGGCTTTAAGAAGTACTTCAATTCCACTACCTGAATAATATCCAGATCAGAACGGTTTCGGACGAGGCCAGGCCTCCCATCGTATTTGATGATGTTTCCGGGTATGTGGTGAATGAGCTTTATTCAGAAGGGCAAAAAATTGAAGATGTGGTAGTTATTAAAAAATAGAATATGAGGAATATAAGCTTGAAAATTGGAATTACCGAATTAGAGTATTTATAAAATTATACCTATGAAAAAGAATTCACTGTTTCTGTTTTCCCTTCTGTCTGCATGGATGTTCCTTCCCTCTTGTTTGAGTTCGGGAACAGTTGATACAGCGCAAGAGGAAGAGGCTGTGATCGCGGTAATCGAGGAAGAGAAGGCAGCCTTCTATGCTGCTGATATCGATCGGATAGCGGCCACATGGGTGAACGATGAAAGCGCCCGCAAGCTTGTGGTCAAGGGGGAGGAAAGAAGTGAGACCGTGGGTATTGAGGCCATTCTTGAAGGTGACCGGAAGGCCCTCGAAAGGGAGATAGATGGAGAGACCCGGTGGGAAAGCGGCTACCAGGACTATGAGATTAGTGTGAACGGAACCTCGGCTGAAGCCAAATACATCAGCTGGCATCGCGCAAGCAATGAGGAGGGTATAAAGGAAACCCGTTTCAGGAGGGTGACGCAGCTGGTGAAAAAGGACGGAAAGTGGCTCATGAAGGAGGTCAGCCTGCAGTTGATCAACGAGAAGAACTATCCACCCATCGAAGAATCCTGGTTGTCAGCGAGTCTTGCGGAAAAGGGAACACTTATTCTTAAGGAGGAGGACTATATTGTCTGGGGTTGTTCACCGGTCTACGATGATGAGGGGAAGGTGCACGTGTTCTATTCACGCTGGCCAAAGGAAGGTGGATCATGGCTGGTGGATAGCGAGATCGCCCATGCGGTGGCCGATCATCCTGAAGGCCCTTACGAGTTGCTTGGAACCGTAATGAAGGGCAGAGGACCGGGCTACTGGGATGCCAACTCCATCCATAATCCCTCCGTTTACAGGGTGGATGATAAGTATGTAATGATGTATATCGGGAACGATACGACCAAAGCCGATAGCCGGAGAGAGAGGGCACCCGAGGCCGGTACCCAGCGCACGGGGATGGCCATTGCCGATTCCCCTTACGGACCCTGGACCCGCTTTGATGCCCCCATGATCGATGTGGATCCCGATTCCATGGCCTGGGATGGTTATTGTACTGTGAACCCGGGTTTTGTGAAACATCCCAATGGAGAATACTGGATCTATTACCGGGCCTGGGACCGGGACAATGACGACCGGCGGAAAACTGGTGTGGCTTTTGCAAAGAACCTGACCGGACCCTATGTGAAGTATGAGGGGAATCCTGTGATTGATAAGTTTGAAGGGGTGGACGGGCAGACCGAAGACCCCACCATGTTTTACTACAATGGGAAGTTCCATTGTGTGATCCGGGATATGGGGAACTGGGATTGGTTTTCCAGTCTTTACATGGAGTCGGAGGACGGACTCCACTGGTCCTACCCGAAGCGGGCCAAGCACGCGGGATATACCTATTACAACATGCCCCAGGGGGGACGTTGCGAGAGGGACCAGATCCTGATGAAGAACGGGGTGCCCGAGTACCTTTTCAGTGCCTGCCAGATGCCCGGTGGGGGTCAGGGAGGATGTATAAAAATAGTAGTAGAAGGATAGTAAACTATTTCAGCAGGTTGACTTCCATAAAGACCGGTGATTTATTGCACTTATTTCTCTTCCATGAACCAGACCTGGGGCCAGTTACCCGATATGCTGTCATTGGATTGTGCCAGTCCGGGTGTGCTTCGGCCTTCCCGGATATATCTGGTTAACAGTGATCTCAGTTCCGCAACTTTTTCCGGTTCCTGCGCCTGGAGATTGTGGGTCTCTGCCACATCTTCTGCCAGGTTGTAGAGCTGGATCTGCGGCAGAGTGTCAATCTCCATGCATTGTTTGGGGGTGGGAAAGCTCCAGCCCCCCGATCCGGGACAGGTAATCAGTTTCCAGTCCCCCTTCCGGATGGCAAAATCACCTGAAATTGAGTGATGCACGGTAGCCTCCCGAAGCGGGACCTCAGGCTGCGGTTGATCAAACAGCGGACTCAGGTCATAGCTGTCTTCCCCTTCATTGTCACTGACTTCATAACCCGTCAGGCTTGCAAGTGTGGAGAAGAGGTCGGTGGTACATACCACCTCTTTGCATACCGATCCGGGCTGTATGCGTGCAGGCCATTTAATAATGAAGGGCTCACGATGGCCCCCTTCATAGATGTCGGCCTTATTACCCCTATATAAATAGCTTGGATCGTGTCCGAATTCGGCCAGTTTTTCAAAGTTCGCCCTGGGTGAACAACCGTTGTCACTAATGAAAAAGATCAGTGTGTTTTCCTCAATCCCGGACTCCCGGATAGCTGCCTCCAATTGCCCCATGTAATCATCCACCATGAGCACAAAATCAGCATAGGGATTGAGACCGCTTTTACCCTGCCATTCTTTCGTGGGCAGGATGGGAGTGTGGGGGGAGGGGAGCGCCAGGTAAAGGAAGAAAGGCTGATCCTCCACGGAACGCTCCTTAATCAGCTTAATGGCCCGCCGGAAGAAATTGGGTGTGACATCCTCATGGATAAAGTCACTTCCTGTGGGTCCCTTCCTCCAGAATCCATAGCTGTCCTTATTTACCGTTTCCCTGTCCGGAAGGGCAGTAACCTTTCCGTTTTCCACATACACATAGGGGGCCATATCAAGGGAACCGCAGTGCCCGTAGGAATAATCAAAACCCAGGGTATCCGGTCCGTTTTCCACCGGTGCGCTAAAATCGATCTTTGTGTTTCCAAATTCCCAGGTAGTTTCGTTTGAAATTTCTTCTCCCTCGATGGCCCAGTCCCAGCCCAGGTGCCATTTGCCTAAAAAGGCCGTATAATAACCCGATTCCTTCAGCATAGAGGCCAGGGTGGACCTCTCCGGGGGGATCAGGGCCCTGGAGGTGCCTGACAATACACGGCTCTTCAACCTGCTTCTCCAGTTATACCTGCCGGTTAGCAATCCATATCGCGTAGGAGTACATACAGCGGATGAGGTATGGGCATCAGTGAAGCGCATGCCTTCTTCTGCCATCTCATCAAGGTGCATGGTGTTGATTTTCCCGTTCTCGTTAAAGCAGGAGAGGTCGCCTATTCCCAGGTCATCGGCAAGGACAACAATGATATTGGGTAATTCATTTTCGGTCGTGCCCTGCGTGCACGATACAGTGATAGTCAGTGACAGGAATATGATCAGATATTTTAAATAGTTTGACATAGTGTAAATGAATTAGTCTTTCAACGCTAAATAGGAGCGTCTTCCATAAATGGCAATAACAATGAAACTGATAAAGGGAAGAATAAAGGAAGCATTTTCAGCTGGCAAGGGTCCTACGGTTTCCAGATCAATAATCATGCCTTGCAGTGGAGGCATCAGTGCTCCGCCCACGATTGCCATGACCAGTCCGGCAGCACCCAGGCTGGCATCCTCTCCCACATCCTTCAGTGCAATCCCGTAAATGGTGGGGAACATCAGTGACATGAATGCGGAGGTGGCTATGAGACAGTACAATCCGGTCATGCCATCAATGAGAATGGTTCCCAGGATAGTGGCTATGCCACCCATGGCGAAGATCATCAGCATTTTACGGGCATTCACATAACGCATCATGAGGGTGGCAATAAAGCGGCTACTGAGGAAGATCCCCATGGCTACCATGTTGTAGAGTTGGGCTGTAGCCTTGTCGATTCCCAGGCGGCCTGCATACTGGATGATGAAAGTCCAGCACATGATCTGAGCCGCTACATAGAAGACCTGGGCCAGCACACCTTCCCGGTAGATTTTGTTTCTAAGAAGCCTTCTGAACGAGTCTCCTGCTCTGGTAGACTCTGTGTGTCCTGATGCGGGCATTTTCACCAGGGCTATGATCACAAACATCATGATAACCACGACTCCGAGGATCACATAGGGATTCCGGATAATCATCAGGTCATGGGTCCGGATAACTGCCTTGGTGGCTTCGTCGAGGGAGGGAAATATCAGCTCGCCAGCGGCATTCCGCTTGTCCGAATCGAGGGCTGCCAGGATGACCCGGGATGCCACGAACATGCCCAGAAGCGATCCCATGGGATTGAAGGACTGGCTCAGGTTCAGTCTCTGGGTGGCATTCTGTGAGCTCCCCAGGGAGAGGATAAAGGGATTTGCTGTTGTTTCCAGGAAGGCCAGGCCGAAGGTAAGGATGTACAACGACAGCAGGAAAAAGCTGAACGCCTCGTAGCGGGCAGCAGGCCAGAACAGGAGGGCTCCCGCCGCATATAGTACAAGGCCCAGCAATATTCCTTTTTTATAATTGTATTTCCTTACAAACAGGGCTGCAGGAATGGCCATGGTGGCATAACCGCCATAAAAGGCAAGCTGTATCAGTGAGGCTTTGGCATTGCTGATTTCCATGACAGTCTTAAAAGCCGCTACCATAGGATTGGTAATGTCGTTGGCAAAGCCCCACAAGGCGAATAAACTTGTTATGAGAATAAAGGGGACAAGGAACTTCCTTTCCACCAGGGATCCCTTTTTCATCTTAGTTTGTGTCAGATTATTTTCTAAGGATGCGTAAAGATGTTTGAAATAGCTCTGTTTTGCAATGCTTAAAAATTATAAATTTGTGTCTGAAATCAATATTTAATCTATGGGAGCCTTATCCAAGGTGCCAGACAGGGGAGATCCTTCAGATGTGCTTCAATTATTTCCCCGCTTCAACCTGCAGGTTCTCTGCTGTCGTTACTGGTGGCTGAGCCGCTGGGAGTTCCGGGAACTGTCCTATCCATACTGGCGGGTGTATCACAACAGCAGGGAGGGTGCAGAAATAATATATGATGGAAAAGAATACCCGCTCCGGCCGGAAAAGATTCTGATGATCGCTCCAAATACTTCCTACTCAACACATATCGAAAATTACCAGGTACCGGACATTGGTTACAAGCTTGAAGGGGCCCGCATTGTAGGGAAGGAGGAAGAAGCGTTCATGGCCGATGAGAAGATCCTGCACCTCTTTATTCATTTCAACATCGGGGTCCCCTATGATCATATCTCCCCGGGGATCTTTGAGTTTCCTCTTACCAGCCATCTTCAGGAGAAGCTGAAAATCATTAAGAACCATTTGATGGAGAATTACTCCACCTTTGATTTTTACACCCTCCTGTCCATACATTCCCTTCTCAGCGACATGCTGTCCTTTGTGCCTGAATCAAGATGGGACATGATGTCCAACGACCACAGGATTCTCCAGGTCCTCAGTTATATTGAGTCCTGTATGGATGGGGAACTTTCAAACAAGGTGCTGGCTTCAAAGGCTTCCCTGGCTACCAATTCCTTTAATCGCCTTTTTACTGAAGACATAGGCATCCCGCCCCAGAAATATGTGAAAAAGATGCGTATCAACAGGGCCTGTGCGTTGCTGCACCACTCCACATATACCATCGAGCAGGTGGCCAATGAAACTGGATTTGCGGACCGATATCATTTTTCCAAGATCTTTAAGAATCTGACCGGGCTTTCACCAGCCATGTACCGCAAGGAGTTTGGAGTAAAACAGGGAATGGCAGTTCAACGACCATTTTAAACAATACTAATTCAGCCTTGCCTTCAGCAGGGGTTTCAGTATCAGGCATAGAATAACCGGCCAAAAGGAGGGTGATTCCTGCTGCGCAGAGGATTCTAAGCATATGAGTTATCATATGAGCCAGCTTTCTTTCCTGTATCAATAGTTCCCCGGCATGGGATAATAGTTTGAGCCGGATGTTTCTGTCGGATTCCCCTGGGGAATGGAGGCCTTGAACTCCAGCAGAACTTTGCTGAATTCTTCCACCAGTCCGGGATTCTGATCGGCCAGGTTATCCACCTCCATGCACTGCGGATCGGTTTCGAAATCATAGAGTTCTTTCCTGGATCCGTCGGGATTCATCAGAAATTTCCACTTCCCCGACCGGAGGGCCAGTCCGGGACTCTTATTAATGGGATGACCTGCCTGGGTAGCAGTCCAGTCCCACAGCAGGGGTTGATCCCTTACTATGGGTTCTCCCTGAAGTATGGAGCTGATATCCTGTCCGTCCGGTTCGTATCCGTAAGGAAGTTCAATGCCTGCCAGGCTGCAGAAGGTGGGCAACAGGTCCACCGTGCCGGCAATGCTCCGATCATCCACGAGGCCTTCCGGCGTATGGCCCTTCCATTTGGCGATGAATGGAACGCGCACACCTCCGTCATACAGGCTTCTTTTCCGTCCCCTTAGCGGACCCGGCGAACCGACCCCGCTATGGGCCGCATTGAGGATGTTGATGTCTTCCGGACCATTGTCACTGGAGAATACAATGAGGGTGTTCTCACTCAGTCCCAGTTCATCCAGCTTTTGGAGCAGGCGGCCAATGTGAATGTCCAGGTCCGTTACGGCCCCGTAGAAGATCTGCCGGGGTGTGGAGAATCCTCTTTCCTTTGCCGCTCCCTGGGGCCCCAGTTTTTCATAGGGGGCCATCTGTTCCTCGGTGGGGTCCAGCAGGGCATGGGGCACCAGGGTCCATACGTTCACATAGAAGCTTTCATCCCTGTTCTTCTCAATGAAGGCAATGGCTTCGTCTACGATTTTTTCGGAGGACTCATGCCGGGGA
Source organism: uncultured Bacteroides sp. (assembly GCA_964500835.1). Lineage (GTDB taxonomy): Bacteria > Bacteroidota > Bacteroidia > Bacteroidales. The sequence continues at coordinate 64,483 of CAZCQL010000005.1, forward strand.
CATCTCAGTTTCCTGTCACTGGAGTTGGTAGTATAATGCTCATCAATGCCATAAGCAGAGGGAGTAGGTGCATCCTCCGAACCACCCAGGTGCCATTTGCCGAAATGGCCGGTTTTGTACCCGTTTTCCTGCATCAGTCGTGTCAGCAGGGTGACGTTCGGATCCAGGAAATCGGGCATATTGTTGGCCACATGGTTTGCATGACTGGAAAAATGTCTGTGTATCCTGTGCCTGGCGGGGTACTGTCCGGTCATAACTGCGGTCCGTGAGGGAGAGCAGACCGGGCTGGCCACATAGAAATTGGTCAGCAACACACCTTCAGAGGCCATTTGATCCAGGTAAGGGGTTTTCAAATAGGGATGTCCATAGCATCCCAGGTCGCCCCATCCAAGGTCATCGGCAAAGATGAAGATGAAGTTCGGACGCCCGGATGCCCGGGTACTGAGTACCGAAAGTAGAACTATGGCTAAAACAAGAATTTTTCTTTTCATGGCTTACAGCTTATTTTATTATTTTATATTCAGAACTTGTCATCAGGTTGCGTTTATCGGTGGCTGTGAAAAAGAGGGCCGTCGTTCCATCAGGTATGGATGCCTGGATGGAGGATCCTGAAACAGAGGCGGAAGTCACTTCCCAGTTTCTCTTGTTCCAGATGCCGGTGTCCCGGGTATAATGCAGCATTGCCTGAACAGGCTTCTCTTGAGAAGAAATGGAAACACGAGCCTGCTTTTCATTTATCTCGGGTCTGTCAAATTCAATCAGTGCTTTGCCGCCCTGAACAACGCTGCCGGCAAAGGCATAGATCTCTTCCGGTTCCCAGCCTGGATAGTGACCGTGCCTCATCCTCGGTTGATAGCGGAGGGTGGCCGGTCCGTTTACTGCACGGGAGGAAAGCCTGGTGGCCGGCATAGAGAAGTGCTTGTCATTGGTTCCGTTCACCCAAAGGGTGGGTATGGTCACATTATGGAAATAGGCCGAGCCATCGAAGTAAGTGTAGACAATTCGGGTTTGTTCCCCGGGCTCGATGGCGTCTCCCTGGTGACCGTCGGAATCGGGAAGGTATCCACAGCCGTATACAGGGATGGCAAATTTAAACCGGTCATCCACCCCCATCACCGTGCTGGTCAGGGTTCCTCCCCAGCTGATCCCGGTATTCCCGGTCTTATCAGGATTCACCTCCGGAAAAGAGCAGATAAGGGAGTGAGCCAGGATAACCTGGGCAACAGCATGGTAGTACCATTGCTCCTCTATTGGCAGGTAATAATCCCCGAATACACCCACGCGGCTTGGACCCGGTGCCGGGGTGGGAATGCGGGGGCCTTTATTTTCTTCTTTTCTCCTGATTGGAAAATGCCCTTCCAGGTCCATGCTGATGGCTGCAAAGCCATGTTCATTCCATTTTTGAACCCACAGATTAAATGCCGTGCCTCCCCCGCCATGCACGCAGACAACAGCCGGCCATCCTCCCTCAGGAGTCTTTCCCTCAGGGGCCCTGTAATAGGCAAACACCTGTACGGGATGATCTTTGTAGGGGATCGATTCATACAGGATACCGGTCATGCCCGGCTGGGCGGCGCTATCCGTTGTTTCCCATGGGGGAGCCTCATAAAGCGTGGAAAGGTCCCAGGGGCCCACTTTCTCTGAAGTGGTATCGGTACATGCGACAAAGAACATGCCGATGCCTGCCAGAAGAAGGGCTGCAGATAAGCATTTGTATTCTTTCATATTGGTTCCATTTAATATTGGCTTTTTCATTCTTGATGTTCCCGCATATAAATATCCCGTCGATCTGATCGTGCCCCGCCATTTCCACGCAGTGGTCTACCCGCCAGCTCCTCAATTCCTATTAGATTAATAAAACCCTGTGAAATCCCTAATTTCGGAAACCATAGACAGTAATCATTGCTCAGAATCGCCAAAATCATTGTCAGGATCATGGGAGGTCAGGGTCCATCCAGGTGATCTGCTCCCAGGATTCACTTACATAATCCTGGGGAGAACCGGGGATGGACCGGCCATCTTTCACAATCCTTGTAATCTCACTGGTCAGCCGATACACGATCTCAGGATGATCGAAATAGAGGTTGTCAGTCTCCCCAGGATCATCCTTCAGGTTGTACAGTTCGTATGGGGCCTGGCCTTCCTCAGGAAGGAAGAATCTTGGTTCCAGTGATCCTCCCGATCCCCTGAACATGTTCAGTTTCCAATCACCCAGTCGAATGGCAAAATGTCCCGTAAAGGAATGGTGGATCACCGGTCCCCGTAAATCCTGTTGGTAGTTGTCACCCATCAGGGCAGGGTACAGGCTGTAGCTGTCTTCCCCGGCATTGTCAGGCAGTTTGGCTCCGATAATATCGGCAATGGTGGCAAAACAATCGGTTTGACAAACCGGTAAATTTACTTTTCTTCCAGCCTCGATAACTGCTGGCCACCTCATGAGGAAGGGAACCCGGTGCCCACCTTCATAGATATCCCTTTTTCCGCCTTTAAAATTCAAGCAACTGTAGTGCCCATAGGTATCCCGCTGGTATACATAGTTGGTCTCCGCCCCATTGTCGGAAGAGAAAATAACCAGGGTATTCTCTTCAATCCCATTGTCATTCAGGGCATCAAGGACCTGCCCCACCCGGTAATCAGTTTCTTCCATGAAATCCCCGTAGTTTCCGCAATTACTTCTCCCCTGGAAATCAGGATGGGTGCAGTGGGGCAAGTGGGGACTGGTCAGGGCAAAATAAAGGAAGAAGGGTTTGCCGTTACTGGCATCTTCAGCACGTGCATTGATATAATCAACCACTTTTGCGGTAAAGGTTTCCAGCACCTCTACGTCATTGAAGGTAGGAGCCACTTCCACCCACCCTTTGCCTTCCTGCTGATCTGTCTCGTAGGGAGGAGTCATCCGGTAGGTCCTGGGCGTGATATCGTTTTTCTTCTTTGTCCACAGCACAGGAGGATCCAGGACCCGCTCATTCTCCAGGTAGGTGAGGATGCCGTAATTCATGGATGCCGGGATCCCGAAGAAATAATCAAAACCATGTGCAACGGGGCCCTCTTTAAAGGGGATTGACCAGTTACGGTTCTTTCCCACGGTGCCTTCGAATTCCATCTGCAGGTGCCATTTCCCGACCATAGCTGTATGATAACCGTTCTCCTTCAGGAGGGAGGCAATGGTCATGCGGTCTTCTTCAATCAGGCAGGGGCCATCGCTGGATAATACCCCTTTCTTCAGGGAAGTTCTCCAGCTGTACCTTCCTGTCAGCAAGGAGTATCTTGAAGGAGTACAGACCCCGTCACTGCTGTGCCCGTCGGTGAATACCATTCCCTCATTGGCCAGCCTGTTCATGTTGGGGGTCCGGAACTTCGCCTCAGGGTTTAGGGCGCCCACGTCCCCGTAACCCTGGTCGTCGGTGTAAATGAGTACTATATTTGGCCTTCGAGGCTCCAGGCTTGCAGGCTTGCAGGATCCAATGATCAACAGGATCAGGAAAATTACGAATAAAGGTCTGTACATTTCTTTTTTATTTGCCAGTAAAATTACTCAAAGCTCATTTCAAGGGCAAATCCTTTCCCACCGGTTTCCACTCCCCGGAGATCAACCCGGAGCTCCTCGTCCGTCTGTTCCCAATCGATGGTCCGGTCATCACCCAACAGCCGCACGTTTCCGATGATCCCATTTGCGTTTTTCAGGGAACGGATCCGTATCATATCGGGGCCTGGAACCAGGGAGATGGCATACACCCTGTCTTTTTTGGAAGTAAACCAGAATTCGCTGCTGCTGAAGTCCCTGGAGAAACCTTTTTCAGCCCTGTGTCCGGTTCCTTCCAGAAGAGTTTCTTCCCGGCTTTCCGATGTAATTTTCCAGCGGGAAGTGCCATAAATTGCCTCCCCATTTACCTGCAGCCATTCTCCCACCTCGAGCAGTCCCTGTGCACTGGCCTCGGGTACATGACCCTTTCCGTCGGGACCGATATTAAGAAGATAGTTACCACCTTTGGAGGCAATGTCGATCAGGTAATAGAGCAGCTCCCGGGTGCTTTTCCAGTCCTCGTCATAGGATTTGTAACCCCATGAATTATTGGTGGTACCACAGGTTTCCCATAGTTTCGCCAGTTTATCCGAGGCAGAGGGGATCACATTATCTCCGGCATCCAGGTAATCGCCGAAATCGTATCCCACCCTCCGGTTGACCAGCACATTTGGATTTATTTCATAAATAGTTTTATAGAATCGCCAGGACTGGTCTTCTGTAAGATTCCCGTCCCCGTCGAACCAGATCAGGGCCAGTTCCGGCATCAGTTGCAAAAGCTCCTTTATCTGGGGATAGGCTTTATTGTCCAGGTATTCCTGGAAGGTATTGGGACTGGGATCCCATAGGTTTTTACCATTGGCGTGAGAGAGTACGCCTATGGAATCATTATATCTTTTTACATTGGCATGGTTTCCGTCGGTTCCGTCATACCAGTCGTTGCCGTGGGAATAATAGACTCCGAACTTCAGTCCCTTTTCCAGGCAGGCATCGTAGAGCTCTTTGACTGCATCGGCTCCATAGGGTGTTGCGTCCACCATGTCATAATCGGAACATTCCGAATCAAAGAGTGCGAAACCATCGTGGTGCTTGGAAGTGATTACCACGTAATTCATTCCCGCATCTGCCGCCAGTGTGGCAATCACCTCTGCGAATGATCGATCGGGATTGAAGGTCTCCGCCAGTTTTGCATATTCTTCCCGTGATATCCGGAATTTAAACATCAGCCACTCGGCCACATTGGGTCCCGGATAGGGCGCATCATTTATGCGGATTCCCTTCCAGATCCCCCCCGCCTGGGAATAGAGTCCCCAGTGAATGAACATGCCGAATTTAGCCTCCCTGAGCCATGCCAGGGCCGCTTGCTTTTCCGGGGAGTTATGCATTGCCGACCATTCCTTTTCGTACTTTCCTGTGCCAAAGCCCAGGTTTCGGCCATAGGGTGGAACGATTCGGATCTGCTGAATAGCCGGATTGGCATCAATGCTCAGGGACTCATTCCCGACATCTTTAAAGGAAACCTTTCCGCTGAAATGGGAGACTGTTTGTTTTCCTTGCTCCGAATCCAGCACAAAGATCTTCTCGGGCGCTTCTTTGATAACCTGTCCCCCGCATTCCAAGCTCAGCTCAGGAATAGGAGAGGGGAGTTCTCCGTCGCTGATGATCTGTACGTTATAGCTTCCCTTTCGTTTTAGGATGAAATTCCAGGACAGTGTACCCTTCGTTTCTAAGGCATCGGTGCGCTTCAACACCACCCAGTGGTTGTCACCCTGAATGATTTGTTGCTCGGAAGAATTCTTACAAGCGAAAGTGATCATCCCCAGACCTGCAAGGAGGATTATTATTTTATTTCTCATTAAAGTTTTTCAATATATACGTAGTACGCGGGATATACCCGTCCGTCTTTGTCCACCAGCTGGGCTTCCATATCGTATTTGCCGGCCGGGATCCTGGCGGTAAAGCTCACCTCCTTCTGTCCTTCCTGGATTTTGGCTGTCTTCTGCAGGTTGGCCACATAGATACACGCCTCTGTGAAGTCCGACTTTACACTGGCCGGAAATAACCTGTCCAGTTCGATCTGGGGCTCCTGCTGCGGGAAAGTGGCATTGATCTCCAGTCCGCTTTCCCTGGGGAACCGGCACAGGCTGACCTTGTATTCACCATCCTCGGCAAACTGGATCTTCCACCGCCCGGTGGACTGGGTGGCAAGGGCCGCTCCGTACTGGTGCCATCCACGGGCAAATTTGCTTGTTAACATGTCATGGGCGGAAATGCGGGTGGGGTTCTCATAGGGGGTCCCCACTATGATGTATGCATAATGTTCGTTGGGACCTTCATCCATGATAGATTGCCACCAGTTCTCATAGCCAACGGCAAGACGCGCCGCCACCTCGGGATGGTGGTCGATCACGTTGGTACTTTGTCCCAGGTCTGTTCTCATATCATGGAGTTCATTACCGTTTACCAGCCGCCAGTTGTCATCCATCACGGAGTACTTCCTGTATTTAACCAGGTTTTGCAGCCTTTGGGTGTCCATGTACAATATTCGCTTGGGCCAGTTTACATTCTCACTGTACAGCAGAGGTTTCAGGCTCATGCCGTCCAGGGGCTTCACCGGATGAAAATTCAAACCCAGTAGATCCACAAAGGTGGGCAGCAGGTCGTAATGGGCCACCAGCTTATCGATATCCTTTCCCCCGGTTAGTTGGCCGTCAGGCCAGCGGATGAAGAAGGGAACCCGGTGTCCGCCTTCGTACTCACTTCCCTTGCCTCCCTTCATTCCTGCATCATATACCCTGTTGCCTCCGGCTGTCCCGTTGTCCGTAGTGAAGATCAGGATAGTGTTGTCGGTCAGACCCAGTTCATCAAGTTTGTCCTGGAGGATCTTGAAATTATCGTCTATATTGGTGATCATCCCGTAAAATCGCTTATAGCGTTCGGCCAGGTCCTTCTCATCCTTATAGATGTTGTAGTATGATTCAGGAACGTTCAGGGGAGCATGCGGGGCATTGGTGGAGATATAGCAGAAAAAGGGATTGTCCTTGTTCTTTTCAATGAACTTCAGTGCCTCTGAAAAGAATACATCCGTGCAGTAACCCTTGTAGGCTTCCATCTCCCCATTGTGCCAGTAGGTGTCGTCAAAATAATCGTTCCCCCAGTAATCGGGTCCCTGGGTTATGCCACCTCCACCATGCCTCACAACTTCATGGAAACCCCTGTCCTCGGGACGGAAGGGATAGTTATCCCCCAGGTGCCATTTGCCGAACATACCATTGGTATAGCCGTTCCGGGCAAAGATCTGGGGAAGGATCACCTCATCTGCAAATAACAGGGAGCGCCCGGTGATGGTGTGGAATACGTTTACCCGGTTGGTATGCCTTCCGCTCATAAGTGCACCTCTGGTAGGCGCACAGGTGGTGGATACATGGTAGTTGGTGAAGCGGACCGATTCGTTATAGAAATCATCGATATGTGGAGTCTTGATATAAGGATTTCCCAGGCAGGCCAGGTCATTCTTTCCCTGGTCATCGGTGATTACAAATACAATATTTGGTTTTTCTTTGACAGGATTTTTTGCGTCCAGGACCGATGGCATATGGACGATGAGTAATGCCACAAAAGTACTTGCTGCAAAAAGGATATTTTTCTTCATATTTCTATTTCCAGTCCTCAATTTTAAGGATGAATCCGGCTTCCCTGCTTCCATGGTTTGCCAGGAAGAGGTATTCGGGATTCCCATCTTTCCACAAGATATGTGGTCTTTCGGTCCGGGAGAGTTCTTCCCCAAAATAATAGCTATTTGTCTGGTATCCGACCTCCGGTATTCCCCAGTCGATACCGTTTTCTGAGGTGTATATCAGGCCCGGACGATTTCCTCCGGCTCTGATCTGGTCCTTTTCCAGCGGATGACCCTCCAGGGCATCTTTAACGTCCATACGATCTTCAACGATAATATAATAGGAGCCTTTGTAATAGAAGGCATAGGGATCCTCAATATCCAATCCGAGATACTCGTAAGAGATCAGTGGATTATCGGGATGATCGATCCAGGGTCCGTCAAAATTGTCGGCGGTTGCAAGGGAAATTGTTCTCCGTACAGGTTTATGGTCCGAGATCGATTTGTAATAGATCCTGTAGCGGCCATCCTCATCCACCAGGAAACTGGGATTGGAGGCGTGCAGGGCATGTGCGTCTCCGGCGATAAAAGAGGGCCTGATAATGGGATTGTTCGGGCTCTCCTTCCATGGCCCGTACAGGGATTTGGCAGTGGCAAGACCGATACTCTGTTGAAGGCTTGGGGTGGAGTTGCTTTTCCAGAGAAAGACCATGACATAGGTATCGCCAACCTTTGATATCTGGGGATTGTGATAGGTAGCCGTATCGGATGTGAATGTGGTATCCACAAAAGTGTAGGGACCTTCAGGAGTGTCTGCCGTAAAATGTAGGATCCTGCTGTCGGTGGTCCAGCTTCCGTTGTCAGGGATCGCTGACATAAATACATGCAACTGACCCTCTTCATCATAGATGGGTGCCATGCACCAGTTCCACCAGCCATCTTCGGCTTCCAGGATGTATTTGACCGGCACCAGTGATTTACAAAAGGAGGATTCCTTTATGGTCACATTCTTTGTGCAGGAGAAGCATAACAGGAGTAAACAAATGGAGAAATATATTCTGTTCATTGTCGAATGATCTTTGATGAGCAATTGAATCACACGCTTATTTATTCATACTAAAATTCCCTTTTTATTTGCAGAATGATTCGCTCATATCTCTCATCCACTTGCTCAAATCAGACTTTTAATTGTTTATTCCTGCTTTATGATCGTTTTACGCTTCACCACCAGGGGATTGTTCCATTGCCTGTCGTTGTAAATCCTCTGTGCAGGCATTACATCGATCTCCAGTCCCCCGTCCGTATTCCTGAAAAGTGGAGAAGGATCCACATTCTTTTGATATGCGGGTACACCGGGAGTGTTAAACAACTACATGGATACTAATGGATCGGGCTGATCTTAATTGCTTCAAGGCTGGCAGTTTTCGGATTGCCTTCGACCAGGGACACTGACAGGGTGTGTTCTCCGGCTGTCTTAAATTTGATGATACCCATGGGATAGTACTGGTATTTTTCGGTTGCTGCCTGCTGATTCTGCACCATGATCTTCTCATCGGTAAGCGTTCTCCACACCAGCCTGTCTTCTCCCCTGTATCGAAGATCAAGGTAGTAATAACCGGGCTCCATCACTTCAATGGTCCACTTTGCATAGCTGTCTTCAGACCAGTTGCTTACCTGGTTCACATGTTTCCATTCTCCGAATTTTTCCATCCATTTGATTTTCTCCCTGCCAGCGCCGCTCACTTCCGCAAACTCAACCAGTAGTTCTGATTCAATATTCGGGCAAATACCAAGGGTAGGATCCACAGCAGCAGATCCTGCATTGCTTACCAGTTCAACCTCGATCACAGAGACCGGGAAATCTGCAGGTTTGTAGGGAAGGTTCAGTACAGTCCATTCACTGTCCTGCGTAAAAGTTATTTCCTTTGGCAGGCCAGTGCCCAGGATCTTTGCGGAAACAATCTCAGTTTCCAGGCCGGATAGGTAGAGTTTTGCATCCTGTGGCCATTGGAAAACAGAAAGATAGAGGGAGTTATCCCTGGTAGTCACATCACCCCAGGGCAAATCATGCTCCCAGGGGGAAGGTCCGGCTGAATAAATAACCTGGGGATACTTACTGATCCATTTTCCGACTTCCCGCAGGAATTGAACACCCGCATCCGGGATATGCCCTTTGCTATCCGGACCTACATTAAACAGGTAAGACCCCCCGCGTCCAACTGTGGAGATCAGCCTGCGCAGTATCTCTTTCGGACTTTTAAAGTTGTTGTCATACCAGGCATAAGACCAGGAATCATTGTTGGTATCGCAGGTTTCCCACAGGCCTTTTATATTCCTGGGAGGAACCTCCATATCTCCTTTGCTGGCATAGTCCCCCATACCGTGGCCTACCCGGCTGCAGAGCATGGCATTGGGTTGCAATTCACGAACCAGATCCACCAGTTCAACAATATATTTCTTAGGCATGTTGCCCGGGGTATCGAACCATATAAAGTCCAGTTCTCCGTAATTGCTGCATATCTCCTTTACCTGGGGTTTGCATTTGGTGTAGAAGTAATGATCAAAACTGGCAGGTGAGCCGTCCGGGTTTTTATCGGGCCCTCCATGCGCCCCGGGGGAAGTCCAGTCCTGGTTGTGAGAATAATAAAAGCCAAAGCCCAGTCCGAGTTTCTCACATGCTTCGGACAACTCTTTCATGGGGTCCCTTGCAAAGGAAGTGGCGTCCACAATATTGAAATCACTGACTTCCGATTTGAACATGGCAAATCCATCATGGTGTTTACTGTTGATGATGATGTATTTCATACCGGCATCCTTAGCCAGTTGTGCAATGGCCATGGCATCAAAATCGCTGGGATTGAATTCTTCAGCGACTTTCATGTATTCCTTCACCGGAATTCCTGCCATTCTGGGACTCATAATCCATTCACCGATTCCGTAGTAGGTGGTATCGTGCCATTCACCACCCAGTTGGGAGAATAGTCCCCAGTGAATGAACATGGCAAAATTGCTTTCATCGAACAGCTTACCACGACCGGCTTTCAGGGCATCCACACTTACCGTAGAATTTCCCCACATCTTATCCATGCGCTGAATGGGTTCCCTGGCTTCCTGGGCATATCCCGTCACGATGATCATGAATAGAATCAGGATTGTATTAATCTTCTTCATGCGTATCTCTTTAATCTCTACCCGCAAGTGATTGTTCTCCGATATGTACCTCCGGGTGTTTATCATCTCAAATTGCTCAAAAGTTTTCTGTTGGTAGGTTTACTGCAGCTTTATATACCAGTTATCTTCGTTTATCAAACGCTGCCTGATCTCTTCCTTTAACGGAGATTCGAACTTGGCAGCCACCTTATTTGCAAGATAGGCTGGATCGCCCCTGCGCCTGGCAATACGCATGAGGTCGTAAAATCGCTCCCCTTCGAAGGCCATTTCCCTGATTCGCTCTTCCATGATCTGGTCTTCAACGTAAAGTTGTTTGGCACTCAGGTTGCCGGCATAATTAAGATAACCGGTAACCTGGTTGGTTTCAGGATCATGGATATAGATGGGATCATTGGTTGAAACTGCTTCAATTCCATTACCAAGACCTACCCGCCCACGCACCCCCATTTGATCTCCATCAAAGGTGTAGGTGCCGTCATTGAGTACTGCAAGACTTGTCGATACCACAGGTTTTACAATCCCGCTTGGGTCCGGGAAGCGCCACTGGGAATATATTTCAGCATAGTAGAGGTGTATTCCTGCAGCCCTGAATACAGGAAAATTTGCATCCCGGTCAAAACGATTCTTTCCAAGGGTGTATTTGTAGACCACAGTATCCACACCTTTCATCATTTCCCTCACTGCGGATTCGTTCTGTACACGCTTGTATTCCAGCATCTGCCTCACTTCGGTGCCAGTCATTGCTTCACCATTCTTTAAATAGATGTAAGATTTATTATACCCGCGATAAAAATCTCCGGGGATTCCCTGTTCTTCAGGATCAAGTCTGGTTAAGCTATAATTATCATCGTTCTCGATACGGAGATAACCAGACCATTCTGTTTCCCATGCGGTGATCGCTGTTTCTGTGGGTTTCAGCATGTACTGGTTGGGCGTTTCTTTGTCGAACAGATATTGCAACTGGTTTTGCTGCTCATACGACTTGCTAAACCATAGCGCCAGAATGTGCTCATCAACGTCTATGGTGGTGAAGATATTCTGCCATTTGTTAAAACTAAATTTGTTATCCAACCCGTAACGGATGTACGGGCCTTCAATTTCATTGTAATCCCCGAAGCGCAAAACCTGATCAAAATTCTGAATGGCTTTTCCGAAATTTCCTATCTCCAGATACATCTGTCCCAGGAGGCTGTGCATGGCAAAGCGGTTCCAAATGGTGACGTCCCAGGTGGGATCTCTGTTCACCAGGTTATGCAAAACACCCACCAGTTTAACTTTTTCCTGCAACTGGGTAGTAAACGTGTCCACAATGGCAGGGAGGTCAAGGTACATGCGTTCCAGTACAACCGTGTCATTATAGATGGTATCATTGTTGTATCCATCCGGTCCGTATATGATGGTTACTGGATTGATCACAGTCCTGTTTTGAGATACGTATTCACTGATTTCCTCAGCCGTAGTAAGCTCAGGCCAGACATAGGGGACTTCCCTATAGATCCTGGCTGCATTGAAATAGGCCCAGGCCCTCATGCAAAGCACCTCCCCGTAGAGCCGGTCAAAAATGGTCCCTGTTGTATCCTTTAATACCTCCGGGTGATCCTGTTCCAGCCTTGTGGATAGCCGGTTGCATGCGCCTATCAGACGGTAAAAGGCCAGGGGAGAGGCATATTTATTGGCAGCTGTGATCTGGTTCCGATTTACTTCGACCAGGTCCCTGTCTGCATTTTCTGTTACAGTTAGCAGATCACCACGCAGTTCGCCAAGAATCACCAACTGTTCCACCAGGTCCTGTTGAAGGGCATAAAGGCCCAGTTCTGCAGCCCTGTATTCATTCCAATCCTGAAAATACTCATTCTCATCTACGATCAACCCCTGGTCGGGATCAAAAAATTCTTCACAGGAGTTCAGCATCAGGATGACTGAGATAAAAATGATAATTATTGTTTTTCCGCTATATGGGATTCTGATTCTCATAGGTTGTACTTTTACAGGCCGATCTTAAGTCCAATCATAAATTTCCTTGTAAGGGGGATAAGTCCGTAGTCAATTCCCTGTTCCATGGTGTTATATGAGACTGCAGATTCAGGATCGTATCCCAGGTAATTCGACAGTGTAATCAGGTTGATCCCCGATATGAAAAATTCCGCATCCCTGAAAGCCAGGAATCTGTAAGGAATATGGCAACTCAGGGTAAGATGCTTCAGTCTAACGTAACTTCCATCTTCGATCCACCTGGAGGAAAAAGTAGCATTTCCGGTGGGATCATCCCAGGAGGCCCGGGGGACATCCGTGTCCTGCCCTTCATGCTGCCAGCGCTGTAATACCCTTGTACTCTGGTTTGAAAGATCGGACATCTTCTCATTCTGCGAGCGCACATAATTGTATACCTCATTTCCGCTTACGAACTGCAGGCTGCCACTCAGGCTCCAGATCCCATAGCGGAGTGATGTGTTAATCGCACCGTAGATATCAGGAATGGGGGATCCGATCATGGTCTTATCGTACTCATCTATGATCTGATCCGGTTCACCATCGGGTCCTGAGAGGTCGAGGAAACGGGCGTCCCCGGCACCAAAAGCTATTCCTCTCTCATTCACCAGATTTGCATCCACGGCCTCCTGTTCAGAACTGTATACTCCGTCATACAGGTAACCAAAGAAATTCAGAAGCGATTCTCCTTTCCTTGAAATAAAGGATCCTCCATAGAAATCGGTGACTATTTCGTCATTGCTGATTTCAAGAACCTCATTAGTGAAATGGGACAGGATCAGGCCTAAATCCAAATGGAATTTGCCCGAGCTGATCAACCTTGCATTGGCTGAAATTTCCCATCCTTTATTGCTCACCGATCCATCGTTATTGGTAAAATATTCAAACCCTGTATAATAAAGCTGGGGCTCATATACCAGGAGGTTGTCCGTTCTGCCGGAGAAATAGTCAAGGGAGAGCGCCAGCCTGCTGCCATATAGAGCCAGGTCAATCCCCGGGTTCAACTGCGTTCCGCTTTCAGTCCTGATTGACCTGTCGGATATGTTTCCAGGAACCATGCCGGAGGATTCACGGTAATGCTTTATCTCGTAGTAACGTAAGGCATTCTCATAACCGATGTCATCATTCCCGGCCCTTCCCCAGCTAAACCTGAGCTTGAGATCCTCCAGCCAGCTAAGATTCCTCAGGTAAGGTTCTCCCGAAATACGCCATGCTCCACCAGCCGAGTAAAAGAGGACGAATGGAACTTCCCCGAACATAACCAGGTCGTTGTTGCCGGCTTTCTCCAGGGCATTTTTACCTATAACGGTTGAGGTCTCGGATACCACTCCTGCATGGAACAGATAGCGGTCCCTGAAGGTATAATTCAACCTGGTATATATACCCAGCCTGTTCCACTTATTGGATTCACCACCGAGTTCCCGTAAAAAGGTAGTACCATTTGCAAGGCTCCGGTATTCATCATTTTCGTTGGAATTCTTTGCGATCCCCCAGTCTTCCTCAAAGACATTGGTGCCTAGCCTGAAACCGGCGATGGCAGTGAGCTGGTGCTGATTGCCAATTCGCTTACTGTAAGTCAGGTTATTGTCATTATAAAGTGCCAGGAGGTTGTCTTTCAGGGATTTCGACACATTATAGGCTTCTTCATTGTAATACAGTTCCATACCGTGATTAGGCATGAAAATCAACTCATCGACTGAATTCACATTGATCCCGAGCAGGGAATTCCATTTCAGGTTAGAGGTCAGATCTCCCTCCAGGCGGATGGATGTCAGGAAACGGTAATTCTTATTTCTGGCGGCAAAATTATTCAGTGTGACTGCCGGATTACTTACACCAAGTTCGTCCACATCAGAATAGGTCTGCAATTGCTGCCCTTCATCATCGTAGTCATAGGGTCCCATGAGGGGATTTTTGCGAAGTGCAGAAAGGATGGGACTTGTCTGTTCTACCCTCGCCGATTCTTTCAATTCCGAATTGGTCCTTGTGAGGTTGGAGCTGACATAAAGCCGGAGCCATCTAAAGAGGCTGAATGTACCCACAAAACGAACGTTGAAACGGTTGTAATTGGTAGTGCTTATGATCCCGTTGTGGTTAAGGTAACCCACTGAGAGGCCATATCGCGCTATCTGGTCCCCACCCATGATCCTCAGGTAGTAATCATTGAACACGCTGTTGTTGAAAATCTCATCCTGCCAGTTGGTGTTATTACTATACCTGACATAATCCGGATCGGAAGGAAGGATGAACAGGCCGGGATAATTACCCGGCAGATCTTCCTCCAGCTCTCCGGAATTGAAAAGCATTTCATTTGCCAGGGTTTTGTACTGAAGTGCGTCCAGCTGTGGAATTTGCCTGGGTGTGGAAGTCATCCCTGCTCTTACCCGGAAGTCAATGATGGTTCTGACTTCTGTTGGTTTAAGAGTTTCGATCATAACCACCCCATTACTTCCTCTCAGTCCGTAAGCCGATCCTGCTGCATAATCCTTCAAAACGTTAATACTTGTAATATCAGAGGGATCTAGGGAGGTAAGCGGATTATAGCTATAACCGTCCAGCAGGGGATTAAAGATCCCGGGGGATTCGATGGGCATCCCGTCGATCACATACAGCGGCTGGGTATTGGTATTCATAGATTTGATGCCACGGATGAAATTCACCGCACCGCTGCCCGGCATTCCCGAGTTGTGTATGGAGTATGAACCGGCAACCTGATCCTGGAAAGCCTCATCAATGGTCTGCCCGCTAACCCTGTGGAGGATTCCGGTCTGGAGAGGCTGGATGGATGAGATAAACGCTCTTCGGGACTTTTCTTTAAAGGTATTCAACACCAGGTCCTCCCCTGATGGAAGATCTAATGGTGTCAGCCTGATCATGAGTTTTTCCCGACCGTTCAAAAAAACGCGTTTGGATTTATAGGTATCCACCGGTGAAATGATTACCCACTGGTGCGCAGACGGAGACGTCATCACAAACCTTCCACTGCTGTCGCTGATTACAGGATTGGCCAGTACTCCTTCCATGCTTATGGAGATTCCACCGAGACCTTCCCCATTTTCATTCAGGGTATATCCTTCTATCCGGATGCTGTCCTGTGCCGAACCGGGAATCGCCAATAGCAGAGCTAATCCTAATAATATGCAAATTGAGATTTGATGAGTCCTGGACATAATCAGAGTTTAATACTAATAGACAGGGATGAGTTTTACATAGTCGATATTAAATCCGTTGGTGCTGCTTGCCCCCGGACCCTTATATTCAAAGCGAATTCTCACATCTCCATAGGTGGTGAGGTGGTCTACCCAGAAATCCTTCATGTTGAAGCCATCCACGGGAAGAAAACGTTCCCCGGTTACCGAAATCACCGAGTATTTAAGATCATTGGTATCAAATTCGGAGTATTCAAAACCGAACTTATCCTCGTAGGTCAGCAGGCTGTCATTTACATAGATCTCATACAGACCCGAAGGCCTTGAGTTGGCCCGCCATTCCAGCCTGTATTGCATGGGGAAAATGTTCCTGAAGTCGAATTCCATGGAGTACTCACCCTCATAATCACGCAAGAAGGAAACATTGACAATCTCTCCTCCACTGGCAGCAAGCGCAGACAGGAGTTTAGGTTCGATCACGGCCCCGGAGACTGTCACATCGCCCGTCCAGGCATATTTCCCTGCCCCGATCCCTTCGATCAGGGTTTCACCCTCCCTGGTGCTTGTTCCCCGGAAAAGCGAATCGTGTATGGAAAAATCATTGTAGAAATAACCTACGCCATTGCTGCAGATAAATCTTGAATCCGGATCGATTTCCCAGGCCTCCACCACAACCGAATCGCCGGTAATACTTTTTATCCATCCCACTTCCAGATCGCTGTAGGACAATATCCCTTCAAACATGGCATTTTTCGTTAATCCGGGCAATAATACATCATTTTGCCAGCTGAAGGGGACATCCTCATGTCCCGTTATGCTTCCACCAAGGCGGGAGGCCATGTCGTCCAGGGCCAGGTCATATTGCTCTTGGGTGAACAGGATCAAAGTGGCATTTTCATCCCGGAACTCCTTACTAACCGGAAAAAAATCCTCTTCGAACAGATTCACCTTTCCGAATACAGAATCGTAAATGGTATTTCCATCTTCATTAAATCCAAGAGGTGTGCTCAGGTTACGATCTAGGAAAACAGAATCTTTTGAATCGATGTATTCCTTTAACACATTGCTGTGTTGTGCCGTGAATTCATATAAATTGGGTTTTGGAACCGCAACTTGCGAGATCTCATAGTACTTACCATCCAGATAGAGTGGGCTGCTTAAAACCATGGGATATCCGTCATAGCTGTATCCCTCCTCATTCTTTTCAATAAGTACATATTTTCCAGAGCCGGTCAGCATCCTTCTCCAGCTTTTGACGGATTCGTCCACAAAGAGGGTTTGCAGCATATGATACTGTAGCATGGTCCGGACATCCAGGATAGTATCTGTAAGCGACTCAAATGCTTCATTGGCAGGGATAAACAGTGTATATACCTGTTCATTCAGGAAGATACTGTCAAGACCTTCTGCTTCAACCAGGGATACGAATGTGGAGTAACTGGTTTCCTGGCTGATGGCATCCCATAGTTTCATATTGATCTGATCACCCTGGTTCTCATAATGATCCTGCCAGGGGGGATTGCATGACTCGATCGCCGTCATTGAAAACAGCAGGACTATCCCTATTTTTAAATGTACTATTCTCATAATTAACTCTTTTTCTCATCAGTCCTATTCAGGATTGAATCCCACCCAATCCAGCCTCATGATTCCGGGTATCAGGGTACTTATCTCCAGTAAATGTTCTTTGTAGCTGCTGAATTCTAATATTCCCATGCTGTAAGTTGCCCATGGATTGTTGGAATTTCCACCGCTTGTGAGGTCAGTGTTTCCTCCTAACCTCTTGCCGTCAATCCAGACCTGTATGGTTGCATTATTATTTCCTTTTCCATCGGCCCTTAAATCGAACTGGTACCTGCCGGGCATAATCTTTGGAATGGTGTATGTAAAATCGAAATTCCCGTTCAATTCAAAGTAATCCCCGCTACTTGCCTTGTTTTCGGCTTGTGTACCTTTCTCATAAATTAACAGTTCGGTTCCGTCCCACCAGAGCTTTTCAAACTGCTCCGGTTCAACAAATTCATAGGTGCCATTCGTACTGTAGGCTTCAATGATCAATGGATCCTCACGCAATTGAAAGGTCCTTTGAGATCTTCTCGGTTCAAATAATTCCATGATCTCATCAATGAAGTGAACCGGTCCGTTCTTTGTATTCAAGTTACTTTCCTGGTAATATAATCCCACGTAGTTAATCCAGGTTGTATCCGATCCTGAGATTTCAAGACGGAATGTATCTACACCGGCGTTGAGCTTAATATCTATTCCGGCACTTATGGACACCGGGTAAACGGCATAGCTGTTGTAGTTGCGGCTTCCCTCAAATGCATCGAGGAAATACCTTCCTTCAAGCATATGGTAGGCGGCAAACTGGTAGAGACCACCATCCGGATCATCCAGCTCATAGCCCGGTGTATGCACCCGGTTAATCAGGTCTTCAAAGGTCAGGATACCGATGCGTTCGAAAATTGAATCATGCTCTGCAAATACCGTATAACCGTTTTTAATAAGCTGCCCTGTGGATGAATGCCTGTATATTCCCATGGTATCATTTAATCCCGAGGCTTTAAAAGCCCTTGAAATAATGGAGTAACCTTCCGTATTTTCCAGCCATTCATAGCTGTTATAGGAAATCGGCTCAAGCGTTTCACCGATTACCTGGATATATCCGTTGGTGGTTTCAATATCCTGGATGATCACAGGGGCTCTATTATTGATCATGTATAGTGAAGAATCTTCCGTCACCTGGATTCCGACAGTTAGGTAATCCCCTGTTATCGTGGAGTCTGGCAGGGCTCCATAGGGGAATTCATTGGATATCAGGCCAATATTCACGATGTGATAGCGGCTGAGGAGCCACAGGAACTCGTAGTCTTGTATCAGGGCCTCAAAACTGTCATATTTGTCATTCTGCTGGATATACCTGTCGAATGCATCGTCCGTGGGAAGAAACAGGGTATAGTCATCTCCGTGCGGATTATATGCATTCAGAGTGGCATACAGTCCGGTGGTTTCCAGGATCTGCCAGTACCTGGAGTATTCTTCCTTATTTGACTCAAGGAATGTAGCAATGGACACTACATTCTCATCAAAGAAACCTGTCTCTTTCTTTTCTACGTCGCAGGCTGTGATGAGGAGCATCCCTGCAGCCAGGAGGCAAAATATAAACCTAATTTGTCTCATAGCCCGCATAATATGGGTTTTGATTCAATAAATAATTTCTTTCCAATTCATCAGCTTCAATGGGCAAATACCAGCCCCAAGGATTGGTAAGCTTTGTGGAAAGCAGAAGTTTTTGGGTTGAAGGGACCTTTTCTACGATGATCTCGATCAGCTTGCTTTTTCTCATATAGTCGTTTCTCCTGCCCAATCTGAGAAGGTCAAACCACCTTTTGCCTTCAAAGGCCAGTTCGCGAGCCCTTTCTTCTAAGATCAGATCTTCGAAAGCTGAAGGGGTATTTGAAACGGAGAGCGGATTCATCAGCCTCTTCGTGCGAAGATCATTCACAATCGCCAGGGCTTCGTCAAAGCGGCCGACCTGGGATAATGCTTCTGCTTTCATTAGAAGCAGATCTGCCATCCGGTATACAATCCAGTTACCACTCTTATTGTCTTCTCCAGGACGAAGGGTTTTACCATCAGCTGCAGCTCCCGCATATTTCCAGATTTTTGAATCCGAGATCCTTATGGATCCTTCTCCCCTGATGATCTCCTTGGACTGAGATGGATCTAGCAAATCCATCGCACTGGTGCTGGCCAGAAAATTCCTGAAGAAATAGGTCAGGTCATAGGTGGAATTATACTGCTCCAGTGAAGCATCAAACTGGAATTCGAAAATACCTTCCAGGGAATTGCCAGGGTAGAAAATGCCGAACCACTGTGATCCCGGAACCGGCTCATAACCCTCATCTTCGACTGCCTCCACATAGGAAATACAGTCTTCATAATCAAAACTCCAGAGAGAAATGTCTGCAAGCAAAGCATTTATCGAGGCCTTCGTGGCCCTTCCCTTGGTCTCCTCCAGGTTCCCGTATTCCTCCCTCACTCCTTTTCGTGCCACCAGCAGATCATCCGTGATCTGATCCAGGATCTCTTCCGGGGCGGAGGTGGGCTGGAAGAAATCCACATTGTCCGATTCAGAGGCCTCAAGAATGAGCGGGACCTCCCGGAAAATCCTTACCAGGTAGAAGTATGAAAGACTACGCAGGAACAACGCTTCAGATTCAAAAACCCTCATCTGGTACTCAGAAAATGTTGCATCTGCTTCCTGAACAATTGGTGCGTATTTCAGCACTGAATTGCAATGGGTGATAACCGTATAGAAACGGGACCAGTCGCACAGGCGGTTGTCCGGGAAAATGTTCCCATCCATAATATCGCGGTAGTCACTTGCGGCATTCACATCATAGACGATCATGTCTCCCCTTAATTCCCCGGTCAGGAACAGGGTAGCATCCAGCTGTGCAAACTCCTGGTAGGCCCCCATCAGAGAGGCCTCCACATCCTCCTTGGATTTCCAGTATTCATCCCTTACCAATCCGTCCGGCGGGACCAATTCCAACCAGCCCTCACATGATGATATGAGCAGGGGGAACAGGATGAATGGTATTATTTTTAATTTTAATTGCATAGCTTGTAGTTTATCAGAACCCGGCAGAAATGCTAAATACATAGGACTTCGGTACGGGTGTTCGTGCTTTATCCGTTCCGAACCAGAATGGATCATCTCCGGTCTGGGGAATCTCCGGGTCCTGGCCTGTGTAGTTTGTGAATGTCAGGATTTTACGCATGGATATTGCAAAGTCCAGAGACTTTAACCCTATCCGTGAACAAGTCTCCCTTGACAGCCTATAGCTGAAGGTCATGTTGTTCAGGCGAAGGAAGTCTCCGTTTTCCACGTAGCGTTCCGATCCCAGGTTATTGGCCGGGTGATCCATGTATGCACGGGGAATCATGTTCTCTTCATCCTGGCCCTGTATGCGCCACCTGTGGAGAACCGCCTTACTCTGGTTGTTCCTGTCAAGCATTCCTTCCGTATCCAAAGCGACTTCATTTACGATCTGGAACCCGGTCCTGTAATGAAATTGTGCCGAAGCACTGAATTGCCTCCAGACAAAGGTGCTGCCGAATCCACCGATGAAATCGGGATTAGAATCACCCAGGTATACCACGTCCAACAGATCGATGTTCCCGTCATGGTTAACATCCTCATAGATAGCATCTCCACCAACAAACTTATATTGCTTGTTAAAGGTGAGCGGGACGGGAACCTTGTTTGCGTCAAGCAAAACGTTGCCGTTGGCATCCAGGGCGACCACATCTTCATCCGAGGGCCAAACCCCGAGATAGCGGAAGCCGTAAAAGGCTCCCACGGGCTGACCGATATCCGCCCTCCGTGGGTAGAGTCCATTCCCGATATTGGTGGCCACTTCATTATTGAAGTTCTCGGGAAACTCCAGGAACACGTTAAAATTGTTGGCAATATTGAAATTCACGTCCCATCTGAGTCTCTCTTTCCTGATAATACCTAACCGGGTAAAGAATTCCCAACCCTTGTTTTCCAGCATCCCGCCGTTGTAATAATTCAAAACGGTATAACCGGAAGATTTCGGAATCTTATAGTTTTTCCAGAGAATATCCTCCGTGGTTTTCTTATAAATTTCGCCGGTCAGTATAATGCGGTCTTTCAGGAAACCGAGGTCCAGGCCCAGGTTCAACTGGCTCACTGTTTGCCACTTCAGGTTTTCCAGCTGCACTTGCTGCTGGATGATAATGGGATTGTCAATGTACTGGTTAGGATTGGAGGTATTGAAGATGGCATGTCGGGCATAGGCTGAAGAAGGCTGTTTCCCGGTCTGACCCCAGCTGAACCTCAGCTTTGCATCAGACAGGGCTTCAATACCTGACATGAATTCCTCTTCTGAAAACCTCCATCCAAGGCTAACACTGGGGAAAAGTCCCCACCGCTGGTTGGAGCCGAATTTCGAGCTTCCGTCAATACTGGCAATCATTGAAAAGATGTACCGGTCTTTGAATTTGTAATTCAAGCTGCTCCTTAGTCCTATTCCCCTGTTTTCACTGGATCCTGAGTTGAGCCTCAGTATGGGGGCATTTGCTGCCGGATCCGTTATGCCGCCTCCGGGGCCCCTGCTCGTGTAAAGGGCCGCATATTCGGTGGACTGCATCTCCACATCCGCGAGTACCATACCCGATATAGAATGGGCCGGATTTTTCAGTCGCGGAATGAAACTGAGCTGGGATCTTGAGATAATCTTGTTGGTGGTGTAATTCTGCTCCCAGGCAAAGTTGTTCAGGTCGTTCAGCCAGTCTGTTCCGATGGCATCGATAGGCAGGTATTGTTTCCTTTTGCGGTTCAGATATTGAAAGGAAATAGTTTGACGGAACCTGAGCCAGGCCAAAATGTTGTAATCCAGCACAAAACTATTTTGCACCTGGTTATCGTCCTGGTCGTTGAAACTTAAGTTGGCTACGGCAACCGGGTTGAAATACTTGTCCCCGTCTCCCTGGTAGCTATAGATTGGGGTAAAGTATTCTCCTGTCAGGTTCCCGTTTTCATCATGTTCCCAGATGGCCATATTGGGAGCCTTGATGTAGGCCATCTGCCGCACATTGACCCTTTCTTTCTTCCCATCCCCGTCGGTATCAAGCCTGAATTCATAGTTGTCTTCTTTGGCAGTGTTCGAATAATTAAAATTCACAGAGAACCTGATCTTGCTACTTATGTTATAGTCCAGGTTAATCCTGGTTGACAGGCGATTAAGGGAGGTATTCTTGGTGGTCCCGTCATTTTTCTGGTAGTTCACCGAAGCAAAATATCTGGTTTTATCCCCTCCACCTGAAACCTTGAAGTACTGGTCATTGATAAAACCGGTCTGGGATATTGCCTCAACCCAGTCCGTATTCTTGTTGTAATTGTAGAAATCCACATAATCCCTGTCATAGGCAATCTCATCCGGAATCTCAAAAAGTCCCTGCTGGTTGAGCAATTGTTCGAGTTGCATCATAATATATTCATCTCCATTCAGCATGGGAATGGGAGGAGGCTGTACATTGATGGTATATTTCCCCTGGTATTCAAATCGCGTACTTCCCCGCTTACCTCTTTGGGTCTGGATGATCAACACCCCGTCGGCGCCCTTGGAACCCCAGATAGCTGCTGAGGCCGCGTCCTTTAACACGTCTATGGATTTGATGTCCTGGGGGGAAATATTGACCAGGTCCCCGATATCTTCCTGATCAGCCGATCCAAAGTCAAATCCTTCATCAATTTTTATGTCCTGGGGGATATCATCCACCACGATCAGCGGCGTGGATCCTCCCAGAGAGCCCAGTCCCCTGATCACGATCTGAGAACCCCCTCCGGGATTACCCGATGTCATGATATCCAGACCTGAGACTTTTCCCTGCAGGGCTTCCTCTGCCGATACTACCCCCATATATTTCGCTTCCGACATGTCGATCCTTACCTGGGAACCCGTAATATCCCTCTGTGCAACACCGGTTAAGGAATTGAAATCAGACTCTGCAGTGATAACTACCTCCTCCATCTGTATGGCGGAGGACTTGAGCTCAATATTGATCACTGCGCGACCCAGTATGGAGAATTCGGCACTGGTGTATCCAATGTAGCTGATGATAATGATATCTTTCGGATTCTCTACCCGGAGGTTGTAGTTCCCGTTTGGGTCGGTGATTGTCCCCTTGATGATCCTTCGGTCCTTATCATATTCCGTAACTGTGGCTCCTATGATCCTGCTTCCATCCTCGCTGTCGGTTACCGTACCGCGGATAATTGTCTGAGCTGATACTCCGGCAGAGACCAGAAGCATAAAAAAGATGAAGATTTGTCTGATTAGGATTTTCATTCTTTCTCTATTGTTTGATCAGGACAGTGTCAATTTCATGCAAAACTCCGGTTGTAATATAGTCATAGACAGAGGTGGACTCTTCATCCAGATCTGTGGCGATCATCAGATTTGTATGGTCCTCCTGTTCGAGAATTTCAGTATAGGTACCCCCATGCATGTCCAGGATCCTGATCAGATCATCGCCTGTCTCAATACGTATTGTCGAATACCTGGTGGTATATGGCGTGGAGGATTCATCTACGCGCAAGGTCTCATAGGTTCCGTCAGGACTGCTCCCGTCGGTCCATATTTTGGTTCCCCTTATGAAATGGTACTTTACAAATTGCTGCAGTTCTTCCGTGGATAGCGTATCTGTATTATATTTTCCCAGGGCCTCCTCGGTGGGAATCAACACCGTATAAGTTTCTCCTTCAGTTAAAAAAGGGAAGGTATAATATATCTGATCATAAAGGCCGGCTCTGTCGATCAGGTTGAAGAAACCGGGATAAGACGTGATCCATGAGTACATAGAGGTAGTAGGATTGGAGAACCAACCTTGTACCTCCATGGTAGTGCCGTTGTCGGTGGGTTCCTCAAGTGGATTGGGATGCACATCAATGGCTGAATCCCCGTTATAACCCCATTTGGTCGGCAATGCTCCTGATACCGTATTCTCCTCATTATTTACTACGATATAATTTCCGGCGAGGTTTTCAATGAATTCTTTACTGGCACTTCCTGTTGGCAGGGTAGTCCCTACCTGGTTCAGGATCATTTTGGTCAGCTGGTTCCTGGGTACGACAGTCATTCTATCACTGGTCCGGTCATATGCCTGGAAATTGAATCGGTTCGTAGAATAGTCGATCCAATTGATTAAAAGGGATGAATCTTCGGAAAAGGATGCATCGGATTGTGCATAGAAAATGTAATCCCTTCCCTCTTCCTTCAATGCGGGGAGCACTTTGGCAAACTCCAGTGCATATAACAGAAAGGAATATCCCGGTCGCAGGTAAATGGGACCGGTTATGCTTGAGAATGCCCGTGGAACTACTACCCGGTTCAGCCCGAGGAAACTGCAGTTGCTGCCATAGTATTTATAGATAATATCCGCCTCGTTTATGGTAATCTTATCATCGGCCCCATTAAGGAATCCCGCCTCTAAATTGCTGCGGTAGATGGGTGTTTTTGCCATATGTGAATTCAGGATTATTCGCTTCACCACAAGTGGTACTCCATCAAAATCTATCCAGTGTGGGTAGCCGCTTTTACTGGTCACCACTTCGTCAAGAAAATTCTGGAATGCCTCATCTGTGGGTACCAGGATCCCATTCTGGTACCTAACGGTATAATTGGAAACATTTGTATTCGGTCCGGTGAGTTCTTCATGCAGGTTGAAAGTCAGGTCAGGATAATCCAGGTAGTAGAGGGTGTCAAATATGCCCCCGGCCTTGGCTTCCGGTTGTTTATTGGTTACCTCCATGTCAGCTGAAAAAGAGGCAAAGTGATTGAATGCTTCCCTGAAAGTACTGAAACTGAATCCTGAGTGCTCCAGGTCTAAGATCTGTTCAGCATTATAAAGCAGATCTGTTACCTTATCAATTTCGTAGATGAAACCATTTTCGGCGAAAATTTCTTCGCTTACGATTTTGGCATTTCCAAAATACATGTTTCCATTTTCATAGGCCCTGTCATAGTAAAATTCATAGTCATCGTATCGCAGGTCATTCACACTGAAGTAGTCATCAAAAAAGAGCGGCCCGTATTTCCGCGATCCCGCATAAACTTTTTTATAGTCATCCGATTCGGTCGAATCCACGATCAGGTCATTGATGATGTAGTACTTTTTGTCTGCATCTTTCTGGATCGTCTGACGTTTGTATCCCCGGGGCTTGTTATTATCCGGATCATCCTGGTCAATCCAGCCATAAATATCAAGGGATTTCATTTGTTTCAGACTCCAGCCATTCTGCAGCACATGTCTTTCAACCAGGTTTTCCAACTCCTGCGCCGGGATGTTCTCCGGCGAGCCTCCGTATTCCGGGTGTTTGCCAAACCACTGTTCAAAGGCTTCATTGGTCGGACCAAATACGGTATAACTCCCCGTGACATCCAGGATGGTGTCGTAGCCGGTAAGTTCAAGGCATTCCTGGAATATTGAAAGATCAGTCCGGGTAGTGATCTGTGTATATATTTTCCCGGCAAGCCAGTCGGGCCGCTGATACTTATCCAGTTCATATATATCCCTGCATCCGTAAAGAAGTGCGCAGGCAAACAGAACAATAGAAAACAGTTTCCTGTCCATACCCATGAAGTGGTTGTTCGTATTAATTTATAATATTGAAGATCTCGGATCCTTACCAACAAATATAGAGTGAGAAAAGGATTTGAAGCTTGTTTAAATCGATCAAATTCTTGTCCATTTTTAAAAAGGAGCCGGTCCTATGACCGGCTCCTTCAGAAACTACTACTTACTACAAGAAGAGACTACTTCTGTATCTCAATTCGCTGAGTGAATCTTATGTTATCAGATTCAACCTTCATCAGGTACAATCCAGCATCGAGGCTGCTGATATCGATATCTGTTTTATCAGCTGAGAGTTTTGCATTATAAACTGCACGACCAGTGATGCTGTAGATGGAAACCATTGAGGTCCTGCCTGGCATATTCGTCAATTCCAATGTCAGCTTATCTTTAACCGGGTTGGGATAAATATGCATGGCAGGTGCCAGCATGTCACCGACCCTGGTTGCACGCAGCGAGATGCTGACGAGAACTTCTGTAGTTGCAGCCCCGTCATTTACCGACAATGTGAAGGTATAGTCGCCCATGGCACTGAAGGTGACATTTGTGGAAAGCTGGTCAGCATTCTCAATGACCACATCTGCCGCGTTGCCGCTGGTGACTTCCCAGAGGTAAGTGATTGATGGAGGCTGTGGCAGGCCATCATCATCCACAGTGGCTGACAACTGGATGGTTCCTGTCTCATTCATGATCGAATCACTAAATGCAAGAGTCACCACAGGTGCCTGGTTCACATCCGGATTGGATTCCAGCTGGAAGGTCAGGAAGTAAATGGTTGTATTGGTACCATCTTCCGAGACAACCTTCAGAACATCATCATATGAAATGACTCCATCCACTCTCTCATGTCCCGACTTGCTCAGGATGGTAGCTGTGGCTCCTTTAACCACTTCAGTACTCCTGAAAAAGAGTCCAACGGTGGTTCCTTCCGCAATACCGCTGATCTCATCCCCTTCATCGTCCACGTTGTAGACGGAAGAGATCACAAAGGCATCACTGGAAAGGGTGGCAGGTTCCAGCTTATAGGTAATGATGGTTACCAGGTCCTGGGCCACCACCTCGAAATAGATGTCCGATCCCACTTTTGTATCTACCTTGTCAGAATTATAATTCATATAGTGCATCGGGACCAGCTCACCGGCGCCGTTAATGATATTCATTACAGCCAGATCGGGTACATTCACAGCAGCAACCAAATCCTTCAGGAGACTCCCGAATACCACACCTGAAATCATTCCGGTTGATCCGTCGATATTGATGGTGTAGTCAGATGGATCATCCACCAGGGTGAGTACCGCATCGCTGTCCAGCGGCTGGTCGGTCAGCGTGTACCAGGAAGTGTTCAGGCCGTCTGCCGAAAGTACCACAAGGGTATCCCCCCCTGCCACAGCAGCAGCTGCATCTTTCATACTTCCGTCAGTTCCACTGTGTACACTCAGCTCCTGTCCCGAATCCGCTTTATCCACGTATCCGAAGAATGTTTCTACCGTTGTGGAAGTGAGATCACCCTGGAGAGTCTGTCCCACTCCATAACCGTCACTCACCAGGTAAATCCCTGAAGTTATTGTGGACAGGTATACTGTCACGGGATTCATCACATGTGATCCGATCAGATCCGGGATATTGTCCTGGGCAGGAACCTCGGGTTCCAGATAGGTTTCTGCGATCCAGTCTGTTGTATCAACACTGGTACCCCAGTGCTCTTCACATTCCACGAGTGAGTTAGATCCGGTATAGATATATGGCTTTGGTCTGACCCTGCCCCGATAGTTTGATCCTACAGTTTTTCCTGCAACTGACCAGGTATCATCGGCGACGGGATCTCCCAGTACATCCACCAGCATAAAATCTGCAGGATCACCTACTGCCTTGGTCCCATCGAGGACGGAATCGCCCACGATCTTGAGTAAATAGACTGCATCGGCACCCCTGGGCAGGTTTGCTGGGGTCGAACGGGCATTGACACCATCATCTACCGGTACAAAGGTTGAGTTTCCGTCATCCCACCGTTTGTCAATTATATCCAGTTGCGCATCCGTATAAAACTGGATCCGGTTCGCAGAAGTCGAGGCGATTACAAATACCTCTCCCGGCGCCACAACTGGATCTACGTTGGCATCCAGGTTGAGGAATCCGGGATTGAGAAGCCAGCTCACCGTATCCTCATAATAGGCATATCCGGGCACATAACTAAGGTACCGGTTCTGGAAGTCTGCATCAGTTGGTGCAACATCCCAGGCAAGGGCCTCAATGGCCAGTGCGGGATTTACCTCGTCGCTTCTGACAATCATGTATTCTGAAAGGTCCATGTCAACGTTTCCCGGATTAACAATTTCGAGGTATCCCATCCAGGAACGTTGGTTGGTTGCAAATTCAGAAAAGAAGGGAGTCCCTTCCCAGGTCTGCACTTTGGAAGGATGCTTTTCCAGTTCAAAGAGCACCGTATAGGTATTGGTGATGGTATCGCTCTGGGCGGTTACGGTGAAGACGGAGGACCTTTCCGCAAGGCTTCCGGTGAGTGATACGGCCCGCTGCACTTCCACTTCCGCGTTGATATCTACAGGATGGGCGGTAAGAGCCGGCACATTGAGTGTTCCGTAGGGAACCTTCACCGTATAGGAGTTTTTTACAGAACTGAACTGGGGAATGGTATCTCCTGCCCAGCCTTCGAGAAAATCCTGCTTGTCCGGCCAGGTTATGGCTCCCAGCTGTGCGTTGTTACTGGCGGCATATTCCTGCACATCAATGTAATACTCCTTAATGGTCGATCCGTCCTGGGCGGTTACCTTCAGGATATCCCCATTGCTGAGGTCGGCATGATCCTCGCCGTCCTTAAAGACTATTTCCCAGGTGGCATCCGGAGCTTTTTCCAGGTACCTGAAAAGGGTATCCACCCTGGTGGCATAGGGTACATTCCCGATGGTATCCATAGCATGGAAGTTGGTTACATAATAGGGCTGAACCCAGATATCGTCGTCCGTCCACTCGAATTGGGAGTTAAAGGGATTGTGCCACCAGCCTCCCCCGGAAACTTTATAGCTCATGGGAAATACCTCCGCCTGATCTGCAGCCGGATCCAGCACTGCGATCTCGAAATGAACCTCTTCCAGGGTATTCCCTGAAGCGTACATGATCAGCGTATCACCGTCCCGCATGGTGGTAAAAGTGGAGTCTGTCAGGTCGCCATCCCATACATATCCCCAGGCCATGCCCGGTCCGATATCCAGGTGTGGGAGTATGGAATCCCCCCTGTAAATACCCCAGGGAACGGTCATCTTGGCATTGGCGATATCCACATCCGCCAAGGAGGATGTCACATCAATATGGAAATCACCATGGTTCTTGATGGTTTTAAAGGAAATCCGGCTTTCCGGGGGCTGGTTGGGTATGACGTTCCATTCCGAGTCTTCCGCTGAAACCCCGGCGGAGGCGAGCCAGTCCATATTTCCATGGGTGACCGTTGCTTTTCTGACCAGGGTATAATATCGGGTAGCTTCAGGAATACCTGCTACCGCGTTATATCCGCCGACAGCCCTGTTGGCATCATTAAGGTTCATGTTCACCTGGTCGATCATAATGGAATCTCCGTTATCCAGGTAGGCGAACAGGGCAAATGGAATAATGCCCCAGTTCCAGGCCACACCTGCATCGCTTGAGACCGAGTCTCCCCACATCTGCCACTCCGGGATGATGGTATCCGTCTTACCAAAAACATCGGCATGCATAATATAATGATCTGCCAGCGGCAGAATGTCGGTCCTGTGTTGAGGCCAGGGTCCATCCACAGAAAACCTGTCACTTACAGCCATCCACATCCAGGTTTTGCCGGGAGCGAGCATTCCCTCTGGCCTGACAATTTGCTTGACAGGTCTTGGCCCTGGAAGCCTCCATTGACCATCTACCATTGTGAGGTCCTGATTTCTTACGCTTGCAAAAGCAACTTTGGACAGATCAATAGTATCCGTTCCCACATTTGCAAGTTCAATGTACCCGTGACTCGGGTTGCCGAAGCGGTGTTCGGAGATGATCAGGCCCTTGATGGTGTCCTGGGCATTTACTCCGATTGCCAATCCAGAGAGGACCAGCATTAAAATCGATAGTCGTAGTTTTTTCATAATAATTCAGTTTTTGTTAAATAGTATCTAAATAGATCAGATCAAATATAGAGAGAAGAGCATGGCTTCTGTTGTCGAAATCTCTCATTTCGTTGCTGATTTCCGCACGCGAGCTAAGCGGGGACATTTCACAAATCAGGCGAACTCGGAAGGGGAGTATCCGAATTTCTTTTTGAATGCGTGGCTGAAATGAGAGGCTGATTCAATCCCCACTTCGTACATGACACTTTTCACGCTGATACCCGGGTTGCCGGTCAGGATATCTGCTGCCGTCTGCAGCCGGTAATTCCTGAGGTAGGCATTTGGGATTTGTCCCGTAAGCAATTTCAGCTTCCGGTACAACTGGGAAGTGCTGAGATTGACACTGGTGGCCAGTTCTTCCACCCCAAATGATGAATCGTCCAGATTGTACTGGATGGCACTGTTGACCATCTCGATGAATTTTGCGTCTAAATCGGATATCTTCACATCAGTCGGCAGGGAACTGAACTGGGTAAAGTGGAGTTTCAGTTTGTTCCGGTTCTCGATCAGTTTCTGAACGGTCACTTCCAGGTATTTCAGATTGAATGGCTTGGAAATATAAGAATCGACCCCGTGTTCCACTCCCCTGATCTGGCTGTCCATTTCTTCCAGTGCCGTCAACAGTATAACGGGGATGTGACACAGTTGCATATCCATTTTGATCTTCCTGCAGAACTCATAACCGTTCAGACCGGGCATCAACACATCACTGATAATGATATCAACCTCTCCCTTTGTAGCTATATTCAGTCCCTCCTTTCCGTTGGCTGCTTCAATGACCTTGTAATCCTTCTGCAGCACGCCTCTAATTATATTTCTGAATTCGATCTCGTCATCCACTACAAGAACGGTTGGTTTTAGTGTATTTGAAGAAGATTCATCAGGAACCAGGTTGCCGGTCAGGGTTTCAATCTCAAGCAATTCGTCGGCATTTAACCTGGTCACCTCTTTTTTTTCGGATTCCATGGAATGCAATTCGTCGAGAGGCAGCATGACCGAGAAGCAGGTTCTCTCTCCGGGAATGCTTTCCACTGTGATGCTTCCTTTATGCAATTCTACCATGGATTTGCTGTATGACAGGCCGATCCCGGTACCACCCATATCATCAAGTCCTTTTCCTGACTGGTAAAACCGTTCGAAAATCTTCTCCTTATCCCTGACCTGGATGCCCGATCCGTTATCTGTTACATCAAAACAGGCGTATTTGAGGCCATCGATGGTACGTATCGCACCTTCCAGACGAACTTCCCCGTTGGCTGGGGTATGCTTGAAGGCGTTGGAAAGCAGGTTAAAGAGCACCTGTTCCATTTTTTCAATATCCAGGTGGATTCTGAAGGCAGGATCCTTCATCTGGTAATAGAACTGTATCCCTTTTTTCACGGAGTAGGATTCAAATGCATCGGCCACAGGATAGATGAAACCCTCCAGGGAAGTATTTGAAATATCCAGGACCAACTTTCCATGTTCAATCCTTCTGAAGGTGAGTAACTGATCGATCAGGCGCATCAGCCTGTTGGAGTTCTTTTGGATCATATCCACATACTCTTTTTCCTCCCTGTTTATAACAAGAGCCTGGAGTTTCTGCAGGGGAATGAAGATCAGCGAGAGAGGGGTTTTGAATTCATGGGAAATATTCGTAAAGAATCGAAGCTTGGCCTGGTTGACCTCCTTGATCCTTTCCTTATCCAGTTGCTCAAAATGGAGCTTGTTCTCAAGACTTTTCATTTTGATAAAATAACGGGAAAGGCCAAAGGTTGCCATCAGTCCAAATAAAATAAACAACAGTACGTATAACGGCCGGGCAAACCAGGGGGCCAGCATACTTATCTGAAGTACACTTTCCTCTTCAGACATGATGCCGTCACAATTATAGGCCCTGACCCTGAAGGTGTAGTCACCTGGTGGCAGGTTTGTATACGTGGGAGAGAATGATCCCTGGCTCACCTCTATCCATTCCTTGTCAAAACCTTCCAGGTAATAGGCCAGGCGGTTCTTTTCAGGTATAGCTGTATGATCCACGATGCCCTGGATTGATACCGTCCTGTCAGACCTCAAAAGAACCAGTTCTTTCATTTCTGAAAGGGGTTTATCAAGAATGATCCTGTTGTCTACTGTCCTGCCCACCGGGACGATCCTGTTATTTATTTTCAGACTTGAAAGCCTCACCTTCGGTGCTATAGTATTCGGCCTGATCTGTTCCGGTTTGAATGCTGTCAACCCATTCAGTCCCCCGAAATAATAGTAGCCGGATTTACCCTTGTGGTAGGCATTCATACGGAAATTATTGTTTGGCAGCCCGTCGTGCATGTTAAAGATTGTTGTTTCAAAGGTCCTGGTATTCAGTTTGCAGATACCCATGTCGGTTCCACACCAGAGGATGGAGTCATTCTCCTCGATAATGCCATAGATGGCATTGTCCGCCAGGCTGATGGTATCCTGGAGTCTGAGGAAACCTTTTTCAGCATGACCGTTCGGGTTCACCAGTAAGTTCAGTCCCCCGCCGAAGGTTCCGATCCAGAGATTATGGCCAGGGTCTCTGTGTATGCAGAATACGTTGTTATTGCTGATACTGCTCCGGTTCTTTTCAAGGTACTCGAAATGCTCGGTCAGAAGGATCGAATCATTGATTGCCCGGAAGCGGGCCAGACCGCTTCCACCGAATCCTACCCAGATATTCTCAGGATTTTCCACAATCGTTGTAACGATTTCCCAGCGATTATCAAGCTGGTAGTTACACAGGACAGGGATTCTTACCTCAGGTCCGCTCCCCAGGAGACTCCAAGGATCTTTCAAGATGAGGAGCTGAGATCCGGCCACCAGCAATCTCTCATGGTCAACAGGTAAAATATTCCTTACATTATGTATGGGCAAAATACGGTTCCCTGATTCAAAAACCAGGCGGGTGAAGCTTGCATTTTTTTTATTATACACCACTACGGATTCTTCATAACCCAGCCAGATATTTCCGTACCGGTCTTCGAAAATAGATTGAATTACCTTGTCGTAGAAGCTATTGTACCAGTGATCAAATCGTTTGAATTTCAGATTTGAGAGGGGAACTTCACCGACCGGAGTGGTACTTCTGGCAAGGGGCTCTCCGTAACTTGCAATCCAGAGATAACCCTCTGAATCTTCAAGAATATTATTTATCAGGTTTCCAGAGATTGTACTTTCATCATAGGGATTGTATTCCAGGTTGGCGAATTGCTTCCGGTTGAGGTCCAGTTTACAGAGTCCTGCCTGGGCGGTTCCGATCCACAGGACATTAAAGGGATCTTCGAACAGGCAGTTGATCATGTTCCCACTGATCCCGTTATGTTCCTTAGGATCGGAGCTGAAATTTGAAAATGTTTCACGGTCTTCGTTCAGCAGGGACAATCCACCTCTCCAGGTTCCTACCCACAGCCTGTTCTTGCTGTCCACCAGGATATCAGTGATAAAATCATGGGCAATGGATCCGGGATCATCCTCAATGTGTTTATATCCATTCAGTAACTGTATTTTGGAACCGTCCAGAACCGTCTTGAAAAGTCCGTTCCGGGTCCCGATCCAGATCATGTGGTTGTGCTGATTCAGTACCGTGGCATTGATTGAGTTGACCAGCAGCTTCAGTTCAATGTTGATATTATCTGGTTCCCGGTTATAGGACATCCTGTATAACCCCGAATTGGTAGCCAGGAGATAAGATCCATCATCGAGTACCAACAGATCCTGTATCATCAGGCGTGCATAGGAGCCCTTTAGCAGGTTTGGCTTCCAATGAACGACAACCGTATCCCTGTTCCTGGTAGCCTGCACATTTGAAAGGTATTTGTCACCAAGGATCCACATAGATCCGTCCCTGTCTTCCACAGTCTTGTAAAGCATGTCCAGTGAGTCGGAGGTTGCTTTAAAGAAACGCTCCATCTCCGGGCTATAGAGGTTCAGCCCTGTGTTGCTTACAATCCAGAGCAGTCCCTTGGAATCAGAATGAATGCCTGTAATGGGTCCGTGGTACACGTTGTTCTTGTGTTCTGCCTGCCAGCTTACATTCTTAAAGGAGTAACCATCATATTTAATAAGTCCGTTGGATGTTCCAAGCCATAGCGAGCCAGCTCTGTCCCGCTCGATGGTTTTTACAGTGTTCTGGTTAAAGCCGTCTTTGTTTGAATAGGTGACAAAGCGGAACGAATTGTCCGATTGAGCGTATAGCTGAAATTGGCCGGTAACCAGGAAACAGATCACCAGTATCTTTATACATAGATATCCGATCCTGCCCATATTGTCTGTTTTCCACATCATTATCCAGTTTGAAATATACAAAATTATTGTGGCTCAATCAATCATTTCTGGCGCCTGGCCGGGGATATGCAAATGATCCGGCGTTCTCCGGACTATACTCCCTGTACTCAGTCTGTATTCAGACGGATGAATCCGCCGTCAATGGGATAAAAGGATCCTGTGATAAAGCCTGCTGCATCCGAGCAAAGGTATGCGATCAACTGGGCCACCTCCCTGGGTTGTCCCATGCGTCCGATGGGCTGCGTTTTGGAAAGCTTATCGAACATCTCCTCCTTGGAATCCGGAAAATAGGTTTCCAGATAACCGTCCACAAACGATGTGTGAATCCTGGCCGGACCCACTGCATTACAACGTATATGATCTTTGAGAAAATCTTTGGCAATGGAATAGGTCATGGATTGAACTGCCCCTTTGCTCATGGAATAGGCAAAACGGTCAGGCAGTCCCGTGTCCGCCGCAATGGAGGATAAATTTACAATAGATCCACCCCCCGTTCTTTTCATATACCCAACCGCATAATGAGAACAATTGTAAACCGATTTCACATTGACAGCATACAGTTTATCCAGGTCCTCCGGGTTGGTGCTCTCCACGGATCCGATATGGGCAATTCCCGCATTATTTACCAGGATGTCTAATCTCCCTGTTTGTTCGAATACAGATTTGAAGGTGCTACCCACGGCCTGATGATCGGAAACATCGCATAGATGAAAGGTCCCTGCACTACCGGGAAGCTCTTCTATATCCAGCACATGAACCTCAGCCCCCAATTCCTGAAATAAGCGGGCAATAGCCTCTCCTATACCTTTTGAACCACCTGTGACGACGGCCACTTTTTTTCCCAGATCAATCATGTGTCGTTTTTTAACTTCACAAATCCCTGTTTCTGACTTCCCAATTTATCTATACCCAGCTCCACCACATCCCCTGCCTTCAGGTACTGGGGTGGTTTCATTCCCAGGCCCACACCCGGAGGAGTCCCGGTGGAGATAAGGTCTCCGGCTTCAAGCATCATAAACTGCGATATGTACCATACCAGGTAAGCCGGATTAAACACCATGGTTGAGGTAGTACCGGATTGCCTCCGTTCTCCATTTACACTTAGGCTCATCTGCAGATCTAATACATTATCCATTTCATCCCTGGTGAGCAGATAAGGTCCAACCGGTGAAAAACCCGGACAGGATTTTCCTTTGACCCACTGTCCCTCCCTGTTTAGCTGGAAGTCTCTTTCCGACAAGTCATGAACCACACAGTAGCCTGCAATGGCATTATCTGCTTTTTCTTCATCCTTCAGGTACAGGACATCCTGATTCAATACGACTCCCAGCTCCACCTCCCAGTCAGTTTTTGAACTTCCTTTGGGTATGCTTACCTCATCGTAGGGACCGCTGATCGTGTTGGTAGCCTTCATAAAAAGGAGGGGCTCACCAGGTACGTCCGTCCCGGATTCTTTGGCATGATCAGAATAGTTGAGACCGGCGCACATGATGATCCCGGGTCTGGCAATGGGACTGGCCCAACGTTCTGAGTCCGGAACTTCTCTTAAAGTTTGACTTTTGATCAATTCCTGAAGGGACTTCAATCCCTCCTTTGCAAAAAAATCCCGGTTCCAATCTTCAAAATAGGGAGAACAATCCCATCTCTTCCCGGATTTCAGGATTCCAGGCTTTTCATTTTCCTTGTTACCAAATCTGATTAATTTCATATTTCTTCAATTTCTCTGTTTCCTACTTCATTATCCTGTTTGAAATATACATAATTATTGTGGCTCAATCAATCATTTTATTCATATCTCAGCGCTTCCACCGGATTCTTTCTGGATGCCTTCCAGGTTTGCAGCAGGGTGGTGGCTACAGCCACCAGAAGCACCAGGATGAATGCCAGTGTAAACATCCACCATGCCGGATCGATCCGGTAATGGAAATTATCCAGCCACCGCCTGCTGATGAACCAGGAGATGGGTATTCCTGCCATGGCTGCCAGGATGACCAGGAAGAAGGTTTCTCTCTGGAGGCGTTTTAGTATTAAGCCAGAACTTGAGCCGAAGGTCTTGCGTATCCCGATCTCTTTGGTACGCTCCAGGATGTTGAAACTGGTCAATCCAAGCAATCCCAGGCAGGCAGTAAGAATTGCCAGAAGTGCAGCGATCATGAAGGAATTCCCGAAATTTTGTTCTGCCCGATATTGATCCTGGAAGGTTTCTTCCATGTAATGGAACAGGAATTGTTCTCCGGGATAAACTTTTTTCCAGGCCACAGCTATGCTTTCAAGAGTCTCCGGATCGGCCGAATTGAGTTTGAAAGAATAATAGCCCACAGATGCTCGCCACTGAAGACTTTTAAAAAAGGCTATGGGCTGGAGCTTGTCCTTGAGGCTGAGGTGGTGATAATTGTTAACTATACCGACCACCTCAAATTGACTTTCTCCAAACCGGATCATCTCCCCAATTGCCCGGGAGGGATTGGAAAACCCCAGGTCCTCGGATGCCTGCCTGTTGAGGACCACTTCCCTCACATCATAGTGCTCATTGTTCCTGAATCCCCTGCCGGCCAGAAGATCTATTCGGTAGAGCCCAAAATAGTCCATGTCTACGTTAATTCGTTGAACAAAGGTTTCTCTTTCTATATCTCTGTGAACACAGGTCAATGAAATACCGGGGAATTTGACCGATTGCCCGGGGACTGTGGAAGAGGTACAGAATGCATCCACGCCCGGGATAGCTGCCATTTCATTCCTTAACATGGTCACCCTCTGTGGGATATCAGGACGCTGGCTCATAATTCTGCCGGGCCTGAAACTGATAAGTGGAATCAGCATGGAGAGAAGGGCGGAGATGATTACCAGGAATAGCAGGATCACCAATACCCTGGTATCGAATACGAAAGCCGGACTGAGATACCTTCCCAGGAAGGATGACCCGGCTGCAACTGCCGCTGCAACCAGACTGATCACACACCCCCTGCAAAAAGTCCCCAGTAGTATCTCCCTGAAACCGGCGCCATGAACCATCCGGATGGCCATTATCAGGATCCTTTCATTAAATACCACTGCAAAAAGGTTAATGAAGTTGATCCAGCATACCAGTAAGACCACGAATCCGATCAGCACTAACATATAGATATAGAAAATACTGCTGTTCTCTTTGATCTCATCCGGGTAATCCGAATGGAGGTGAATTTCACTTACATCCTGGAAAAAAGGTATAATGGTGGCCTTGCTGATGCGATCGGGTAAGTCGACCTTCTTGATCAGTTCCATGGATTTCCGCTGGAGCTGCATCATGTCCGTTCCTTTTTTGACCCTCGCATAGTTATAACTTCGTATGTTATTCCAGGAACTTCGGTGATAGGGCCCGGGGTCTGTATAGACAAAATCATTGTTGTCAACCAGTTGTCCATTCATATTATCAAAATTCCTCATATAATAAATGAGGCTTGCCCGGGTCAGCAGCACATCAATGGCCAGGTGGCTCTTTTCTGGAATATCCTCAAAGACCGTACTTATATAAAATGTCCATCCCTCATTGAGTCTCATTTCCTCACCCAGACAATCCACCCTCCCGTATAAAGTCTTAGCAAGTGAGGCTGATATGGCCATAGAATGAATATCTGGAAATACTTTATTGCTTTCGGCAACAATGATCCTTCTGGGAAGAACTTCAAATACATTCGTGTCGGCGTAAAACATCTTTACATCCTGGATCTGGTGCTCGCCTGCAAATACCGTTATTATATCCGGCATTAAGCGTGTGCTTGCAGTGACCTCGGGTAATTCCTCCTCCAGCATCCCTGTCAATCCTCTGTAGCTGCGGGCGGTTCTGAAACTAAGCTCTCCATCCTGGACCTGCTCCATGGAAATTCTGTACAACTGATCCTCTCCCTTCCAGCACCGGTCATAGCCCAGGTCATTCAAAACCGTTGAGAAAAGTACGATGCATACGGTAAACCCAATGCTCAGACTGATCACCTGGATCAGGGTGAAATAAACATGGGAGCGGAATTGTTTTAAGAAGATCACAGCAGGAAGAAGGCTTTTCAGAGCTCTTTTATGAC